>DASRHT010000040.1:0-62891 GCA_035650355.1 Ktedonobacteraceae bacterium
CTTTTCAGACAGAACGGCTCGCAAGCGAGCCGTTCGAGAGGAAGGTGCTGGCGGTGGGCGCAGCCCACCGCCAGCACCTTCCTCTCCCTGTGAGCGCCGAAGGCGCGAGGAGTCAAAGCGTGCAGCGACTTTTGAGAAACCCTGAACAGCTTCAGGGCTTTTCAGTTTTCGTCATGCTTGCAGGGCGAAGCCCTGCTCGCAAGGGGAGATGTGCCGGCACCTCTCTCCCCTTGCTCTGCGCCCCGAACGGGGCGCGAACCCCGGCAGCAGGAGTCAGAGGAGAGGACAACGGAAAAGCCCTGCAACAGCTTTTATCTGGAGCTTTTTGTGGGAGGCTGTCGCTATCCTGATGTGCCATCACGCCGCAGCTTCATGCCAAAGAGCCAGCGGACCCCATTGACGCGCCGGATCA
This sequence comes from Ktedonobacteraceae bacterium, assembly GCA_035650355.1. Classification (GTDB taxonomy): domain Bacteria; phylum Chloroflexota; class Ktedonobacteria; order Ktedonobacterales; family Ktedonobacteraceae; genus DASRHT01. The sequence goes on from DASRHT010000040.1 coordinate 413, forward strand.
GCAGTTCGTACAGCGTCAGGAGCAGTACGAAAGCTGGCACGCTGATGAGTAACCATTTGGCGAAAATGCCCATATTCCAGGGTATGACATAGAAGGCGACGGCGATAATTACCGGTTGCTGGAAGACATAAAACGGCAACACGGCTTCGTTCATATAGCGGAGCGCGTTGTTATTCCCATTGAACCAGCGTATGCCGCAGAAGAGGACGAAGAGGAGCCAGGCCCAGGCATTGATGCCGCGTATCGCCTGATAGAACAGAGAACCAATGGTATAGCTGGGTGCTGCTTCCCAGGTCAGAGCATGGCCGGTTATCAACGCTGCTACCATAATGAGGAAGCACAGCATACCCATGCCCAGCGCCAGCCATCCCTGTTTACGAATGGCCTCAACAAAGCAGGGGCGACTAAAGAGCAGATAGCCATAGATAAAAAAAGCCAGATCGCAGACGAATTCGGCCCAATCATGCTCCGCGGGGAACGGGGCGCGTAAGGCCATCTGAATGAGCGCAATGGGTATAGCGAAAAGAAAGATCATCCCTGGCCGACTGGACCAGGCCGCGATCTTATCAATCATCCGCTGGCCGGCATCGCTGCGCAAGAAGAGAAACAGTGGGAGCGCGAGCAGAGTAAAAAGCCAGAGAAAGATCAGAAACCAGAGGTGATAGACCCAGTAGATCCAGGGGGCATGCCAGTTCGCCTGGATGTGTGTAAAAAACCAGGGGTAAAACTGGAAGAAGGAGCCTTGAAAGTATCCATGAGTCAGCTCCTCCACATAAGCCTGTGGCGGACTCAAAAGCAGATACCCGACGAGCAGCGGCAGGAGGAGACGCAGACAACGCTCACGAAAATATCTGGACCCGGAGCGCGTGCGCAGCGCAAAGCGGCAGGCAGCTCCCGCCAGCACGAAGAACAGGGGCATGCCCCATTGGAAGAAGAAAGCGATAAAGGCATCGGCGACAAAACTGCGCTCGGGATTCTTAATATTCCAATCGGAGAGGGAATCAAAAGGGCGCAGGGTGTGAAAACAAAAGACTCCCAGGACGGCCAGCACCCGCAACCAATCAAGAAAGAGCAGCCTTTCCCGCCCGGTACTTGCCGGTACCTCAGCCTGTAGTACAGCCATGAATATTCCTCCATCTTTCTCTCCCGGCAAAGACCGGGGAGCAACTGCAAAACGACATGCCACCGGTTCGCAATTGCGTTTAAGGGCAAGAAAATGCAACCCGGCATCTGATTTGAGCTTAGCCGGTATACCAATATCAATACAGATCGTCACAACATTAGTTACAATAAACTTAACGGGGAATACAAAGCTTTTCTGTTCTCCCTTTACACCGGCCCTCGATGGCGAGGGCCGGACTTCTCAAAGTTGTCTTTTCGGACAGAACGGCTCGCCGGCGAGCCGTTCTGGGGAGGAAGGTATCGGCTGTGGGCACAGCCGATACCTTCCTCCCCCTATGAGCGCCGAAAGCGCGAACAATCAGGGCGTACAGCGGCGTCTGATAAACCCTGATGGCAAGGAGCAGGGAAAGAGCGAGGACAACAGGAACGCAGAGTCGAAGTGCTTGGTGATATAATATTTGACAGCACAGTTGGCAGCTTTCCGTCTGCTCCAGACCCAACGCGGTCGCATACCAATACACGAAAAAGTGGAACGAAGCAAGGCGAGCAGCTCAATGAGGAGTTTCGCAAAATAGAGAAGGATGTGCCGATGAACCCCAAAGACGATATGCCTAAGACAATGTTCGAGAAAATCTGGGATGCCCATGTCGTGCGGGACATTCCCGGAGAGTCAACCATACTGTATATTGACCGTCATCTGATCCACGAGGCCACTTCACCGCAGGCGTTCTCAGGTTTGCAGGCTGCTGGCCGCAAAGTGCGCCGCCCCGACGCCAATGTTGCCGTGCTCGACCATAACGTTCCCACCGTTAGCGGTCGGCGCATGCTCGACGTGGTAGATCAGGAGAGCGAGCTATGCATCACGACGATGGAACAGAACGCTCGCAATTTTGGCCTGACCCTCTTCGATATGAAAGATGCGCGTCAGGGGATCGTCCATATCATCGGGCCGGAACTTGGCCTGACCCTGCCCGGCATGACGCTGGTGTGTGGCGACTCACATACTTCTACGCATGGCGCGCTGGGGGTATTTGCCATCGGCATCGGTACCAGCGAGGTTGAGCACGTCATGGCAACACAATGCCTGTTGCAGAAGAAGCCGAAAACGATGAATATCCGCATCGAGGGCACCCTCGCCCCCGGTGTGACCGCTAAAGACCTTGCCCTGGCGTTGATCGGCAAATTTGGCACGGGCATTGGCACGGGCCATGTGATCGAGTTTAGCGGCTCGACCGTGCGCAACCTTTCAATGGAAGGGCGCATGACCCTCTGCAATCTGGCTATCGAGGCAGGCGCACGCGCTGGCATGGTCGCCCCCGATGAAACCACCTTCGCGTATATCAAGGGACGCCCCTTTGCCCCCAAAGGCGAACTCTTCGATCAGGCCGTCGCTGCCTGGCGACAACTCGCCAGCGACCCCGGCGCAAAATTCGATGCGGTCTACGAATTCAACGTTGACGGACTGGGGCCACAGGTCACATGGGGCGTTAATCCCGGCATGGTCGTCGATGTCACCGGCGCTGTTCCTGATCCCGCCGCACAATCGGACCCCTTGAAACGCCAGAGCTATGAGCGGGCGCTCAAATATATGGGGTTGACCGCCGGACAAAACATTACCGATATCAAGCTCGATACCGTTTTTATCGGCTCCTGCACCAATTCGCGCCTGGAAGATTTGCGTATGGCCGCGCAATATGTCAAGGGGAAATATGTAGCCCCCGGCGTGCGCGCGATGGTCGTGCCCGGCTCGATGCAGGTGCGGCGCATGGCTGAGGAAGAGGGACTCGCTGATATCTTCCGCGAAGCGGGCTTTGACTGGCGCGAGGCGGGATGTAGCATGTGCATCGCGATGAACGGAGATCGCCTGAGCGACGGGGAACGCTGCGCCTCCACCAGCAACCGTAACTTCGAGGGCCGCCAGGGACGCGGAGGACGCACGCATCTCGTCAGCCCCGCGATGGCTGCCGCCGCCGCCATTGCCGGTCACTTCGTAGATATTCGTAATTGGTAGAGAAAGAGAACGGATACATGGAACCATTCACCACTCACACCGGCCTGGTAGTGCCGCTGGACCGCACTAACGTCAACACCGACGAGATTACGCCCGCTCGCTTTTTGAAAACGATCAGACGCTCCGGCTTCTCCAGGGCGCTTTTCGCCAACTGGCGCTTTGTCGGCGATACCGATGTGCCCAACCCCGATTTCGAACTGAACCAGCCGCGCTACCAGGGAGCGAGCATCCTGGTGACGGGCGATAATTTCGGCTGCGGCTCATCACGCGAACACGCCCCCTGGGCCATCCGCGAATATGGCTTCCGCTGCCTTATCGCTCCCAGCTTCGCGGATATCTTCTATAACAATTGCTTCAATAACAGCATACTGCCCGTTACTCTGGACGAGCAGACAGTTCAGGAGCTGATGAAGGAGATCGAGGCCAACGAAGGCTACACCCTGACAGTCGATCTGGCCGCTCAAACCGTAACTACTCCGAGCGGACGGGTATTGCATTTTGATCTCGATCCATTCAAAAAGGAAGCCTTGCTCAAGGGCCTGGATAATATCGGCTGGACCCTTTCGCACGATAGCGAAATCACCGCCTACGAAGACCGCAGGCGGCGGGAGGTGCCGTGGCTGTTTAATGCAGCTCGCTAGCCAGCACCAGACCATTTCAGTACCCTCAAGCGGGTCGAGATACTTCGATTCCGCGTTCCTGAGCGAAGCTAGACGCGGAAGCGGCGTTGGAGTGCGGAACGTTTCAAGGAAGCCGCAAGCTCCCGCCTCTCTTGAGGAGAAGTATAGGCATCGGACGCGCTGTAGCTCCCCGATTCATCGTGGGAGGTCCCTACAGATGTCAAGTGGCAATGCAAAAGGAGCGCATCGTGACCACCCAACAAATAGATTCCAGTATGGCAGCCTACCAGATCCTCGATGCTGAGGGCAATCTGGTTGGAAACCTGCCCGACATCAGTCCTGAACGCTTGCTTCAGCTTTACCGGGCGATGCAAATGGGCCGCTCTTTCTCCAATAAGATTATCGCGCTGCAACGGCAGGGACGAGCGACGACCTTTGGCTCGCTGGTTGGTCAAGAGGCGACCGCCGTTGGCCTGGCCGCGCCGATGCAGCCCCAGGACTGGCTGGCAACCTCATATCGCGAGATCGCCTCGTTGATCGTCAGAGGCATGCCCCTCCCCACGCTGATCTACTCGTTTCGTGGCCTCACTCCTCCCTATGATCCCGCATTGCGCTGCCTGCCGATCCAGATTGTGATCGGGACACAGATGCTACACGCGGTCGGGCTAGCGATGGCGGCAAAGATTGTAGGCGATCCCGTCGTAGCCGTGGGCGTTTGCGGAGACGGCGCCACATCCGAGGGCGATTTTAGCGAGGCGCTGAACTTTGCGGGCGTCTACCAGGCTCCTGCTGTCCTCGTGGTACAAAATAATGGCTGGGCCATCAGCGTGCCACGTAAAAAGCAGTCTGCTGCGCCGTCGTTTGCTTCGCGCGGCCCCGGCTTCGGCATTCCGTCACGGCTGGTTGATGGCAACGACATCCTCGCCGTCTACGAAGTGATGCAGCAGGCGTTAGCGCGCGCCAGAGCAGGCGAAGGACCAACCCTGATCGAGACCCTGACCTACCGCATCGGAGCGCATACCACCGCCGACGATCCCACCCGTTACCGCGACCAGACCGAGATTGAGTTCTGGAAAACGAAAGATCCCATCGTCCGCTTCAAACGCTTCCTGCTCCAACGCGATCTGCTCACGGAGGAACAGGATCAGCATCTCCTGGAAGAGATCGAAGAAGAAATTAACCAGGCCGTCACCGCAGCAGAGGCCATGCCCCCTCCCGCGCCCGACAGCTTCTTCGATCATACATTCGCCAGCCCCACCGCGCGTATGGAGAAACAGCGCGAGGATCTGCTGCGCTATACTTCGATTCCGCGCTCCTGAGCGAAGCTAGCGCCGTAGCTCCCCGATTCATCGTGGGAGCGTTGGAGCGCGGAATGCTTTCAAAGGACGAAAAAATCATAACGACATTATTTACAGGGGTGATAGCAATGCAAATGACGATGGTAGAGGCTCTGAACCAGGGGCTCGCGCTTGAACTGGAACGAGATCAGCGCGTGGTACTGCTCGGGGAAGACATCGGGGTGAACGGCGGCGTGTTCCGCGTCACCGAGAATCTGCAACAACGCTTTGGCGAGCAGCGCGTTTTTGATACGCCACTGGCCGAATCCGGCATCATTGGCACATCCGTTGGCATGGCAGTGTACGGTCTACGACCCATTGCCGAGATTCAGTTTGCGGGCTTTCTCTATGTGAACATGAATCAGTTGGTGACGCAGGCCGCGCGGATGCGCTTCCGCAGCGCAGGCGTCTTCACCTGTCCAATGGTGGTACGTGCGCCCTATGGCGGCGGTGTGCGCACGCCAGAACTGCACTCGGACAGCCTGGAGGGAGTCTTTATGCAGACACCTGGTCTGAAAGTGGTTATTCCCTCAAATCCCTATGACGCCAAAGGGCTGCTCGCTTCAGCCGTCGCCGATCCCGATCCGGTACTGTTTCTGGAAAATATCAAACTCTACCGCTCTTTCAGACAGGAGACGCCGGAAGATCATTATACGCTGCCACTCGGTCAGGCGCATACGGTGCAAGAAGGCAACGATGTCAGCATTATTGCGTATGGCGCGATGGTTCCGGTGGCGATGGCGGCGACCAGGCAGGCTCAGCAGGAACTGGACACCAGCGTCGAGGTCATCGATCTGCGCACCGTCTGGCCGCTCGACGAAGAGACGATTGTCGCCTCCGTCGAAAAAACGGGCCGGGCCATCGTCGTGCATGAGGCGCCACGCGGGGGCGGAGTCGGGGCCGAGGTGACGGCGGTTATCAACGAAAAATGCCTCTATTCTCTGCTCAAGCCGGTTGAGCGCGTGACAGGTTATGATACGCCGTTCCCGGTTCCTGGTCAGGAAGATTATTACCTGCCGACGCCTCCCAAAGTGTTTGACGCGATCAAACGCGTGCTGGAAGCATAATAAAGAGGCATAGCCATAAAAATATCCTGGAGATTGTCATATGTACGAATTTAAACTGCCTGATCTTGGCGAAGGGATGCAGGAAGCTGAGATACGCCGCTGGCTGATCAACCCCGGCGATACCGTCAAGCTCGATCAGCCAATGGTAGAGGTAGAGACAGACAAGGCAGTTGTCGAAATTCCCTCGCCAGTAGCCGCGCGCGTGACCGCTATTCGCGTGCCGGAGGGCAAGGTGGCCCAATTGGGAGAAGTGCTCGTCGTGTTTGACGCTCCCTCCAGCGCCTCCACTGGCACAACGGAGAAAGCGCCAACAGAAACGCGACAGGCGGAGGCAACTTCTCAAGCCGCAACATCCTCGAAAGGCAGCGGTAAAGCGCGCGTGCTGGCAGCTCCCGCCGTACGCAAGCGCGCCTTCGAGCTGGGGATCGATCTGGAACAGGTTATGCCCTCACAGGCGAACGGACGCGTCACGATGGAAGATGTCCTGGCATACGCCGAACGCGCCAGAGCAGCGACCATAGCCGCTCCTGTCACTCCTGCGACAGCACAAGCAAACGGGACCACGAAGGTTTCGCCTGCTCCTTCCTCTAGAGAGAGCACGCCCGTTACCACCGAAGCGGCTGAGGAGCGCAAGCCACTGACGGGTCTGCGCCGCAGCATTGCCGAACATATGGAACGTTCATGGCGTACCGTTCCCCACGCCAGCGCCTTCGATGAACTTGATGGCTCTGCGCTGATTGCGCTACGTCAGGCCCTCAAACCGGTCGCGGAACAGCGCGGCGTGCGCCTGACCTATATGCCGCTGCTGGTCAAGCTGCTCGTCCCCGTGCTCAAAGAGTTCCCAATCTTCAATGCCTGCCTGGACGAAGAGCGGCGCGAGATTATTTACAAACACGTTTATCATATCGGCATCGCGACCGATACGCCCGAAGGTCTGCTTGTTCCTGTGCTGCGCAACGCCGATCAGCTTTCGGTGATCCAGATTGCCCAGCAGCTTGAGCGCCTGATTGAGGGCGCGCAGAAACGTTCGTTGACGCTAAAAGAGGTCTCCGGCAGCACCTTCACGCTCAACAACGTCGGCAGCTTTGGCGGCGGAGGCGGCATTCCGATCATCAATTACCCGGAGGTGGCGATTCTGGCGGTTGGACGCTTGCAAGAGCGAGTGATCGCCCACAACGGCGCGATCAGCACACGCATGGCGATGCCGCTCACGATGTCGTTCGATCATCGCCTGATCGATGGCGCGCTTGCCAGCCGCTTTATGGCTCGCTTTAAAGAGCTGGTCGAGAATCCAGCTCAATTGATGCTGGATATGATATAAGCACGTAGGCAGTACGATTGACATAAATCAGAAAGAGGCAGAGGCATATGGTCGTCGGCGATGTGACAACGGCGGTAGATATCCTGATCCTGGGAGCAGGGCCAGGAGGCTACGTTTCGGCAATACGAGCGGCTCAGCAGGGGAGGCATGTTACTTTGATTGAACCCGGCCCCGCGGGCGGAACCTGCCTTAACCGGGGGTGCATTCCGCTCAAGGCCCTGATCTCCGCCAGCGAACGCTACCAGCAGACGAGCCAGGAAGAGCTGGCGGCGCTGGGCATTGAAGCCGCCTCGGTCTCCTTCGATTGGCTCAAGATGCAGGCGTGGAAGCAGAGCGTGGTGGCGCGCCTCTCCGATGGCGTGCGCCGCCTGGTCTCCGGCAACCGCATTGAGATGGTGAAAGGAACCGGCTGGTTTATCAATGAGCAAGAGGTGCGAGTCGAGGGCGAACACGGTTCCCACCGCTTCAAATTCGAGCATTGCATCATCGCCACCGGCGCTCAGGCCCCCCCTGTTGAGCAACTTCCTTACGATGGCAAGCAAGTGCTTACGCCCGAACAGGCGCTGATGCTATCCAAACTACCGGAGACGTTAGGCATCGCAGGCGACGATTACATTGCGCTGGAGCTGGCGACCATTTTCGCGCGACTCGGCGTCAAGGTGAAGCTCTGCTCACCCGGCGAACAGATCCTGCCGGGGATCGATCCCGCAGCTCTACGCCTTGTCCAGGCGGGCCTGCGCAAACTCGGCGTCCAGGTCAGCACAAAGGTTCAGGCCGCTGACATTAGCGAACGCCCGCTTATTGTCTCGAATGGCGTGCGTCCCAATACCGCCGGGCTGCACCTTGATGCCACCAGCGTCAAACTCAACGAGCAGGGCGGTATTGCCGTCAACAGGATGCAGCAGAGTAGCGTACCGCATATCTATGCCGTGGGCGATTGTACAGGGGGACAGACGCTGGCAGGTGTAGCGATCAAGCAGGGCAAAATCGCCGCTGATGTTATCGCGGGCCAGCGCGTTCAGTTCGCGCCGCTGGTCACACCGCTGATTGTTCATACCACCCCGGAGCTAGCAACTGTGGGCTATTCGGCGCAGGAAGCAGCCGAGGTGGGCTATACTACCATCACCGGACGCTTTCCCCTGGCTGCCAATGGGCGCGCGCTCACGCTCGGCAGCGATAATGGGGTCGCGCTCGTCGTCGCCAACGCTGACGATGAAGCCATCCTGGGCGTTACGCTGGTAGGTCCGCGCGCGGGTGATCTCATCGGACAGGCAGCTCTGGCTATCGAGATGGGCGCGACCCTGACCGATCTCAGCGAAATCCTCTACGCCCACCCCGGCCTGAGCGAGCTGCTTCAGGAAAGCGCCGAAAACGCGCTGGGGAGAGCGATCCATATTTTGGGGAAGTAGTATTTCGGTCGCCTGTCTCATCCAGGACGAGCGCTGAGGCGGACATGATGAATCGCGTCCCTACGGTATATGCAATAATTGCGGTTTTTCGGGATGGGTGGAACAGCATTTACACTGTTTCCACCCTTTTAACCTCTTTAAACTGGCTATAGCAACCCACGTTCAAAGTTCGGCATTTTTGAATTTTTGCCAGAGGTGGTGGGCAAGCCGTTGCCCGTCGCGCTCTAGCCCATAGCGTGCTATATAGTGACAGATATTCTCGATATCGCGAGAAAGCAGGGCAAAAGCGTTAGGATTAAAACGGGGATCGACAGCCTGAGGAAAATCGATGATTTTGATCTGCCGCTGCCAGTAAAGGACATTGTAGGCCGAGAGATCGGCATGGATGTAGTTGTGAGCCAGGCAGCGTTCAATGTTGTCCATCAATTGTTCGAAGACACGATGAGCCTCTTCCTTCGATAGTTCCACAGCTTGAAGAGATGGAGCCGCATGCTGGCGATCTCCCTGGTACTCCATAAGAATGGCGCTATCAGTCCTGGCAATGGCTCGGGGGACATCCGCGCCAGCCTTATAGAGCGCCCTCAACGCCTCGAACTCGTAATTCACCCACATAGAGAACTGGATCTCGCGGCCAAAACGGGATTTGTTCTGGACCGCGCGACGGACCTGACCGTTGCGGATGACGCGCCCCTCCTGGTAGACAGCATCGTTTTTGAAACCGCGATTGTTGCGCGGACGATAGATTTTGGCTGCAAATAGCTCCACACCTGTCGAGGGATGAGCCTGACAACAATAAACGGTTGCCTCTTTCCCACTTTTGACAGTATATAAAACTTCGGTAATCAGCCCATCAGCAAAGAAGGTATCAAGAGCTACCTGTACCGGGTCCTGTGCCGCCAGCATCTCCTGCTCTTCCAGCTCGTCCTGCTCTCTAAAAAACTTTCGTTTTGACATGCTCTATCTCTGCTCCTCATTGTGGTCTGCAATGTATTGTTGCTAGTAGAAACTGCGTTATTCACCAACATAAGGCACCTTTCCTTTCTTGCCATTGATAGTGCTGCTCAACAATAGAAAGAGGGCTGCAAACATCACGCTTGCAGCCCTCTCCGCGATAATAAAAGAGGCCGTCCAGCCCAGGACGACCCATTATCTGCGACTCTGTTTTATGATTATGCTTTTTTCAAAGTCGCTAAAGGTATTTTCGACCCTGCTGGAGACGTGATGACGCTGTAAAAGTCGTTACTTTGTGCATGACACGCTCCTTTCGCAAATTCCAGGCATAAACCAGGTTCCTGGATGGGCCAGAAAATGTATCGTGTATTGAGTATATCTGAGCCAGTATATCCGTGTCAATGAAAACACCCGAACGCGGCTCCTTACCTGTTACATATTTCTTGTTTACAACGTGAAAACACATATGACCGCTCCTCAAAAAATGAATTTGCAGAGGGGAACTGATCATTGTTCATAAGGGATAGAAAGTGAGAGTAGGGTAGCAAGGGCGAGCCTTGCTACCTGCGATGTGTTTCTATCTGCCCGACAGCTAAGAAACGGGGACGACAAGTTCCTCGTCGCCATAGAGGATAGTTACGCCTCCGGTGGCAAAGTTGGGCAGGTCGGCGCCCGCAGCTCTGCCTTCGGGCGTCGCCATGATTGCGTTGAACTTCTCCTGATCACTGGCAAACAGCGCTGCCATTCTATAGTAAGGAGGCTGTTCTCCATTCGGTCCAGGTTCAAATTTCGTGGTCGCCACGCCCTGAAGCCCCTTGATCTTCCCCACCAGAGGCATATGGATTTCCCGGTAATAACGCTCAAACTCTGCGGGGTCCTTAGGATGGCCGTAAAGAACGGTAAAGCGAAACATGGTTGATCCTCCTAAAAATAACCATAGTCAGTCATTCTTGAGAATGTGTTTGATTCTCTTTGCTCCCGCGTGCTCGCGCCTGTGGCGCTCACTTTCAGGAGAGGTGTTGCAGGACATGCGCGAAGCGCATGTCCTGCAACACCTCTCCTCTTTTGCGTGGCGAAGCCGCGCGACTCCTGGTCAAAAGCAGATGAGAGCGTCGAGAATTAGACACGTTCTTAACAGACTACCTGAGCTTCGTAGGGGCCAGGTTTACCGCGTCAGCAGCGTTGGCTGTCTGGAATGGCAAGCCATTCATTGCAGACAGCCTGAGCGAAGCTAGCGCGTCAGCAGCGTTGGCTGTCTGGAATAGCAAGCGGTTGGCACCTAGCAACTTGAGCAAATAACGAATTCGCGTCTATAGTGTATCACACGCAATAATGCAATCGTTATTGACCTGACGGCCAGAGGGCATACCGCTACAACCCTGCGCAAACTCCTGCGTAAATATAGTACCGGAAAAGAAACACACAACCAGAAGGGACGGATGATAGATATGATGCCACAGATGGACGCAGGCGAACCGATACGCGAGCAACCTCAGTACGGCAGATACGAAGGTCAGCAATACGGCGCTCCACACAGTTCCGGTCAGCAGGATAGCCCGCTTGACGATAATCTCGTTGAGGCCATCGCCCAGAGAATGAGCCAGATTATGGGACAGGGGTCAGCCGGAAAAATATATGGCCGTTCCAAAAATCCACCTACCACCGGCATGAAGCTGGCCCTGGCTATTGTCTCGCTCGTTGCGCTTATTGCGCTGGCAGCCATCTTGATTGGCGGTATTGGCGGATTTGGCGGCCTGATTGGTTTCGGTATGGCTTGCCTTACTGTGATCCTGGTCAATGTCGCATTCGGCGCGGGCAAATTTTAGCTGACAGCGGCGATCATGCGTAGGCATGAGGGCAACCGCAAGGGTTGCCCCTACAGGGTTTCGATTTCGCTTTGCAGTGAAGCGACGGCAGCAGTCAATTCGTTGATCTGTTCCTGCATGGCGAGCGTTTTTTTCTGCTCGGAGCGCACAAATCTGGTATATGGGGCAATAGCATCCTGGACGCGGCTGATAGAGCTGTTGAGTTCTTTATAAAACTGTTCTTTCATTGCGTTGTGCAGGCGCTGGCGCAACTCTCGCATTTTTTCGTCAAATTCCTGTTTGGCTCGTTTGCGGCGAGCGGGGATGATGTAGAGTCCCAGGCCAAGCAAGGCGACGCCCGCTAGAATGCCGCTGACATCGGCTGCCGCAGTACCAACGAAGGCAACGATGGCAGCCCCCAGCCCTATGCCGCTTGCACCCGCGATGGCTGCCTGAGCAACGGAACTGCGCAAGCTTTCGGAAAGCTCGACCGCCTCAGCCTGACGATCATAGGTCTTTACCACGCTATCGGCCATTCTGGCGACCGACTGTAGCAATGTGCGACGGCTATAGTCAAACTGCTTGCTGACTGAGCCGACCATCTCTCCGTCACGCCTCAGGCTGGTCTGGCGACGACGGTCCAGATATTCCATGACGTCCTGCCAGAGCCGGTGTTCGTGTTCCACCAGCCAGTCAATCAACTCCTGCACGGTCTGATCGATCCGCGCCGCGCTATCGCCGGTCACGTCGCGCTCAAACTCATCACGAATGCGCTGCCCCTGCACCAGATCAAGCACGCGACCCAGGCGAATGGTATCATCAAAAAAGCGGTCTCCACGCGCGCGCATGTCCAGCACGATATTCTCAATTTCGCTGAGACGATGCATGAAATTCTGCTCCATGTCCTCGCGATAGAGACGCAACTGCTCATCAATCGTGGTGACGGTACGAGCATCTTCCGCTAACAAGCTGGCTCGCTGCTCCACAGACTGCTGTGTTTGTGTGAGCAAGCGCTGCATGACTCCGAGCGGGCTAAGCAGCTTCAGGCGCACACGTTCCGTTTCGTCCAACTTACGCAGCAGATACTCCTCCAGCGCCCAGAAGCCGCTTGTCCCCCACAGGTCGATAGCCTCGCGCCCGACAGCCGAGAGCGATCTCTGGGCCAGCAGGGCCGATACCGGAAAAATTTCTGGCTGGAAGCCGAGCAGTTGTTTGCAATTGTCCCGCACGAAATTGACCACTTCATCAAGATCGTCAGGCTCGCGCAAAAGATCAATTTTATTGAGCGCGATGATAACTTTTTTGCCCCACGCGCGAATACGCTCCAGGAAAAGACGCTCGCTCTGGGTGAAGGGGCGATCAACGGAGGTGATGAACAAAATGAGGTCGCTGCGCGGGACAAACTCTTCGGTGAGCCGCTCATGCTCGCGCAAAATCGCATTGACTCCCGGCGTATCGACGATGCTGATATCTTGCAGGAAGTTCGCCGGGTAGGTAATTTCCAGTATGGCCTGATCGCGTAACGTCTGCTGATGCTCTTCACCATAGCGCACCATCGTGATCTGATGCGTTGTAGGGACCACGCCCTCTTCCAGCACATTATCGTGCAGCAGAGCATTGATACAGGCCGATTTGCCCGCATTAAACTCGCCCACAACCACCAGCAGAAACAATTCATCCAGCGAACTGATGACCTGGCGTAAGGTAGCGGCATGCGCATCCGCCCCTTCAAAACCGGCCAGACACGCCTGCAATTCGCTGGCGATACGCCGTTCCTGCTGCAAAAGCTGACGCTGCTGATCCTGCAACACCGTTTTAACCATAAGTGCTTTCCCCTTTTCGCGCGAGCAGGGCAGGGGCAAGCCCTGCCCCTACAGAGCGCGACATCGAAGGTAGAGAGTAAAGGTTGTACCTATTACACGTAAGAGAAGAGTTCTGGGAGACCAACGATAACCTCCAGCCAGGGCTTCTCAAACGTTGTCTTTTCACACGAATGGCTCGCAAGCGAGCCGTTCGGGAGGGGAAGGTGCAGGCTGTGGGCGTAGCCCACAGCCTGCACCTTCCCCTCCCTGGGAGCGCCTTCGGCGCGAGCAGTCAGCGCGTGCAGCGACTTTGGAGAAGCTCCGAACCATCATCGAGAAACTGTTGACAATTCGCTAAAGGTGTGATATCTTAATACCGCGAACGAAATTATCGGCGCAGAAATGGCAATTGCGGGAGTGGCTCAGTGGTAGAGCATCTCCTTGCCAAGGAGAAAGTCGCGGGTTCGATCCCCGTCTCCCGCTCCCCTTCCCGGCGACGTCGCCAAGTGGTAAGGCACGGCTCTGCAAAAGCTGCACCAGCGGTTCGAATCCGCTCGTCGCCTCCTTATTAAGAGATGTGGCGTCTGTCACGTCTCTTTTTGTTTTCAGGATACTCACCATGCGCGAGGCACGTACCTACTCTATCGAGGCTATCGTTCTCAAACACTCCGATCTGGGTGAAGCTGATCGGGTTCTTACGCTGCTCACTCCATACAAAGGGAAGATGCGCACGGTCGCCAAAGGGGCGCGGCGTCCCGGCAGCAGGAAAGCGGGCCATCTTGAGCTATTGTGCCGCAGCCAGCTCCACCTGGCTCAGGGGCGTAACCTCGATATTGTGACCCAGGCTCAGGCGCACGAGAACTTCCCCCACCTGCGCACCGAACTCTGGCATATGACCTGCGGCTTTTATCTGGCCGAACTGATTGACCGCTTTATTGAGGACGATACTCCTCACAACGACGTCTATACCCTCTTGCTGGAAACACTGCGCGGCCTGGAGGCCGATGCCATCGAAGTACAACAGCAGCGCGCGCAGGGAACGCTTTCCCCTGCGCAGGAACATACACGCACGCTGCTGCTCATGCGCTACTTCGAGATCAATCTGCTCTCATTTATCGGCTACGAGCCGGTTCTTCGCACCTGCGCCCATTGTAACGCCGAGCTACAGCCGGAAGAGAATGGCTTTACCCCTTCGCTCGGCGGCGCTCTCTGCCCCCGCTGCTCGCATCTATGGGGACAGGCGCTCTCGATGAATGCGCTGAAGGTGTTGCGTCTGTTGCAGCGCAGCGAGTCCTGGGAACGCTTCCCCCGCTTCCGCCTCGATGGCCGCCTGCAAGCGGAGATAGAGTCGGCCATGCACGGATTGCTGCGCTTCCATTTGGAGCGCGACCTGAAATCCTGGAGCTTTCTGGACATGCTGCGTTAGTTTTCTATGCAGTACAAAAAAATCAATGGCTATGCAAACACATTCATCTATGTTATGTTATCTTTAGCGGGACCAACCTCGGCCTGCATATGTCTATTACCCGTTGATCCTCTGGAGGCACACATGAGCGAGATTGCTCCGTCTACCACCACTACCACCAGAACGTCTCAGCGCCCCTCCTCCGGCTATGCTCGTTACGTTTTCTGGATCATGTTCTTAATCAGCTTCCTCAATTACCTGGACCGCAATATCCTGACCGGAGCCGCTAACATCGTCGCTAAAGAACTCCATTTCCAGCTTGACGGCATCGGCTATATCGCCTCGGCCTTCCTGATCGTCTATACGCTCGGCACCTTGCCACTGGGGATATGGGCGGATCGGGCCAGGCGCAAAAACGTCGTTGCGAGCTGCGTCGCCGCCTGGAGCGTCGCTACCGCTGCTACCGCGTTGGCTACGAATTTTATTACGCTCTTCTTCGCCCGCATGTTTCTAGGCATTGGCGAGGCGGGCTATTTTCCCGCTGGCACCGCGCTCATGAGCGATTATTTCAGCCGCGAGAAACGGTCGCGGATCATGAGCTGGTGGAGCGTCGCCCAACTCGTGGGGATACTGGCGGGCTTTGCTCTGGGTGGCGCCATCGCGGGCCTTTATCCTGGCAGTTGGCGACTACTCTTTATTTTTACTGGCATCCCCGGCCTGCTCCTGGCGCTGCTGGCATGGAAGGTTCGTGAGCCGCGGCGCAACCAGGCCGATGAGGAGGCAATCGATCTCGATCCACATTCACCCGGCAACGTTCCGGCAGTGGAAGAACCACCGCACACATTGGGTATCCCTTCCAGTACCATGACGCAACTGAAAAGCTTGCTGCGCATCAAGACGCTGGTGGTGCTGATTCTGATGCAGATTTTCGCCTTCTTCGTGCTGGGCGTCAATGTCACTTTCTTGCCAACATATTTGCAGCAAGGGGACATTTTTCACTTTACTTCCGCGCAGGCAGGACTTTTTTCCGGCATTGTGATTGTGCTGGCAGGTATGGCGGGGACGGTGATAGGTGGGTATATGTCCGATATGCTCAATCGCCATCACCAGGGGGCACGCGTGCTGGT
This sequence comes from Ktedonobacteraceae bacterium, assembly GCA_035650355.1. Classification (GTDB taxonomy): domain Bacteria; phylum Chloroflexota; class Ktedonobacteria; order Ktedonobacterales; family Ktedonobacteraceae; genus DASRHT01. Next base: position 16,390 of record DASRHT010000040.1, read on the forward strand.
ATGCGGCATCGGCTTTCTGCTGGGCGCCCCATCGTTTATGCTGGCTATCACCATCCATAACGTTCCGATCTTTACGATCTTCTTTGTGCTCACCACGCTTCTGCTCACTGTCTATACGGGGCCGAGCACGGCGGCAACGCAGGATGTGGTACCGTCGGCCCTGCGAGCCTCAGCGGTGGCTATTTCCCTGCTGATCGCTCACCTGCTGGGCGATGCCTTCGCGCCCACGCTGGTCGGCGTCCTGGCGACAAACTTCGACCCCACTCATGGCCTGCACTTCAAGAATGGCCTGGCCGGGCAGGATCTGAGCATAGCCCTGCTGGTGACCTGCACGCCCGCGCTGGTTATCGCGGGCCTCATCGGCATCTTCGGGGCGCGCTGGATGAAGGATGATATCGCCGCCGCCGAACAGGCGGACAGGCTGGCAAGGGAAGCCGCAGTCTAACATTACTGCCTGTTAGATTACAAAAAAAGGGTAGGTTTCATCCAGATATCCTTCATCTCCTCGCTGCTCTCCAGTAACATATCCAGGGAGCCGGAGGCTGCGATTCGGCCATCCTTCAAGACAACCACCTGGTCAGCGCGTTGGAGAACCGAGCGGCGATGCGATACGACAATGCAGGTATAGCTTCTGCTTGCGAGCAGACGCTGCCAGAGGGCCTGCTCCGTCTCTACGTCGAGGGCACTGGAAAGATCATCGCAGATCAATAATTCGGGCATGCGCGCAAGCATGCGCGCCATAGCAGTGCGCTGAACCTGGCCTCCCGAAAGCTTGACGCCTCGAACGCCGATCTGCGTCTCCAGCCCATGCTTGAACGTGGCAATATCGCGCTCAAGCACGGCTATATGAATGAAGCTTGCCAGATCAATGGCCTCTGCTGGCATGCCCAGCAGAATATTCTCTTTGAGCGTATCGCTAAACAGATGAGGCACCTGGGCGGTGTAGGCGCTATGGGGCGGCACAAAAAACGTTGCAGGCTCGGCAACCGGTTGACCGTTCCAGAAGAGCTCTCCCTCGTTTTTTGGCAGCAGGCCAAGCATGGCTTGTAAAAGGGTCGTTTTGCCCGCGCCGATACGTCCCGTAATCACGGTCAGCGTCCCCCGCTTGATCAGCAGATTGACGCCCGTGATCCCGCGTCCCGTCTCTGGATAGCGATAACCCAGGTTGCGCACCTCTAACGTCTCCAACCGTTGCGAGTCGGTCTGAAGCGAACGAGGAAGCTCCGGCATATTTCCCCACAAGGGCATATCATGGTGAGCGACGAGTTTATGCGCCGGCGCTCCCTGCAAGAATTTCACCAGGCGCTCGAACGAGATGCGCGTCTGCGTGAGTTGGACGAGCAGCCGCCCCATATCGTTGAAAAAATCGGTAACGATGCCTAGATAGGTGATAAAAAGGATCAGGTCGCCAGGACGCAATTGACCGGCGGAAAGTAAGAGGGCAGCGCACACCAGGATCAGTGCTTTGCCAATATCAATCACATTCTCGGCAAAAGCATCGAGCGCATCGGACATTACGCGATCTTGCAACATTGATTTGAGCCGCTGATGGCTCAGCATATTGAAGTGAGCGACGATATGCCGCTCAGCGCACGCAACCTGGATGGCCTGGACCGCGCTGAAGATCTCGCCGATGGCTCCGGTAATGCTGCTGGTTGCCGCGCGGCTGGCGATACGATAGCGTTCCAACCTCTTTTGCGCCAGACGTGTCAGCATCAGAACACAGCAGAGCGGGATAAAGACTAGCAGAGTAATCATTGCGTTGACGTGTAGCAGAATGATAAAAACAGTTGCCGAATAGACAAAAAGAGCGAAGGCATCACCCAGGCTGTCAAGCAGTTTAACCACCACGCCGGTATCGTCACGAAAGTGGCTGATTGCTTCTCCAATCGTGCCAGGAACACTGCAAGCACCAGGTTGTGCCAGAATGTGTCGGAAGAGGTTGTGTTGTAGCAGGCTACCAACCGCGAACTCGAAGCGAATAATGCCATGCGTTGCTGCGTAGACGATGAGCTGGCGCAGGGTGATGGCGACGAGCCAGGGCAGAAATATCAGTAGCAGAGCGGGCGTCAACCGCGTTTGCGTGGGCAGCGCATTGAAAAATGCCTGCATCACCAGCCCAAAAATAATGCGTTCGCTATAACACGCCAGCATCATCAGCGGTTTGCAGGCATAGCTACCGGGACGATAGCGGATCAGCCGCCATAAAAGTTGCATCATTTTCACGCCAGGACCCCTTCCAGATCGGTCTGCAACAAACGGAAGAAATGTGAGGAAGGATCGCGCGCCAGCAACTCGCGCTCTCCATATTCGAGCAAGGCGCCATGCTCCAGAATGAGGATAGAGTCGGTACGCTGCACTGTAGAGAGACGATGGGCAATAATGATGGCAGTGCGACCGGCCAACAGCTTGTCCATAGTACTTTCTAGCAAAGCGGCTGTCGCGGGGTCAAGACGAGACGAAGCTTCATCGAGAATAATCACCCCTGGATCATGCAGGAAGACGCGGGTGAAGGCCAGTAGCTGCGCTTCTCCGGCTGAGAGGCCAACAGCGCCGGCCCCCAGCATTGTATCTAATCCCTGTGGTAAGGAGCCATACCAGGCAGACAGGCCCATATCCGCGATAGTCGTCAGGATGCGCTCATCGGGAATTTCGCGGTCGAAGAAGGTGAGGTTGTCGCGCACGCTGGCCTGAAAGAACTGCACATCCTGCGTCACTACGCCGATATGCCGACGCAATTCCTGCAAACGCATCTCTTGAGCAGAGATGCCACCCACGTACACACAGCCCTGTTGAGAATCGTAGAAGCGAAAAACCAGGCGCGCCAGGGTGGTTTTGCCGCTGCCGGTGCGACCCAGCACGCCGAGTATCTTTCCTGGCTCAACAGCGAAGTTCACATCACGCAATACAGGCACATCAGCATCGTACTCGAAGGTAACATGTTTGAACTCTACGGAGAGCGGTCCCTGCGGTAGTAACGTCTCACGGCCATCATGCAGCGCCGAAGCGGTGCCAAGCAGTTCATCAATGCGCTGCATGCATGCCTCGACCTGTTGCAGATCCTGAAGTTGCGCCTGGATTGACCAGATAGGGCCGATCAGTAGAAAGGTGTAACTGTACATCGCGAAGATGGTGCCAACAGTCACCGTTGCCGGGTGCAGGCTGCGCAAATAAACGCCCAGGACGAGGGTAAGCAACAGCCCACCGGATATCAGCATGAAATTGGCAATATGCAGCCTGGTCGTCGTCATACGCGCTTTCACTGTGATGGGAAACCATGAGCGGAGCAGCAGGAAAAAACGGCGCATTACTGCTCCGGTTGCACCGTTAGCGCGAATCTCTGCCGTCCCCTCCAGGTGTTCACCCAGGAAACCATAGAAATCCGCGCTCGCCTGTCGTTGAGCAACCCAGAGCGGGACGAGCCGCTGATTCATTGTGGTGATGATACTGAGAAATGTAAGAGCATACAGGCCCACTCCCACGCCTGCAACCCAGCTAATTTGAAAGAAGATCGCCACAATGCCGAGCAGCAAGAGGCTACTGCCGACGAGCTGGATCAGCAGACGCGAGAAGAAATTGGAGAGCGTATCGATATCGCCATCGATGCGTTCGATCAACTCGCCCGGCGTATGAGCTTTGTGGAAGGAGAGATCCAGCGATAGACAGTGCGCGACCAGATCGCCGCGTAACTGATTGGTTGCCGTCCAGGCCACATACTCGCCGAGATACGTATCCGCGATAGCCACAAACTGCTTGAGCAGGGCAATGCCAAAGTAGAGTAGCGCCACAACGAGCAGTGTCAGCGAGACGCCACGCGCCAGAGCGGTATCGATGAACGTCTTCAGCAACTGCGGATTGAGCAATTGTAAGCCAGTATTGCCGATCAGCAGCAATGCCAGCAAAAGGCTACGCCACCATTGCGGCCTGAGATAAGCGGCGAGCAGCACAAAGTAGCGCCTGAACAGCATATACTTGCCTCCTTGATGTGAAACGGTCGCCCCTCCCAACAGCAGTCCAGCAGAAAACCTGCTCCTTTGCAAGTATAGCCGCAGGTGCGTCAAAAAAAGACCGTCACTTTGGACGATCCTTTTCGCTTGACATGCGTGTTATAGTGAGATCAGAGAGGGAAGCAACCCTCTCTGTTTTTATGCCCTCACCACACAAATGGCACCAGCCGATAGTGTACCTTCTGTGTGTACTCGCCATAGCCGTCTAACTCTTGCCTGAGCATCTTTTCTTCGTCGAGAATGCGGAAGACGAGCACAATTACGCCGGGGATGAGGATGACAAGCCCCCACCAGGAGCCGAGCGCAAGGGGAATACCAACCATCATAATCAGCACTCCCACATACATCGGGTGCCGTACGAGGCCATACAGGCCGGTGGAGATGACTTTTTGGCCCGACTCTACTGTGATGTTGGCGGCTGCATAATTATTCTGCATAACCACAAGCCAGGTGATACCAAGTCCAATCGCTACCAGAGCATCCCCAATCACAGAGATAGCCACCGGCACCGGCGACCAGCCAAAACGATGGTCGAAGGCGCTCAGCACCATCATCGCTGGCAGTAATAGCAATGCGCCAGAGATGATAATTCTCTGCACGGTTCTGGTTTCCGCCACCGGTCCGCCATGCATACGCCGCTCAAGGGCTGCCGGATTCTTCAGACTCAGGTAGACGCTAGGGAGAGTCGTTGAGAGGCTAAAGACGACGATAAAAACCCATGCTTGCCAGTAATTGAACGTCCATGCTGGCAAAAACAGCAGCAACCCAAACACGACAAGTCCAATCACAGATAGTACTACGAGGTTTCGCATAAACGCTGTTCCCTCTACCTGAAGACCTGTTTTCATGATCCTTCTCACTTTCCTTGCCGCGCGCTCTATCGGCTGGTTCATTCGCTTGCCGATTGGGCGTGGAGAGCATGTTATAATCCCGCCAGGAGTCTTATCCTGGATTTTATTGTTGATCGTCCTCTCGCATCGCATCAAACCAGAGTTGCACGGCTTCGGCACTGGCGCGGTAGAAGGTGTGTGCTGGTACGCCCAATACGCGTTCGATGGCGTCCATATAGGCGGCATGGGTAGTGACGATCTCTGCGCTGAGACGCTGATCATTGTCGCTTGCCTGGTCCAGAGTGAACAGTAATTCTGCATGCCTGTCTCCCATCCCTTGTAACAGAGCCATGATGACTTCCCCGGCTTTGTCAGGATAAGCGACGACAAAACTGCCTTCCTGAATACCTTGCTGGACGATCACATCTAGCAGTTGCGCTCGCTGTCGGGCAAGCGCCTCAGCCACTCCGAGACGTACAACAGCATTGCTATCGGAGTACCAGACGCGCCCCATCCTGACCACTTCCGCCTTGCGCTCCATTCTCAAACGGTCCAGCGTGTCAAAGAAGCCCTGGAATTTTTCGCGCGCGCTCAACTCAGGATTATCAATGAGTTGCTGCAGCGGCTTCCCCGATTCTTCCTTGATCCGCTCGATAAAAGCTTCTAACAGGGCTCCGCGTGAGGCGAAGTAATGATGAAAGGCCCCGCTTGATATCCCTACTTCCTCCAGGACATCCTGGATTGCCATGCGTTCATACCCCTTGCTCAACAACAAGCGCTGGAACGCGTTGAGGATCTCCGCCCGTTTGGCTGCATACTGTTCTGGTCTAACGGTTCGTGCCATTGCCCCCTCGATTAATAAAAAGACGATCTGATTATTAATTATAGTCAACAAATTTTCCTTGTCAAGGGCGAAACCTCGCCACGGAAGGTTTACAGATCTAGGCAACGACGATGACCAATGGGCCTCTGAAGCCATTTCAGAGCACGAACAGCCACTAACTCACATGAGGTTTGACTATGGTAAGTGTCCCTTGCTATCAAAATTGACCCTCAATAGAAGGCGGGATAGAAAGGTTGAGCGAGAGGAAGATGGGGCCAGCGAAGACGGAGGGCCTGACTCACATCGGTGAGCCAGCCAGCGAGGGACTGCAAGCTGCGGGACTGCTGCGAACAGGCCACGGTGGTGGCGATCGTGTCTAGGAGTTGCCCTCGCCGTGAGAACCCCATTGGTTGGGGCTCGTCGGTCTTTTCCAACTTGGGCAGCCGAGTGGCGCGCACAATCGTCCAAGCCGCACACGCCGCTGTTAACCCCTGGGTATACCTTATGGGGTCGAGGATCTCGGGGCAGGAGCGAACCACATGCTCTTTGTAGGCGTCTAGAGCCCTTTGGACAATCTCTTCAGGTATATGCGACCAACATGGACAGGCTGGAAAGGGGAAACGGAGAGCGACAACGTCGAGCAACGCATGGCGAAAGCACGCGTGCTCAAAGTCGAGAAACCGGAGACCGTCATCGGACACTCGGCAGTTCGCTGGACTGCTGTCTCCATTGGAGAAAGTAAGAAAAGGGCCAGGCTCAGCCAGGACGCGAAGGATCTCATCGACATCTTTCTCAACATCAACAGCAGGAGGTAAGTAGAGGCGGGAGGCAGTGATCTCCTGGAGTCGTCGAAACGCCTCACGAATGTCAATGCCAAGGATGCTGAGCCGATCGAAGGCGGGATCAACCGGCCCGAATCTGCTTCTCAAGTGATAGTATGACGTTGCATGGCCAACGGTCGCCGCGTGCATCCGCCCCAGCGCTGTCGCAAAGGCGATCAGCCCCTGCTCAGCCCTCCAAGCGTCATGACCCACGAGCAGATCTTCCAGAGCTGGACCGGTCCCAAGATCCTCCAGAATGAGAAGTCCCTCCTCATGGTCAGCAGCAAGCAGGCGTGGCCCAGCAGCACTCTCGATCCTGGTTAAGAAGTCCAAAGCCACAGCCTCATTGTGAAAGCGCTCTGGCTCGCTGCGGAAATGTCTCGCCGGATGGCGGGCTTTGACGATTACCGAAGCAGGCAAGATGGTGGTCTTGACCCCGGTTTCGGCTGTGATGGCGCATCGGGCCACCCAGGGCCAAGGGGACATCCCGAACCTGGCCGACCAGCCCTCTGTGATGGGCTCTGTCTCCACAATGCGGACGAGCGTTCCAGCAGATGTGCTCAATAGGTGCGTGATCCGTTGGAGGAAGGTGTCTGAAAGTCTCATGGCTTACTCCTCCTCCTCGCGCGTGGCTTTCGCGTCTTCCAACATCGGAAGAGGCTAATGATGCCATGTGTATCAAAGGCATCAGCAGCACGATCCAAGCTCCGCGCTGCTAGACCCGTTTCTTGTGCTCGGTCTGTTGACGGGATGCCGAAAAGCACGACTGGGCGAATCCCTTCATACAAGCGTTGCTCTGGGGTTCGACACCATTGTTGGAGCAAATGATAGTTGTCTGTTCGCTCCCGTCGTTCTCGCTTGGCCTTTGGCATAGATGCAACTCCTGCGATGGGAAGGCAAAGGAGACAAGTCGGGGGGCATCCAGAGCGCTCTCGATACTCTTGCTGGTATGGTATGAGAAAAACCTGGTGATGACAAGAATCTGCTCAGGACATAGGACGATTTTCCCTCTCCAGGTGCGTGCCTCCGCCTATTGGTCATCGTGACTGCCCGGATCTGTAAACCCTCCGTGGCGAGGTTTCTCAAGGGCATCTCAACTGAACGATTTGGCTTTATAATTCCCCCAGATTCATCAAAATCCGAGGGGAATTATATTTACCATTCCAGAGAAGAGGATGCCTACAGAAGTGATAATGGACTGGAACGGCAATCTCACTCCGTAGCGACGATATTCATGCCGTCCGCTTTAGCGCCTGTTTTGCATATTACGCCCGCCTTGCCATCTTCCACCAGATCAGCAACAACGTCTTTTCCGTCGTGGCTTCCTTTTCCCGGTAGGCGCGGGCGCTGAAGCGGACGCGATCATGCACATGAACACATTCATTCGCCAATTGCGACCTTGTTTATTACTGAATTTCATAGGGAATCTGCATAATCTCGTCCCTACGGGTGGGCATCTTCACTTCCTGGTGCGATCTGCACCTTCGATGCTCCATTGAGCAGGTTGCCCTCGATCCCGATGGAGGGAAGGAGTTGCGCCTGAGCCTGGGTGCTGAGCGGCAGGCCCCACAGTTTGATAAAGCCGAGGGCGGCGTTATGATCGAACTGATCGCCGGTATCATAGGTCGCCAGGCTGTGGCTGTAGAGCGAGTGCTCCGACTTGCGCCCGACTACCGCGTAGTGTCCGCATGAGAGTTTCATGCGAATCGTACCGCTAACAAAGCGTTGCGTGCTCTGGACATAAGCTGCCAGGTCTTGATGCAGCGCGCTATACCATTGCCCGTTATAGATCAAACGCGCGTACTCGCCGACAACCAGATCTTTGAAGCGAAGCTGGTCGCGGCTCAATGTGAGCGCCTCCAGCGCCTTATGGGCAGTGTGGAGCACAACAGCGGCGGGAGCTTCGTAGACCTCGCGGGACTTGATGCCCACAAGGCGATTCTCGATATGATCAATGCGTCCAATACCATACTGCCCCGCCTGCCGATTGAGGGTCTCGATCAGCGTTACTCCGTCCAGCTCTGCTCCGCTGAGCGCAACAGGAATACCTTGCTGGAATGTGATCTCTATATACGTCGGCTCTTGCGCTCCCGACGTGTCGGGATTGGCGGTCCAGGCATAGACATCCTCCGGCGGCTCGGCCCAGGGATCTTCGAGGATGCCGCATTCGCTGCTGCGCCCCCACAGATTTTGATCGACCGAATAGGGGCTGGCATTGGTGACCGGGACGGGGATGTTATGTTGAGCCGCGTACGCGATTTCGTTATCGCGGGTCATGCTCCATTCGCGCACGGGTGCAATGATCTTGAGATCGGGCGCCAGCGTGTGAATGGACACGTCGAAGCGCACCTGATCGTTCCCTTTGCCCGTACAGCCATGCGCCACTGCCACCGAGCCTTCCGCGCGCGCGACTTCGACCAGCAAGCGCGCGATCAGTGGCCGCGCCAGCGCCGTTGCCAGGGGATATTCTCCCTCGTAAATAGCGCCTGCCTGGAGCGCGGGCCAGACGAAGTAGTTTACAAAGTCGGCGCGGGCATCGACCACTAGAGCTTTGACCGCGCCGATTTGCCGGGCGCGCTCGGCGATGGCTGGGAGATCCCGATCATTGCCCACATCAATCGTGAGGGCGATCACATCCAGATCGTATTGTTCTTTAATCCAGCGAATAGCGACCGAAGTATCCAGGCCGCCGGAATACGCCAGTACAACCGTTGACATACACTACTCCTTTATCACCCCTATATTGCAATTGTCGATTAACTGCTGGATAGCTGTCTTGAAGCTGGTGTCGCGTTCCTTCCAGGTATCGCGTGCCTGTTCCAGCCGTTGCTGAGCGATCTCCAGTCCAAGATTGCCTGCGCCTCCCAGGTGGTTGCGTGCCTTGAGACGCGCCACGAGTTGCTCCTGGCTCTCGACGGGGAAGGGGATGCGGCGATCCAGTTGCGCCAGCACCTCCGCTCCGACGATGCGATACGCGTCGCGGAAGGGCAGATTTGCCTCGGTCGCGAGACTATAGGCGCGGTCGGCGGCGAACAGCTCAAAGGTGCAGGCAGCGATCATGCGCTCGGCATTGACCTGAATATTGCTGATGACGAGCTGGCAGATTTCCAGGCTCTCCTGCGCCAGCTCCAGCGCCTCCATAAAGGGCCGCTTGGTCTCCTGGTAATCCATGTTGTAGCCGGAGGGAAGGCCGCTCACGATGCCAAGAATTTGCTGCTGGAGCGCCAGCATGGTCTGCGTGCGGGCGCGCACCAGCTCCATCACGCCCAGGTTGCGCTTCTGCGGCATAATGCTGCTGCCAGTGCAGAGTTCCTGCGGAATCAGGAAGAAGCCATACTCGACCGTGGAGAAGAGCAGAATATCCTGCGCCATCTTGCTCAGGTCGAGCATGATCTGCGCCAGCGACTGCACGATAGCCGCCTCGATCTTGCCCCGACTGTTCTGCACATAAATAACATTGTTCTGCACGCGGGAGAAACCAAGCAGATCGCCGACCTGCTGACGATCTATCGGGATGGGAACCCCGTAGCCAGCCGCCGAACCAAGCGGCGATTGGTCGGCAACGGCGTAAGCTGCTGAGAGCAGTTGCTCATCGTCAAGCAGTGCTTCGGCGAAACCGGCGGCCCACAGACCAACGGAGGAGAGCATGGCGCGCTGCATATGCGTATAGCCGGGCATAGGAACGTCAGCGTGAGCTCCGGCAAATTCCAGCAGCGAGCCGCAGAGCGCAAACAGTTTCGCGCTCATATCGTGCAATTGCTCTTTCGCGTAGAGACGCATATCGACCAGCACCTGATCATTGCGCGAGCGAGCCATGTGGATTTTTTTCCCTGCCGCGCCCGCCGTTGCCACCAGATAATTTTCGATACTTGTATGCACATCCTCATCGGACGGCTTGATCGTAAATTCGTGAGCAGCTTCCTGCTCCAAAATGCTGCATAGGGCTGCATGTAGCGCCTGATGCTCGCCCTCGCTCAACACGCCGATGCTTTGCAACATCGCGGCGTGGGCAAGCGACCCCCAAACGTCATAGCGGATCAGGCGGTTGTCGAGGAGGCTGTTTTGAGCCGCCTCGAACTGTTCCACCTTCTCGTTAAGACTGTAGCCCTTCTGCCACAGCTTAGACATATCTCTACCTCTTCCCTTAAAAGGGCAGGGGCTAGCCCTGCCCCTACGTTGTTCTGGGCTAACAAGGCAGGGCTAGCCCTGCCTCTACACCCTATACGATGCCCGCCTCTTTGTTGCGGCGCGCGATCAGTTCGTAGGGCAGGCCGCGCAGGTGGGCCGCGGGGGCGCACTCCTTCTGGTTAAAGCTCGCACTGCTGATCGAGCGTACATCCGGGAAGAAGAGGCCGCAGGCAGACGAGCGCGAGCGAATATCGATGTTGCCTTTGTAAAGATCAACGACGTACTCGCCATTAACCACTTTTTGCGTGCTGGCGATAAAGGCGTCAATCGCATCCTTTAAGGGGTGGAACCACTCGCCATGATAGACCATACACGCCCATTGAGCGTCGAGCTGGCGTTTTAGCTGGATCTCCTCTTTGGTGAGCGTATATTGTTCCAGATCGCGATGGACCGCCAGCAAGATCATGGCAGCCGGACCCTCGTAGATTTCGCGCGACTTGAGGCCCATGATACCATCCTCGAAGATGTCAATCTTGCCGATTCCGTTCGCGCCGCCGATGATGTTCAGCTTTTCAATAATCTGATCAAGCGGCAATGCTTCCCCATTCAAAGCCACGGGAAGGCCATGCTGCCAGGTTAGTTTGATGGTGGTGGGCTTATCGGGCGCTTTGGTTGGCGGCACAAGCCACATCCAGATCGAATCAGGGAGTTCGGTATCAAGACCAATACCACCGCTGGCAATCGAGCGGCACCACATCGTCTTATCGTCGCCGCCCGCGATCAACTCCTCAACCGGCATGCCGAAGTGTTCCATCAGCAACTGCTCCTCGCCGCGTGTGAGGTCGAAGTCGCGCACCGGCACGAAGATTGCAACGCCAGGAGCGAACAAGCTGAAGGCATTATGCATGCGATACTGGTCATTGCCCTTGCCGCTTGAGCCTTCCATCAAAGCATCGCAGCCCAGTTCCAGCGCCTTTGTTGCCACTTTTGCCGCGATCAACTGGCGCGTCATCGAAGTTGAGACGGGATAGCCGTTATAGTCGGAATTGGCCCAGATAGCTTTGGTCAGCCAGTGCTGCGTAAACTCCTCCTTCGCGTTGATGATCAGCGGGGTAATGCCTAGCTTCTGGGCGCGCTCGATGCTGGTCTGGATCTCCTCGTCGCCCTGCCCAACATCAACGCTAATGGCGGTGAGCTTGCTGGCATGATACTTTTCTTGAGACAGCTTGACGCATAGCGTCGAGTCGAGGCCGCCGGAATAGGCCAGCGCGATGCTTTTGCCCTGCGGCACCTCGACGGCTGCCAGCTTTTGCAAGGCCAGGTCGAGAGCTTTGTCCTGAACGGTGGTCGTGGTCTGGGTCATGCTACCATGATTGTTGGTTGTCATCGTGTGTTTCTCCTTCAACGAAATGAACTTATGGAAGGAGAGGAGGCAATAAAAAACCCCCGCCCCTTCCCGAACATTGAAGGGACGAGAGTGCAGGGATGTAGAAATATGGCCCTGTACACACCCGTGGTGCCACCCTAATTGTCTTCCGGTCTCCAATGAGCAGCCACTTCTCAGCGACTTGCTGCCCTACCACGTTGTAGCGAGGACGGAAAGACCACTTTTTCCTGGTTGCTATGCCGCGCGGGAACCGCCCGCCTGTCCTACTTACTTTGCTGGCGAACCGGCAAAGTTTTCTTCGGCCAGCCGCTCACGAAGGCGTTCTAAGAGCGCATCTCCATTCCGAACTTCCACTCTACTTCGGATCGCTGTCGGTCGCTACTCTTATACTTTGTTCGATCAACGCGGGTCAGACTTGATCTATTGGTTTGTACCTGCTTTAAGGATAACAGCAGATTGGGGAATTGTCAAATTGATCATTGTCGAAGGTTTGTCTCTCTAGTAGAGAGGTGATATATTTTATGCTAAAATTACCCCATGTATTATGGCAATGCATTCACATCTTTAACTGCTGCATATCGTATCTAGACCACAAGGAATTATAAGGTAGGTTTAAGGATATGGGACAACAAGGCAGAGGAAGTTCAAGAACCGTCGGATGGATTCTCATTTTGATTTTTTTTCTTTGTAACGTTGTAATCGGGCTGATTCAATACAACTCGAATATCATCCTCTTCTTTGCTGAACTTCTATCTGGACTTGTTGGCACCCTTTTAAGCGCGCTACAAGCCTTCCCTGATTTATTCGTTTCACTACGCGGCATAAACCTTTTTCGATGGAGAGGCTTCGTACGCAGCACTAAATGGATCTATCTTATTGGACTCTTTATTCTTCTCGTCTCGATATCGCTCAATGTCAAACTTTATTTAGATTCGATATCCCCGAATACTGCCCATTCGCACTCAGCGAATTTAGGAAGCACACCGTCTGCTGTGCCCTCATCGCCATCACAGCCCAAAATCACGCCTTTCCCTACCAACGCACCTTCCTCTCACACCTTCGATGAGAACATAAATATAAATTGCACCATCAATTGCAATGGCGATATTATTTTGGTTGTAAATTTTATTACAACGGACACTTCAAGTATCTATAATCAAACGTGGGATTTGACGATAACAAATGGTAATTCGAAACCATGCACTCTGGAATTCTCTCGTCTGGCGCTGCAAGATATAAATACAAAGAGGTATTTTGATGGGAGATCACCAATCACAAATTCTGGAACACCCTGGCAGCCAGAGCCCATTGCCAGCAGAGGAACAATCAATGAAACTCCATATTTCTCCAGTGGCCCGCCGACGGGAACATTCATCCTCTCCGCAACGATATCTATTTCCTGTGAGGAAGGGGTTAGTTTCCTTGCAGAGCAGTATCAAAGCGATCAAATTACTATTTAATCTCAACTCTCTCCTGGACTTATGGCTTCATAACACTCTAGATAGCATCCCGCGAGATATCCGTTCGATATCTCGCAGGGTTAGTATCGCTCATTTTGTTGAGCCAAGCAAGGCTTTATCTCTGCATGGCCTTTCTTAACTTGCGCAGCGATGCTCGCCTCCGGTCACCAAGCAGACGACCAATCCATAACAATATAAACGTCAGGGTTGCGAAGGTGGTCAATACAACTTTGGTGGCATCTACCACAGGTTGAACGCGCACGCCGTCCTTTGACATAATGATGATCGCTATAGGTCGGCCTGTAGCGCCACCACCGCCGCCGCCCCCGCTACCCGTGGACTGTTTCCCTTCCGCGTTGCTAGCAACAGCCGGACCGCTCCCGAAGCCCATGCCCAGTCCCACTGAGACCTCGGAGCAAGGAATAACTACGATGCCATTATGTTCAATTGGCTGACCAAATACAGCCTCTACTTTGGCCGTTTCAGTCAGGTGATCCATGACCTGGGTCACGCTACTGGTGGCCGGTTCAAGTACTTTTTGTTCGGTAATCATAATGCGTTACTCCTTCGAAAGCCGCGTTGGAGCCAGAGTGATGCCAGCAGCCAGAACAGTAGCCCGGTCAAAGCGATACCGACCATCGCAATCCGAGTGGTATCGCGAATTGGCAGGCGCTGTACGTCGTTTCCTTGCTGTACTTCGACCGCAATGGGGCGATGCCAGGCAAAACCACCACCTCGCCATCTGACTTGCAGCGTACGTCCTATCAAAGTGATTTGCCTGCCAAAGGCGGTTGTAGGATTGTTCCTGGTCTCGCTGGTGCGCCACTCCGGCATCTTCAGTCTTTGTGGCATATGCTTCACACAGATCCTTTCAGTCAGCGGCCCTACTCTCCCTATTACCGCTTCAAATCCAGTCCCATCATATACTACCGATACCTCAACCCTATCATTTAATACGTGATAATTCGTAACAACTTCATCACGATATCAGATGAAGGTTGGTAACAAGGAATCGTGCGTCCGTAACGACCCGGTTTACTGCGTCCAGTTTACTGCCATTCCTCTCTAATGTGCTGCTCTAATGTGCTGCGCCATGCTGCTCGAAGGACGACATACGGGAGAGAAAACAATCAACAAGCCATTTGAACAAAACGGTATTGACGCGTAATAATAGTATGATATGTTTCATATGATGTAATGGACGATAGACGATAAATCGGACGCGCTAAAGCTGGTCACTACGAAGATAGCATATAGAGCTAGTATACGGAGATAATATTGCTGTTGGGGAGAGAGGCGCTGAAGCGGACGCGACGGAATCGCGTCGCCACGGGCACTTCAGAGATCCCATCAGACTCATGATTACACGCGTCATTCCCGCGTTCATTGGTTAAAGTCCAGAATCTTCTTGATAGAGCCACTCCAGCCAGCGCCCGTGACTTTCGCAGTAGGTGAGCAGCGTTTGCTGAATCTCGCCCTGTTGGTAGTGATAGAGCTCAACCTGAGCCTGTTCCTGGCCTGCAAACCACTCCTGAGAGACGCGAAAGAGATCATGAGTTTTCCCATAATGGGCAATCAGCTCTAGAATCTGTTCGCGGATAGCTCTAGGGGTCTGATTAAGGGCATAGCTGTGATAAATGCAGAGGGTCGCATCAGTTGGCATTTCAGCGAGTACAGCGGGGAGCAGATTGAGGGCGTTGCCTTTGAGCAGTGTGGGCGGATATCGTCGGGCCAGTTCTAACGCCTGCGTGAGCAAGCGCGCCCGGCCTTGCTGTTCGGGCCAGATCAGCGCCCGCAGCCAGCGCGTTGCCTGCTCATCGTTTACATCGATGGGCAACAGGTCGATGCCGACGCGTTTGACCACCTGCGGCATCGTCGCGGGCAATGGCGGCAGCAGTTGACCGCGCGTCTGGCAGTGAAGTTGCACGGGCGATGCTTTGTCGCCTGCATAGCCCGCTGAGCCATAATCATAGCCGAATTTGTCCCAGAGCATGTTCAATCCTGCACTCGGCCCGATCTCGATCATCGCCAGTGGCTTGCTATTCAGCCGACCAACGCGCTTCCGCGTTGTAGCTCCCCGATTCATCGCGGGAGCGCTCAGGTCGTCTGTAAGGAATTGCTTCCGCTGGCCCAGGCGCGAAACCAGTTCAAAGGCTGGCAGGAAGGCGCTACAGCGTCCGACCTCGTTGGTCTGGACGCGTTGCGTTGAGACCAAACGACGAATATCGTCAGCATGTTCCAGACAGAAGGCGCGGAAAAAGGGATAAGCTTCTTCGTTCGGACGCGGCGATGCGCTCAGGCTGGGATAGAAATCGGCTAAGGGATGCTGTATGCCGCTGAGCAAGAGGAAGTGGACCGCCGCAAATAACAGGTTCGAGACTTGCTGATTTCTGTCCGCTTCGGTGATCAGCGCCAGCACAGCGGGATCGGCGGCGATGGCGGGACAAAGTTGAGTGTAGAGCGGCGATCCATTCTCCCTGTCCGGGTTACCATAAGCATGAACCCCATGCCATTCAACGCTCCTGGCAAGCTTCTCTAGCAGTTCATCCTGATAAGGCCGCTGAACATCCATGTTATTTCCTCATTATGCTTTTTTCGCTATTTAACGCCGTGTGCAAGTTGTTGCTGCCGCCTGCGGCGGCGAGCGGGAGGAGAAGGGTGGGGACAATTCGCTAGCTCGCGACGTACCCCACACCCCGCCAGGGTCTGCGCCCCTGGACCCTACTTAGAACAACTTGTACATCGAGCTGCCTATTTTTATCCTGTATTCCTCAATCCCGCCGCGATACCATTAATTGTTAATAATACCGCATAGGTCAGACGTACCCGTTCGTTTTCCTCGGCGCTTAGCTGCTCCTGCCCCGAATGCTCCGGCATCAGTGGGCCTCCAAGTGTACGCAGGCGGCGCAGCAGCACCACCTGGAGGTAGCTCAGGGGATCGACATAGGGGTTGCGCCGGCGAATCGATTGTTGCAGGACGGGCGCGGTATCAAGTAGTTCTCTGCCGCCGACAATCTGAGTGACCAGTCGCTTTGTACGCTCATACTCTTCCTGAATATTTTGCGAGATACGCTGGCGTAACGCTTCGTCGTCAACCAGTGTGGCGTAGTGCTGGGCAATGTGCATATCCGCTTTGGAGAGCGTCATCTGCAAGTTGTCCAGGAAAGCGCGCAAGAAGGGCCACGCGCGATACATGTCCGCCAGTTGAGCAAGACGTTCGGGATCTTCGTCGATGTACTCCTCCAGCGCCCCTCCCACACCATACCAGCTTGGTAGCACGTAGCGGCTCTGCATCCAGGAGAACACCCAGGGGATGGCCCGCAGATCTTCAACGCCGCGCCCCTTTGTACGACGTGCCGGGCGAGAACCGATATTCAGCCAGCCCAGCTCCAGAATGGGCGTCGCCTGCTCAAAGAAGCTCAGGAAGTCGGGATCGTTGTAGATGAGCTGGCGATAGCGCCTGTGCGCGCTGGCAGAGAGTCGCTCCATCGTCGCTTTCCATACCTCCGAGGGGCGCGGATGAACCTGCGATTCGCTGGTAGCCTCGTCTGGCATGCTTGCCTGCACCACGCCCGCGACCACCAGTTCCATGTTGCGAATAGCGATCTCATGCAGGCCATA
Source organism: Ktedonobacteraceae bacterium (assembly GCA_035650355.1). Taxonomy (GTDB): domain Bacteria; phylum Chloroflexota; class Ktedonobacteria; order Ktedonobacterales; family Ktedonobacteraceae; genus DASRHT01. The sequence continues at coordinate 33,467 of DASRHT010000040.1, forward strand.
TTTGAATGAGAGCATCTCGCCCTGCTCGGTAATACGCAGCCGTCCGTTGACGGTATCGGGCGGCTGTCCAAGAATCGCCTCGTAGATGGGACCGCCGCCACGACCAATCGCCCCGCCACGACCATGAAAGAGCGTGATATCAATGTGCTGGCGTCTGCCAAGCTCGGCCAGCCGCGTTTGCGCCTTGTAGAGTTCCCAGCTAGAAGTGAGGATGCCACCGTCCTTGCTGCTATCCGAATAGCCCAACATCACCTGTTGCTGCTGCTGACAATTGGCGACGTAATTCATATCCGCCCGCCTGACCAAAGGTAGCGCTGTAGCTCCCCGATTCATCGTGGGAGCGTTGGCGGGCGGAATTTCAAGGTAAGCGCGATAATCAGGATGCGCGAAAGCCTGCTCCAGAATGTCGGTGCAACCATTCAGATCGTCGATGGTCTCGAAGAGCGGCACCAGGGGCAGATCGGTGATATCGGCCTCTTTACAGAAGAATTGCACTTCCAGCAGATCGCTCAACGTGTGCGCCATGCTGATGATATAGCAGGTCACAGCTTTTTCGCCAAATTCGTCGCGCGCCTGGCGAATAGCGCGAAAGGTGTTGAGAATGTGCCACGTCTCCTGGCTAAGGTTCAAGCCTGGACGCGTCAGGATGCGAGGGTCGCGCAGCAGGTTCTCCAGCACTCGTATTCGTTCATCTTCAGCAAGCTCCAGATAATTTTCCTGTCTTAGCCCGCTCACACGCAACAATTCGGCCAGGGCTGCGGCATGACGCTCGCTATGTTGGCGCACATCCAGGGCCGCGAAGTAAAAGCCGAATAGCTCAACCTGCCGTATCAGCTTACTGATCGCGCCCTGAGCGAGATCAAGCTCGCCATCAGCCAGCAGGCTGGCACGCACCAGCTTTAGATCGTCAAGCAGCTCCTCCGCGCTGTGATAGGCTGCTTCTGCTAAGCATTGTCTATACGCTGCACTTTCCTGCAACGATTGCGATGCATCAGCATGATTCAGGGCGAGCGTCGCTTCTAGCCGCTTCCACATAAAAGAGAGCTTGCGCCGATAGGGTTCCAGCGCCGTCTGCGGGCCAAGTTCGCGGTCATATATAGGCAGGCGCGCGGCATCTTCTGCGAGAGAACGTTGCAATTCAGGCGTGATATGTGCATGGTTGAGCGATTGCGAATACTCCATAGCCAGCTTCTCGATTGCCGCGCGATAATGTTCGATGATATAGCCCTGTTGTAAACGCAGAGCCGTCAGCAGCGTGTCGGGACCAATGAATGGATTGCCGTCCTGGTCCCCGCCGATCCAGGAGCCCAGGCGCAGAAACGGAGGCACGTCGAGCTGAGGATACGCGAATTTTAACAACTCTTCGAACTCGCTGTAGAGGTCTGGGACCGCATCGTAGAGAACCTCATCCAGATAATAGATGCCCATTTTGATCTCGTCCATCGGCTGCGGGCGCACATGACACACGGCATCCGTACGCCAGAGCAGATCGATGATGCCATTCAGATCGCGCTGCCACTGGATACGCTGGCGCGGCGTTAATAGCTCCTCATGGTCACGCATCTCCAATAACTCGGCGATCCGGCGCGACTTGGTGATCAGGCTGCGTCGCGTCGCTTCAGTGGGATGAGCGGTAAAGACCAGCTCGATGGAGAGTCGGTTGAGCAACTGCTGAAGGACTGTCGCCCCAACGTTATTTTTCTGCAAGAAAGCGATCAGCGCCCCCAGCGAGCCGCGCTGAGGCTGATTGGCGTTGCTGATCTCGTAGAGCCTGCGCCGGCGAATGCGATGATATTGCTCGGCAGTATTGACCAGATGAAAATAGATGGTAAAGGCGCGAATCACATCGATGGCAGTCCCCAGGTCGCACCCTTCAACAATCTGCACAATTTCTCGATCAAGCGTATCAATCTCCGCATGGAGTTGTAAAGCCTCTTCCGGCGACGCCTGGGGGAGCCGTTCGGCGCAATCGCGCAGCCGCTTGCAATTGCCACGCAGCCGCTCGACTGTGGCAAAAGCGACCTGTCCGCCATAACGCTGGATGGCTCGTCCCAGCGCATCGCCAAGCGTACGAATATCCTGACGCAGCGGAGCATCTCTCTCCCTGCGCTTCTCCTGCTCTGTCATAAGCGATCCTTACCGTGCTACTCGTTACAGACGGCCTGAGCGAAGCTAGACGCGAGAGCGACGTTGGCCGTCTGCATAGTAAGCTACTACAACATTCCACCTGCTTCTATGACTCCCATTCTAGCATATTCTCAGATCATGCGAACGGGCCATACAAACTGCACAAAGTCAATAGGATCAGCCGCCGCAGGGCAACCGCCATTCCTTGCCCCTCCCATCCCGCCTGTAGGGGAGATATTGAAGGCAATTGTGATATTACGGGTGGTAGGGGCAAGGGATGGCGGCGTAGGGAGGATGGGGCCTCGCGCTTGACCCGATGGCTCTGCAAAAGGCTGCATATTTGTGCAACTTATACAAATATTCATATTCTAGCTTCTGCTGTTTTGTCTATATTAGAAACATAGAAGTTTGCGTATACTTTTTATTGGACGATAACTTTTTCATAGGGCCATAAAACTGGTGAAATTGTACAAACGCAAGAAGTTACGGTGCGGTAACAGAGCCATAGGCGGTAGATAGTTATAAGACGAAAGCGAGATCGTATATGGCAATGAAAGTACCGGACAACGTTGGTATGAAGCCCACCCTGGGTTTAACCGGTATCACCATCAACTCTATGGCGCTGATCGCGCCAGGCGCATTCCTCTGGACGACGTATCAATTGCAGGCCGCGCCATCCTCCGCGCTGAATATGTGGTTCTCGGTCTTTGTCGCGACTGCCATCGCTCTCTTTACAGCCACCGCCTATGCCGCGCTCGCCAAACGCTACCCGGAGGCCGGGGCGGGCAGCTCTTACTACTTCGCGGAAGCGTCCGTACTGCATCGCGAGGAGCACCGTCACTTTAAATTTGCCCGCCTGAGCAAATTTATCGTGGGCTGGGCCTCCCACCTGTACTACTGGGTCTACCCCGGCGTTATGGTGGCATTTATGGGCATCCTCGTCATCTATATCGGGCAAACCTTTAATCCCAATTTTGCCAGCGCGGCCTGGGAGAAGGTGCTAATCTGCCTCGTCTTTGCTGGCATCGTCGGCCTGATCTCCTATATCGGGGTCACAGGATCGACCTTAGCGAATATCGTGATCAATGTTATTCAGATTCTCGCCCTGGTGACGTTCTCGGCTCTGGCTATCGCGTTCCGCCTGACGCATCCCACCCTGCACTACGCCCACTCTACGGCGTTGAGCGTGATAACGCCGCATAGCCTGAGCGGGCTGATTTTCCAGTCTACCATCGCGATCCTGTTAGTGGTCGGCTTCGAATCCGCCACTGCGCTGGGAGCGGAGGCGAAGAATCCAGCGCGCGATATCCCCCGTGGCGTGCTACTCTCGCTGGTAATCCAGGCCGTCATCTTCTACTTTTTTGAGTACTTTGCCGCCAACTTCTTTATTGGCGATTTCTACAAAAACGGCTCCGGCTCCGGCTTCGCTGCCGCTTACGCTTCTGGCGCGCCGATTGGCGACATGGCGACCATCATCGGCAATCAGATGCTTGGCGGCAATGGCATTGCCTTTGCTATCATCCTGGCAATAACGGTGGTAATCGCGCTGGTTGGCACGGCTCTCTCCTGCCAGAATACGGGTGTACGCGTGACGTATGCGATGGGCAAAGATACCGAGCTGCCCCTGGTGTTTGGCTTTCTGCACGGCAAATACCGCACGCCCCACGTCGCGGTAATCGTGCTCACAACCGTCTCCGCCATTATTGGTGCATACGGCGTGCTCAATATCGACAATCTGACGCAGGTCACGCTGATTTCCAATGTTGGCACGTTCCTGCTCTACGGCATGACCAGCATCATCTGCCTGGTCGCTTTCGCCGGCGTCAAGGGGCGCAGTTTCTATGGAACGGTCATCGCTCCCTCGCTTGGCTTCCTGTTGAATGTTGCCATGCTAGTCGGCGTGCTCTACTTCGCCATCACCGGCGGCGGCTCAACGCAGGTCGATACCATCATTGCCTGCATTTTCGCCCTGGCCTGGCTGGTTATCGGCTTTGCTTTCCTGTACGCCCGCAAGCTAATTACAGGCGCGCCCATTCTGCATCCTGAGGATTACAAAGAAAAAGCCCAGTTCCCCACCAGTTCGGTCGCGACCGAGCTGACGGAGTAGCTTAAAATGTTCTGGGTTCCAACGTGCTGGTAGGGGCCATCCCTCGCGGTTGCCCACAGGAAATATTGGTCGATCTGCCCACCTGGGATGTATGTTATACTAGTGCCAGGAACTCTGTTGCCTCAGTTCGTAATAGCGGCGGGGATTCATGACGACAGTATACGCACCAGGCGCGCAGATCGACCATTATGAGATCATTCGCATGCTCGGGCATGGAGGGATGAATCGCGTCTATCTCGCGCAAGACCTGCACAACCAGCAAAAGGTCGTGCTTAAATTTCCCAATGATGACTTGATCGGCAATGTTGCCGTTTTTGAACGTTATAAGCGCGAGGCCGAGGTTGGCAATCGCCTGCACCATCCCCATGTTCAGGCTCTGCTCAACACTGGTGAAGAGCGTTGCGAACAGTATCTGGTGGTGGAATATATCAATGGACGCACCCTGCGCGAGGTGCTGGAAGAGCGTTTTAACGCATCAGGCCCGCTACCTCCTGCGGAAGCTATCCAGCTTACGCTCCAGATTTGTGATGCGCTGGCATATTGTCATGCACATGGCGTTTTTCACCGCGACATTAAGCCTGAGAACATCATGCTTCAGGAGGATGGCAGCGTCAAAATTATTGATTTTGGCGTTGCCTTGCTTGAAGGGGCGCGGCGCGTGACGTGGCGCGGCTTCTCCAGTACCGTGGGCACGCCTGACTATATGTCGCCCGAGCAACTCCGGGGCGAGCGCGGAACCGCCAGCTCCGATATTTACGCCGTTGGCGCCATGCTCTACGAAATGCTCTGCGGCCATCCTCCCTTCGAGGGAGAAAACGTCTTTGCCGTCATGAATCAGCACGTTTCGCAAGATCCGCCATCGATCCTGCATTCCAATCCCGACGTTTCGCCCAGGCTGGCAACCGTCGTCATGCGGGCCATCCGGCGCGACCCCGACAAACGCTATAAGTCGATGGACGATATGCTGCACGACCTGCGCAACCTGGAAGAGGTCACGCCCGTCCCCTATCAGCCCGACAAGCCAGGAGCCAATCGCGTTCGACAGCAGGTCATCCTCGCCACGCTGATTATCATCGCCGTTTGCCTCGTGATCATCGCGCTGGGCTTTCTGGCCCAGTTCGCTCATCAAGTCCGCTAGCACAAAGCAGGACGCTCCGCTTTCAACAAGTTACTATATTCCCTTTCTCAACGAAAAATTGAGTAGCTGTGCTTGCTCCCTTGTTTTCGTTCGTTTGAATATGTTATACTCTGCACAGCAAGTCATCTCGCTGATCCTGCTATGAGCTATGCCGCTCTCCTAAATATCCCAAAGATGTTCCAAAGGGCGCTTTTTTGCGCTTTGTATGAGGTGGAATCTGCCCTTTTCAGGGTTCATACAACACAAATAATGACTTCGACTTTCGCTGTTTGATGGTCGAAAACTCTCCGGCTCCAGCGCGGGTGCCTCTAGCATTGGCTGACTATCTCTTTTCGGGAGACAATGCATGAAGCACGAGCATGATATCGCTTACCCACTTTACGACGGTCGTTGGGAACATGACGCCTGCGGCACCGGCTTTCTCGCCAGTGTCTCCGGCGAGGCCAGCCATGCGGTCGTAGACACAGCCCTTGAAGCCCTGGCCCGTCTCACCCATCGCGGCGCGCAGGATGCCGACGCCGAGACATACGATGGCGCGGGCATTCTTACCCAGCTTCCCAGCAAGCTGCTGCTAGAGGAACTTGAGCAGCAGCAGATTATCGTTGCCAATCCCGCTGACCTGGCGGTCGGCATGATTTTCTTGCCCTCCACCGAACGATCTCCCGATGCAGCCCAGGAGAGCCGCAAGATTATAGAGCAGACGCTCATCAACGTCGGCCTGGATTTTCTGGGCTGGCGCAACCCGCCACTTGACCAGACAGTGCTCGGGACGAGAGCCAGGGCAACCGCGCCTTGTATCGCGCAGGTCTTGCTTGCCTGTCCGCCCCAGCTCGCCCTTGAGCAATACGAGCGAACGCTATACTATGCTCGCAGATTGATTGAACGCCGCTTGCGCGAAGCGGCGATTACCGATTGCCACATCGTTTCTTTGTCGCATACGACGCTTGTTTACAAAGGTCTGCTGGCACCGAATCAGCTAGCAAGCTTCTATCTCGACCTTGCCGATCCCCGCTATACCACCGCCATTGCCGTATTCCATCAGCGTTACAGCACCAATACCTTTCCGGCATGGCATCTCGCCCAACCGATGCGGATGCTGGCGCACAATGGCGAGATCAATACCATCCAGGGTAACACCAACTGGATGCAGGCACGCGCAAGCACCCTGGCCTCACCTCTGTGGGATGATAAGATCAAAGATCTCCTGCCGGTCATCCAGCCAGCCAGCAGCGATTCGGCTCAGCTTGATAACGCGCTTGAATTGCTGGCACATGCGGGACGCGACCTGCTGCATAGCATGCAGATGCTGATACCTCCTGCATGGGAGCAGAATCCTGAGCTGGACGACGCTCAGCAGGCATGGTGCGAGTATCACGCGGGCCAGATCGAACCCTGGGATGGTCCCGCCGCGCTCGTCTTTTGCGACGGTCGCTTCGTCGGGGCCGCGCTTGATCGCAATGGATTGCGCCCCGCTCGCTATACGCTGACAACGCAAGGCATGCTCATCGTCGCCTCTGAGGCTGGCGTTATCCATTGCGAGCCACACGAAATCATAGAACACGGCAGATTGGGACCGGGCGAGATGATCGCGGTTGACGTGGAGCGCGGCGTATTGCTGCGTAATGCTGAAATCAAAGAAGCCCTGGCGCTGCGCCAGCCCTATCGCCAATGGCTGAACGACCAGCTTACCCATCTGGCAACGCTGAACGAGCCAGCAGACGAGGAGCTGGATACGGCAGCGATCTTCGCACGCCAGCAACTCTTCGGCTATACCCACGAAGATATTGAGATGGTGTTGCGACCCATGCTGACGGAGAGCAAGGAACCTGTCTGGAGCATGGGCGATGACGCGCCTCTGGCAGTTCTCTCCTGTCAATCGCGCTCCTTTGCGGACTACTTCCGCCAGCGTTTCGCCCAGGTTACCAACCCACCCATCGATCCCCTACGCGAACGTATCGTTATGTCGCTTGATTGCTACCTGGGTCGTCGCCAGAGCCTGCTTACAGAAACGGCCCAACATGCGCGGCTCCTGCACCTGGAGACGCCACTGCTGAGCGCCACGCAATTGACCGCCCTGCGCAACCTTGCCGATCCCGATTTTCGTACCCATACTTTAAGCGCAACCTTCGCAATCGCTGACAGATCCGATGCCCTTGAGGCTGCGCTTGGACGCTTGATTGAGGAGGCGAGCGTCGCGATAACGGGAGGGGCTACGCTGCTCATTTTAAGCGATCAGCAGGCAACGCCCGAGAATGCTCCTATCCCGATGCTGATCGCAGTCGGCGCGGTGCATCGCGCATTGATCCAGCGTGGATTACGCATGCAGGCGTCCCTGATCTGCGAAACTTCTGCCGCCTGCGACATTCACCAGATTGCATTGCTGCTGGGCTATGGAGCGGAGGCGATTGTACCGACATTGGCAATAGCAAGCGTGCAATCGCTGGCGGGCGAGCGCCGCCTGGAGCATATCACGCGCCAGCAAGCGGTGGCGTCGTACTTTCATATCATTGAGGATGGCCTCTGTAAAGTCATGGCGCGCATGGGAATTTCGACGTTGCGCAACATTGTCGGCGCGGGCCAATTCGAGGTCGTGGGGCTTGCTCCCGAGATGGTTGAACGCTGCTTCGCAGGCTCCGCCGTCCATCCTGGCAAAATCACGTTCAAGCATATCGCCGCAGAGGTCATCAAACGCTGCACGTCGCTTTTACAGCCGCAGGAGAGCAACGGGGCGAGCGAGCGACGGCGCAAACTGGCTGACCTGGGACGCTATCGCTTCCGGCGCGATGCCGAGTATCACGCCTACAATCCGCTGATCGTGCGCGCGCTCCAGAAAGCGGCCCAGAGCGGCAACCCTGACGATTATCGCCAGTTTACGAACATGGTCTACCAACGTCCATCGACCAATCTGCGCGACCTGCTCTCGTTCGCGCCAGCAACGCCCATTCCATTAGAGCAGGTGGAGTCGATGGAGTCGATTCGCGCGCGCTTCGTCATCTCCGCCATGTCGATTGGCGCGCTCAGCCCTGAAACGCACCGCGCAATTGCCGCCGCCATGAACAGCATCGGCGGGCGCAACAATACGGGTGAAGGCGGCGAAGACCCCGCCTGGTATCACGAGACATTGGAAGGGCACGCTGTGAGCAGCAAGATCAAGCAGGTGGCTTCGGCCCGCTTCGGTGTGACGACTGAATACCTGGTACGCGCGGAAGAGATAGAGATCAAGATGGCGCAGGGCTCGAAGCCTGGCGAAGGCGGGCAGTTACCGCCGACGAAGGTCACCCCGTTTATCGCGCGCTTACGTCATACCTCGCCCGGCGTATCGCTAATCTCGCCGCCGCCGCATCACGATATCTACAGCATCGAAGATATCGCGCAACTAATCTACGACCTGCACCAGATAAATCCGCGGGCACGGGTAGGCGTCAAGCTGGTCGCGAGCATTGGCGTCGGAACAATTGCGGCAGGCGTAGCCAAAGCGCATGCAGACTACATCTTGATCAGCGGGCATGATGGCGGGACAGGCGCATCGCCGTTACAATCGATCAAACACGTCGGCATGCCCTGGGAGCGCGGGCTTGCAGAGACGCAGCAGGTGCTTGTGCGCAACGGGCTACGCAAGCGCGTCAAAGTGCGCGTGGATGGCGGCCTGAAAACGGGGCGCGATGTGATCATTGGCACCATGCTGGGAGCTGAAGAGTTCGGTTTTGGCACGGCGGCCCTGGTAACGCTCGGCTGCGATATGGCCCGCCAATGCCACCTCAACACCTGCCCGACTGGCATCGCCACCCAGAGAGAGGACCTGCGCGCCAAATTCAGTGGCAGAGCGCAGCACCTCATCAACTATCTCACGCTGGTCGCTGAAGAGGTCCGCGAGTTGTTAGCACAATTGGGAATCGCTCGCCTGGATGATCTTGTTGGGCGCGCTGACCTGCTGCACGGCCCTAACGATTGCGATATTGACCTGGATGCCCTGCTGGTCGCCAATACCGAAAGGTTCTCGCCCGACGCCGTTGCCAGCGTTCCACCATCGCCGGTAGCTGAACAACTGCTGCTGGACGCCGAACAGGCTCTGGCTGGCGAACGCAGCGTGCTGACCCGGCATGTTATTCATAACTATGACCGCTCGATAGGAGCCGGGTTGGCGGGAGAGATCGCGCGGCGCTACGGCAATACGGGGCTTCCAGGCGTAAGCATTACCTGTCACTTCCAGGGAGCGGCGGGCCAGAGCTTCGGCGCGTTCGCTGTGCCTGGTATGCGCCTCCTGCTACATGGAGAGGCCAACGATTACGTTGGCAAGGGAATGACTGGCGGCCAGATCGTGATTGCACCGCCCACGGATGCAAGCTTTGCCTCGCAGGAGCATACCATCCTGGGCAACACTGTCCTTTACGGAGCGACCGGAGGGCAGCTTTTCGCCGCCGGACGCGCAGGCGAGCGTTTCGCCGTTCGCAACAGTGGCGCGCTGGCTGTTGTCGAGGGTGTGGGCGCACACGGCTGCGAGTATATGACCGGCGGTATGGTGGTCGTGCTGGGCGAGACCGGCCCCAATTTTGCTGCGGGCATGTCTTCCGGCATCGCCTATGTGCTGGACAACGTGGGAAAATTTCCTATGCGGTGCAATTCCGAACTGGTGGAGTTGCACCGCATCGATGATTGCGACGAGGCTGAGGCGCTACGTACCATCATCGAATGGCACGCCAAAAAGACCCATAGCCGCTACGCGGAGCATATTCTCAAGCAGTGGCATCGCATGCAGGGCCTGTTCTGGCGCATCCTCCCACGCGGCACCAGCACATCGGCCTGCGATTTCGTCGATACCAACGAATACGACGACTCACGCTTGAGCGTTTCACACTAGGGGCAATGCCTGGCGCTTGACCTGTGGCGGGATGAACACCATTGGGGGTAGGACGGGCAATAAATTGGACGCGCTCAAGCGGGTCGGTACGCAGGAATACCCGAAAGGGCAAGCGCCAGGCATTACCCCTACCTCCCAGATTCCAAAAGTACCGGAAATCTTACGAATATCGTACCGACCCGATTGATCGCGTCCGCTTCAGCGCCCGTGTATCCCTTATCCCGCTCCAAAGCTCTCTTTATACCACCGTTCCGCCGTTTGCAGAAACCGTACGCCACAGACCATCACCTGTAAGGCATCATCCAGACTATGTGTTTCGCCAAAATAGCTGTAGACGGCACGATAAAACGCGCGAATCGCTTCGCCCATCGGCTCGTTTTCAGGCAGCAAAGCGATAACCTCCTCCTTAGGAAGCTTCCAGATGGCGAAGGGCGCGTCATTGCGGAGCGTAAGAACGCTGTAGAGCGTCGGCCAGACCTCCGTACAGCGGAAACGGGCGTGCCGCTGGAGCTTATCGCTACCGTGATCAAGAAGCTGTCTAGAGGCTCCTGCGATCCAGGTGGGAACGCTTTGCAACGTATGATGGCACCGCGCAACGACCTGCGCCTCCGTCGCCTCGGGATGAGGCATAGAGCCTCTTAGCAGGTGATATGTGTCGGGGATGACGCTAATCCAGTGCGCAGGTTTTGCGTCCGAGGCATGACGAGCGAAGGCATAGGTCTGGATGTATTGAAATGGCGCCGGGTCAACAGAAGCCAGATCGCGATGAATGGTTGCGGCAAGCTCTATCGGCAGCTCGCCATATTGATCAAACGCCTCATCTTCAAGGTAGAGGCGCAGATCAATATCGCTACAACCCGGAATGAAGCCGCCTTTATAGGCCGACCCATGAATGAGCAGACCGATAAACCAGGGTTGGGTATGCCTGTAATAAATTTCAGCGGCAGCCAGGACGACCGGCTGTACAAGAGGAGATAAGGGAGCCACATCGAACATAGCAGCAATTCCTCGCATAATTTATTAAGTGATTTACAATATTTATAAGTGGTCATCTTCCGGCGGCAATATCACATTGCGATAAACGCTCGCTACCGAAAACTGAATGTCCAGGCTCGCCAGTTCCAGCGTATCCTCGGCTCCAAAGGCACGATAGAGCCAGAAGTTATTTTTTTCGCGCCTGAACACCTCAATCCACTGTCGCTGCGTGTCCACAAGCATATATTCCTGAATAGAGGAACATTGCTGATAATAGGCAAATTTTCTCCCCCGGTCGTATCTCTCAGTACCTGGTGAAAGTACCTCTACCACGACTTTGGGATATTGGATCGTCTCTTCCTGGGTCTGGTCTCGCCCATCAGAGCTTACAGTGATATCAGGATAGACAAAGCGCGTTTCCGAGAGGCGCACACGCGCCTCAGAGGTATAAACACCACAGGAACGGTGCGCAAGTAAATTATTGAATGCAGTAACAATATTGCCGCTGATCTTCGCGTGATTGGGCGTTCCTCCTGCCAGCATATACGCGTGCCCGTCAATATACTCGTATTTTGCTTCAGTGCTCTGCCTGTCAAGTTGAAGGTACTCCTCAACGTTCATAGATGGATGATGTTGTAGTGCCATAGTTTTATGCTCCCCTGCTTCCCAATACATACAACAATCGCTTCAGCCCTACTATTATATGCTCCGCACCACCAAAAACCAAACGCCCATCCTCCGCATGATTTGTCCCCCTTACCACCGGCAATATCGTAAAATAGCTAGAGAGAAGGCAAGGGAACCAATCTGCGGAGGTGAGCAATGGACGATCATTTAGATAGCCACGAGCATAAGCATACCGATGAGCTAATTGACACTCATACCCACGACCATGACCACGAGCATACGGACCACAGCCACGCTGAAGATGAGCATGATCATGATCATGTGGAGCATAAACATGGTCATGGGGGGCATGGGCACGAGCATGGCAAGGTTAACGTCGATCTCTATGGGAACAAAGCCGGGCTGCGCGCCGTGCAAATTTCTACCTTCGGCATGTTTCTTGTCTCGATTATTCAGCTCACGATTGCTCTGATAGGCGGGAGCGCCGGTCTGTTTGCAGACGCGTTGCATAATACGGGAGATGTGCTGACCACCGTGGCGCTCTGGATCGCGTTCGTCGTTGCCAATCGGGCCGCGAACCAGCGTTACACCTATGGTTACTATCGGGGCGAAGACCTGGCGGGCATTTTTATTGTGCTGGTCATTATCGCCAGCGCGGTCCTCAGCGCCTTCGCGTCAATCCAAAAGCTGTTTAGCCATACCGCTCCTACTCAATTGTTGCTCGGCATGGCTGCGGCGCTGGTGGGCGTCGCGGGCAACGAGCTGCTGGCCCAATATAAAATCAACGTGGGCAAGCGCATCAACAGCGTCTCCCTGGTTGCCGATGGGCAGCATTCTCGCATCGACGGCTTGACCTCGCTGGCAGCCTTTCTCGGTCTGGTATGTGTGGCCTTCGGCTTACCTATCGCAGACCCTATCGCTGGTATCATTATTACCATTGTGATCCTGACGGTTGTTTACTCCACTGCTCGCAGCGTGCTCCAGCGCCTGCTTGATGCAGTAGATCCGCGCATTGTCCCGCGCATTATTACATTATCGAGGGAGGTGCCAGGCGTGGAGGGCGTCTCCGATGTGCGTGCGCGCTGGGTGGGGCATACCTTGCATATTGTGCTAAATATTGAGGTAGAGCCAGAGCTGACGCTGATAAAAGCGCACGCGATAGCCGAGGAGGTCAGGCATCGCCTCTTTCACGAGGTCGAGGGCGTCTCCGAAGTGGTGGTGCATACCGATCCGGCGAGCCGCAACGGGGAAGATCATCACCAGGCGCTGGCCCATCATATGCAGGAGGCGCAACGCCCACTGGTTGAACGCTAGTACAACAAGACGAGCCTTTCTTGTATCATGACCAGGCTCTTCTCCTACGAGAGAAGACAACTGGGGAGCCTGGTACTCTTGTGCTTTTGACGCTATATAATACAACCTTTTTGTGGGTTTATTCGTCTATTTGATAGATGGATCATCTGTGTACTACGACTCCGCGCTCCGTAGGGGCCATCCCTTGCGGTTGCCCTGTAGGGCGGAACATTTCAAGGCATTTGCAGCGTCTCGGCGTACACAAATTTTTCTTAACGGATTATCCTGAATCGTCTCGTACCTGCACTATTGGACTTGCATGAATAATTTTATCGATCATTACGCGGCATTAGGCGTTACACCGGATGCATCATCGGACGTTATCAAAGCCGCCTTCAAAAAGCTCGCCTTGCAGTATCACCCTGATGTCTATAAGGGGGAAGATGCACATGAGCGCATGCGCGAGCTGCTCCAGGCGTATCAAACCTTAAACGATCCCGCCGCGCGCAAGCAGTACGATATGCAGCATGCGGAACATGTACGTTCTGGTCAGAGGTATTATAGTGCCAGTATGCCGGATAGCGGGCGGCGAGGAGCAGCGGGACGAGCAAGCTCGGTTGTATCGCCAGGGGCGCGGCGGGACCGCCAGCGCCATTACGATTTTCCCGATTTTCGTGCCGGTCAATCCGTTCATATTGATCTGATCGATATAGCCTACACGCTCGCGCCTGCGGAGGCTCGCACGCTGCTTGAACAGGGCATGTTGCGCGGCGTCGCCCCCGAAGCAGAAGACCATACCTATTATTGTCACCGCTGCCGTCACCACTGGAAACCCTCATCTCCCAATTCGCGGGCGGCTCAGACAGGGCTACCTTTCTTCTGCCCCAAATGCCAGGCGGCTGACTGGTCCGAGTACCTGCTGCTGCGTTGCGTGCATTGTTGCGCCGTTTTTGAAAGCGAGCAGATCCGTTACGAAATTGGCGCGTATAGCTATGGTAAAGACCACAAAGGGAGGGACGCGGGGATGTGTCCGCCCTACGAACTTTTCCCGCTCTGCCCTTATTGCGGCACTGCCCGCTGGTGCCCCGCTGAGGATGCCCGCGTGCATGAATTGCGCCTGCATGCCGAACAGCAGGCAGCATTGAGACGTAAAATATGGCTCGGCATCGCTATCGTGCTTGTGGTTGCCGTGGGCATCATGGCTTTTGCCCTGTTGCATTAAAGAAAAAGCGCAAAGGGTTCCTCGCGCGAGGAACCCTTTTCTGCTCTATCATCAGTCATTCGCGCTATCAACGCTCATGATCGAGCCGGTAGAGCCATTGAAGACAACTTCCACTTTGACCGCCACATTGTTGCCAATAGATTGAGCATTGGCGAAATTTTTCAGGTCCGCTCCGGCGTCGATCTGGTAGCTAAAGCCCTTGTTGCCCACTTTAAAATTGAGCTTGTTGTCCGCGCCAACCACGCTGGTGGTGACACCCTGATAGGTGATAACATTCTGCTGCTGCACGTCATCAGCCTTAGGCATATCCAGTTTAGAGAGCATGAAGCTGCCGTCCGGGTTCGCAACCGCCTGCACCTGCACAAGCTGACCCACACCAGGAAGTACGCCATTCAGATCGCCGAGATCGCTCTGACCGTTAACAATGTTCATCTGTAACGCTTGCCCATCAGGCATGCGTACCGTAATGCTGCCGTTGCCTGATCTCTGCACCGAGCCGATATATTCAATCGAGCCGGGCTCGTTGGTTCCAGGGGTATTTTGCGTGGTAATGCCCGGCGTCCCGTTATCATCTTCGTGGGGATCGGTACCGGTGTTGATAGAGTAAGTGCTGGTTCCGGCCTGCGTGGCCTGGATCGTATACTGCTTGCCCACCTGAGTTTGTAATGCCTGCACCTGCGCGTCCGTCAACCCACTGACAGTAACCTGCTGACCACTGACATTGAGCACCACGCTATGCGTCTGCGGGTTAACCGAAACGACAGAGCCTGTAACCTGGGTGCTGCCATTCGGCCCAGTAGTGCCGACAAGGGTTCCACTACAGGCAGTAAACAACACCATGATAAAGAGACTGCATACACTCACAACCAACAGCCGTAAGCGGCTTACCAGGACTTGCTTCATATCTTCGCTCCTTTATTGACGTAATTTTATGAATACGTACACTCATCAATATTTGCTGGCAGTATAACGTACTTTTGAGAGGCATGCTATGCTTAATGGCACAGTTTGTCTGTGAAGCATTTCACAGCTATCTGTCTTAGCCGTTTTACCAATATTTATATATATTACAAGCCTGGCAGCAGGGCTTTTCAGTGTTCCTCTCCTCTCCCTCCTGCCGACGGGATTCGCGCCCCGTTCGGGGCGCAGGGCAAGGGGAGAGAGGTGCAGGCAACGCCGCGGCGCGGCGTTGCCTGCACCTCTCTCCCCTTGCGAGCATGACGAAAACTAAAAAGCCCTGGCCTGGCAGTATGACAGGTCAATAGAGGCGAGGCTATATGCTATAATGCTTCAGACTTAGTAATTTTTCATCACATTCATGCAGGCTGGAGCAACACTATGCTTGATACATTACCCGGCGGTATTTATCCCCCGCTACCAACCTTTTTTGACGATCATGAGGAGCTTGATCTGATCACATTGCGGCGGCATATGGAGCGGCTTGCGGATAGCGGCATTGCTGGCTACGTGCTGATGGGGACAAACGGCGAAGCAGTTCATCTTAACGATGACGAGCGCGCACAAGTGATTATGACGGCGCGCGAAACTGTGACGCAGTCTGGCATTACCACGCCCATTATCGCTGGCTGCGGCGCTCAATCGACGCGCACAACCATCGAGCATTGTCGGCAGGCGGCTCGTCATGGAGCTGATGTCGCGCTCGTCCTACCTCCCTTTTATTATCGTGGGCGTATGGATAACCAGGCGCTGATCGCGCATTATCGCGCCGTGGCTGATAGCAGCCCTCTCCCCGTGCTGCTCTACAATATGCCTGGCAGCACAGCCGGGCTTGACCTGGACGCAGCTACCATCCGCACATTGGCGGAGCATCCCAGGATCATCGGCGTGAAGGATAGCGCAGGCAACATCGCCAAACTTTCCGAAATTATTGCCAATGTGCCCTCATCGTTCCGCGTGTTCGCGGGCAACGCCGGTTTTCTCCTGCCAGCGCTCGCCGTTGGCGCCGTTGGAACCGTCTCCGCCCTTGCCAACATCTACCCACGCGCCACCTGTCGCGTGCAAACGCTTTTCGAGGAGGGGCAACTTGAAGCAGCGCGGGCGTTACAGGCGCGTATCATTCCGCCCAATGCCGCCGTCACCACGAAGTATAGCGTTCCGGGCCTCAAGGCCGCGCTTGAACTGGTAGCCAGCTATGGAGGCAGGCCACGCCAGCCATTATTGCCCATCACAGAAGCCGAACGGGCCAAACTGGCTGAGATTCTGCGCAGCGCACATTTAGAGGAGATCTAGCGATCTCCTCCTCTTGTCTTCGTAAGGCTCAAAAGCAGTTATTGCCATTCAGGAACAATCGCCGCCGACGGCATTGCCGCAAGAGGAGCGATTACGCCAGTGCTTGTCTGCGTACCTACAGTGAAGCGCACCACCTGGGCCAGTTGCCCGTTAAGGCAATCGGTATTCGTTGTCCAGTACAGTTCGACTGCGCCCTGCGTGGCCGTATTATATATCCGATAAAAATACGCCACCTGGTTTTCAGGGTTATGTTGCAGATTTTCGGTATCGGCTAGCTGATTGTTCTCATACCATTTAGCAATGCTACAGCCTGGACTCCCGTTTGAGTTGATGTCGAAGACAGCATAAACTTTTTGTCCGGGAGTAAACGCGTTTGTCAGGTGCGTCGGCACAAAATTGCTATCAACGGATGAAGTCGTGCGCACATTGCTAATAACGGCAGCAGCCGCAGGAGAGATCGGTTGACCAGAGGGGCTTACCCCATTTGTCGTGTTTTGAGTGGTCGTGGTTGATGACGTATTGGTAGTGGGATTTGAATTTCTGCTCAATGCAGACACGGCAACAATGCTTCCCACGCAGGCCAGCACGACAATTGCGCCGATCACCGCCAGGATAACGCCGACGTTGCTGCGACGCCTAGGAATCGGCGCGGCTCCATACATGCCAGGTTGCATTCCAGGAGCATAGCCCTGAGCCGGATACGCTGGCTGGTTGCCATAGTTATAAGCAGGAGGTACCTGCGCGTTGGCCGGAGCGCTGTAGGGATTTTGTGGCGCAGGGGCATTATACGGCTGATACGGGTCCTGTGGTTGTGAGCCTGGATATCCCATCGGGGGGCCGTATTCGGTCGGCGGCATTGGCTGACCACTACCACCTCCATACGGACTGGCAGCCACCGTTGGGCTGTAGGGCGTTGAGCCTGATGAAGATGTATAGTAGGGTGTGGGCATGCCACAGGAAGGGCAATATGTAACGCCGGGCGCAATGGTGGTACCGCAGGAACTGCAATTCATGGAAAAACCTCCTGATAGCACATAGCATTCAGCAATATATTTAGATGAATAATAGATGATACAGCATACAGGTCCGCAACTTATCTGGTAAGGTACAGATTGAGTTTACTATATCATGTTTTTCTATCGTTGGGTAGACGCTACAGCTTTTATTTTTTATGGGTTCACCGTAAAATCGACCCGTTGCGCCAGCATCTTATCGGTACAAACCGTCGAACTCGCCCAGTAGAGCTCCACGTAGGCCGGTCCGGGATCACCTGCATAGGTAATAAAGGAATAAGCTGGCGACGAGACGCCATTCACACCAAATTCAAAGTGGGTGAATTGCTTATTATTCACGTACCAGAGCAGGCACACGGCCCCGGGATGTCCGCCAGGATGCAGCGCAAAGGTCACAAATATCTGCTGACCCACTCTAAAGCTCGTCGTTTGCACAATGGGCAGGGCCGATCTTGTATTCACCTGGCTCGCCATCTGCGCATTATCAAGATATGATTGACCTGGATACGCCGGCGTCGGCGAGGCGGCAGGAGTCGGTGAAGTATTGGCGGTATTGGGGGATACCGTGGGAGTGACATTGTTTACCACTGTTGTACTCTGGACTTTGTTCAGAGTTGTAACTACTGGCGCGGCAGATGGCAAACCCAATGAGATGATATAGACAAAAGCCAGAAGCAGCCCACCAGTAAGAACGCATAGGGCAGCGATAACAAAGCCCTGATTGCCGCGACGTTTCCCTGCATTTGGTGACGCGATAGGACGAATGAACGGCTGAGGCTTCCCTTGCATTGCTACCGCCTGGGCATAATATGGCTGAGAGGACGACATCGGGCCAGGCGTCTGTGATGGGGGTGTCATTGCAGCAGGAGCGGAGGGCCATGCCGACATGGGTTGTTGCGATGGTTGCCAGGGAATAGTTGCATCCGAGGCGTGTGAGCCAGGAGGCGGCGTTGCCTGGGGGAATGGCAACTGCTGGGGCAGATTGCTGTTATTCTGCGGGTAAGAAGACGGCGATGCTTGTGCTGTAAAAGGCACCTGCTGGATATTCCAGGGAGTCGCCGGGGCAGGTTGTCCCCGCTGTTGCTGGTTTACTGCAACTCCAACGTTCGCGCCCCCAGAGCCGCCTTCGGAAGCCTGGTTCTGAACCGAACCTTGCGCGCCTGCCGTAACCGGGGCGCCGCATCTGGCGCAATGTGTATGCGATGGTGAAAGCGGCATACCACAGCGTATGCATCTCATTATCAAAATCCCCCTTGTCAGACTTCTGCCTCAACCTGAGCTTATCACACACTATAACGAATCTGCATCCATCTTGTAAAAAAAACGCAGGAGGGTAGGAAATTTGTCTTGCGCAGTTCCGATTGAGCGAAGGCCAGATTGGGCTTGACACTGCTAGATAGCACAACTACAATAAACAGTACAAAGCAGGATGATGGATAGTCATTGTTAGTGTGGGACGCAGGAGACGGGAAAAAAAAGTGACATACGATGCCGGTTTAGAATCAATCCTGGCACAACATATAACCCGACTGAGGGTAAGCCTGCAACAAGTTTCAGGCGATAGCAACGGACCCGAAGAGGGGAGCGATGCCTGGTTACTCCTCAACGCTCTGATAACGAGCGATTCCTGTGCTGACTATCACACATTCTCTACGCGGTTCGAGCAGTCGGGACGCTGGCTGTCGGAACAGGGAGGCAAATTAGATACGCGCCTGGACGGGCTACAGCGCTATATTGATGCTCTTGCAAGTGAGCTGAAAAAAATTCTGGGGACGCAGCCAGAGCTACTGCTTGAGGCTATCGAACGCCTGCATCGCCTACAATCACTCTATGTGCTCGCTCTCACGCGGGGCTACCAGGGAGTCGCGGACCAATCGATGCTTGAAAGCAATCATGTTGCGCAACAACTGGAGCACCGTCTGCTTGCTTTGCAACGCATTAACGGCGTCAGCAACTCTGCGATGGATCTCGATCAGACCCTCGAAGTCATCACTCAGGTTGTCGCCGAAGAATTGCAGGTCGAACTCTGCTCTATTTTCTTCTACGACGATTTGCAGCGCGTCCTGACGCTACGGGCCACCAACGGACCGCGCCCGCTGGGTGGGATGCATTTCACTCTCCATCTCGGAGAAGGTTATAGCGGCTGGGTGGCGGATAAAGGGCGGCCACTGCTGGTCAACGACGCTCAAAGCGACGCCAATTTTGTCACTGAGGCGCGGACCTATCCTATCGAATTTCACGGCTTGATGGCACTGCCCATCATCTTCTTCGGCAACGCGGAGCGCCTCATCGGAGTCATTAGCGTACAATCGAGCATGCCACGCGATTTTATCCGCGACGAGATCAGCTTTGTTGAGGTCGTTGCGGGCATCATTGCCATTAATATTGAGAATGGCCGCCTTTACGAACAAACAGACGAGCAACTGCGCCGTAAGGTTCATGAGCTGGCAACCATGCATCGTGTCTCATCTATTATCGCGTCTACGCTCAACCTGGATGAGGTGCTGCAAATCATCACCACTCAGGCCGTGCATCTTTCAGGCGCTGAACGCTCCTGCATCTTCGAGCTTGACCCAGACCGCCGCCGCCTGCATGTTCTTGCTCACTACGGCCTCAATAGCAATCTGGCTAGCAGTATTCAAATTGGCGTGGGGCAGTGCTGCGCCGGGCGCTCTGTCCAATCAGGCCGTCCCAGTATGGCCGTCGACTGCTTCCATAGCGATGAGCACTGCTTTATTCACGGCGACCCGTTTATCTCTTCCGAGATTCATTCCGTGCTCTGCGTTCCGCTCAAGGTCAAGCAGAAGATTCTGGGCTGCATCTGTATCTACAGCAGCCACCGCCACCTGCTCAGCCCGGAGCAGATGCAACTGGTGATTACCTTCGCCAATGAGGCCGCCATCGCCATCGAAAATGCCCGGCTATATGAAGAGACGAGACGCGGCCTTGAACTCAAATCCGTGCTCTTGCGCGAACTACACCACCGCGTCAAAAATAATCTTGCCACGGTTGCCGGCATTCTTTCCCTGCAACGCAGGCGCACCAGGTCGCTGGAGGTGCGCAACACGCTTTCGGAGAGCGTGAACCGTGTGCAGGGGCTAGCCGCGACCCACGATCTGCTCGCGCACGAAGATGTGAGCGAGGCCCGCGTGGATGACATTGCACGCAAGATCGTCGGAGTGGCTAATGCCAATCTAAGCCCACCTGATAAGCATATTACATTTCAAGTCGAGCCCTGTCCTGTCGTTATTCCGTCGCGCTCCGTGACTATTCTCGCGCTGGTGATCAACGAGATGATCTCCAATGCCATTAAACATGGCCTGGACAGACAATCCAGGGGCACCGTCATCATTCGCGGCTGTGAGGAGGATGGCATAGTGATCGTACAGGTAATCGATACGGGCAAGGGGCCGCTCTTCGAACTCCCACAAGAAGAAAGCGGCGATAGCGGAACATTTGAGGGGCTGGGCCTCTCCCTGATTAAACATCTTATAGGAGACCTGGAAGGCAAGTTCTCTCTGCGCCGTGTGGCCTCTAGCTCATTACCAACTCCACGAGCTGAAGCAGGCACCAGGCCCCAGGAGCAGCCAATGGAGTATACCGTCGCTGAAGTGCGTTTCCCACTGGTAAGGCATAGTCGTACATAAATGTTGTATTCAGTATGCTGGTGGATAGAAGAGGTGAAATAAATGTATGAAGCTGCAAAAAATTTCCGTGTCCTTGTCGTCGAGGATGAAGCGGCTATTCAACATGTGCTCTGTTTTTTCCTGAACCATCATGGTTTTGAAGCTCTTGGAGTTTCAAGTGGGCAAGAGGCAATTCGCGTTATTCCAGAATTCAACCCTCACCTGATTATTCTTGATCTGATGATGCAGCCAATCTCTGGCTGGGATGTATTGCACTGGCTGCGCGCCAGTCATCTTACACCGCAGATACCTGTGTTGTTAGTAAGCGCGCTGGTGCATTTGAAAGAGCAAATGCAAGGCTTCGAAGAGGGAGCTATCGAGTATATCACCAAGCCCACACAGCCAAGCTTCATTGTCGAGCGCGTGCGGGCGCTCCTTTCATTAAGCTCGGAACAGCGGGCCATGCTCCACCTTAAACGTTTGGACGAGCAGCGGAAGACGCTGGAACGTCTGTATGCTATGCAATCAGACGAGTACGTTCATTAGCTGAGCGTAGCCACTGGCGTTTTCCTGCGTCGCACTTATAGCGGCTGACCGCATTTGGTGCAGAAGCGGTTATTTGCCGGGTTATGGACGCCGCACAACATGCATTGCTTGAGCGGATAGCCGCAGCGTGTGCAAAAGCGCGTTGAGGCTTTATTGAGATGCTGGCATTTATAACAAGGGTAGAGCGCGCCGCGGTGGACATCCAGCACAGGCGATTTCTGAGTCACATAGGGTATGCCAGCCTGCATCCCAGCGTATCCCGCCTGGGGAACCTTAACAGCCAGCGCCTGCGCAAGAGCTTCGGCCATATCGGACGCTTTTTGAAAACGCTGCTGAGGGTTTTTCATCAGCGCGGTCATAATTACACGCTCAATTACAGGGTGAATCGCTGGATTAATTGAGCTGGGTCGAGGCGGCATTTCGTAAACGTGGCTGTGCGCCAGGGCAGGGTAATTGTCGCCATTGAAGGGGGGACGCCCGGTGTGCGCCTCAAAGAGCATTACGCCGAGAGCGTAGATATCGGCCCGCCCATCAATGGCGCCTCCCTGGCACTGCTCTGGGGACATATACTCTGGCGTACCCACGCCCGCGCCCGGGTGGGTTAAATTCGTTTTTGTGCTGGCAAGAACCTTCGCAATGCCAAAATCGGAGAGGATGGGCCGTCCTGAACGATCCATCAGGACATTCACCGGCTTGATATCGCGGTGGATCACGCCCTGGTTATGGGCATATGTCAGCGCATCGGCAAGCTGAGTGAAGACAGAGACAACCTCCACCACATCCATCGCCCTGCCTTCGGTCAGCAACTGGTCCAGGCGGTGTTTGAGAGTTCCTCCATCCACCAGTTGCATCACAATATAGAGGTGACCATGCTGCTCGCTGGCATCGTGGACCGTTACGATATTCGGATGCGATAGCCTGGCAACCAGGCGCGCCTCCAGATTGAAACGTTCCACAAAGCTGCGGTCTGCGGCATACCACGGGGGAAGCACTTTTACCGCCACTTCCCGGTCAAGATTTTCCTGGTATGCCTTATAGACTCGCGCCATTCCTCCTTGCCCGAGCGCGCCCAGGATACGATAATTGCCAAGCATTTTTCCAATTAGATCGTCTTGCTGCATGGTATTGTCGAGCCACCTGCGCGCATCCATCCACCCCAATAGCGAATATCGTGCGCGTGTGCCGCTGCTTCCCTCTCTATCTGCTAGTGGGCGCGCTCGGATGAATGCGCCCAACAAGCCCCATCTTATCGCCTGGCAAAAACGAGCACGGTTTGACCGAGCTGGACGCGATCACCTTCTTGCAACGGGTAAGTCTGATACTTATTGACCAGTTGCCCATTGACCTTCGTGCCATTGGCGCTACCCTCGTCCTTCAACGCATAGTTGCCATTGCCCATATTGAGAATGGAGGCATGCAGGCGAGAGACTGCCAGATCCTCAAGGAAGATGTCGCTTTCGCGGCTGCGCCCGATGCTGAGCGATTCCTTGCGGATCTCGTAAATGCGACCAGGCTCTTTCCCTTCTTCGACGCGGATAATGCCAAGACCGGCTCCCGGCTGCTGCGCGGGTGCGCCCCCGGACCGCAGCACGGTTTTATCTGCGTCCAGAGAGCCGAACAAAGCGCCCGAATCTGGTTTCATGCCAGGGGTGGAGACGTTCTGCCCAAAGCCTCCCTGCTGCCACGAAGGCGGAGAAGAGGCCGCGGCTGGAGCAGCCCAGGGGTCCTGCGCTGCCTGGGCTGGCTGGGCTGGCTGCCCCCAGGAGGGATTACTACTACCGAAGGAAGGTTGCCCCTGTTGCGCCTGAGGATTGCCCCACGACGGCGCCTGAGCGGCTGCGGGCGCGGAATCCCAGGGAGACGACTGGGCCGGCTGTGGTTGATTACCCCAGGCTCCTGCCCCTTGCTGAGCTGCTTGCTGAGCCGGCTGTCCCCACGGGTTTTGCGCCTGTCCCGCCGTTCCCCATGGGTTGGCTGGCTGCTGCGGGGCGGCATTCTGAGCGCCCCAGGCTGGTTGTTGCGCCGGGTTCTGGCCGCTCTGACCGCTCCAGGGACCGGTATTCTGCTGCCCTGGCATCGAATTCTGCGCGCC
Source organism: Ktedonobacteraceae bacterium (assembly GCA_035650355.1). Taxonomy (GTDB): domain Bacteria; phylum Chloroflexota; class Ktedonobacteria; order Ktedonobacterales; family Ktedonobacteraceae; genus DASRHT01. Next base: position 57,341 of record DASRHT010000040.1, read on the forward strand.
CGCTCCCCATGCACCTGGCTGTTGCTGGTTTTGCATCCCCCAGCCAGCCGGTTGCTGCTGTTGGTTTTGCATCCCCCAGCCAGCCGGTTGCTGCTGCTGACCCCACGCGCCCGCCCCGGCCTGCTGGTTCCATGCGCCCGCGGCTCCTTGTTGGCGCTGCCAATCGCTCACTCCACTACCAGCCATCTTGCCGCTTGCATTCTTCCGGCTCCGTAGCAGCAGGAAGGCTCCCACGCCAACGAAGAGAAGAATGACGACAACAGCACCCACAATAATCGGGATGCTTACAGGAAGCGCTGCTAAAACTATCATTAACGATCCTCTCATAACAGTTCACCCCTCCGGTCATAGGGGCGGCGTTTCATCTCTCCCACCGATATCTTCTACACAAAAGCAATTTTCGCGGGAACGAGCCTGCTGCCACCCGATCTGGATCGGGTACCCGCCAGGGGTACCCCTACAACTTTATCGCAATTCAAAGCGCACCTCAACGCTACCAAAACGTATCACATCGCCATCTTTGAGTGCTCGCTCCTCATGCGGTGCCAAAATTACTCCATTCAAGCGCGTCTTATTCAGAGCATTAAGATCTTCAACGGTATACTTTCCTTGCTGATAACGCACATATGCATGCCGCCGCCCGACCGTTTTGTCCGCCAGATTAATCTCTGGGAATATTCCCAGCGTCGGGTCCTGCCTTCCCACCACCATCAAGTCACCATTCAACGCAATAGACTGCCCGCTGGAAATAACGATGATGCGGGCCTCCTTAGATGCTGCTGCTACAGGTTTTGCCTGGTTCGCCTTTCCATTGGCATCTCCAGATCGCGCGACTCGCTCGATTGGGGGCATGGCCTGAATACGCTCCTGCAGTTGTTCGAGCGCGCTGATAAACTCCCGAGGGGTCGCGTAGCGGTCCGCAGGCGATTTAGCCAGCGCCTTCTGCATAAAATAATCCACCTCTATGGGCAGACCCGGGCGTAAACGACAGGCGGAAGGGACCTTGTCATTCATGTGCTTAATCACGATGTCTACCGCCGTCTCCCCTTCATAGGGAGGACGGCCCGTCAGCATCTCAAACAGGACGGTGGCAACGGAATAGAGATCGGAGCGGGTATCCGCCGAGCGCCCGCTCTCCGCCTGCTCCGGCGAGATATAGTAGGCTGTCCCCATAAATACATTGGACTGGGTCAGGGTGACGGTTTCTCTGCTACGCGCCAGGCCGAAGTCGGTTATCTTCACCATATCATTGCTGTTGATGAGGATATTCTGCGGCTTAATATCGCGATGCACAACCCCCTGTTTGTAAGCTGCATCCAGCCCCTCGGCAATCTGGTGGGCGTAATTGAGCGCATGCATTGGGTCCATCTGGCCTTCCTGCAACATGTGGTACTTCAGGTTCTGGCCATCTATGTAATCCATGACGATATAATGCGTATTATTATCATTCCCGTAATCAATAATCCTTACCACATGAGGATCATTAAGATTCAGGAGGATGTGGGCCTCCCTCTGGAAACGAGCTAGCAGTTCCTCTTCGTTCGAGAGTTCAATATGCATCACTTTTATAGCATAGATACGGTTATTTTCCCGGTCACGCGCTACGTACACGGTGGCAAAGCTGCCCCGCCCACGCTCATCGATTAGCTTGTACCGACCTTTGATGACACGTCCTATCATGTCACCATTCATTGCGCGAACTCCTCTTAACTAAGGCTACTATTAGCGGCTACATTATACACCATCCATTCGGCTGTGTCATGATGCTGCGGTTTTAACCAAAAAAGGCTATCCTTAGTTCCGCTTTGTGACCAGCATGTACTATATTAACGCAACTCTCACCACATTTTCCTCTGCGCACCTTTTCTGTTCGCCAACAGCTAATATTCAGGGAACATTTCGCTGATGCTTTCGCGGTTATGAATGCGCTTAATCGCTTCGCCGAAGAGCGAGGCGACCGAGACAACCTCGATCTTTTCTGAGAACTGCACTGGTTGATTTTCGACGGTGTCGGTGAAGAAGAGGCGTTTGATCGGGCTGCGATCAATACGCTCGATGGCATCGCCGGTGAGGACGCCGTGGGTTACGGCAGCGTAGACGTCGCGCGCCCCGTATTTGACAAGCTTAGCTGCGACGCTGGCTAACGTGCCGCCTGAGATGGTGAAATCGTCTACGATGACGGCGGTCTTATTCCTGACATCGCCGATGATCTGCAAAACATCGGCCCTCTCATCATGACCTCGTCGCTCTTTGTCCGCAATAGCGATGGAGACCCCCAGGCAGGATGCATAGTGCCTGGCTTGCTTGGCAAAACCGACATCGGGCGAGACGATGACCATATCCCGAAGCTGCATAGCGATGATGCGCTCACACAGGATAGGCAGCGCGTACAGGTTATCGACCGGCCTGTGGAAAAAGCCCTGGATCTGCGGCGCGTGCAGGTCCATAGTGACGACGCGGTCCGCTCCCGCCACCTCAATGGCGTCCGCACAGACGCGCGCCCGAATCGAGACCCGCGGCTCGTCTTTTTTGTCTCCTTTAGCGTAGCTGAAGTAGGGGATAAGGACGGTGACGGTTGCCGCGCCCGCCCGTTTGAAGGCATCGATCCAGAAGAGGAGTTCTACGAAGTTATCATTGGTGGGGAAAACAGTTGATTGGACGATATAGACATGGCGCCCGCGCACGTTCTCCTGAATACGGACGAAGATATTGCCCTCGGAGAAGCGGATGGTCTCGTTTTTCCCTTGCTCGATTTGTAAGTACTGACAAATGCGCGCGGTGAGCCGTAAACTCCCACTCCCTGCAAATACCATCATCGGGTCATCATTCATCGTCGCTTACCTCCTCTTAAAGACCACCGCTTGCGTGATCAGGGTTGGATCAGGTAGTCACTGAATAGTATTGGGTCGCATTAGATCACATCAGGGCGCGTCGGGTAGCCGTGTCGGGTAGCGAGGGGTAGCCGCGAGGGCTACCCCTACATTCATTAACAGTAAGATTGGTATTACGCTTCGTAGCGCCCGCCGAGATGCTGGGCGAGAAATTTTTCGGCGGCGGCGTAGAATTTGAGCCGGTTCTCGGGTTTAGCGAAACCGTGTCCCTCGTCCGGGAAGAGCATGTATTCGTAATCGATCCCCTTGCTCTTCATGGCTGCGACGATCTGCTCGGACTCGGCCTGCTTGACGCGCGGGTCGTTGGCCCCCTGCGCGATCAGCATGGGAATCTTGATCTGATCAACCCTAAACAGAGGAGAACGCGATTGCAGAAATTCCTCTTCGGTGTCGGGATTGCCAACGCGTCTATGAAATGTGCCCAACATAACTGACCAGTAGGGAGGAATGGTTTTAATTAGCGTCACCAGGTTACTCGGACCAACGATGTCTACCGCGCAGCAGAAGAGATCAGGGGTAAAAGTAGCGCCAACCAGGGCCGCATAGCCGCCATATGATCCCCCATAAATGGCTACTTTCTTGGGATCGGCGATCCCCTGCTCCACGGCCCAGTTGACGGCATCGACCAGGTCATTATGCATATTACGTCCCCATTCCCTATCGCCCGCGTTCAAAAAGTCTTTGCCATAGCCGGTCGAGCCGCGATAATTTACCTGGAAGCAGGCGTAACCGCGATTGGCGAGCCATTGCGCTTCAGGCATATACCCCCAGGTGTTGCGCCCCCAGGGACCGCCATGCACGTTCAACACCAACGGCAGGTTTTTATTACGCTCACCAGGAGGCAGGGTAAGGTAGCCATGAACGGTCAGGCCATCACGCGCGGTAAAGGTCACCGGCTGCATGGTCGCCATAGTATACTGGCTCAACTCGGACTGATTGTTGAAAAGGAATTTCGCGCTTTGCTTTTGCCGATTATAGACGTAATAAGCAACCGGCCCATTATCGACGGTAAATGCGACCACCCAGGTATTATCGGCATCATCGCGGCTCGTGATGGCGAAATCCCCGGGGTGAATCTGGCGGACCACGTCAAAGTCCCGCTTGATCGATTCGTCGAGGACCTGCCACTCGACCCGGTCCCTGTTGAAGGCAACGGCCTGCGCCTCATAAGTATCGGGATGGATCATCACCGCTCCAACGTCATAATGGGGATCTTGTGCGATAACAGAGAGATCGCCAGTGGCCAGGTGCAGCTTGACCAGGCGCCCTGCATTGGCGTCGCGCGCATCTTGCAGGTAGATCGCCTGACCATCTTTAGTGAAGCCTATAGGGCCGCTACCGAGCGCATCATCCGGCCCCCAGGTCACAATTTTTCTCCACTCGCTCTCTTCGTTATCGCGTACAAGCAGCTCCAGCCCACCATCAGGCCGAGCCACGCCAGCGCCACGCACTTTAAACGCTGTATCAGTGACCCAATCGGCAATATTGCCAGGATTTTTGGCCCGCAGAGCAAGCTCACCGGTGATCAGGTCAAGGTGATAGACGTCATGAACCTGCGGATTCTCTTTGTTCATGGCAATAAGCAGTTCATTGGGGAAGTGCTTATCGTGCGCAACCACCCGCACCTGGACGTTTTCGAAGGGAGTCAGGTCCCGCGTCTCTTTTGTTTCCAGGTTCGTGGCGTAGAGACGCCAGTTCTCGTTTCCTCCGACATCCTGAATGTACATGATATGCTTGTTATCCGGCGCCCAGAAATAGAAGCGTACTCCTCTATCTGTGTCCTGCGTTACGGGCCGGTAGTCATCCCCACCTACCTCGCCAACCCACACGTTGAGCACATCCTTGACGGGCGCGAGGTAAGCCATCTTTGTACCATCAGGCGAGATTTGCGGGCTCGCTTTTTCAGGATTGCCAAACAAAACTCTTCTTGGGATCAACTCGACGCCTGGTATCGTAGTCATAGCAGCTTGCTCCTCTAGTGCAGTATTCTCTCTACAGATACTATGATATCGCCTGATGTTGTCCAACAGGCGAAGCTTCTATCATATTTAAGTATAGTTCCAAAAAACGTGGACATCCATAGACCTCCACATCTTTTGTTTGATTTAGACGGTTACTGCTAACCGCAAGGGCTGAACTACATAGGCCGCTACTCCCTTTGCCTCCGAGAAGGCATCAGGTCTACGTTTGCGTAAAATGTTGTAACTCCCATTGACATCGGCACATATCTTGTGCCCGTCTTTGGTGCGGTACAGGCGGTTTCTCCGCCCCATCCGCTTGCCGCTAAAGGGATACTCCGTCTCATCACCGGGTTGATACACAGGGATCGGGTCCAGGTCCAGAAAGCTGGCTTTGCTGGTATAGCTCTCTTCCTGAAGCTCCACCTGGATGCCCACTAACTCCGCCTTATAGGTGAGCATCTCAATAAAACGCGCGTGTGGAATGTTCACAAAGTTCTGATTGTTGTGCCGTCCGTTATCCACCTCCTGTTTCCAAAGCGGATTTTTGCCAATGATGAGGGTCCCTGCCCCTTCTTTGATCATCAGGGCAATAATGGCCTTGCTGGCAGCATGCAGATAGTGGTCCACCTGTCGGTTCCGTTTGTTCGTAATGCGCTGCATCTGTTTGGTCACGCGGTCTCGTTCCGCTTTGGGTAGGCA
>DASRHT010000041.1:0-20982 GCA_035650355.1 Ktedonobacteraceae bacterium
TTGTTTATTGCTGAATACAAATTCAGAACTATTTCTAGAAGCAGTAGAGGTATATGCTGTATGACTGATAAGACTACGCATGATAGTTTATTAGGCGCGACTTCACGTTGGACCGCTGGTGTGCGCGCCAGAGAGAGTCGGCGTGAGGATCGCCTCTATAATGATCCCTGGGCCGCGGCTTTAGCGGGTCCAGAGGGCGAGGAGTGGGTTGAGCATCGTTCGGGCGATAATGGCGCTTCGATTACTATCCGTACACGCTTCTTCGATGATTTCTTGCAACGGGTGACGAACGAGCATCAAATCCGGCAGGTCGTCTTGATGGCGGCGGGCTTGGATACGCGGGCGTATCGCCTCCACTGGCCCGAACAGACGCGGCTCTTTGAGTTGGATCAGCCTCAGGTTTTGCAGTACAAAAAACAGGTGCTCGGTGCCGCCGGAGCGCAACCCACCTGTGAGCGGCATGTAGTCGAGGTGGACCTTACCGGTTCCTGGACCGATCTCCTGGTCAAAGCCGGTTTTGATGCGCGCCAGCCTTCCGCGTGGCTGCTTGAAGGCTTTCTTCACTATCTCCCTAACGAGAGTATTACTCGTATCCTCAACGACATAAGTGGTCTTGCAGCATCCGGGAGCTGGCTAGGCTTTGACACCGTCAACAGCGCCATGCTCACTTCTCAGTGGACGTGGCAATTTGTCCAGGCGCTGGCGGATGCGGGGGTGCCGTGGTCTGGTACAATAGACGAGCCGGAAGAGTTCCTGCGCCCGATGGGCTGGGAAGCCACGATAGCCCAGCCGGGTGAGAAGGAGGCTAGCTATGAACGCTGGCCCTATCCCGTGCTGCCGCGTGACATGCCTGACATCCCTCGCTCCTGGTTCGTCACCGCGCAGAAAAAATAGCAAATAATCTGGAGAGCCAGAGCCGTCCGTGCCGGTGAGGCAGCGCCGCTCTGGCTTTCGACGTAGGAAGGAATACCATGCAAATTGATCGTATCGATCATATCGTCTTAACCGCTCGTGATATGGAGGCGACCTGTGATTTCTATACCCGCGTACTCGGCATGCAGCTTGTGACTTTTGATGGTCGCAAGGCGCTCCACTTCGGAGAGCAGAAAATCAACCTGCACCAGGCTGGCAAAGAGTTTGAGCCAAAAGCCCTGCTGCCAACGCCTGGCTCGCTCGATCTCTGTTTCATCACCCAAATCCCGCTGGCGCAAGTGATAGAGCATTTGCGAGCATGTAGTGTAGCTATCATTGAGGGACCGGTGAACAAAACGGGTGCCAGGGGACCAATGCTATCGATCTATTTTCGCGATCCCGATGGTAACCTGATTGAGGTATCAAACTATAAAAAAATAGCACTTCACGATGAAAAAGGCGTAGTGCGGTTCTATTCTATCTACTCAAAATAACAAGGGCCACCAGGGCCGCAGTTTCCTATAGCCTGATGCTCCTGTAATGCCGTAACGAAAGGCATTGATGTTTCGTGTCATCGGTAGCAACCGAAATACCACGAACAAGAAAGGAGCACAGCTATGCAGCTCATGAGAAGAGATCAAGAGCTCTGGATGCGTCTACGCGACGCGATGGAGAGGCTGTTTGAAGATAGTTTTATTATGTCGGGTCCTTTCTCGTTCCCAACGGGGAGAATGTTTCCTATAGACATCTCCGAGAACGATAACAACTACATCGTGGAGGCAGCCCTGCCGGGGAGGAAGCCGGAGGACATCGAAATTACGGCTATGGGCGAGACCTTGACCATCCGCACGACGCAGAAGCGCGAGGAGAAGACGGAGAAGGAGGGGCGCTATGTCCGGCAAGAGCGCTACGAAGGCGAGATGAGCCGCGTAATTACTCTGCCAGGCAACATTGACCCCGACAAAGTCCAGGCCACCTACGAGCATGGTATGCTGAAACTCGAGATTCCGAAAGCCCAGGCGCAGCAATCAAAGCGCATCCAGGTACAAACAAAGGAACCCGCTTCTGCAACTCCGTAGGCTAGTAGCAGAACAAAGTAAGCCGAATATCAATTGAGGCCCGATGGTCAAAACTAACCATTGGGCCTCAGTTATGCTAAATAAGTGGCGTCGAAGATAGGGGGATCTGATATCCCCATAACTTTTATCTATACATGAGCAATAAAAATTCCTGTTGTGTTATAATCTGTTTGGAATTCACTTCTACATCTGGTATGTGTAACACAGAAATGGAGAAAGGACACTGACATGCGTAAGAACCTTGTGGAGAAACTTTCCAGGAAACGCCTTGTGATAGTCGGGCTGGGAGTGGGGTTGCTGGTGATCAGCCTCATTGCCTTCTCGCCCCTGGTTTCGCTGGCAAAGGGAGGTCATGTGGTGACGACCGCTGACGATGCTCATCCATTCACCGTGACCAGCCCTGATTTTCATGAAGACGGCCCGTTGCCGCGTACTGCCGAGTTCGGCGTTGGTTTTGGCTGTAATGGCAAGAATATCGCGCCAACGCTCGACTGGCGGGGAGTTCCGGCGGGCACTATGGGCTTTGCATTGACCATGAACGATGTGGACGCTCCAGTCGCGGGCGGCTTCCATCACTGGATCGTCTATAATATTCCAGCACAGACGCGATCAATTAACGGGCATAATACCTTCACCCAGGGAACCAATAGTTTTGGCCTGACCGGTTACGACGGCCCCTGTCCTCCACCAACCGGGCAGGTCCATCACTATATTTTCACCGTCTATGCCCTTTCCGTATCACATATCCAGGGCAACGCTCTTACCTTTGAGGCGCTGCTGCAAGCCATCTCCAACGATGTTGTTGGCGCGACCAGCACCATTGGAACTTTTAAACGCGAGCCTGCTGACTAATAGCTTGCTTGTCATGCTCCTTAGGCGTGCCGGGCAGTCGCTAGCTGTCCGGCACTTTATATACCCCTCCCTGCTTCGCCTCGCCATCCCTTGCGCTTGCTCTGCTATATTACGTACAATAGGGAAACAAACAACACCGTTCTCCTATTTTATTGCTACTGATGCTACTAATAGTTAAGTGGCGAAAGGATCTGGTTCATGCTCAATTTCTCTCCAACGGAAGAGCAAGAAGAGATACGTCGCCTGGCGCACAGCCTGGCAACTGAACAGTTGCGCCCGCAGGCACGCGCAGCCGAGAAGAGCGGCGATATCTCATCCGCGTTAATGGAGACCCTCGCTCAAACGGGCCTGACAACCCCCTTCCCCGAAGACTACGGGGGCAATGGCAATATCGAAGCTGTTGCCTATACGCTCATTGCCGAGGAGCTAGGCTTTGGTGATGCGGGCCTAGCGATGAACGTTATCGGCTCGATCATGGGGCCGGTCGCCATCTCTCTGGCAGGCAGTGAAAAGCAGCAAGAACAGTATATTTTTCCCTTCTGCAACGGGCGTGACGGCTCGACAGAGCGAGGAAGCCTGGCCTATGCTGAGCGCACCGGTGGCTATGCGCTGGCTGACATTAGCACGACCGTGCGCCGCGATGGCGATCAGTATGTGCTCAATGGCACCAAACGCGACGTGATTCATGGCGGCAAATCTCGCCCTCGTGTGGTGCTGGCTCGTCTCGAAGGAAGCAACGAGCTGTGCGGCTTCGTGCTCCCGGACCAGTTGGCAGGGGTACGTGTGGCGGAGGATGTGCAGAAACTGGGGCTGATCGCCGCTCCGAGCGCGTCATACGTCTTTGAGAACGCCGTAGTACCTGCGTTGGCGCTGCTGGGCGAGCCGGGCAATGCTGGAATTGTGCGGGCCGCCGCGCTCTATGCGATTGTGCGGGCCGCCGTTGCTTGCGGTACAGCGCGGGCCGCGCTCGAATACGCGGGCAGCTACGCCGAGGAGCGCATCGCCTTCGGGCGTCCCATCGTCTCCTATCAGGGCATTGCCTTTATGATTGCCGAAATCGCCATGAAGCTGGATGGCGTGCGTCTCCTGGTGTGGAGCGCGGCGGCTGATTGGGACCGGGGCGTTGAGCCTGAGACGCTGACGCGTGATGCCGAGGCGGCCCAGTTCCAGGCCATCAAGATCGCGAAATCGGCCACAATCGATGCTGTTCAGATCATGGGAGGCGCTGGCTTTATGCAGGACCATCCTGTCGAGATGTGGATGCGTAACGCCGCAGCAATGGAGTAAGCACAATGATAAACTTCACTCTCAGCAAAGCGCAAGAAGAGTTTCGCGCCTATGCTCACCAGGTCGCCCTCGAAGAGATGCGGCCCATCTCGTTAGAATGTGATCGCAAGGAGAAGATCCCCGAATCGTTCTTCCTGAATATGCAGCAGCGTTTCTGGGCCGGCTCCGCTGGTCAGGCGCGCCGGTTGGAGGCGCAGGAAGAGGGGCGGCAGCAGGGTGTGCTTGGAGTGCTCTCGCAGGAAGAGATGGCCTGGGGCGACGCAGCCCTTTCGACCGGCATCCCCGGTCCTGGTCTGGCGGCCCCCCCCATTCTTTCGCAAGGATCGCCCGAACAGCAAGCCAGATTTCTGGCTCCATACATGGATGGGAAGCTCCACTGGGGCGCGCTGGCCTTGACCGAGCCTGGCATCGGTTCCGATGTGGCGGGTATGTCCACGACCGCCGTACTGGATGGGGATGAGTGGGTGATCAACGGGCATAAGCACTATATCACCAACGGCGCGCGTGCCGATCTGGTCGTCACCTTTGCCACCGTTGATAAGAGCCTGGGGCGCGAGGGCATTCGTCCTTTTGTTGTGCCAAAGGGAACGCCGGGCTTTATCGTAGGGCGGATCGAGGAAAAAATGGGCTTGCGCGCCTCGCAGACGGCGGAGCTGATCTTTGAGAACTGCCGTATCCCCAAAGATAATTTGCTGGCCGGTCGTGAGAGAAGCTCGAAGGCAGGCTTTAAGGCTGCGATGGGGACGCTGGATGCTACGCGCCCCTCCGTTGGCTCGCTGGCGCTGGGCATTGCGCGCGCCGCGCACGAGGCCACCTGCCAGTGGCTCAAAGAAGAACTGCCCAGGGGATATCCGGCGCACAAGCTACGAGAGATCAACGACGAACTGGAGGAACTCAGGCAAGAGCTGCAAATGGCCCGCTATCTCGTCTGGCGTGCGGCCTGGATGGCGGATCAGCGCATCCCCAACTCGAAAGAGGCGTCGATGTGTAAAGCCTATGCAGGCCAGCTCGTCATGAAGATAACGGCGGCGGCTGTACGAATTACAGCCCCTGGCGAAAACTCCGAAACCAAACAATTTATCAATAAGTGGTTCCGTGACGCCAAAGTCTTCGATATCTTTGAAGGCACCGCCCAGGTCCAGCGTCTGGTGATTGCACGCAGGATGTTCCCTAAGGTCAATATCCCGTGATTTTCAGTATCCTCAAGCGGATCGAGAGTGAACAGTGACTCCCGCCGCAGCCTTAGAGTGAGTATACATATCGCATCCTAAGAAGTCAAGCGGAGATGTATGTGAGAGCAACCAATGGTAGGGGCGTCAGTGACGCCCCTACTTTTTAGGGAGAGTATCGGCCTCCTGGCCATCGTCCAGCGTGTAATCTTCCTGCTCCTCCTCAATCTGCCGACTGAGCAATAATACTGAGCGCGTATCACGCTTGTACGGGCGGCGACGTTCAAAGACCTCGCGCTTCATCATATCGCGTTTGTTGGTCTGGCGCTTATCGCGAATCTTTCCTCTCATGCTATCACCTCCTCTCCTTTGAGATTAGGGTCATAGCTGTTTGCTTCCTTAGACACGGAAGTAACGGGCTAAGCAAGTTGATCAAGCCTTTCTTGCAAAGTTGCTCTGGTAGAGACACGCTCTATGCCAACCCTTTGTATAGGAAAACACAGGTAATGGGTAATCATGCTACTTTCTCTATACGTGAAGTGTCTTCATCGTGGGGGGTGTTTGTGCATTGTGAGGAAAGTGGGAAGCGATCAATCGTCCTTTGGCACATATTCATCTAAGCTCCAGCATTTATTCATGCTGCCTGATAGTTTACTATGTTCCGCTGTAACCGGACAGATGAACCCCATTATTTCGGACACAAGGCACTTTGTCTAGAAGTACATTCTGCATAGGACTCACCTCCTGTAAAACTAAGCGGTACGAACAAACCAGCACTATGCTTGCTAACTGGTATTGAGTGTACTCACTCGTTTTGCAAAAGTCAAGCGTTTTTGAGCACAAATTACTAAAAAGGCTGGGGAGTAGCCTGATATTACTATTCTGGTGCGCTTGCATTACTCTTCGTGGCTCAACTGCGCTTGACATAGCTATTCCCATTATAGAGTAGCAGCGGAAATTCCGGCAACGTCGATGAAGTGATGGCAGGGCTTTTCAGTTGTCCTTTCCTCTGACTCCTGCCGCCTGGATTCGCGCCCCGTTCGGGGCGCAGGGCAAGAGGAGAGAGGTGCTGACAACACCGCGACGCGGCGTTGTCAGCACCTCTCTCCTCTTGCGAGCAGGGCGAAGCCCTGCGAGCATGACGAAAACGGAAAAACCCAGTTGCGTGATGGCGCGCTCTCTTGACCTTGACCCTGCTGGAAGGTTATATCATTCCTCATAATGAAAGGACAAAAGGCTATGAGAGAACGATTACAGATTGGTGAAATTGCACGGCTGGTTGGGGTCTCGACCAAAACGATTCGGTATTATCATCAGATCGATCTGCTTCCTGAGCCGGAGCGTACGAACAGTGGGTACCGCCTCTATACTGCTCGACATTTGTTGCAGTTGCAGCGTATTCGTCACTTGCGTGCCCTGGGGTTACCGCTAGAGCGTATTCGTGAGGTGCTTGGCACCTCTTCAGAGCAGCATGAGAGTACGTTGCGAGTTGCTCTGTATGCGCTGGTCGAAGAGATGACGGCCCAGATCCTTGAATTGGAAGAGCGCCGTGCCTTCTTACAACAACTGCTCACCAGAGAATCGCTTAATATTACGAATGAAGGCGCCTATCTTATTTACTCGCCTGACATCATAACACAGCTCGCGCCCCATCTTGCTCATTTGAGTACCGAGTCACTGAAGTGGGGACAACAGATCGACGCTGTGCTCGGTACGTTTAATTGGCCCGCTGAGTATCGACAGGGCTTCCAACGCTCGCTGCAGCACATTGTTGACCACGCCGAGCAGTATCGCCAACTTTTTGCGCTCGAAGCACGGTTTGCCGCTCTGGCTCACCTGCCAGCAGATGCTCCCGAAGTTGAGCAGCTCGCTCAAGAGTATATCCAGAGCCAGGAACTCGCGCTATTTTTTCAGCAACTCGTGCAGACCGGACTAGGCGAGCATAGTCCGTTTTCCAGCGTGCTTGGTGACTTGGTATCGAGTATGGTTGCACCAGCACAGCAGCGTTTCTTTGAACTGCTCTACCAGAAAGACTCAACGCGTGCGGCGGAGCATTCGTCCATTGCTGTTACCCACCATCCTGAACAGGAGCCACCGCTATGATTCCTCTTCCTCCGGCCCGTCTGTTTCCCTATACCGCACAGAAAGGTCCCTATCTCAGCATTTTGGGAGCATTCCTTTTTCTCACTATAAGTGAAGGCACATTGTACGTCTTTCTGATCCTGCGCTTTGTTCCCACCGCTCTCTGGCAAACGGTAATCCTGGTCCTGATCGGCGGTTTTCTTGTGGTGCTTTTTGGCAAGCTGTCGTATCCGCTCTGGACCGCTCATCGCCTCTGGGCAACCGAGTTGGAACTCCACTATGGCTTTGATATTCATGCTCGCGTGCCTCTCTCGCAGCTTGTCTCTGCACAGTCCGTTCACGAAAGGCCGGCGCCCTTTGCGGTTCCACGCTACGACGCGACCAGAAAACGCCTCATGCTGGCGTTCTCTGAGCGCGGCCAGGTCTTGCTCTGCCTGAAACACCCCATCTTCTTGCGTTTGCGCCTGCATGTGCGTCTGGTTGAGCAACTGCTCATCAACCTTGATGACCGCACCGCGTTTCTGACCGCGCTCAAGCTGCTACAGACCGAGCCGCCCACTGTTGATGAGCGGCCAAAGTCCAGAAGTGTTATCAGCACGCCACGCGAACTACCGCAGGTTGCCGCTACGGCTCCTCCCATGATAAGCGCGATTGGTCTCACCAGGAGCTATGCCGACGTCACTGCTGTGAACGATCTTCATCTTGTAGTGCGTCAGGGGGAAATCTATGGCTTTCTTGGTCCCAATGGAGCGGGAAAATCGACCACAATCAGCATGCTGGTTGGCTTGCTCCGACCGACAGCGGGTCGAGCTGAGCTTTCAGGTCACGATGTCTGGTGTGAGCCGCTACAGGCAAAGCGGGTCCTGGGCTACATGGCTGATCGGGCGCTCCTCTATGAGCGATTGAGTGGGCGCGAAATGCTAGCCTTTCTGGGCCAACTCCGGGGGTTGTCCCTGTCGAAGACGGAAGAACGAAGCGCCTTTCTCCTTGATCTGCTGGAACTAACAGGCGCTGCAGAGCGGCTTTGTGGCTCCTACTCCTTTGGGATGAAACGCAAGCTTGCCCTGGCCGCCGCGCTCCTGCACGAGCCGGCGATCCTGATTCTCGATGAGCCGCTCAATGGACTCGATCCGCTCAGCGTACGGCGGATGAAAGATCTGTTCATCCAGCTCGCTGCTAGCAGCACGACGATCTTGCTCTCCACACACGACCTGGCCAGCGTCCAGGAGATTTGCCAGCGCATCGGAATCTTGCATCAGGGACACTTGCTGGCTGAGGGCAGTCTGGCCGAACTGCGTACACGAGCCGAGGCTCCAGACCTGGAGCGTGTGTTCCTGCGTCTGACTTCCCAATCTGAGGAGATGCTCCAATGACTCCACTACACGCCATTTGGCGCGCCTTGCTGCGCTCTACGCGCAACATGGCATACTTTGATCTGCATCGACGCATCGGTATGCTGGTCGCGCTGCTGATTCAGGGTATCCTGGCGCTCTGGGCTTTGAGCCGTCTCATTCCTCTGTTCACCTGGTGGCAGGCTCAGGGAACCACGTTCTTGAACTTCCATCTCTGGCTCACCTGCCTGATGGCCTGGGCGATTATGGTACCGTTTGTGGTGATCGCTACCCTGATGACCGGCCTCGGCAGCGACGAAGCCCTGCTCCTGGCAGTCCAGCCAATCGATCCGGCAACGCGTCTGCGTGGGCTCTATATCCAGGTGCTCTGGCAAGGTACGAGCACCTGGTTGCCGGGTGAAGCCAGCGTCATTGGCCTCGCCCTGAGCTTAACATGTGGATGGGCTGCGTTGCCCTGGTTGCTGCTGCTGGTCCTCGGCGCGCTCAGTATGGTATGGCTAAGCGTACTGGTGACCTTGCTCGTTGTGCGCTACGTTTTCCCTCATCCTGGTTGGGCGCTGTTCTGTGCAGTCATTTTCGTGACTGGCGATATGGTGGGATACTTGCTGGTGCAACATCTTCATGGAGGAGTGGGAGGAATCCACCTTCCTTCTGAATCGTCGGGAACAAATGCCCCGGTCATCTTCCCCGGCGGTTCATTGGCCATTGCCACATGGCTTTCTCCTGTCGCAGGAAGTTGCACGATGCTGGTGCTCCTCCTCCTCGCCTGGTTTCCTCTGGCTCAACGCACGGGCCTTCTCTATCTTGCCGCTCTCCAACAGCAGCAGGGACGTGATAGATCGCCTCGTGCCTTTATTATATCAGGCTTCGACATCTTGCTGATCTTGCTCAAACGCAGGCGTACCCCGGTTGGAGCAATCCTCTTTAAGGGCACGCTCCAGCAGAGTCGTCATTTTCTTGCCTGGCTGCGCCTGATTGCTCTAGTGGGAATGCTCTTGCTCTTTCCCTGGCTCCGCCCCTGGCTGGCTTCGCTTCACCTCAATGATATCTTGCAAGTGGCCTTTTATGCCGCGTCCGTGGCCTTTCTGGCATTGCTTGAATATGCTCCTTACGCCATTGGCAGTGAAGGGGCACGTCTCGCGCTCTATCTGAGCGCGCCCCTTAATCTCACCACCTTCTTGCGTGCCCGTCTCTGCTCCTATCTGCTGCCTGCAATGATCATTGGCTGGCTCTCAGCGCTACTGTTGGGTTATTGGGCAGGTCTGAGTATGCTCTCGTTGCTACTGGCCCTGGTCTTGCTTGGTCTGATCCTCACTGGCTATGTGGCTCTGGCCGTTCTGGGCAGCGCATGGGACGCCGATCTCACGCAGCGAGCAGATGATCCCTTGCAAACGCTCGTTCTGGAAGAGTTTCCTATCACACCACGCCGCTTGCTGCTGCTCGGCTTGACGATCCCGTTCTTCGGGGGTATGCTCCTGCTCTGCTGGAAACTTTCCGCACCTGCCACACTGCTGGCCCTGGCATGTCTGGATATGGCTGTATTCATGATCGGGGAGCGTTTGGGTAAGAGCGCTCTCGCCAGATTGTCTATGTAAGTATGCAGTCTTGCTTACGACCGTGATCAAGGAGGAATAGGCAAAGGTGATTTTTCGCCTATGGGTTTTGCCATCGCAGACATTTGCTACAGCATAGGAATGTAACGGGAAATCGTACTTTTCAATAGAGGCTTTTAATAGGCTTTTCGTACTTTTTGTATGTGATAGAAAGAAGTATGCCATGTCTAGCAATCGCTGCAACGTCTCCTGGCTGAAAAAGTTGATTCGCCTGGGGGCAATCGTGGTCAGCCTGTCGATCTTGCTCGCCGCCTGTGGGAGCAATGGTGGCACGACCACTGCCGGAGGAACGACTCCCACCGTAGCTGCTCCTACGGCCACGCCCACGCCCACGCCGACGGTGGCGCCTACGCCGACCACAGCCCCAACAGGCCAGGTAGTAAACGTTAGTATGTCGCGCAGCGGAGTCTATACGCTGTTTTTTGCTCCTCAGACGGTTACTATTTCAGTGGGCACCACCGTGGTCTGGACGAATCGGACCAGTATTTCCCATACAGTTACCAGCGATGATGGCAAAAGCTTTGATTCGGGAGTGGCTAATCCGATTACGACGGGCATGACCTTCAGCTTCAAATTTACTAAACCCGGGACGTACAAATATCATTGTGCGATCCATCCAGAAATGATGGTCGGGACGATCATTGTGACGTAGCCCATCGAGATAGCCTGATATTACTACTGAGAGGCATCTTTATGGATTATTCCGGTCCACACATATAACATGTAACTGCAAATCATATCTCCCAAGAGAGGTTTTTATTCTTTCCGTACTTTTTGTATTTTGCAGAAAGAAGCATGGTATGTCTGGAAACCGGTTCAACTTCTATTCTCTGAAACAGGCTGCCCGCCTGGGGATGATCGCGTTCAGCCTGTTAGCTCTTCTTGCTGCCTGCGGGAACGGTAGTAGCACGGCGCCTTCGGTAGCAGGTGCTACAGCGACGGCTGCTGCGAGTAATATCGGAGGAAACCTATCAACCCATGTGCCTGTGCCGACTCCAACGGGGCCGACGGCGGCGGTAAGTATGATAACTCCAGGCGGGTATACATTTTCGTTTAACCCTTCCACCCTGACCATCTCGGTCGGCACGACCGTGATCTGGACAAATCGAACCACCACTCCTCATACTATCACGAGCGATACGGGTATGTTCAATTCGGGGCTAAACGATCCGATTGAGGCCGGTTTCACTTTCACTTACAAGTTTACCAAACCCGGGACCTACAAGTATCACTGTGCGCTGCATCCAACGATGACTGCTACGATTACGGTAACGTAACCTTTTGGCTCTTGCGCTGCCGAGGTGGGCCGTGTTACACTCTTTGCAAAGAACATATGTACACAAGGAGTCGGTAATGCTTGCAGTACGCCAAATGGCCCGGATTCTTTACTGGAGTAGCGTTCCCAGCCCTCTGGGAGAGTGCGTGTTGATGGCAACGGAGGCGGGCGTTTGTTGGGTGGGAACTCCCGGCGCGGCAATTGATGAAGGATTGTATAGAACCAAACATTGGCTACAGATAGATCGGGTGGTGAAGGGCGAAGAGATTGCACCGTTGCAACTGGCAGCAGAGGAGTTGAAGCGCTATTTCGCCGAGGAACGCATTCGCTTCTCCTGCCCCTTGGATTTGCAAGGAACGCCATTCCAGCTTCGTGTCTGGCAGGAGTTATGTCAAATTCCTTATGGTGAGACGCGTAGCTATGGCGAGATCGCGCATGTGATAGGGTGCCCCACGGCTGCGCGGGCCGTTGGCGCGGCCAATGGCGCCAATCCCATCGCGATCATCGTTCCCTGTCACCGCGTGATCGGCGGCAATGGTAAACTCACTGGCTACGGCGGAGGGTTGCCCACCAAGTCCTGGCTGCTCTCATTGGAGGGTGTGGTCCATAAAAGCATCTGAAACCACTAAAAAACGATTCAACGCGGGACGCATCCCGCGTTGTAAAAAAATTTTGGCCTGTCCGGCCAGGAAATGCCATAATCTGTCTTTCTCAGCTTTGTGACCGCTAAGCGCGACTAACGGCGGGAGCTACCTGCGTTAGGTACCATAATTCCCCGCCTGAGTCAAAAATATTCTCAGCAGCCCGCGAATAATGAATATGGCGACGATCACTTCGATGACGATCATCGTCACCCACACCCATAGAAGCTGAGATTCGGCGGCATTGCCCGCGCTCAGGGCCTGGATGGAGCCGGTCAAAAGGGGAACCAGAATGATCAGCGGAATGGCGAACAGAGCCAGGCAGCACAGCACAACAACGGCTGGCAATAAGATACGCCAGAGGCCAGAATCGCGCAGATTCTCGGTTTTCGCTGTCCCATAAGCCTCTCTATGTTCCGTGCCCGCTCTTTCTGGAGTCGCGGTTTTTTGCTCGACGGCAGTCTGCTCTGCCGAGACGCTGGTACTTGAGCTCTTATTTTCCATAAACTCATCTCCTGAAGGACGTCGTATTATTTCTGTCCTTCAGTATATCATATGGCGGGTCCTGGTACTCACGCCCAAAGGGCTATTACATATGCTCATCGATAAATTCAAAGATGCGCTTGCGCAACATCAGCACCACTGCGGGCAATATTACCACGCCGACAACCCACTTGGTAACAGATTTTTTGATCGTGGAACTCTGCATTATTCTCCATCCCCTTTTCTAAAAGGTTTATCTCTTTCTTCCTTTGTAACACGGGTCTCACACGTAAGAAGTGTCATTCCAGGTTAAGAATCTATGTAGCTTTTTATAGCAGGAAGGATCGCTGCGCAGCCCTGAGTAAGAAGATGATGAGAAGAGCGTGTCAAAATGCTTGACAATTTTTGTGGCGAATGCTATAGTTGCTCCTGTCATTAGTAAGGGTAGAGACCCAATCAGTTCGGGCGCTTAGCTCAGCGGGAGAGCGCTTCGTTCACACCGAAGAGGTCACTGGTTCGATCCCAGTAGCGCCCATCAGGCAGTAAGCGGGAGGAACAGCGTTCAGCGTTCCTCCCACTCTTTTTTTCAAGTACTTCCCGTTGGCTATTTTGTGCCTCTTGTCGGCGAAGAAGGATGGCAGGGCTTCGCAAAAGTGGTCTTTTCATCCTGAACGGCTCGCTTGCGAGCCGTTGGGGAGAGGAAGGTGCTGGCTGTGGGCTGTGCGCACAGCCCACAGCCAGCACCTTCCTCTCCCTGTGAGCGCCTGTGGCGCGAGCAGTCAGCGCGTGCAGCGACTTTTGCGAAGCCCTGAGGAGGATGGCAGTGATAATTGCGCGGAGAGCCATCATTGGCTTATAATATAGTCAGGGATTGCTTCTATACATTGATTAGAAGCAGGAGTGTGAGGAGATTGTCCATGCCACATACGCTTACCGGCTTCTATGTACACAGCTATTTGGGGTTAGTAGTCCTTGTAGTGCTCTGGTTAGCCCTCTTCAGGTGTGCGCATTTGCTTGTTACACTCTTCCGACATGGCCCTCTTGTGGGTTGGGCGATTGGCCCGCTGGGAGTGACAATCCTGTTTTTGCACGAACCCTCGGTCCTGTATATCTGGCTCGACCTCCTCTGTCCCGCTATCGTATCAGGAATGGTCCTCTACATTGGCTTATTCACGTCCCTTAGCCCGGTTACCCTTTCGCATAATCTCTTTGTTCAGATCCTGGTAGTCTCTTGCGGCGTGCTCCTGACAAGTACGGGCGACCTGGTCAATGCCTTGAGCGATTTACGTCATCCCCTCTGGGGTGAGGTGCGCATCTTGCGTACCATCCAGAATTTGCGCGCGACCTGGGCGAGAATTCACTTTACGCCCTTTGGCTATTCCTATCTCCTGGACCATTTCGGCTTCAGCCCCAGCGATTTGCTGCACACGTTGCGGACCTGATTGCCGAGAGCACTATTTGCACTTTTAATCATTGCCGGACGCGTCTTCTGGCGCTTTGTCCCGTGGAGTATGTGGGAGGGTGAAGTGGAAGGTGCTGCCGATGCCCTGGTTGCTGGTGAACCAGATGCGCCCACCATGCCCGTCGATGATGGCTTTGGCAACGTAGAGGCCCAGCCCGATCCCCGTATACTGGTGGCTGGCTGTATTATGTACCCGATAAAAACGCTCGAAGATGTGAGCATAATGTTCTGGACTTACCCCTACCCCTTCATCAAGAACGCTTACCAGGTAATCCCCGTCCTGCTCCGTCAAACGTACAATGACCTGACCGCCGTGGGGAGAGTATTTGACTGCGTTATCCAGGATATTGCCGATGACCTGGCCTATGCGCACACCATCGGCGGTAATCTTTGAACTCGCTACCTGAATATCGAGACGAATCCTGTGTTGTTCGGCGCTGGCCTGCGCCGAGCGCACATGCTCGGCCAACACGTCGGCGAGATAAAAAGTAGTGTAGTTCAGTTTGAGCTGACCCCATTGGACCTGCGAAAGATCGAGCAGATCGTTGACCAGGCGCTCCAGATGTTCCGTCTGGCTTTGTACAATGTTCAGACTGCGCAGATCGTAGCTTTCAGGAAGCTCGCTGGTCGAGGCGGGCGGTGTCTGCGTGGTGTGGAGCTTGCGTATGCGTCGCTCAATGCGGCGTACCAGGTGCTGAGTATAGCCTTTGATCGCCGTTAACGGGGTGCGTAATTCGTGCGAAACTACGGAGACAAACTCGTCTTTCATGCGCTCGACCTGTTTGTTCGAGGTCACGTCGTTCAGCACTGCCACCACGCCGATTGGGCGCGATGTGCCGCTAGCATCGTGAAGGGGGGCCGCGCTAATGCTGAGCGTGAGCGCCACCGTCTCACCCGCCTCGCGGCTCAGGCCCGCCACCAGCTCCTGATTGGTGACCGTCTTTCCCCGCAACGCCATGTCGATGATCTCCGTCAACCTGGGTAGCCAGGGAACACTGCTCATCTCGGCTAACCGGTGTAATGGAATATCGAGAGTGAAATCAATCTGCGCCTGCGCCAGCAGTTGCTGCGCCGAGTTGTTGAGCGACTTAATGGCGCCGCGTGCGTCCGTGATCAATAGCCCCTCAGCCATACTGCGGATAATCAGCTCCAGTCGCTGGCGTTCAAGCTCAGCATCTCGCCACAGGGCATTCTCGCGCTCCCTCAGACGCACGTTTTCCAGAGCAACCGCCGCATAGTCAGCGATCATCGTGCTCGTTTGCAGCAGTTCCGCGTCAAACGTGCCCGGCTCTTCATCGAACAGGCTCAACATACCGATGATGCGATTCTCAACCGTCAAGGGAATGTTTAAGCACGCCCCGATCTGGGTGCTGATGCTACTGCCCGGAGTTCGCGTCTGAGCCAGTTCGTCTGGAGCGTCGAAGTAGGCTGTTCTGGTAAGCTGGGAGACATCGATAGCTGGAAAATCAATCGCGCTGGCGGCGCTGGCAATGCGCAGAATCATGCTCTCTAAAAAAGCTGCATCAAGGGGGTAACAGGGAATAATGAACAGTTCGTATGGATCGCTTTTAAGAAGAATACAACAGGCGGAGAAGCTATAAAGTTCTTGTAGAGCCGCTAAGAGCGCGCGGTGAACCTGGAAGCGATCAATCGCGGCAACAAACCGCTTGCCAATCCTGTTGATATACTCCAGTTCGCGGCGTATCGCAGGAAGGTGATCTCCGCTGTATACTCCCGGAGAGCGGTGCGTGCCATCTCGGATTTGTGACTCTGACTGTACGCTACTCTCCATGATGCTCCTTTAGTTATTGTAGCTGCCTCAACTGGTCGGTGACCTCCCGGTGTAAAGGAGGCACGATCAAATCCCCGGTAAGTTCTCGCAATCCGGCGAAACATTCGTCCAAAAGCGCGTTAAGCCCGGCGGTCAGTTCCGCTGCTGTGACGCCGGAGAGATGCTCCTGAATGATTGACGGATCTAAATCGGTATAGGGCTGCTTAATAAGACAACTAAGGAACGGATACTCGTTAGTCACTCGCCTGGCAGCCCCCTGTACCAGAGCACGGGTGGTCGCTTTTCCCAAAAACGGGGCCACTCGCTCGTCGATCAACCGTATGACTTTCAAGTACAACTCTGTCACTTGCTTACGGGAGACGGAAGAGGAGTTGTCATAGACATCTGACATTGAAGCCTCCCTTCGCTGCTTAGGACTCTCTCCGTTATTTATTATATCATAGTTGCCTATATTTTGTAAGTGCATAGTACCGTCAAAGAGCAAAAGCTCTGCAAACGCGCATTACTGTATGTCTTATATATGCAAGTATGAGTTTTAGAATAAGAAAGCATTTCCCAAATGACGTACTTTCCGTTTATAATAAAAGCGGGGCGTTCGCCAACGCCCCGCTTCTTGTAATTTAGACCAGACCAAACAGCCGCGCCAGCCAGAGACGGAAGCCCCGCAGGGGTGGCTTGCTTTCTTGATCGCGACCAGCGGCCATTTCCAGTAGTCGCTGGCGCCCCCGTTCTTCACGCCCGCGCCGCTCTTCTGCGACTTCCTGGACGGCGTACCGATCTCGCTGCTCGTCAATGGCACGAGCAAAGTGTTCCGCGCGAATCTGGAAGCGTCCCGCCAGTACCTGGGGGCCGGTGTGGTCTGCGCTCTCCGTCGTGGTTGCTGTGGTAGGTTGGTTGTCTGCATCAGACGCTGCTACGGCGCCATCCTGGCCCTCTAAAGAGGTCTGCTCTGTCACCTGAACCTGGCCCAGACTGAGCTTGGGAGTGATCCAGTCGCGCAAAGCTAGCAGGGCGGCGCGACGACAGATGGCCGCGATATCGGCTCCGCTGCGGCCCGGGGTCAATCTGGCTAATTCTTCTAGCGTTACGTTCGGCGCGACCGGTCTGCCTTGCAGGTGGATCGCGAAAATGTTCTCGCGTCCACGCTCGTCAGGGTACTGCAATTCAACGATCAGGTCAAAGCGTCCCGGACGGAGCAAGGCCGTATCGATCAGCTCCGGTCGATTGGTGGCGGCCAGCACGATTACCCCTTCACGTCCTTCGATGCCATCCATCTCGGTCAGCAACTGCGCTATCACTCTATCGCCCACGTTGCCATCGTTGCTACCGCCCCGCCGTGGGGCCAGCGAATCGATCTCGTCGAAGAAGACGAGGCAGGGAGCGGCCTGCTTTGCGCGGCGAAAAATCTCGCGTATCCCTTTCTCCGACTCACCAACCCACTTGGAAAGCAACTCCGGCCCTTTGATGGAGATGAAGCTGGCCTCGCACTGATTCGCCAGGGCGCGGGCGATCAGGGTTTTACCAGATCCGGGCGGTCCTGAGAAGAGCACGCCGCGCGGCGGTTCGACCTTCGCATTGGCATAAATCTCCGGGAAGCGCAGGGGCCATTCCACTCCTTCTGTCAGCGCATTTTTGACATCTTGCAGGCCGCCGATATCCTCCCAGGAGGTTTCGCTGACCTCGACGTAGACTTCTCGCGTGGTTGAAGGCTCGATTTCACGCAATGCCGCCTGGAAATCCGCCATGGTGATATTGAGGTTGACCAGCGTTTCGTAGGGAATGTAGCCGCGCTGATAGTCGATGTGCGGCAGAACTCGACGTAATGCGATCATGGCAGCCTCGCGACAAAGCGCCTCCAGATCGGCCCCGACGAAGCCGGGGGTCAACTGGGCCAGTCGCGCCAGGTCAACGTCGTTAGCCAGAGCAGCGTCGCGGCTGTGAATGTGCAATATCTCCTGGCGCCCACGCACATCAGGTACGCGCAATGATATCTCGCGATCAAAGCGTCCGGGGCGGCGTATGGCCGGGTCGAGCGCGTTAGGCTGATTGGTCGCGCCGATCAGCACCACCTGACCACGCGAGGCCAGACCATCCATCAATGCCAGCAACTGGCCGACGATGCGTCGCTCGACCTCGCCGCCGGTTTCAGCGCGTTTGGGAGCGAGGGCATCCAGCTCGTCGATAAAGATGATGCTGGGCGCGCGCCGCTGCGCATCCTGGAAGACGGCCCGCAGGCGCGATTCGCTTTCCCCGTAGAACTTATTGATAATTTCGGGACCGTTGATCACGAAAAAAGCCGAGTTGCTCTCCGCCGCCACCACGCGCGCAATCAGCGTCTTGCCGGTTCCCGGCGGGCCGTAAAGCAGCACGCCTTTGGGTGGTTCGACGCCCAGACGATCAAATACGGCGGGATATTTCAGCGGCAGCTCGATCATTTCGCGAATACGCTGAAGCTCCTTGCCCAGCCCGCCAATATCTTCGTAGCTTACGCGCCCGGGGGTGTTGTTGGTTGCGCCTCGTACCTGCGCTCGCACAACGGTTTTAGCGTGAACCAGCACGGCCTCGGTATCGGTCTCAGGGATCAGTGGCTCCTCGATAGGAAGCTGGCCCGTTGTCTGCCTGCGGATGGTATAGCTTGGCGTGGCGGGCGTTGTGCCGATGATCAGAAACTCGCGCGGCGTCGTGCCGGGCGTGCCGATACGCAAGAGATCGCCAATCGCAACGGGCAGCCCGACCATGTAACGGGCGATATACTGGAGGTCGCTCTCCTGGATGGGAGCGCCTCCGCTCAGAGGCAACAACGAAATTTTCTCGGCATTCTGCACCTTCGCCTTACGAATGGTGACACGTTCCCCCAGGCCGGAGGAGCTGTTCTGTCGCACCTGGCTATCCATCTGGATGGTTTTTTGACCACGGTCAACAATCGCGCTGGGCACCACCTTTGCCGCCGTTGTGCGGGCGCCCATGATTAACACAATGTCGCCCGCCTGACAGCCTAACAGAGCCATATCGCCGGGATCGATGCGCGCGGCCCCTCGTCCAACCTGGAAGCCCTCAATGACCGTCAGTTGCAAGCTATCAACTCTGTCGGGCTCCTGCTGGCTCTGCTGTTCTGTCTTATCCTGGCTTGCCTGGGTGCTTGTGGGAGTATTTTCGTTAGTATTGGTCGCTGATGTATTGCTCTCCGGCGAAAGCTTCGCGGTCGTTCTCGTTCGTGGATCGGTGCCGCCAACATTGCCGATATCACTTGCCATATTTTCTTCTCTCTTTTGCTCTCTTGGGATAAAGTTGATTGCTGTAGTTTCTCACGCTGTACGCAAACATGTACGAAGTAGTAGCGGAAAAGTTGAAGCCAGGGCTTCTCCAAAGTCGCTACACGCTCTGACTCCTCGCGCCTTCGGCGCTCACAGAGAGAGAGGGAGGTGCTGGCTGTGGGCACAGCCAGCACCTCCCTCTCTCTCTCGAACGGCTCGCTTGCAAGCGAGCCGTTCGAATGAAAAGACAACTTTGGAGAAGCCCTGAAGTTGAAGCGCGCCTGTTTGACAAGTTCTACAATTGTAATATATGTTTTTGTAAAACCTTGTCATACTCTGCTGATGATGCCACATGCTATAATGAAGAAGGTCGCTTGCCGTGGAGAAAAGCGAGTGAGCGACTTTTTTCTGAGCCAAAGGAGAAGATGAAAAACTTCTGCTTTGTTGCCGTTGCCGCATACGGCTGGAGAGGCAGAAACTTGATGGACGAATCAATTGACTACGAGCAGATTTTTACTCCTCAAGGGCTGCTGGGGCAGGTTTCCAAGCATCCCAACCTCGACTTCTTGATGAATATCTGTAACATCCCTCGGGTCTACAGCGTATCGGGCTTTGGCACCTGGAACGTCGGTCAGCATACCCTCGCGGTCGCTTTCCTGGTACTCTACTGGTCTTCTTTTCGTTCTTATCCCCAGGAGAAACGTGACCGCCTGGTCACGCTGGCCCTGATCCATGATGCCCATGAAGCAGTTGTCGGCGACATTTTACCGTTTTTTAAAACGTCAGCCGTTCGCGAGGCCATTGACGCAATTCAACAGGACATTCTGCACGCGTTTGCCATCGTCGAAGATCAGGACTTGCACGATGAACTCAAGCTGCTGGATAAGATCAGCTTTCTCTACGAAATTAGCCGCTCTTCCCCTAAAGGGTTCGATCCCTCGCACCACGAGTTACTGACGCTGATGTTTACGCGACAGAGGGAAGAAATCCTGCGCTACGCGGAACAGATCCATCAACCCGAAGTAGAGGGGTTTCTGCAATTGCTGAAACTATAAGCAAAATCTGATAGTTTGTCTAACACCATCGCTTATGTTATACTGGCGCCGCAGGTGTCGCAGCAGTAGCTGAAAGGGATTTTGTGATGCATACATTCTCAAAAGAGGCTTTGGAAAGGCCCGCTCGCACCCTGCAAGCGGCAGGAGTTCTGCGCGGGAAGGCGGAAGTGATCTGCCGCGCAACGAAGGGTGCGAGAGCAGATGAGGTGGTTGTGGCAGTCGTTCAGCACGATCTAAGCTTCGGCGGCGTCTGGACAGTTGCACGCGAGGATCTGGTCCGGCAGATATCCCTTGTTGAAGATAAGGGCGGCTGGTCGTTTACCTTCTCGCCTGATACCTCGCTCGCTCAAATTGAAGAACGCTGCCTGGAGTTTGTGCGTATCGTGTTCAGGCGCTGGGAAGCGATGCAGCGCTGGGCGATCCGACAGCGCTAAATTGCGAAATGACAACCCGAACAAGCGTGGTAGGGGCAAGGGGAGGCGTTGGGATGGGTGAGGGCCTTGCGCTTGCCCTCGCTCTTCTCCCACCCAATCCCCTTGCCCCTTGTATGATAGAAGGGTGAGAGGGATGATCTTCTGGTATACTCGCAAGAGGAAGCCAGACAGGTCACCCACTGGATGAATCTGTCCTTGCCCCTGAGTGACAAGCTCGTTGCGTAGAGAAGATCGCCAGT
>DASRHT010000042.1:0-46390 GCA_035650355.1 Ktedonobacteraceae bacterium
GGCAGACGTAGACACAGGGGGTAGTGTCGCAATCTTTGCACGTCTCACGATTCAGGCGAATATGTGGCGTTTTATCGACTTTAAAGCGTACCAGATCCAGGCGTTCTTCTATTGGCTGCATTTTCTTCTTGACCTCCATAGGGACCTCCCACGATGAAGCGGGGAGCTAATGCACATGAACAAAATACTTCGCCCATAGCGACCGTGTTTATGACCGAATTTCATAGGGAATCTGCATCAGCCCGTCCAATGTATATACACATCCTCAATGGGCGGCAGGAACTAATAGTTAGCTCGACCCGCTTGTGGGATTGAAACCTAAAACAGCAAGGCTCGTCCGGCCTGCCAGCCATCGCGTAGCAATGTCAGCAGCGGCACTTTCCCGCGCAGAACATCAAGGGCGGTGCGACCAATTTTACGGCGGGGTTTCCCGTCCGAACGAAATACCTGTTCCGCCGCTTCGCAAAGCAATTCAGGATAGACATTCTGTAGCCGCTCATTATTGACAAAGGCGGGAGCCCTGCGGAATTTCTTTAAATCTTGCAGCACAAAGCTAGACTCCAGGTGTTTGCGATAACGGGCCATGCTTTCTGCCGAGAAATCACGATTGGCGTGCGCCTGTTGTGCTGTGGCGGCGGCGGCCAGGCCGGAAGCGATGGCGAAATTAATTCCCTCCAGGAAGAGCCCCGCGGCAAAAACAAAGCCTGCCGCATCACCTACTACCATCATGCCAGCGCGTGACAATTGCGCCAGCGAGTTCCAGCCGCCTTCAGGGATCATATGAGCTGAATACTCCAGCATAACGCTATCGCGCACCAGGGGCGCAATCGCTGGATGCTGCTTGAACTGGTCGAGCAGGTCATAGGCGCGCACCTTTTGCTCCGCCAATGAAGCAATCTGCACGACCACTCCGATGGAGAGCGTATCCCGATTGGTATAGAGGAAGCCACCACCTTTGACATTGCTGGAGGCATAGCCAACATATTCGTTGGTCATGCCCTCATCTTCTCTCAAGTTGAAACGCTCCTCAATGGTGTGAGCGTCGAGGCGCAGTACTTCCTTAACTCCCAGCGTCATCTCATCGGCGCGAAACTCATGTTGCAGGCCCGCTTTCTTCGCCAGGAACGAGTTAGCGCCATCGGCAGCGATAACGATGGGTGCGTAAAGATCGCCATCCTCGCGCCGGCAGCAAACGCCAACGATCTGCTTGCCCCGATAAATAAGATCATCTACGACAGTGGAGGTGATCAGCAATGCTCCGGCCTCTTCAGCTTTTGCAGCAAGCCAGCGATCAAATTTGGGGCGTAAAATAGTAAAGCCGTTGTAGGGCGGCTGGCTAAAATGACTGGTGCGGAAGTCGAGAGAGACCGCCGATTCTTTGCCCAGGAAGGTGATGGCGCGGCGGACCAGATAGCGTTCTACAGGAGCTTCTTCCCAGAAATTGGGGAGCAGGTCCGCAAGCAGATTGGGCGCGTAGAAGCCAGCTCCAGAGACATTTTTTGCCCCCGGATACTCGCCTCGTTCGATCAGCGCCACCTGTAATCCAGCGCGGGCCATTGCTAGCGCGGCGCTACTCCCTGCGGGGCCAGCGCCCACGACAATGGCGTCAAATTGTTGCATTGCCGTAGCTTGTCCTTTACTTCTTTGAGATGTATGCAGATCAATAATGCTATAACTGTATTGTAGCTGACAGGAGGGCAGGAAATCTAGTTGGACCAGGAAAAGGCAGGGCTTTTCCGTTTTCGTCATGCTCCCAGGGCGAAGCTCTGCTCGCAAAAGGAGAGGTGCAGGCAACGCCGCGTCGCGGCGTTGCCTGCACCTCTCCTTTTGCCCAGCGCCCCGTTGGGGGCGCGAATCCCGTCGGCAGGAGTGAGAGGAGAGGAACACGGAAAAGCCCTGAGGAAACGGAGAGCTTATGAAAGGCAATCACGATCAAGTTCTGTATGATTACCTTGTGAGCGAGTATAGCCATCATTTTGACTTCTGGGACTGCTGAAGTCCCTATCTAGCGGCTTCAGCAGTTCGCGAGAGGCAGACGCTGTGATGTTATTATTGAACAGGGCTTCTCAAAAGTCGATGCGTGCTCTGACTGCTCGCGCCTTCGGCGCTCAGAGGGAGAGGAAGGTGCTGGCTGTGGGCTGCGCCCACAGCCAGCACCTTCCTCTCCACGGCTCGCAAGCGAGCCGTTCTGTATAAAAAGACAACGTTTGAGAAGCCCTGTATTATTGAACGATAATGGTCGCCTTCATTGTAGAGTGGATCTTGCAGTGATAACTGTAAGTTCCCGGTTTTGTGAAGGTAAAACTGAAAGTTCCGCCGGGCGGAAGCGAGCCGGAGTTGAATGCGCCATTATCAGCAGTAACGGTATGGATAGATGGATCGTCGTTCGTCCAGATTATTTTTGTTCCCACCTTTATCGTCAGGGTTTTTGGATTGAAAGCAAAACCTGCAATCGCAATGTTGTTCGGAGCGGTCCGAGGAACGCTGGTAGCAGCAGATGTAGGAGCGCTGGAAGGAACAGAGGTGGGAACTGTAGGAAACGTAGAAGAAGTGGTGGAGGTGGATGTAGGAGTACTGGCAGATGTGGTCGGGGCTGTTGTACCACCACACGCTACCAGGAGTAGAACCAGACAAAGAGCCAGCAAGCATAGCAGGGCTCGTGAAATAGTAAACGGACGCGTCTTTTGCATTTCTCTTCCTCTTTTACAAAACTACAATTGACGATAACAGGAGATATCCTCTATCAGGAATTACCTCATCTGGTTACAGTATGTGTCATCGTGATTGATAGTTCGTTATATCAAGGTTGCCAGACGTTGCACGCCTTCCTCGATCTGAGTGGGCGTCAGAGCGCAGAAGGGGAGGCGCACGAAGCGTTTACCCGCGTGCTGCTGCTCTTCGTCAAGCGGATCGGCGAAGAAGGTCGTGCCATCGGTCAGAGCCAGTCCGACCGCCTGAGCGCGTGCTAGCAAGTTTGCTCCATCGGTCTGCTCTGGTAGCGTGATGCTCACAAAAAAGCCTCCCTCAGGCTCGACAAATGGGATGTTGGGCAGGTAGGTTTTGAGCGCCTTGATCGTTGCTTGCATGCGCGGGGCGTACAATTGCCTCAGATGTTCAAGGTTGGTGGCGAAGTAGCCACGCTTGTGGAACTCGACGACTGCGGCCTCCGTCGGCAGCGTTGGCATGAGAATAGTTTCCTCTGCCAGACTCGTCAGTTGCTTAATCAGGTGAGGCGGACCAATGAGATAGCCGACGCGCAGGCCAGGGCTGATCAGCTTGCTATAAGAGCTCACCGTCAGAACGCGCTCTGGGCTGACGTCGCGGAGCAAGGGCAGCGATTCGCCGCTGTAACGCAAGGTGCGGTAAGGAATATCTTCCACCAGCCAGAAGCCGTGACGTTCGGCCAGTGCTACCAGGGCCTGTCTCTTTGCCACAGAGGTAGTGATGCCAGAAGGGTTCTGGAAATCTGGAATGACGTACATGAACGCGGGCGTTTTTCGCGCCAGCGCCCTTTCCAAAGCATTCAGATCTACGCCATCATGTTCAAGAGGAATGCCAATAACTTGCGCGCCACGCCTCCTGAACGTTTTAATGGCTCGATCATAGCTCGGTTGTTCGGTCAAAACAACGTCGCCCGGTTTAATCAGGATTGCTGCCAGCATATCCTGCAAATGGAGCGAGCCGTTGCCGATCACGATTTGGTCGACAGCTACCCCATATTGCTCGCCGAGCATCTGACGAAGCGGAAGGTAGCCGCCGTTATGCCCGTATTGCAACACAGCTCTGCCCTCGGGGCTTTTTAAGATTGCTTGTAAGCAGGTAGCAATCAACTGATTGGGAAGAGCCTCAAGGGCGGGGACGCCTCTGGTAAAAAGAATCTGTTCACTTCCAACCCGACTATGCATCACTTGGATCTCCTTGCTTGACTTGACATATTTACAACGTGAGCGCAGCTAGCAGTGCTAAAGAATTTTATGCCTGATGGGTAAGGACGATCTTGCCCTGTGGCTCACCTGCTGCCAGGAGGCGATGGGCTTCTGCCGCCTTTGCCACCGGCAGTGTCCGGGCAATGATCGGGGTAATCGCTTTTTGGGCAATTAATTGCAGCATCTGGTGTTCATTTTCTGCGGAGGTCGTGAGCTGACCGCCGCCAACCACCACGACCCGCTTGAGGCGCCATGCCTGCGTGTCAACCGTTGCCTGTTGACCGCCCAGATTGCCGATCAAAATAATCCTTGCATCGGGAGCGCAGGCTTCGAGGCTTGTTTGCAGCGTCGCACTGACCAGCTCGATGACAAGATTCACGCCTCCCGCCTCCTGCAAAGTTTTGGCGATGTTCTGCTGGCGGTGGTTGATAACGAGATCCGCGCCCAGCTTGCGCAAAGATTCGGCCCGCTCTTCCGAACTGGCTGTGGTTGCCACCCACGCACCTGTGTGTTTGGCCAACTGGATAGCCATTGAGCCGACGCCGCTGGAGCCTGCCCAGATAAGTACGCGTTCGCCAGCTTTGAGGTGTCCAAGATCAAATAAGCCTCCCCAGGCCGTTGACGCGGCAAGGCCGGCTGCCGCGGCCTCTTCAAAGGAAACTCCATTGGGAATGCGTACCAGGTGCGATGCGGGCGCGGCTATCTTGCTGGCGTAGCCTCCGCCGCCTTTCGCCGCCAGAGCTTTCGACGTCAGCACGCGCTCACCCATGCGGAAGCCGTGAGCATCCAGGGCTACCACACCGGCAGCCTCCAACCCGGGTGTAAAGGGCAGAGCGTTAACCGGTCGGCTGCCATCGCGCTGAAATAAATCGAGACGATTGACCGTCGTGGCCTTAACATCGATCAAAACGTCGTTGGAGCCAGGCACAGGATCGCGTACTTCCTGCACCTGTAGAACATCGGGAGCGCCGGTACGAGCAAATTGTACAGCTTTCATGAAATGTGCTCCTTCCTACAATCGTTGGTGGTCGAGGTTGTTTCTTGTGCCTTTATTGTAGGCATATCGCGATTGAATTGCAATATGGGTTGCTCTCTCGCCAGGAAGAATGGGAGTGTGATGAGTAGGGTTGTAATGGCAGGAAGAGCCATTCCCGAGGTAATACCGACATGCGTGATGAACGTCCCGATAAGCACAGGGAAAATGGTACCAGCCGCGCCCGCGCTGAGAAGCATCACAGTTGAAACAACGTTAAGGACGTGGACAAAGCGGCGTGAGGCTATAGCCATAATGCCGGGAAAAATTGGACCTAAGAACAGGCCCATAAGCAGGCTGGCTGTAAAATCGAGCCAGAGTTGTCCGATGAAAATTGCCACCAGCAGGCCGCTCAGACCACCGCCGATAAAGCTAAGATAGAGCAAGTGGTTCTCGTTTAGCCAGGCATGTTTGAGTAACCGCGCGCCAAGTAGACGACCGCTCGTCAGGCCGAGCCAGAACATAGCAGCAGTTGGAGCTGCTATCACGAGCGAAACTTTTGCGCTCTGGCTGGTAGCGGTCGCGACCCAACCACTGAAGCCGGTTTCTGCGGCAACATAGAGAAACATTTGCAGGGCCATGAACCAGAGCGCGACATGGATTAATACCTTGCTCCGACTGGATGTCGATTGTTGCTCTGGTTGTGTGTTTTGCCTGACAATAGCCAGTATGTGTTGCGGCACCAGTAATACAAAGGCTATAAGGGCGATAACAGTACCGGCAGCAAAGGCCCAGATCGACTCATTGACGAATTTGAGGGCCAGAGAAAGCAAGAGCGGGCCAATCAGCGCGCCCAGACCAAAGGCGCTATGAAGAATGTTCAGGGTTTCGCCCAATATATCATGGAACGTTAATGTCGCGATCACGTTAATACCTACATCAACGGCTCCAAAACCGATGCCAGCAATGAACTGCGCGGCGAGCAGAAGTGCGAAAATATGCGTCCAGGGGATAATGATCGCTGCAATGCCAATCACGCTCACGCCCATCATTAAAAGATACTTTGAGTTTATACGGGTGCTCAGAATACCTGAGATCATAACGCCCAGAGCGAAGCCAAGTGCGTTAGCCGTAAATATCCATCCAGCGATATCAAGGGGAACGCCTGTATGGGAAGCCAGCACCGGTAAAGCCGGACCGGGAAGCATAGCAATGATGCCACAGGAGACATATACAAGAAAGAGGGTTGAAAGCAGCAAGAGGTGTCTGGGGGTTACGTTGCGATCCATTAAATATCCTTTTCAGGTTGGTATGATAGTAAAAGTGGCTACGAGGATGTATTGTTAAGCATCTCTGCCGCCAGGGGCAGGATCTGATTAGCATCGCCGAGCAACCCCAGGTCCGCCAGAGCAAAAATTGGGGCTGTGCGGTCAGGATTGATCGCGACAACTGTTTGTGATTCGCTCATCCCGCTGGTATGTTGTGCGGCTCCCGAGATGCCGCAGGCGATATAAAGTTTGGGGCGTACGATCTTGCCGGTGGCGCCAATCTGACGGGCATGTTCTATCCAACCGAGGTCAGTCGCGACCCGCGTAGCCCCTACAGCCGCACTGACTTGATGGGCGAAGGCGGCAATAGTCGTAAAACCTTCCTGCCCCACGCCTCGCCCGCCCGCAACAATGCGTTCTGCTGCATCCAGCTCGACCGCTTCTGGCGATGGAGCCTGGAGCGCAATACGTCGTATGCGTTCTTGTTCACGGAGCGGCTTGATCTCAGGTATCACCCGTACGGTTTCCATCGAGATTATGATGGGAGGCCCTTCTCGCTTCGTTGGCATGCCTCGGCCACCCAGCGATAACGTAGCCAGGGCAGTACCTCCACGCAATGCTGTGCGCGTCTGAGCGTAGGCGCGTCCTTCATAGAGGACCCGTAAGGCGAGCGCGGCATCAGATTGTAAATCGAGGCGTAGGCAGCCTGGGACAAAGGGAAGGTGAAGCTGTGCCGCCAGCCGGGGCATCCAATCATGCCCGTTTGGAGTTGCGCCTGTTGCTACTAATTTGGGTGAGTGCTGCTGAATCAGTTGCGAAAGCGCGATAACATACGCCTCCGTTGAATAATCTGCCAGTTGTGGGTGCTCCAGAAGATACAGCCGCTCTACTCCTAGTACTGCCAGCAAGGAAATATCAGGAAATTTTGTCTCAGGAGCAAGCAGCAGAACGGCGGAGAAGGTCGTGGTTTCTTGCTGGCGATCTGCAATAGCTGCAACTTCTCCGAGCAGCTCTCCGCTCTGCTCATGCAGTCCTGCTTCAGTATATTCTAGTACTGCCCAGATTTCGCTCATCAAAAAGGCAACCTCATCGAAAAAATAAATATCTTTTCCCATCATACCACATGGTAATTTGGCCTCAGCGACTGCGAAAAAAGAGCATTACCGGATTGCTTGCAATTAGAACAAATGTTTTATATAATGGGCGCAGGCAAAAAAGAATACCTTCGTAGAGGCTGTTTACGTACGTTATTGGGAAACATAGACACTAGAAATTGGGGCATATGAAACTCAAAACACATCTTGCGATCATTTCCATCCTGGTTGCTGATCAAGACGAGGCCCTGCGCTTTTACACTGAGAAACTGGGACTTGAGAAACGGTCTGATATCAGCTTTGGGCCAGGACTGCGCCTGTTGACAGTGGCGTCGAAAGGTCAGAAGAAGCCGGAGATTGCCCTGGCAAAACCCGATGTTACCCTGCATGGCCTCGAACATGTCCAGGAACTGATGGAAAAGATTGGTCAGGGGCTTCCCTGGGTTTTTGACACGAATGATTGCCATAAAACGTATCAACGATTGTTGGCGCGGGGCGTCAAGTTTATTAGCTGCCCGACGAAGCAACTGTATGGGGTGGAAGCGGTTTTTGAAGATCCGTACGGTAACACCTTCTCTTTGCTGGAACCCTCGCCGGAGGCCCGTTCAATTGTGGAAAGTCGCCGCGTGGGAACGGCTGCCTGACGTAGTCCAGATCTTCCTGGGTTGTGGATGAAGCGTTTATTTGGTTTTCGTGTGTTGCCTGGTAAGTTTATATGGTAGGAGTAGGACAGTATGCTAGAGGTAAAAAGTAGGCTATCAGAGCTTGAACTGTCGCGTCTTGGGACGCAGGAAGCCCATCAAGTAGCTGTCGAGCGGGTGGTGAGGGTGCTAAAATCCCAGGTACAGGACGTGCTCTCTCTGGAAGATATGGCTGATATTGCCTGTCTAAGCCCATATTATTTCAGCCGCATATTTCACAGTATTATCGGTATTCCCCCGGGCGAGTTTCTCGCTACCCTGCGCCTGGATAGGGCCAAGCGCCTTCTACTGACAACCTCCCTTAGTGTAACTGACATCTGTTTTGAGGTAGGTTACAGCAGTCTGGGTTCATTTACTACTCGTTTTACACAACTGGTCGGGGTCTCCCCGCGCCAATTACGCCATCGCGCGAAGCATGTTCCTCTCCCATTTTTTATCGCCGAACAAGATATTACAACCAAAGCGCCGCTAGCCATTGCTGGCCCTGCTGGTCTGGCTGGACAGGTGCATGCAACTGGCGTGTTGAGCGCCCTCATTTTCATTGGACTCTTCCGCAAGCCCATTCCGCAGGGGCGACCTGTGCGTTGTACGATGCTTTATGCTCCTGGTCCCTATGCGATCCATGCTATCCCTGATGGATGCTACTATGTGATGGTGGCCGCCTTTCCTTTCCCTGGTTCGGAAGATCCACAAACCTGCATATTGCCGTATGAGAAGCTGCTGGTCGGAACACAGGGACCTGTTATAGTGCATCAAGGTATGGCGAAAGCTCCCGTCAATGTCGTTTTACATCCTCCTCGTTTGACCGATCCGCCGCTTATTATAGGATTGCCCTATCTCTGACTTGACTTTTACTGCGTTTGAACCGGCGAAGTTGGCAACACCAGCGCCCTTGCTGCTCGCTCGCCATCGAGAATAGCGTGTTCGACGCGACGGGGAGCGATACAGTCGCCGACACGATAGAGTTGCGTGATTTTGCCCTGCAATTCGTGGTAGAGCGTAGCGTTGGCTTTTTGGGGCGTTACCAGTACCGCCAGCGCGAGATGCTCTAGCTGACGGGGCTGGCCGGTGTAGTTGTTAATAATAGTTGCGCTCTCAACATCGAGGCCGGCCAGGAAGTAGTTGGGGGTCAGGCGCATGTGTTTGGCGAGAGCGCGGCGATACCATAGCTCAATATCTAAAGTGACGCTCAAATCGCCGCCAACGTAAAATTGCGGGGTGACAAACTCGACAACACAGCCTTTTTCTGCCAGTAGTTCGGCAGTACTGGTAGCCTGGTGAAAGCCTAGCTGATCATAAAGCAGGACGTAATCTCCCGGCTGCGTCTCTTTCTCGCCCTGTAACACTTGCCAGATGGTCGCGACGTGGGGAAGGTCGGCTCCTGGGATTTGCGGCAGCTCTGGAAGTGATCCGGTGGCGATAATAACGGCGTCGGGGCGCTCACGCTCGACTTGCTCTGCTGTTACCTCTACTCCGGTTTCTACCTCAACGCCTGCTTCCAGGATTTCGCGCTGCAAGGTGCGTGCGGCGTCACCGAACTCTACGCGATTAGGAA
Source organism: Ktedonobacteraceae bacterium (assembly GCA_035650355.1). GTDB lineage: Bacteria > Chloroflexota > Ktedonobacteria > Ktedonobacterales > Ktedonobacteraceae > DASRHT01. Next base: position 9,518 of record DASRHT010000042.1, read on the forward strand.
TGCGCACCAGCAGATTGATCTGACCGCCGAGTTCATGGTTGCGCTCGTATAATTTGACGCGAAAGCCCCGAGCCGCTGCTACTTTGGCAGCTTGCATGCCAGCCGGTCCCCCACCAACCACGATCAGCGTAGGACGACGCTCTTTAGGAATACTGCGGGTGACAGTGATGGGCGAAAATGTGAGTTCATTGCCGGTCGCGGGCGTCTGGATACAGCCCAGGCTCAGATTAAGACCCATGCGGCCAATGCAATATTGATTGCAAGAGATGCAAAGGCGGATCGCCTCGGTATGGCCTTCGCGCGCTTTGCGGGTAAAGGCCGGGTCGCAGATCTGGCCGCGCACAACGTCTACCATGTCGGCCAGCCCCTCGCGTAGAATGCGTTCGACCTGGACGGGATCTTTGATGCGTCCGGTGCAGAAGACGGGCAGCTTCACCGCCTCGCGGATGCCAGCCGAGACGAAGAGTTGATAACCGGGCGGGGTGTGCATGGAGCCTTCGACCATGTAGAGATTGTGAAATTCACCAATGCTGGTATTGATAAAGTCAAGTTGTTCCGTGCCCTCAAGCTGCCTGGCAATTTCGCATACCTCGTCAAGCGTCAATCCCGCCGGAATCAGCTCGTCTCCACAGAGACGGATACCGAGCGTAAAGTCGCGACCAACTTCTGCGCGAATGGCCTGGATGACCTCCAGGGCGAAGCGCATGCGGTTGTCGAGCGAGCCTCCGTAAGCATCAGTGCGGCGATTGTAATAGGGCGAGAAGAACTGACGCATGAGCGAGCTGTGCGAGGATTGCAGCTCGGCCCCATCAAAGCCGCCCTCGCGCACATGACGAGCAACGATGGCGTAGCCTCGCACAATTTCGGCGATCTCCTCTAGTTCGGCCTCTTTGCACATCTCGCGGTGAATAGGATCGGGTAGCGGGGAGGGACCAATCACAGGGCGGCGCGAATAGGTGCTGTTGGACTGCATCCCATTATGATTGAGTTGAGCGAAGATGCGCGTCCCATGCTCGTGAACCGCGCGGGTCAGGCGGCGATAGGCTGGAACAACATGGGGCTCAAAACCATGTATCAGCTTTTGATAGGCCCAGTCGCTGGCGTGGACCGATTGCTCTTCGGTAATGATCAGTCCGCAACCGCCTCTGGCCCGTTCGGCGTAATAAGCTGTGAGACGTGGACCGGGCAGGTTGTCCTCGGCGAGGTTGGTCAGGTGGGCTGCGAAGACAATGCGGTTAGGTATAATTGTCTGTCCAATACGAATGGGTGTGAAAAGATACTGGTATTGACCTGCCATGATAACTCCCTCATGCATTTCTGCCTGACATTTTCGGGTGTGATATCTTGCTCCCTCAAGGAGAGCGCCACGAACTAAAGCTAACTCGACCCACTTGAGGAGACTGGAATAAATTAAATTTGCTCGCCGACGCGGCGCCCCTCTAATATAGCCTGTTCAATGCGGCGTGGCGCGACACAATCGCCAATGCGGAAGAGGCGAGGAACGCGACCCTTGAGCGCAAGATACAACTCCTGCGCTGGCTGCTCGTAAGTTCCCAGCACAACCGTGTCAACCGGGCGTACTTGCTCGCCTTCCGCGAAACGATCCGTTAAAATCACCTGGCCTGGCTCGATGCGTGTAACCGTTGTATGTGTGGTCAGCATCACGCCATGAGCGAGAATACGCTGCATCCACTGCACGATATCGTGGGTAGAGGCCAGATCATGCCCAATATACCAATCTTCGCTCACGACTTCGACGCGCTTCCCCTGCGCGGCCAGCAATTCGACAACGGAGAGCACGCCATGCGAGCCGGTTTCATCAATCATCAGCACATTCTGACCTTCAACCGGCCTCCCTCCCAGTACCTTGCGTATATCCGTGACGTGAGGCAGATCATGCCCGGGGATTGGCAGCAGCCCCGTACCGGGATGCGCCCCTGTAGCCACGATCACTGTTGCCGGGTGGTGCTCTAATACCATCTCGGCTGTCACCTCAGTGCCTGTATAGATAGTGACGCCCAGATGTTTCAGTTCTGCCTGTAAATAATCAGTGATGAACTGAAGCTCGCTTCGCCCAGGCCCCTTTGCCGCCAGCGCAACCGTTCCTCCGAGCGTTTCCTCGCGTTCGTAGAGTGCCACAGCATATCCGCGTAATGCAGCCGTGCGAGCAGCTTCAAGCCCCGCAGGACCCGAGCCGATGACCCAGACGGATGGTTGCTGGCTACCTCTGGTCGGTTCTGCTTTAATTGATAGTGGTAGGGGATGAGCATTAGTAACGTCAGGGTTGACGTTGCAACTGATGGTTGCGTTGATGATGCTGCGCACCTGGCAACCCTGATTGCAGGCGATACAAGGGCGCACCCGTGCGGCAAGGTTTGCCCGCGAGAGCTGCGGAAGATTGGGATCGGCAATCAAGGGGCGCATCAATTCTACTCCATCGGCCTGTTCTTCTCGCAGAATGCGCTCCGCCTGTGCTGCGTTCATGATACGACCAGCGGCGAAGACTGGTACATTAATGGCGGCCTTGATCGCTGCTGCCAGGTGAACGGCGTACCCTGGAGATACATGCATTGAGGCATGAAATGGGAACATCTGTGTGCTAAAAATACTGCCCATCGTGATAGTCATATAGTCGATGCGCCCGGTCTCGCTCAAAATGCGAGCAATCTCTATGCCCTGCTCAGGCGTTAACCCTGCCCAGGGAGCAAGCTCGTCCGCACAGAAGCGCAGGCCCAGTACACGCTCTGCTCCAAGAACAGCATCAACCGCTTCAATTGTCTCCTGCACAAAGCGCAGGCGGTTTTCCAGGAGTCCGCCATACTGATCGGTGCGTTGATTGGTGAGGGGCGAGAGAAACTGGCGTAAGAGTGAGCTGTCCGCTACCTGGAGCTCCACCCCATCCGCTTCGCCCTGTACCGCATGACGCGCCACTTGAGCAAAGCCATCAATCACAGCGCGAATATCGCCCTGTTCCATAGCTTTAGGCACTTCGCGCGAAGATACATTCGGTACGGGCGATGGCGCCCATAGCTCTCGTTGATGATGGTCGCTGCTCGATTGTTGCCCATTGTGATTGAGTTGCACTATTGCTAGAGCATTATAAGCGTGGATTTGCTCAGTTACCGCTGCTATGGCCTGTGGTGTTTCTGGCAGATAGCCCAGGACAGCGCTCTCGTAAGGCAGATCGGAAGGATGCACAATATGCTCTTCCAGCACAATCATACCGGCGCCACCCGCTGCCCTGGAGGCATAATAGTTTTGGTGCTGCCAGCTCAGTTGATTGTGGCGGGCCAGATTTGTAGTATGGCTACCAAAGATGATGCGATTGCCCGTTTCGCGTGGACCAATGCGTAGTGGCAGGAAAAGCCTATCGTACATACGTATAACTCCGATAAAAAGCGTGCTCAAGAATGACTATTGAGTATCATTATAGACCGGTGAGAAGCAGATTTCAAAGGACATGTGCTATTGGATAAAAGCGAAGAATGCGATGATAATAATGCCGAATAATATATGGCCTTTCTTTATCCACAGATAACTTGTGAGAAGTGAGATAGGGAGTATAATCGATTTACTTATTATTCCGTGGATATCTCATGAGAAGTGGAAGGATGAGTATAATCGATTTACTTATTACTCCGCAAATATCCCGCGGAAGGTGAAAGGATGAGTGCAATCGATTTTACTCTTTAACGACAAAAGGCTACTGCTAAGTTCAAAGAAGAAAAAAATTTTTTTAGGACTTTTAGATTTTTTCCTTGACAACGCAGAGTTTGTTATTTATAATATCGAACAAGAAGAAATATCTGTCTTATGCTTATAGGTGAATTGCAAACCATGTATGCAGTTTTAAGCTAGCAGAAGGCTAAAAAAGCATCTGGCGAGAGGTAGCAAGAACTTGCATAAGAAGGAGCTTTTCATCGAAGTTATGGAGGATTTCTTCCTAGAAATTCTGCGGTGGTGCCAGTAGCAGAAAAAAAGGAAATGGAAAATGCGCTGCTTAAAAAGCAGCGGTATTTTTCATAAAATCGAAACATTCCCATGTAGTAAAAAGCTTTGCTGTGAGCGGTATGTTCACGGATGTAAGGGGATGTTTTGAGCAATTTCCCTTTTTTTATTAGGATCTCCAGCCAGAAGGTGCCTTTTTAGAGGAGGAACAGTTGTTCTGGAGCATGGATTTGAGCATAGAAGGAGGTGGTACCTTCTATCTTCTTTGAGGGGATGTGCAAAAAGCTCGTTAATAGCACATGACCTGTTCCCTCGCCAGGGTGACCCTCTTCTCCTACTCTGTTGTTTAGGAGAGCGACTATGGACCAAAGGATCCCGCCTGGATCCTTATATCTTGCGTTGTTATGGATCATACGAAAGAGAAGGATTTTCCTAATGGACCCTCGATGTAGACCAAGTCGTGTCCCCCGATCCGGGAAAATTATCACGCCAGATCAATACGTCAAAATTCCGGCCCCTACTGTGAATCGTCGTACCCTGCTCAAAGTAGCGGGAACCAGCGCCGCCGCATTTGCTGCCATCAGTTCTCCCTGGATGCCCCTGCGTGTTGCAAATGCCATGCCGTTGGCATTGCCCGATACCCAGTTTGACATTGGCGCCTTTGTCCATCCCGCTCAGACCATCGCAGGCATTCCGGTTCAGTTCGGGGTAACTTATACTCTGCTGGTACCAGCCAAGCTCAATCGCAATCCTACGAAGAGTGATCAACAGGTGCTCTCTAATGCCCTGGCAACCATTGAAGCGAACTTCCCCTTCAGCCCCAGTGGCGTCTTTACTTTCGTGTCCTATGGCCTGCCCTACTTCAATCGCCTGCCTGCTAGTCTGGTTGCCAGCCATATGCCACGCTTGAGCTCCAATCACAACCGCTTTGTGCTGGAGGAGGCAGTGCCCAGTCCGACCGATGTCTCGCCCAGTAATCCCAAAGTGACCAAAGCGACCTTCAACGTGCCGGTGCAGATTGAGAACAACGATCTGCTCTTCACCTTGCGCAGCGACTCGCTGAGCAATCTCACCGATATCGCTGCCTGGGTTGCGGGGAGTAATAGCCTCAATGGCAATAACGTGCCCTCTCCGGCATTCAATGGGCTCCTCAGCTTCCAGACACCGCGCTTGAACTTTGTGCAGCCAGGGCTGCCGCGCACGCTGGCCGATGACGCCGCGGCCCTCGGGCAGGCGCCGTTCACGACGTTCCATACCGAGATCAACCCGGCCTCTTCGATGTGGATGGGCTTTGTGGACCAGCAACTGGCGGGTAGCGCGCCCAGTGCCTCGGTCGTGACCTTTGTCGGCACCAGCCATGCGCACCTGACCACCGCGGTTGCCGGTGATTACTTCGACAATGGCTCGATCATGCACCTGTCCCATAACATCGATGATCTGCTCCAGTTCTATAACAAGGACCCCAACAAGTTCGCGGGAGCAGAAGATTACAGCGAGCGCGTGCAGTATATGTTCCGCTCCAAGAAGGCCGATGGCACTCCTGGCCTGCCGTTCCCGCAAGATCCCAACGACGGCTTCACCAATGGTGGCGGACAGGGCGCTCCCACGGGCAATCTAGCGACGCAGCAGCAGTCGGCCTTCCTGCCCGATCCGTTCTTTGGGGCCACCGATTACTTGACCAACTTCGACCCCACGCTGCTAGCTCAAGGGACTAAGCAGTTGCGTGTGGGCCACGAGCAGGCGTTGCAGCGCTCCTCGCGCGCCTCAGACGGCACGCCGTTGCACATCCGCAATGACGGTCCCGGCCTGAGCTCGCTGGATGTGCCCGATGGTTCGGTCCAGCCGACGTTGGAGTTCATGGTCTTCGTGCCCACGGCGGAGTTCTTCCGCGTGATGCGCGTCAATGCAGCCTCGCTCGACATGGTTGCAGTCAGTGAGGGCGGCACAGGGACTAGCGTTCCCGCTGGCGTGACCGGTTCGGCAGCGGAAGATGATGGGCTGGAGCGCTTCATCACGGCCACCCGCCGTCAGAACTTCCTGATCCCGCCACGCCGCCATCGTTCGTTCCCACTGCTTGAGCTTACCTAATTAAGAGGACATCTGGAAACCCGTTTCCAGTATATCCCTTTTAAGTTCGTTCAAAAGCTTTTTAAAAGACGATGCTCCCTTCAAGGAGGATCGTCTTTTTATCATGCCCAGCGCACCAGGCCCAGCTCGTACTTTTCTTTGAGTTCTGGATGGAAAGGGACGACGCGGATATTATAGGCTATGCTGCCGCTGACATCTGGCTGCAAGCGTATATCGTAACGGTAGGAGCCATCAAGTTCGCGCTTACTATAGCTCATGGGTAGTGTATGCTCTGGTACCACCTGTTCATCTTTAGCATTGCCATATACTAGCTCGACGCACAGGTCGTCAGGGGTCAGCTCTGCCACACGCACCCACGCTCGCACCTCGATAGCCTCCCCCAGGCTGAGTTGCCCCTCGCGCCGCCCGTCAACGTAAAGCTCCAGCGAATGCCACTTCTGGCGAATACGTTCCTTCCACGCTGCCAGAGTGCGGGCTTGCTCGTAGTGGTTTTGCGCGATCTGCATACTCCGTTGAATTGCCGGGATGTAGTAGCGGGTCGTATACTCCTTAACCATGCGACGCATACTGAACTGAGGGGTGCAGGTACGAATTGCCTCTTTCATATAGCCAAGCCAGCGGTGAGGAATGTCATCTTTTCCCCGCTCAAAGAAGGTAGGGACGATCTCTTCTTCGAGCAGGCGGTAGAGAGAGAGGCTATCGGCTTCGGCCTGGATTTCCTGATCATGATACTCGCGCTCCTCGCCAATGGCCCAGCCGTTGTGGCCGTTGTAACCTTCGGCCCACCAGCCGTCGAGAATGCTGCAATTTGGCTGGCCGTTGAGGGCGGCCTTCTGGCCGCTGGTGCCACTGGCTTCGTAGGGGCGGATCGGGTTGTTCAGCCAGAGGTCCGTGCCGGAAACAAGGTAGCGCGCCATCTCGATATCATAGTTTTCCAGGAAAATGACCTTGCCACGGAACTCATTGCTGCGCGACGTGCGATAAATTTGTTCAATCAGTGCCTTGCCAGGTTCATCAGCCGGGTGTGCCTTGCCCGCGAAGATAATCTGCACGGGACGTTTGGGGTTGTTGAGGAGCCGAAGCAGGCGTTCGCGATTGCGGAAGAGCAGGGTTGCGCGTTTATAAGTTGCGAAACGGCGGGCGAAGCCAATAATCAGGGCATCAGATGTCAGCATACCTTCGAGTTCTGCGATCTGGGGCGCGCCTTCGCCCAGGCGCAGATGTTGTCTTTGCAAGTGATGGCGTGCGTAATCGATCAAGAGTTCTTTGCGGACTGTATGCGTCTTCCATAACTCTTCATCTGGAATGTTATGAATGTGCTCGTTCCAGAATGCTTGCTGGTCAACGTAGCGGCCCCAATCTTTATCGAGGTAGCGTCCGAAAAGTTCATTTATTTCGGGAGCAACCCATGAGAACGTATGGACGCCATTAGTAATGTAGCCGATGGGGATCTCATCTACATCGATGCCGGACCACAGGAATTGCCACATCCGGCGTGAAACGCGCCCGTGTAGCTTGCTCACCCCATTGTGCATGCCTGTAAGCTTGAGTGCCAGCACCGTCATGCCGTAAGTCGGTCCCCACCCGTGATCTTCGCGTGCAACCTCCATAAACTGGTCGCGATTCAACCCAAGTTGTCCCCAATAAGAGCCAAAGTATTTATCGATCAGTTCGTAGTTGAACGTGTCGTTGCCTGCGGGCACGGGTGTGTGCGTTGTAAAGAGGGAGTTTGCTTTGATGATCTCGCTGGCCTCCCGAAAGCTGAGACCGGATGCCACTAGTTCGCGGCAGCGTTCCAAACTGAGGAAGGCCGCGTGCCCTTCATTGATATGCCAGGCATCCGGTGCGATCCCAAGTGCGCGTAACGCTCGTACTCCGCCAATACCCAGCACAATTTCCTGGGAGATACGCATCTCGCGATCACCCCCATAGAGACGGGCCGAGAGCTCCCGATCAGCCGGAGCGTTGGGAGCCACATCGGTATCCATCAAATAGAGGGGAATGCGGCCCACCAGCAGTTTCCAGACTTTAGCATAAATGCGTCGTCCGGGCAGGTCAACGCTAATAACAATCTCGTTGCCATCTGCGCCAACGGCAGGCACAGCGGGCGTCTCGGAGAAATGGAGTTTATCGTAAGATGCCTCCTGTCTGCCCTCGCGGCTGACACGTTGATTGAAGTAGCCCTGAGGATAGAGGAAGCCCACGCCGACGAAGGGGAGGCCAAGATCGCTAGCTTCTTTACAATGGTCGCCAGAAAGAATGCCCAGGCCGCCCGAATAGATCGGTAATGCCTCGTGCAGACCAAATTCCGCTGAGAAATAAGCAATGGTTTTGCCGCTCAACTCGGGATAGTTCTGGGTAAACCATGTTTCATCGGGGCGAGGATGTATATAGTGATCAAAATCGCTAATCACGCTATCGTACTGCTTGAGATACTGCGTATTCTCGGCAGCCGTTGCGAGACGCTGCGGTTGGACCTCGCTGAGAAAGCGAACGGGATTGTGTCCCACCTGTTCCCATAGGTCGGGATCAAGGGAGCCGTAGAGGACGCGCGCCTCCGGGTGCCAGCTCCACCAGAGATTGTAAGCCAGCTCATACAGGCGGTTGATGCGTGTTGGCATGACAGGAAAGACGGTGATGCGACCATAGACTTTCACTGGGTCAGGTTTCCTTTCTTCTCTTCGAGGTGGTAAGTTTTGTGCTCTGTGGGCTCTTTACTATCAGTATATAGTTTTTGGAAAAACGAGGTCAATGTGAGCATGAGTGAGGCAGGGCTATTTAATTCTCTGAAGAAAAGGGGATCAAGGGGCATAGCCCCTTGCGGGGCGCGGGGTACGTCGCGATCTCGCGAATTGTCCCCGCTCATTCTTCTCCCCCCTCGCTCCCGAAGGGAGCAAAAAAGAAGAAGTAAATAGCCCTGTGAGTGAGGAAATGCTCGCAGGGAATAGCACAATGCTGGAGAGGAATTGTTGGATCGATTGTGCCATTCCTTGTGAGCATCGGATTATTTGGAACCTCTAATATTAGTACTAATTGGCTAGCTCATTCCTGTTAGCTATCGTGCATCTTGATCCAGCCGTGACGTAAGGCGTGAACTACAGCCGCCGTTCGATCATTGACCGAGAGCTTCTTGAGGATCGAAGTGATATGGTTTTTCACCGTCTGGTCACTGATTTTGAGCGACTTGGCGATTTCTTTATTGCTGTTGCCTCGCGCGATGTAGTCCAGGATTTCCACCTCTCGGCTGGAGAGTGGCGAGTAGAGGTCCCTGGTCCCATTATCTTCCTCTTCCACCGTTAGTTCGCGGAAAGATTTAAGGACGCGACTGGCCAGTTGCGGCTTGGAGAGAACGTCGTCGTTAATCAGGTATTCGCCGTGGCTGACTTTGCGCACAGCTTCAGCCAGCTCGTCGGGTGTAATGCTGCGCGTATAATAGGCCGCGGCCCCGACTTTAATCGACTGGAACAGGCGCTCTTCATCCTCTGAAGGAGTCAGGATGATGATAGCCATGCGAGGCGTGATATGGCGCAACTGGCGAGCTATCTCAAGCGGGTCGGAGGTAATAAGGCCAGCATCGATCAGGGCTACATCAGGGTTGCTGACGCGGGCCATTTCGAGCACTTCGGCGGCATCGGTAGACTCCCCAAGAATGACGCAGTCACCCATTCGTTCTAATGTCGCACGGATACCCTCACGGAACAGGGGTTGTTCATCAACAATGATGACGCGTATCGTTTCCATGTAAATCCTTCATTGAAGAACAGGCAGCGCAAAGTCCATTCCTCGCCGCCTGGACCCTTTGTATAATTGTATAATTCCAACGCTTGAAATTCTGATAACCCCGTGCAGTGACAGGGGTACTTGTGATTGTTGCATCATTATACACACAAATTGCTTTGTGAACAATTGGTAGCGATGGCAATTTCTCCTGCCTGGCTGATCGTTTGATTAAAAAGCATAAATAAAGAACAAGCCCGCAATATCTTTTGTCAGGCTTGTTCTCTTTATACAAGAAATGGAGCGCCCAGACCTTAAAGCTGCATGCTCGTTAGATGCGCTCCAGGCGGCTCAGTGTAGTGTTGATCCCGACGCGCAGGCTTTCAATCACGCCCCGGCCTGTTACCGCGACCGCTTCGAAGCTTGGAACGCGATACGGGTTAAGGTATTTTTCCAGCACGGAGACGGGAAGGATGTCCTGGATGTCACGCTTGTTCCATTGCATGACCAGCGGGAAGTCCGATGCGACTTTATTCATGCGTTGGAGCTGCTCTTGCAGCTCATTCCAGCACTCGATATTCTCCTGGAGCTTGCTTGCCTGTGAGTCTGCGACAAAGATAACGCAGTCGGCCCCCTTCAGCACAGAGATGCGCGTTTGCTGATAGAGGATCTGTCCTGGCACAGTGTAGAGTTGGAAACGAATTTGGAAGCCATGAACCTTCCCCAGTTCAAGCGGAAGCAGGTCAAAATACAGCGTACGTTCAGTTTCTGTATCGATAGAGACCATATCGCCAACATCTTGAGGATTAACCGCTTGATGAATGTAATGAAGATTAGTGGTTTTACCAGACAGACCAATCCCGTAATAGACGATCTTACAGTTGATCTCTCGTTTCGCCATATTTATAAGGGACATACTTGGTTATTCTCCTGCTCCTACCTGTCATACGCGCCGCTACCTGCACGTTCCAAATTCGGGTCATCAAATAGCAAAAGAAGCTATTTGTATCGGGGACAGTATATCTTATTTTCGCCAGATTGCCAATACGTTCTGCTGTGTTCTCATGAATTGCTGATGAGATGCGGTATAGTCTCACCCTTCACACAGGCTAGCCCTCACCGCTAGCATCTTCCATGCCTAAAGAATATTGATAGCAGTATTCGTGTCTCGATCTAGCCCCACTCCACATTTTACCCTCACTTTTCCACGGGAAACATTGACTTTCCTATGCCTCTATAGTATACTGGAAGAAGCCCATAACTTGTTATTTGGAGCGCTTAACTCATGACAATTGAAGACTATCGCATAAGGCTTGGATGGTCAAAGGCGCGGCTTGCTCGCGAAGCAAAAATTGATGTGGGAACATTAAATGATGCAATATCGGGCAAGAGGATTTACAAAGCAACAGCAGGAAAAATTGCTAATGCTATTTCTCAAGGGCTAGGACAAGATATCACCTACAAAGACCTTGAGGGAATAAATCTGATTGACTAAAGGCTATCCAGGCTTTTGAGGAGGTGATGCCAAGAAACGCTCAGGTGAAAACCCAAGCGCTCCTGTAGACTTTTTATCAGGTTTTGTGTTGTGTAGGCTCTGGTAAAGTTCCACAGCACAAAAGACTACCAGTCCTTGTACTGTAAACACAGTGGCGGTATCGACGCTGTGATGGGCGTTTTTTTGCCGCCAGGACAGGCGAAAAGTCTAGTGGTAGTATACCACGTCCGGCTTTGCCTGTCGAGAGAAGGAGCAAGTCACATGACCGTGCAGGTCCATCCCTTTTTTTCAGACCTTCCTGAAAAGGTGCCGGAATACGTTGGAACCCTTTCGTTTCCGACGGATACCCAAACACCTCAGCCGATAGTTCCGGTGTTTTTCATCCATACCTTAGCACAACCCTTCTGTTCTCGACCCACATGTGCCTGTCATCAGAACCATGTCACCGTTACGGCCCTTCTGGCAGCCATTGACCAGGGAGCACTCTCACTAGGAGCGGTTGTCACCGCGACCAAAGGAAAGCAGAGGTAAGGGGATGAGTCAGAAAGGCAATTACCCTATTGCGTCCCAAGACGACCACGAAGAATCCTACGTGGTTCCAGTCGTCTCCTACGAGGATGACGATTACCCCGAACATAACGACAGTGGGTTTTGTGACAACATGGCCCATGAGTGCCACGAAAACCAGGACTCGATGACCAAGCTCAATCACGCGATTGTGGAGGGCCTGATCACCACCGATGACGCCGACCGTATCTACCGCGGGAAGACCGTCATATGAGGGGAGGAGTTCCTATGCAGCAACGACCACCCGAACAATTCACACGTTTCGGGCAGAGGTGCTCCCAGAGTGCGCAAGAGCGCCAACAGGTTGTCCACACTGTTGTGCAGTACCTCGACAGTGCTGCCCCCGAGCACTCCATCTGGAATGTGCTGCTGACGAAGTGGGAGCGGCTCTGTACGGTGTGCCCTCTCCGCCTCTATTGCCCGTGTGCTTATACTGACCTGTCTGAAAAGCGCCCGTATTGCCTCTTGTTAGCAGCACACGGAAGAGAGGGGGTGCAAGGATGAGCGCGTATGCAGACGCCTATACCGACCCACCGCCGCCACGCCGACAAGCGGTCTACCTTCCTGCTGATGTGCTTGACGAGGAGGACGACGCGCTCTCTACCAGACGCGCCCCGAGCAGCGTGCGCCGCTACGCGACCACGTTCCCGACGAGTACGCCGCCGCGCGTGGCGATTCGGGTGACTAGGCACCAGGGACCGCCGCCCATACAGCGGGCGTCCCGGCTCGCCGCAGCAGCCACACAGCCAGCCGCCCGACCCAAAGCCCTCTGGCGGCCCCATTGGCTCGCGTCCGTGGGGCTTGGCATGCTAGCGACGCTCATGCTTGCCGGCATTCTCTCTCCCTTGTGGCACTGGTGGCAGGGGCAGCAGGACGGCTGGCAGTACGGGTATCCGCGGACGTTTCAGTGTGACCAGGATGTCCGACACGGCGGCGTCAGTCACTTTCTCGCCGAGAACCTGCATGGGCATATCATCGTCCTTGAGATGCAGCCGAGTGACCTCGCCCGGACCAGGCTCTATCAAGGTCCGACCCTCTTAGGGCCACAGGCGGATCTGCACCCCGTGACACTCACCTTTGAGGATGTCAACGGCGATGGTTACCCTGATCTGCTCATCACGGTCAATGAGCAACGCTACGTGTTCATCAATGATCAGACAGCGTTTCGTCCCGCAACCCCCGCCGATACGATCAAGGAAGGAGGAGCGTAATGCCAACGACCACGATGATGCTGATCGTGTGCGCCAAACGACAGGTCCGGGCGATTGCCGATGCGTTCGAGGACTGGAAGACAGAAGGAGAAGGGCTAGAGGTCCGGCTGTACGGCGTGACGGCCAAAGCCGGTGACGGCTTTCTCCTGCTGGCCTGGAATAAGCCGATCCCCCAAAAGTTTTTTGAGAAACTCAGGAAGGATGAGGACATCTTTGATTATGTGACCTATGAGCCAGTTGATACCCAACCACGACCCGCGTAACGATAGGAGAGGGAAGACTGAGTGCGACAGTGCTTCCCTCGCATGCACCCGAGGAGGGACCGTGATGCAGATGAAACACACCGATGAATTTATACCCAGGCTCGACCCGCTTCCATCAGAGGAACCGGAGGCAGTGGTTCGCTTTATTGATATCCATGTGTATGAGGAACGAACGGAACCACAAGAGCCGCTCTACGTCGGGAGCCAGCCGCAGGAGCCAGCCGAATCCATTGAGAGCCAACCACTGGAGCAGCCAGAACCCGTCCGCCCGCGACGGTCCAAGCGGTCCGTGATCCCACTGGTTGCCCTGGCATGTCTGGCGCTGCTCAGTATCATGCTGGCAGCCCTGGTGTATCCGACGCTGACCGCACCCACCGCGACCGTGACCATTGTTCCGGCGTCCAGACAGATCGCGACCAGCAGCATGATCACCGTCACCACCGGAGCCGGACCCCTGGGAACCGCGATCCCAGGACGAATGTTGGCCGCGATTACAATGAGTCAAGCCAGGACCGCGCCCACCACCGGAACGGCGCACCAGGACGCACAAGCCGCACGCGGCAGCATTACCTTTTACAATGCGGCTCCCGTTGCGCAGGTCGTCAGCGCAGGCACGCTGCTCACCAGCGCAGGAGGTATCCAGATCGTGACCGAGCAGGACGCGATCATCCCCGCCGCGCTCCCGCCGACAGAGGGACAGGCGACGGTGTCCGCGCATACGGTGGTCACCGGGCCAGCGGGCAATCTCCTCGCTCGCGATATCTACGGCCCCTGTTGCCGGCTCAATCTCTTTGCCGTGAACGGGCCGTTTCACGGGGGAGAGAACGCCCGCGACTATCCGACTGTCACCCCGCAGGATATCAGCATTGTCACCAGCAGCCTGAAAGCAAGCCTGGATCAGAGCGTCCAGGCGGCCTTGCACACGCAAGTACAAAGCAATGAAACGCTCATTACCCCGCTTCCCTGTCAGCAGAGCGTGACCGTCGATCATCAGCCAGGAGAGGAAGCGACGCAGGTCCATGTGAGTGTCAGCGAGACGTGTACCGGCGCGGTCTATCAGACGCAAGCCTATCAGGATGCGATCACGCAGATTGAGACGCAGCAGGCAACCGCACAATTGGGAGACGGGTACACCCTGGCTGATGTTGTGCAAAGCAGTATCACGCAGGCCACCATCAACGACCAGCAGCAAATCGCGCTCACCGTCAGGATCGCGGGAACGTGGGTCTCTCAGTTTCCCCAGGATGAGCAGCAGCGTATCACGGCCCTGATTGCAGGCAAGGGGAAGGCTCAGGCGCTCACCTTATTAGAGCATGTCCCAGGAGTACAAGCGGTTTCCCTCTCGATCAAGAACGACGCCGCGACCCTTCCCACGGATGCAAACAAGATTCATCTCGTGTTTCTTAGCACTGGCTAGAACGGGAGCTATGTATATGTTGCACTTTTTCTAGGATTAACATGGCGAACCGCCGACGTTATTGTAACGAAAAGAGGAAGAACGTGATTGAAACGAGATATGAGCTGCTCTGGTCTAGCGCGTCAACAGGTGAAGCGCAGCGCATCCTCCTGCGTGAGATCAACTTAGGGACGCATCATCTCTTGCTGAACAGTGATCAGAGCATCGAATTGATGCGTGCCGAGCCAGAGAACCCAGAACCGGAGTACGTGCTCTGTTTAGATGCTGTTGAGGCATATAGATTGATGATGGCTCTGCAAGAAAGTTTTCATGTAAAAACAGATGAGTAAGAGATACTAGAAAGATCGAAAGCAATGGCAAGTGCGACGAAAACCATTCGACAATCGCTGATCTATCGCCCTACTCAGGACACCTGGTTTGCGGCGACGAAGTCACTCTTCAATCAGGTTGCTGCTTTCTATTTCGACGTCATCGCCGCACATCCTGGCATTCTCGATGTGGACAGTAGAGCGGCACGGGCCGCACTGGAACGACTCACCCACGCCACCAAAGACAATCCCCATCCAGTGATACCCCTCTCAGGAGCCGTTACCACGAACATCCCCAAGTTGTTCCGTCGCGCTGCTATTCATGCTGCACTTGGTTCAGCTCACTCTTTTTACACCCATCTGGAAAAATGGCGCAAACACAAAGAAAAAGCCCTGACAAAAGGCAAGAAGTTCACCATTCGTCCGCCAGTTCCGCCACGAAGCTGGAACAAGTCCCCCGTGTTCTATGCCGGACAATGGAAGGGGTATACTGTCACGAGCATCATGCTCAAGCTCTGGACCGGTTCCAGTTGGGCGTGGGTCAAATGTGGGCTTCAGGGCCGTACTCTCCCCGATGGCTGGGAGATGGAAAGCCCGATGCTTGTCGAGAATGTAGGGCGCTGGAGCCTGCACATTCCCGTTACCAAGAAATTCACCGCACCCGCTAAAGTGGTACAACAACTTGGTACCAATACAGCAACGCGGCTGTGTGCGGTTGATCTCAATATTTCAGAGCACCTCGCCGTTTGCACCATCCAAACCGTCGAAGGCACGGTGGTTGCCACCCGCTTTATTCGTGGCGGCAGGCAACTACACGGCCTTAGGAAGCGACAGCTTGGACGCGTTGCACGTAACCGCCGCAAAACCGGCATCATTGCTGAAGGAGAGCGGGATAACGCTCACCTATGGGCCAAGATACGCGCGCTGAATGAAGACAGTGCCCAGCAGGTAAGTGCTCGCATTGTCCAGTTTGCCAAAGAGCACCAAGCGAGCATCTTGGTCTTTGAGCATCTGGGCAACTTCAAACCCGAGAAGGGTAAGTACAGCAAGCGGAGCAACGAGAAACGCTCGTATTGGTTACGAGGGAAAATCTTCCAGTATTCCAAGTACAAAGCCTGGAATGATGGGATCATTACCTGTCGTGTCTCTCCTCGAAACACCAGTAGGCAGTGCGCTCGTTGTGGGGGGCTGGTCGCTCGTTATGATGCAGGGCAGCCAGCAGAAGGTTATACTCCAGGAGCCCCGCTCGTGTATTGCTCACACTGCCAGATGCGCGGCAATGCCGATAGAAATGCCAGTATTGTCATCGGACAACGCCTGCTCGCTCGGTATCATCAACAGACTTCTTTTCAGGAAAAGCCTCCAACTCCTCTGCTCCGTGTGGAGAGGCCCGCGAAAGCGGGAGGTGTTCGTCGTTCCCAGGACGTCAAAGGCCACGGCAGACCATCTATCACCCGTGTCAGGCATGGAAGGGCGAACGCGCAGGGCACCGCGCACGATATGTTGTCTGGGATGGTAGACGATGTATCAGGTATTCCTCACCAACTACGGCTGTTCAACGAGTCGTAGCTATGCTACAATGACTTAGAGCGCCGCCTATGTAGGAGTGCTAGAAGAAGTTACACGGCTTGGGTCGCTGTAGCGTGTCATTAGACTAGCATATATGAAGGGATGACATTCACATGCATGACGAGATAACGAAGATGAGGACGATGTATGACCACGACTGCATATACGCCTATTGATACAGACTTTGAGGTGGTGATCGGTCTTGAGGTGCATTCGCAACTGCTCACGAAGAGCAAAATGTTCTGCTCTTGCCAGACGGGATACGCCAATGCCGCACCCAACACGCATGTTTGCCCAATCTGCATGGGCATGCCCGGCGTGATGCCGGTGATTAACGATGAGGCAGTCACTTACACCATTATGACGGCGCTCGCGCTCAATTGCACGATCCCGGAGTACTCGAAGTTTGACCGCAAGAGTTACCCCTATCCCGACCTGATGAAAGGTTACCAGATTTCGCAGTACGATGTTCCGCTCAGCCGCAACGGCTATCTGGAGATAGATGTGCATGGAGGGACGCGCCGCATCGGGATTACCCGTGTCCACCTGGAAGAAGATACGGCGCGCCTGCTGCATCCCGATGGCTATAGCCTGATCGACGTCAACCGTTCCGGGACGCCATTGATGGAGATTGTCAGCGAGCCGGATATGCGTAGCCCGGAAGAGGCGCGGTTATACATGCAGAAGTTGCGCGAGGTGCTGGTCTACCTGGGCGTTGCCTCCGGGCGGATGGAAGAGGGCAGCCTGCGCTGTGATGCCAATATCTCGGTGCGCCCCCGTGGACAGCAAGAGCTGGGCGTCAAAACCGAGATCAAAAATATGAATAGCTTCCGCGCCGTGGAGCGCGCGCTCGATTATGAGGCGCGGCGGCAAATCGCGATCATCCGCGAGGGGGGAGTGATTCATCAGGAGACGCGTGGCTGGGTCGAGACAAAGGGTGTCACAGTGGGCCAGCGTAGCAAAGAACATGCCAACGACTATCGCTACTTCCCTGAGCCTGATCTACCGCCCTTAATTATCAGTCGCGCCCGCGTCGAGGAGATACGTGTGGGTTTGCCGGAATTGCCCGATGCGCGTCTTTTGCGCTATAAAACGGACTATGGGCTTTCCGCGCAAGATGCCAATGTTATGACGGAGGACAAGGCGCTTGGCGATTACTTTGAGCAGGTAATGGCCGTCTCTGCGAGCAGCGATTACAAGGCGCGAGCCAAAGCAGCCAGCAACTGGCTATTAAGCGAAGTCGTGCGTTTGCTCAAGGCGAATGCCATTGCCGTCCAGCAGTGTCCGCTTGCGCCGGCGGCCCTGGCAAACCTGCTGGATCTGCTTGATAAAGAGCGTATTACTGGCAAGCAAGCGAAAGAAATCCTGGAAGAAGCTTTTGCCTCAGGAGAGATGCCGGAAGATATTGTCACCAGGAAGGGGATCAAGCCGCCGATCAGCGATACGGGGATGCTGGAGCGTATTATCGAGGAGGTCATTGCCAATAACTCCAAAGCAGCCAGCGATTATCGCAGCGGCAAGACCAACGCGCTACAATCGCTGGTCGGTCAGGTCATGAAGCAGACACGCGGCCAGGCGAGACCTGATATGGTCCAGGGCCTTTTAAGGAAAAAGCTGGACGAATCCCAGGCATAGAATGTCAGGTGCGTCACAGAATATCGAGCAGGTGTAGCGAAAATTTGCGGTAATGGTTGCAAATTTTCGCTATATCTGCTCAAGAGTTCAGATTAGTATTGTTCAGCCATTGCATGCATTGATGGATAAGGCTATACTAGAGGCAATATGGTATCCTTTTTAGCTGGGCTGAAAATGGAGGCCATTGCATTTTGATCAACATAAAATTTCTCAAAGAGGTGAAGCTATGCACGATGACGTGAAATCATTCAACCCTTATCACATGGCGGTTCAGCAGTTTGAACTGGCCGCTGAGAGATTAAATCTTTCAGAAGATATGCGAGAAATCTTGCGCAGACCCAAGCGCGAACTGGCCGTCAACTTTCCCGTACGCCTCGATAATGGGCGGATCAAGACATTTACGGGATATCGGGTTCAGCATAATGTCAATCGCGGCCCGGCTAAGGGGGGCATTCGCTATAGTCCTGATGTGACCCTGGATGAGGTCAAGGCGTTAGCCATGTGGATGACATGGAAGTGCGCCGTTGTGGGCATACCGTATGGCGGGGCGAAGGGTGGCGTTATTTGCGATCCCAAACATATGACACCCAGCGAGTTAGAGCGTATGACTCGTCGCTACGCCACTGAAATATCTATTATTATCGGGCCTCATAGCGATATTCCGGCGCCCGATGTCAATACCAATTCGCAGGTGATGGCGTGGATTATGGATACCTATTCCATGCATGGTGGTTTTTCCATCCCTGCCGTTGTGACCGGGAAACCGCTTTCGATTGGTGGCAGTGAAGGTCGTAATGACGCGACCGCGACCGGTGTGCTTTTTGTCACCAGGCGAGCGGCCAAACGGATTGGAATGTCTTTGAAGGGGGCCCGCGTCAGTATTCAGGGCTATGGGAACGCGGGCAATATCGCGGCCAGACTTTTCCATAAAGAGGGTTGTAAGGTTGTCGCGGTGAGCGATACTCGTGGAGGTATCTATAACGAAGCTGGGCTTGATCCGGCTACGGTATCGCGCCATAAGCAGGAATGTGGGACCGTTGTAGGCTTTCCCGAAGCACAGTCGGTGGGAGTACAGGATGTATTGGAAGTTCCCTGTGATATTCTGATCCCGGCTGCTACGGAAGGAGTGATTACCGAGGAAAACGCCGACCGTGTTCAGGCGCGCATCATCTCCGAGGCGGCCAATGGCCCGACAACTCCTGAGGCGGATGCGATCCTCTTTAAAAAGGATCGCATAGTTATTCCTGATATTCTGGCGAATGCGGGTGGCGTGACCGTCAGCTACTTCGAATGGGTTCAGGACTTGCAAAGCTTCTTCTGGGGGGTAGAAGAGATCACCCAGAAACTGGAAGTGATTATGAATCGGGCTTTTGACGCTGTGGCGGAGGAAGCGGATCAGTTTAGTTGCGATATGCGCCTGGCGGCGAATATGCTGGCAATATCGCGGGTGGCCGAAGCAACCCAGATTCGCGGTATCTATCCGTAATTTCAGTACCCTCAAGCGGGTCGAGTATGACCAGTGACTTCCGCCGCCTTCTTTAAGTAAGGAGTATATACATCGAGCCTAAAGAAGTCAAGCGGAGATGCAGTAGGGATATCATCGATAAATACCGGTCTGCTCCTCCCTCATGGAGCGGGAGGGCATCTGCACAGATGCCCTCCTGATATAAAAGATACTCGTGAGTGGCTAATAACCACTGCGGCGGTCGCGCTTGCTGGGTTTTTTGGGTGGCTTGACCTGTCGTCCTGGCTTGGCTTTTTTACGCCCCCGACCACCCCAGCCAATGTCCTCTTCCTCTTCCTCTTCTTCCTCCTCCTCGTCTTCTAGCTCCTCTTCAAAGAAATCGTCCTCTCCCTCCTCCTCTTCAAGGCCGAGATCCATATCTGGGACGTCTATATCCTCTACTGCGCTATCCTGTAAATCCTGCTCGTCCTCGTCGAAAGCCTCCTCTTCTAGCTCAGGATATTCCTCTTCTGTCGCTACAGAAGCTGCCTCGTGGGTGTTATCCTCCAGGCGCCTGGCGTAGGGTTCGTCCAGTGGCTCCTGTGTGCTAACCCTACCCGTTCTGCGTGGTGGGGTGACTTCCGACAGCTCTAACTCGGAGGCTTCCTCTTCACCAGGCTTGGGGGCGCCAATGACCCTGCGCCCGGCGGCTACATCGAGCCAGAATTGAGAATAGTAATGTGGCCGTTCTGAATCTTTTTCGCTATCTTTTCTTGTCATGAG
The DNA here is from genome assembly GCA_035650355.1 of Ktedonobacteraceae bacterium. Classification (GTDB taxonomy): domain Bacteria; phylum Chloroflexota; class Ktedonobacteria; order Ktedonobacterales; family Ktedonobacteraceae; genus DASRHT01. Next base: position 29,963 of record DASRHT010000042.1, read on the forward strand.
ATCTGCGGCATAACGCTGAAGCGCAACTTCAGCCTCTCTCCCTGATCAGGGAGAGCCGCTCCTCCTTTCGATGTGGACACGAGTGATGTATCCACGCACTGGTCTGTCTTATTACTTACCGGGACGTACTTAGCACGCCCTGCTACGAGTATGCCTGAATCGCTACAATTCTATGGTAGTGGCCCGGATCGGTAGCGGTACCATACCAGTGCATAATAAAAAGAAAGCTTTTCACTGTCAAGGTGTCTTAAAATTGCACGGAGGGGCCTGGGAAGGCGGACGAGAGGCTGTCAAGACCTTATGTGCATGAATTTTCTGAGCCGGAGCGTTTGCCTGTTGCTGATGGCAAACCTATAATAGTAGGAAGGTATCTGTCGATATGTTCTGGTATTATATTGATGCATCTTCATTGTGGTTGAAGACATTTCTCAATGAGTGTCCACTGGTTGCTGATCACCAGGGTACAGAGAGAACTGGTGTTTAATATGGGAGGAAACCTTTGACGAGGATTCTTGATAGCATTGACAGTCCAAAAGATTTGCGCGCCTTGACGCTGCCCGAGATGGAGCAATTGGCAAGGGAAATTAGGCGAGAGATCATCGAAAAGGTCTCGGTGAGAGGCGGGCACCTTGCTCCCAATCTCGGCGTAGTTGAATTGACAATGGCCCTCCACTGCATTTTTGACACCCCGAATGATTTGCTGGTCTGGGATATTGGGCATCAGGCGTATGTCCATAAGCTATTAACAGGCCGTCGCGAGGGCTTTCATACGATCCGTCAATTCGGAGGCCTTTCGGGTTACCTGCGCCGTGAAGAGAGTGTCTACGATGTCTTTGGGGCCAGTCATGCCAGCACTTCCATATCAGCGGCTCTCGGCCTGGCGGTCGCGCGAGATTTACAGCGCAAAGACTTCAAGGTGGTGGCGATTATTGGCGACGGGGCTTTAACCGGTGGCATGGCGCTGGAGGCCATTAATAACGCTGGCAGCTTAAAGAAAAATCTTATCATCGTACTTAATGATAATGAGAAATCGATTTCCGATAATGTGGGGGCGCTTCATCACTATCTGGGCCAGGTACGTAGGATGCAGACAACGCCCAGCTACCGCCGCCTGCGCGAGATGGCGAAAGATTCAATAGAACGGCTGCCGGTGGTCGGCGATAAGGCGCGTGAAGCTGCCGGACGGGCAGAGACGAGCTTCAAGCAATTTGTGATGCATAGCAAGAGCGGCGCAATCTTCGAGGAGCTGGGCTTGAAGTTCTTTGGCCCGTTCGATGGGCATAATATCCCGCTGATGCTGGATGTATTCGAGAACGTGAAGCATATCGAGGGTCCGGTGATTGTGCAGGTGGTGACAAAGAAGGGCAAGGGCTGGGATATAGCCGAGGGCGATGCGACCAAGTGGCACGGCCCCGGCGCCTTCGACTACCAGACGGGAACCATTAAGAAGAACGCGAGCGATCCGCCCACCTATACTGAAGTGTTTGCCAATACCCTGGTTGACATTGCCGAGAAAGATCCCTCGGTGGTTGGCATCACGGCGGCGATGGCCGAGGGGACGGGTCTGAAAAAAATGCACCAGCGCTTCCCCGAACGCTATTTCGATGTGGGTATTGCCGAGCAGCATGCTGTCACCTTCGCGGGTGGGCTTGCGGTCGGCGGGTTGCGTCCGGTGGTTGCCATCTATTCGACCTTTATGCAGCGTGCCTTTGACCAGGTGATTCATGACATCTGTATGCAGGATCTGCATGTGGTCTTTGCGATGGATCGCGCGGGGATCGTTGGCGAGGATGGTCCTACCCAGCATGGCGTCTTTGATATTGCCTTTATGCGCCCCATTCCTCATATGAAGTTGATGGCCCCCAAAGATGAGGAAGAGCTGCGCCATATGCTGTATACCGCGGTTTGTATGGATGGGCCGGTAAGTTTACGTTATCCGCGTGGCAAGGGGCTGGGCGTACCGCTCACGAATGAACTGCGCAAACTGGAGATAGGGAAGGCGGAACTGCTCAGCCCAGCCACGATAGAGGAAGCGGAGCAGCAAGATTGTGCCATTTTTGCTTACGGCTCAATGGTAGCGCAGGCAGAGGTAGCAGCTCAGGAGCTTGCAGCCGACGGTATCCAGGTGGCGGTTGTGAATGCGCGCTGGGCCAAGCCTCTGGACGAAGAGATGCTCCTGCGGCTAGCAAAGGGTACGCGGCGGATTATCACTATTGAGGATCATATGGTGGCAGGCGGCTTTGGCAGCGCAGTGCTGGAACTGTTTGAGCGCCATGCCATCAGAGATGTGGATATTCGGGTGATAGGGTTGCCCGACAAACTGGTTGAACATGGTGCTCCAACCATCTTGAAAGAACTTTATGGCCTGTCATCCGCTCATATTAAGGAGGTGGTACACGACCTGCTTGGTTCTCATACGCTGGCATAAGCCCTTTGATAAGGGAAATCACATCATAAGAATGTCTTACCACTTAAATCAGGGTGGTAAGACATTCTTATCGGGAGTCAGAACTGGTGCCGCGTGTGGCTGAAGTGGCCTTTGGCAAATGCGAAGACTCTGGCGGGTACGACAGAGAACACAAGGATCGAATCAGGGAGGACCTCATGTTCATCATAGTGGTAAAAATAGCCGTCGCGCACCAGATATTGCCATCGTCCATCCCATCTGGTAGCCCATACCCTGGCGAGGCTTTCGAGCATATCATGGTCGGTAATCCGAACGGCGTCGCCCTCGACCACAACATCTAGCCCTTCCTCCCAGCGATTGCAGCCGGTCGTCAAGATCACATGTTGATTTCCGCGAAGATTGACGGCTTTCTGTTCGGTGTCGGCGGTGCTGAAGTGGAGGGCTCCTTCGTGCCACACGGCAACGACCGGCGTCACATGCGGACGACCATCGGCCCGCACTGTTGAGAGCCAAAACACCTCGGCTGTTTCAAGCAAGTGACGTGTCTTCTCCCATTCTGTGATAACTCCGTCCGGCTCGCTGTATCGTGTGTCCATTGTCGTGACTGGTTCGTTCATGCAAGAGAGCTCCTTTCGATTGTGAAGTCGATGGTGGAAAGGTGTTTCGAGAAGCATAACATGTGGATCTGAACAAAACTTCTTCTAGCTTGCTCATCTTGCCACGCAAAGCTTCCGCAGATCCCTAGCAGACGCGCTGTAAAGGATTTGCATTTACTTCATGGAGCCGAGCTTTAAACTGATATAATGCGTCCGTCGCGCATCGTAATCACGCGATTGGCCCTTTTCCCCACTTCCGCAGCATGGGTGACCAGCACGAACGTTTGCCCGTTTTCCTGGTTCAGGCGACAGAGCAGGTCCACGATCTCCAGGGCTGTCTCGCTATCAAGATTGCCCGTAGGTTCGTCTGCCCAGACAATCGCGGGATCATTGGTGAGCGCACGCGCAATGGTCACGCGCTGGCGCTGGCCCCCGGAGAGCTCCGCCGGGCGGTGGTGCGCTCTATCTGAGAGACCGACCAGTTCGAGCATCTCCAACGCTCGTTCGCGAGCTTTGCGCGTGGGAACCTTCGAGACAAGCATTGGCAATTCGACATTTTCCACCGCTGTCAAAACGGGGAGCAAGTTAAAATCCTGGAAGATAAAGCCCATGTGGCGGGCGCGGTAGGTGGTGCGCTCATTATCGCTCAGATCGCGTAAATTTTCGCCGCGGATGAAAATGTCTCCCTCATCAATCGTGTCTAAACCGGAAAGACAGTTAAGCAGGGTCGTTTTGCCGCAACCGCTCTGGCCCATGATCGCGACCATTTCTCCTTGCGAGACCTCCAGGTTAACCTGGCTGAGCGCCTCAACGTGAAATGGCCCGGTGCGATAGATTTTTGTAACATTTTGTGCCTGGATAATCATCAGTATCCCTTATATGTGTTATTATATGCGTCCGCCTTTTCCTCCTGACGAGGCCACTTCTTCGAGGAGGGACGACTTGCTAATCGTGATATGCTTCCGTCCCAGTTCAATAGCACCGGCATCCTTCAGTTCCCGCAACGCAGCGCTTACGGTTTCGCGATACAGGCCCAGGCGGTCGGCCAGTTCTTCATGGCTGAGCCCCTCAACGACCAGCGCCCTTTTCCCATCTTTTTGTGTCCGAGAATTCGCCAGTTGCAGGAGGAGGGCGGCCAGACGCGCCGGTGTGCCTTTGAAGGCGGTATCGGTCAATTGCTCCTCAATGTGGGCAAAACGCTGCCCGACCAGCCGCAGAAGTGCAAGCATGCTATTCGGGTTGCGACGCAGCAGCAGCTCCATATCGTGTCTGTTGATCAGATAAACGAGCGATGCCTCTGTCACTTCGGCGAAACTATGATGGGTTGGCAGACCGGTTAATGGCATTTCGCCGAAGCAGGCGCCAGCCTCTAGCGTCGCTGTGATCAGCTTGCGGCCATCGGCTGAGAGATGATATAACTGCACGCGCCCGGATCTCAATAAAAAAACGGTCGTACCCGTTTCGCCAGGGCGAAACAGCACACGCCCTGGCGAACAGGTGATCATCGTAGTGATGCGATCAAGCTCGTTGATCTCATCTGGATTAAGATGCCGGAAGATATCACTTTGGGCCAGAAAGGTTGCTTTGCTCTCCGTCGGCTGTGAACCGCTCGTTTGCTGGCCCGGTGATCGTTTTTCTCGCACGTTCGCATTCCTACGCGGCTGAGTTTCGTTATCGACATAACGTATTGTATCATATAGAACCAGGTGCTATCCTTCAACGCTAGTAAGATAAATTGCCTCAGTGCGGTTACGGGCATGCAATTTCTCGAAGATATTTTGTACGTGTTTATGCACGGTTGACTCGGCAATACAGAGTTCTCCGGCAATCTCGCGATTTTTGCGACCTTTACGCATCAGGTCAAGGATTTCGCGTTCCCGTCCGGTGAGCGGGCGCGGCGTATTGGAGGGAGCTGGCTGCCCATCTAGAGGTGCTATGACCGGTCCAAGTGGAGAGGCCGAGCGGCGGGGGGTCCGGTAAGCAATGGCCGCAGAAGACGTTTTGGCAGCATGTAGCGCCTGATTTTGCCAGAGGGTGCGCAGGTGAGCCAGCACTTGCGCGGCAAGGGTGCCTGAGATGCACAGATCGTTGCGAGCCGCACAGCGAATGGCATGCACCAGGGCATCCGGTTCGATATCTTTAGTGATATAGCCCATTGCTCCGCGTTGGATGGCCTGAAAGACATATTGTTCTTGATGAGAAGCTGAGAAAATGACCACGCGAGAATTGGGAGAGCAGGCCAGCACACGTTCGGTCGCCTCAAAGCCGCTGCAATCGGGCATATCCAGATCCATCAGGATCACATCGGGCTGCGTGCGTTGCGCCTGGGTCTCTGCCTCCATACCGTTGGCGGCTTCCGCTATCACTGACAGGTCGCTCTCTTTTTCAATCACTTCCCGCACGGCGCGGCGCATAAGAGAATGATCATCGACAATTAAAATGTTTACCATGTGTGTTTAACCCCTTTCTACTTCTGCTACCCCTGAAAATGCTATGACTATGAGCCATAAAAATACGATGGCTGGTTAGCCATAAATATGTACACTTTATACTATACGTGAGCGTTCAAGAAGCAAGCGGTAATATGGTTTTTATGGTCCTATGCGTACAAGATGAATCTTATGTGGAATGCGCCTGCGCAGACGCAAGAGGTAGGCGAGAGGAGTCGGGCTGGGGCTTGGTATGCGAGCCGGTAAGGGCCAGAAAGGCATTTTTAGAGCGTCATAAGACACCAGTTGTACGCGATAATGCTGTATTCTCTCCCGCATCTCGTTCCTCTTCCCTGCTACATTTCATCTGTAGCAATTATAATAGAATATGGCACGTTATTGCAAAGGTCTGGCAGGCAAAAATAGAGGGGGAGAGAACCAGTGGCTATTTTTCTTGCGTCCGGGCCTTCTCTATGCTATACTTGCGTGGCAACGGGAGATTGCCTCTCGCGCTGTCTCGTGCGAGAAATTCTATTAAGTACACACGCCCTCCACAGAGGCGGCAACCCTGGGGTCCGAAATACATGACCAGGGGGACCCTGACGCCATCAGCAAGGGGGCGGAGGATCAAGGGAGGTCCGTTTTTTGGCAAACATCATTTCTATGAAACAACTTTTAGAGGCTGGCGTCCATTTTGGGCATCAGACCCGGCGCTGGAACCCCAAGATGCAGCAGTTCATCTTTATGGACCGCAATGGCATCCATATCATTGACCTGCAACAGACGGTAACGCGTCTCAACGAGGCGTACAAGTTCGTTGAGCAACTGGTAGCCAGCGGTGGCACCATTCTCTTCGTTGGCACAAAGAAGCAGGCCCAGGAGGCCGTAGCGGAAGAGGCGAAACGCTGCGGTATGTATTACGTCAACCAGCGCTGGCTGGGTGGCATGTTGACCAACTTCCAGACCATTCAGTCTCGTATCCGCTACCTGCGAGACCTGGAAGCGCGCCGGGATCGCGGTGACTTTGAGCGGCTACCTAAAAAAGAAGTACAGCATTTACAGGATGATATGGTGCGCCTTGAGCGTATTCTAGGTGGCATCAAAGATATGCGCCGCCTGCCGAATGCCATTTTCATTATCGATACCCGTAAAGAGCGTACCGCTGTATTAGAAGCTCGTCGCCTGGAAATTCCTATTATCGCGCTGGCCGATACCAACTGCGATCCCGATGAGATGGATTATCCCATTCCCGCCAATGATGACGCTATTCGGGCCGTTCGTTTGCTCTGTGCTAAGATCGCTGATGCTGTTATAGAGGGTCGTCGCGAACTGGAGGCCCAGCAGAAGGATACTGAGCCAACCGAGACCGAGGAGCCTCTGGCGCTTGAAGCTCCAGCGGAGACCGCAGAATTGGTGTTGCCTGCGCCCGCGGCCCCCGAAGCTGCTGAGTCATTGTCTACGAATGCGGAACCAGAGCTGGTCGCCAAAGAGTCTCTCTAACGAAATAGACATTTGTTTGACGGGAGGTTAAGAGGCGATTCGCCTCCGACCTCCCCTTTTCCTGTAGAATCGCTTGCCGGGTCACGCTCAAAATCGGGTCACCGGCTACATACACATTTGTCAAGCACTCAGAAACCAAAAAGGATGGACAGAGGCTGTTGAACTGTCCTTGCTATCTGAGTATCATAACTGATGAAATTGAGGAGAAACAACGCAATGAACTTCGCTGCTACTGATGTAAAGAAACTGCGTGAGGAGACGGGTGCAACTTTCGCAGATTGTAAAAACGCGCTGACCGAGGCTCAGTCCTGGGAAGAAGCGATCAAGATTCTGGAGGCCAGGAGCGACCGCAAGGCAGAAAAAATGATGGCGGCAGGACGCGAAACCAAAGAGGGCGGCGTCTTCTCCTATGTCCATCACAATAACCGCGTGGGCGTGTTGCTCGAACTGAACTGTAGCACGGACTTTGTGGCGCGCAGCGAGGGCTTTCGCCAACTTGCCAATGAGCTGGCGCTGCAAATCGTTGGCGTAGCTCCTAAATATATTAGCCTGGAGGATGTGCCCGCCGACATCGTTGAGAAGACGCGGAAAGAGATTCTGGAAGAGCCATCAATGGAAAGGGTTCCGCAGGCCAGGCGGGAAGAAGTGGTCGAGAATAAATTCAAAAAAGTCATGAGTGAGCAGGTGCTACTGATGCAGCCGTGGGTCAAGGATGAGTCTACAGTCGTTGGTGATCTTGTGCGCAAAGTGATTGCAGAGACGGGCGAGAATATCGTGGTGCGGCGCTTTAGTCGCTTTGCTCTGGGTGAGGAGTAGCTGTCTCCTGCAAGGCACGGCCCGGTGATATATCTCAACGGGCTAGTTGAGCGTGGAAGAAGTAGACGAGTTCTCCGTGGTTACGTATAGGGTAAGGGAGGGTCTCATGGTTGGTCAGCTAAAATATCGGCGTATCCTGCTCAAGCTAAGTGGAGAAGCCCTGGGCCCCCAGGGATATGGGATTGATGCTGAAACGGTCCGGCGCATTGCGAGCGAGGTGAAGAGCGTGCATAGTCTGGGGGTAGAGGTGGCATTGGTGATCGGCGGTGGCAATATCTGGCGAGGCGCTGATGCCGCTTCGACAGGCATAGACCGGGCCACAGCCGATTATGTTGGGATGCTGGCAACGGTCATGAATTCGCTGGTGATGCAGGATGCAATGGAAAAACTGGAGATAGATACTCGCGTGCAAACCGCCATTGAAATGCCGCCTGTGGCTGAACCATTTATCCGCAGGCGTGCGGTTCGTCATCTGGAGAAAGATCGCGTTGTCATTCTGGCGGCGGGAAGCGGGAATCCGTTTTTCACGACCGATACAGCGGCAGCGTTGCGTGCTGTCGAACTGAATGCGCAGGTGCTGCTCAAAGCGACCAAAGTGGACGGTATCTACGACGATGACCCTATGCAAAATCCGCGTGCGTGCAAGTTTGAAGAGCTTAGCTATATGCGGGCCTTGAACATGGAGTTAAAAGTCATGGATAGCACTGCACTCTCGCTCTGTAAAGATAACCACATGCCCATTATCGTGTTTAATTTACATCAGCATGGAGCATTGGAAGCCATCGTACGTGGCGAAAAGTGTGGTACACTCGTCTCAGACGGGTAAGAAACCCTGTCTGGCGGTGCGATTGCAGTATGTGGCTCCCTGACCAGGGACTGTATCATCTTCCCGCACCGAGACGAGAGCAACAGTATCCACATTGGAGGTTTGGATGACAGCAGATTTATTTGCCGATGCAGAACGGCGCATGCAGAGAGCAGTGGAGGCTTTAAGACAAGACCTGGGCGCGATTCGGACCGGGCGGGCAAGCTCTGCTCTGGTTGAGCGCATTATGGTGGATTATTATGGCGCTCCAACACCGATCAATCAGGTTGCCAGTATCTCTGTTCCAGAAGCTCGCCTCCTGGTGATCCAGCCCTGGGATCGGAAGATGCTAACCGATATCGAAAAAGCGATCCAGAAGTCCGATTTGGGGATTAATCCTAACAATGATGGGCAAGTGATCCGCCTGAATATTCCTCCGATGAACGAGGAGCGCAGACGCGACCTTGTGAAGATGCTTCACAAGAAGCTGGACGAGCATAAAGTCGCGGTCCGCAACGTTCGTCGAGATGTGCAGGATAAGTTGCGTGACCGTGAGAAAAAGAAAGAAGTTTCCGAAGATGAGCTGAAACGTAGCACCGAGCGGCTACAGAAGCTCACCGACCGTTACATTGAAGAGATGGACAAGGTCGGGAAACATAAGGAACTGGAGATTTTGGAGGTCTAACGTTGTCCAAGATGCAGAATCTCTTTTCATCCTCAAAGGAGAAAGAGAGTAATTCTCCGCAAACACACCCCGTTGCACCTGAGCAATCAGTGCCAGTGCGTCATGTTGCCATCATCATGGATGGCAATGGGCGCTGGGCAACGCAGCGGCACCTGCCCCGTCTGGCGGGTCACAAGGCAGGAGTGGCAGCTCTGCGCCGGGTCGTTGAGTGTGCCACTGATGAGAATATTGAAATGCTTAGCGTGTACGCTTTCTCTACCGAGAACTGGGGCAGGCCACGAGCAGAGGTCAATGGATTGATGCGCCTGTTCTGGGAAACTATACGCTCAGATCTAGAGAAGCTCCATCGCGACGGGGTGCGTTTGCGCCATCTTGGACGTTTACAGGATCTCTCCCCTGATATTCAAAAGGCCGTTCGGGACTCTATCGAGTTGACCCGTAACAATACTCGTATTGGCCTGAACGTATGCTTTAACTACGGTGGACGGACCGAACTGGTGGATGCCGTCCGGCAGATCATCGCAGATGGGCATTGCGCGGAGGCTATCACCGAAGAGTTGCTGGCCTCGTATCTCTATACCCGAGATTTGCCAGATCCCGATCTGGTCATTCGAACGGCGGGTGAGATGCGCGTCAGCAATTTCCTCTTGTGGCAATCCGCCTACAGCGAGTACTATGCCACCCCGACGCTCTGGCCCGATTTTGGGCGGGAGGACTTGCTCGCGGCCCTGGACAGCTATCGTCAGCGCCAGCGCAAATTTGGTCGTTTAGTGACCACCCGGTAGGGGCGGGTCCTGTGCTCGCCCATGCGTTCTCGCGATGGGCCTTGCATTCGCCCAGGAGGTGTTGCGCCCGCCCACCAGCGAAAGCCATATGCTATAATGTACGCGAGAAATACACTCTATAGAGGAAATAGATTGTTTGCAAGGCGCAAATGAGCAGGATAGAGAAACGGGTTCACCAGACCCCCAGAGAGCAGGCGCTCAGGGTCAGTCGGTCCGCCAGCGTTGGCTGACCGCGCTTGTCGCTATCCCTGTCGTGCTGATATTTGTCTGGTTTGGTGGTTGGGTTGCGTTTGCTGCAACCGTGTTTGTGGTAATACTAGGCACCCTTGAGCTACATACCATGCTCTTGCATGGTGGCTATCACCCGTTAATATGGGTCAGCTTTGGGCTGAGCATCCTCTTTCTGGTTGCGGCTATGTTGCCGCAATGGCGTCTTTTGATTCTTGAAATAGGGTTGGGTGGTTCGCTGCTCGTCTCTTTCCCCTGGCTATTTTTCCGTCAGAAACTTGATGGGGCCATGATTGACTGGGCTCTTACCCTGGCCATATCCATTTATCTGGGATGGTCCATGAGTTTCTTTTTATTGTTACGGGGCTCAGAATCTGGAATGCTGCTAGCACCAGACAGGGCCTGGATCGTCTTGCCGCGCGGCGCCTGGTGGCTGCTCGTCGTGCTATTAGGCGTCTGGGGCTTTGACTCGGCGGCGTTTTTTAGCGGGCGCTACTGGGGCAGGCATAAGCTGGCGCCACGGATCAGCCCCGCTAAAACGTGGGAGGGGGTGCTTGGCGGCTTTGTTCTCTCCATCGCGGCAGGGCTGCTTCTGACCGTCAAGCCTCTTGGCGTACCCTGGTATCTGGCGGTTGTGCTGGGCATCCTGATCGGCATCGCCGCTGTGTTGGGGGATCTCGCGGAGTCGCTAATTAAGCGCCAGACGCATGTGAAGGATAGCGGCCAGCTCATGCCTGGTCACGGTGGTATGCTTGACCGGGTCGATAGCTTGCTCTTCGCGGTCATCGTCGTGTATGTTTTTGCTCAGTTAGTGGGGATGTAGGTGGGGGCTATGTTGTTTTCTTATCCAGGATGGACGATAATTTAGTCTATGTTTAGCAATATTTTAAGCTATCGGTGCTATAATCTGCAAAGAGAAGTACATCAACATTTGCTGGCGGGCAGGCGAAATAATTGCCCCGTGGATATAGACATATGACCGGATTCCCGAAACGTATTGCATTGCTTGGAAGTACAGGTTCTATTGGTCGGCAAACGCTAGACATCGTGCGGCAATTCCCCGACCATTTTCAAATAATTGCTCTGGCGGCGCGCAGCAACGTGCAATTGCTGGCCCGACAAATGGAAGAGTTCAAACCTGCGTTGGTTAGCTGCTTCGCGGAGACACGCGAGGTAGAAGAGAGTGCGCGCGCGGTTCTGCCCGGCGTGATTATCGGTGAGCAAGGCTTGCTGGAAGCTGCGACTCACGCGGACGTAGATATTGTGGTGGCTGCAACCTCCGGGCTGATGGGGCTGAAGCCGACGCTGGCTGCTATCGGCGCTGGCAAAACTATCGCGCTGGCAAATAAAGAGACGCTGGTCATGGCTGGTCATCTGATGATGCGAGCGGCCCAGCGTGCCGGAGTGGCGCTTCTCCCCGTTGATAGCGAGCATAGCGCCATCTGGCAATGCCTGCGCGGGGAAACCCGGAGCGAGGTTCATCGCTTGCTGCTGACGGCATCGGGCGGCCCATTTCGGAAGGCAACCGTTGAACAATTACACACTGTAACCCCCGAACAGGCCCTGGCTCACCCAACCTGGCGCATGGGACCGAAAATTACCATAGATTCGGCGACCTTGATGAATAAGGCCCTGGAAGTGATTGAAGCCCACTGGCTCTTTGACGTACCATATGACCGCATCGATGTGGTCATTCACCCGGAGAGCATTATTCATTCGATGGTGGAATTCGTAGATGGCTCGATTAAGATGCAGGCGAGTCTGCCAAGTATGCATCTGCCGATCATGCATGCGCTGGCTTATCCTGCCCGGCTCGATACGACGCCAACCGGCCTTATTCGGGAGCTGAGCTGGACGGATGTAGCCTGCCTGCGCTTTGAGAGCCTGGATAAAGACCTTTTTCCCTGCTTCCGTCTTGCGGTAGAAGCTGGCAGGCGGGGCGGAACGTATCCCTGTGCCCTGGTTGGGGCCGATGAGGAAGCGGTAGAGCTTTTCCTGGCCGGTCACATCGGGTATTTAAAGATAGCGGAACTGATTGAGACGGTGCTTGAGCGCCATCAATCGGTGGAGCAGCCCGACGTTGCGACCGCCCTGGAGGCGTGTTCCTGGGCGCGCAGAACGGTGCGAGAATTGTGCAGACATTGTGCGTAGCCCTTTGAGACTGGCTTACCTGGATTACTCGCGCTATGACATCTCTCATTATCAGAGAAGTAAAGGAATATTAAGGATGAACAACTGGTACTTACTCGCCGCCATCCCGGTTTTTGGCCTGCTGGTACTTGTGCATGAGTTTGGACACTTTATCACGGCGAAATGGGCCGGCATCCGGGTAGAAGAATTCGGCCTGGGCTTTCCGCCCGCGCTGGTCGGCTTTCGTAAGCGCGATGAGGGTGGTTGGGAGGTTCTCTGGTTTGGGCGAGGTCGCGATAGAGACGCTGCTGGAACGCAAACGCCCTTTGGCGGAACGAGCGGTGGGGCGAGTACTTTCGAGAAACCAGCTTCTAGCCATACCATTTACTCGATCAATCTGCTCCCTATTGGTGGCTTTGTGCGTATGCCGGGTGAAAATGGCGATGTCCATGACCCTGATGGCAATTACGATCCGCAGAGCTTCGCCGCTAAATCAGCGACCAAGCGCATCATTGTGCTGGTGGCCGGGGTCACGATGAATATTCTGCTGGCGATGGTGCTGTTCACCATTATCTACACCCTGGGCGATCCCGTTACCGATACCCGCTCGCTGATCGGCGAGGTAGTCCCCGGCTCCCCTGCGGAGGCGGCAGGCTTACGGGCCGCTGATATGATCATTGCTATTAATGGGCAGCCCGTCAGTCATTTTAGCGATGTGGTGACGCTGGTTAATCAGGAGGCCCAGGCCGATAATAATCAACATACAACTATGCCTGTGCATGTGATGATCCAGCGTCCCGGTCAGGCTGCACCTATCGCGGTGACGGTCAATGCGCTGGTAAATCCACCTACCGGCCAGGGGCATCTGGGGATCTCGGCCAACGTCGTTTTTGTTAGCTCGCCGGTCTGGCAGGCCCCATTCAAAGGTATTGTGCAGACGTATCAGGTCACATCCGACTTTATCGGCACTATTGGGCAGATGGTTGTAGGCGCGATCCATCCTCAGATTGTGGGACCGGTGGGGATCGTGCAGCTCACCGGAGAAACGGCGCAAAATGCGGTGTACCTGGGGTGGTGGACCGTGCTGAACCTGACCGCGATCCTGAGCCTGAACCTGGCGATTATTAACATATTGCCGTTCCCTGCTCTGGATGGCGGACGTATCGTCCTGGTGTTGATCGAAGTGCTGCGTGGTGGCAAGCGGCTGAAGCCGGAGCGCGAGGGCTTCATCAATTTTATTGGGATGGCTGTGTTACTCACTTTAATGGTGGTGATCACCATCCATGACATTTTTCATTAGGTTTCAATCCCTCAAGCGGGTTGTAGCTCCCCGATTCATCGTGGGAGCCTCAGCTCTGCCGCCTCCCTTTGAAGGGAAGTATACCATCACACTTGAGGATGTCAAGTGAAAATACATTAGATACTAAGTGGAGCAAATTTGGAGTATCAGGTGTTATGCGAAGGAAAACTCGACAGATTCATGTTGGTAATGTAGCAATTGGTGGAGATGCGCCAATCGCCGTGCAATCTATGACGACAACATACACGCGGGATGTGGAGAGCACGTTGGCGCAAATCTATCGGCTGGAAGATGTCGGTTGCGAAATTGTGCGCGTGGCTGTGCCAGAGATGGAAGATGCGGTCGTGCTGGGCGAAATTAAAAAGCGTATTCATATCCCGCTGGTTGCCGATATTCACTATAATCCCGCCCTGGCTCTGGAGGCGATCCGCCAGGGGATCGATAAAGTGCGCATCAATCCGGGCAATTTGCTCAACGGGCGTAAATCGTTGGAACAGATCGTCGTGGCGGCCAAAGAGCGTGGCATTGCTATGCGTATCGGCGTCAACTCGGGTTCAATTGATGCCCTGGATAAGCAGGCGCAGATGCAGCGTATCCAGGTGCGACTACGCGACGATGGCGTATTAGAGCGCACCGATCCCGCTGAAGCGCGGCGCAAAGAACGCGAGGCGCTTGCCGAGCGCATGGTAAATAAGGCCCTGGAGTATATTAGCTGGTGCGAGGAAATGGACTATCACGAAATAGCTGTCTCGCTCAAATCCTCAACCGTACTGACTGCGGTAGAAGCCTATCGCCGCTTCTCCCAGCGCTCGGACTATCCGTTGCACCTCGGTATTACCGAGGCGGGCACGCTGGTAACGGGCGCTGTCAAGTCGTCGGTTGGCCTGGGTTTGCTGCTAGCCGAAGGGATCGGCGATACCATTCGCGTCAGTCTGAGCGCCGAGCCGGAGGAAGAGATTCCGGTGGCCTATGAGATCTTGCGCTCGCTCGAATTGCGCAATCGCGGCGTCACTTTCGTCTCCTGCCCCTCCTGCGGACGCGTCGAGATCGATGTCATCGGCGTTGCCAACGAGGTTGAAAAGCGTCTTGCGAAGGTACAGACTCCTATTCACGTCGCCGTAATGGGCTGTGTCGTCAACGGCCCGGGCGAGTCGCGTGACGCCGACGTGGGTCTGGCGGGCGGCAAAGGCAAGGGCGTGATTTTCCGCAAAGGCGAAGTCATCAGAACGGTGCCGGAAGATCAGTTCCTCGATGCCGTCCTGAAAGAGGTTGCCAGCCTGTTGCCAGAGCGCGAGGCAAAAATCGTTTACCCGGAAGGTGGCATCAAGGAGACAGCAGGCTTCCATCGCACCCGTGACGAGGGAATGAATCTTCCCATGCTGAAGAAATAGGCTTTGCACACAATGGCGTTCGCCCTCGATGTTCGGCTTCGGCGTTCGACCTCGGTGCTCGGCTTCGTAGCGACCAGATTTATCGCGTCCGCTTTAGCGCCGACCTTCCTTTGCCAAAGCAATAGGCTTCGCATCCAGTGATTAAAAAAAAGAGAAGGTTCACGTCCTCTAGCATGACGTGTGAGAGCATATCATGCTAGAGGATATTTCATCTCGCCAGCCGTATCTTAGATCGTCGGTCGCGGCGAGAGAATCGTGAAGTTCGTCGAGAAGGTCGTGTACGGGACGGTCTGCAATTCAGCCGTGATCGTGGACGTTCCTGCAGCACAGGAGGGGGTGCCTACGACCACTGCGAACGCGTTGCCGTTGTTATCAAGCTGCACTACGGCCTCGGGGCCTATCGCTAAGATCGTTCCCGTTAGGCTAAACCATATAAGACTAAAAAAGCCAGCGCAACGGGCGAACAGCTCCTGCGACTGGAGGGTCACGAATCGCTCGGCCTGTACGGGCGAGAACTCGACCTGCACGACGGTGGCAACGCTAGAGAAGATGGCATCCTCAACTTCGCTCCTTGGGGAAGCAAATACACCATGTGGGGTGTTCTGCGGCGGCAGGATGGTAAAGGTAGTTGATGCCGTCGGGAAAGGCGGAGCATTCAGGCTGGCGAAAATCCTGGCGGTGGCTGCCGCGCAGGAAGGCCCACCAAAGACTACTGCCGTGGCGTTGCCGTCGTTATCGAGTGCTACTGTGAATTGCGCAAACGGACCAACGAGCGTTGTAGCGGCAGGCGAAAGCCAGAATAGATTACCCCGGCACTGGAAGAAGAGCTGCGATGCATCGATGGTCACGCTCTGCTGGCTGAAGATCGGTCGGCACTCGACTTGAATGATGTCGGCGACGCTCGACTCGTTCACGCCTTCGCCCGACTCGACTGTAGGTCCGTTCGAGTGAACGACGCACAGAGGCACCTGGGGTCGGTGCGGCTTCACTTTTGCGCCAGAGGCAGCTTGAGCCGGCATAACCCACGTTGCCAGGAGGAGAAGAGGAAGGCAGGCTACGATCAGCTTGCGAACAAAGTGAGTCATAGTATTTCCCTTTCTTTAAATAAGCAAATAAGTTTCCTCCAGAAGGAACTTCGCCGTCCTTGAATGGTTCACCTATCGCGCTACCCTTCTTTCTCCTGATCGCAGCAGGGTATCAGCAAACAATGAGAGTAGGGATAGATGAGTCTGAAACAAGGCTACTTCACATCAGCAACCTAGCATTAATATAGATGGGTCTACAATCGATAATGTTCTATCAACCGATGGAAGCAGATGATACTGTTAAAGAAGGATAGTCCATCGAGCATCGGTG
>DASRHT010000043.1:0-6449 GCA_035650355.1 Ktedonobacteraceae bacterium
GGCTCTGCATATAGTATTTGATAGCAGCATCACGAAAGATCGGTCGTACATTTGACATACTCAAACTCCCCATCTTGCTAGAGAACCGCCTCTTTTGCCTCGTGCCAGAGTATCAGCAAATGAAAGCTCACTGTTAGCATAGTAGCAAGCTCTTGGCTGGCGATTTTCATATGGACTATGGTTGTGTACGACATCGGCATGGTCGATCACTGATCAGAGGATAGCTGAAAATCCACACGTTGACGAGGGCTTTTAGCGGGCTTTTAGCGGACTTTTGGCGGGCAGTCAAGGGCAGAGCTGTCGAAAGTTAACTACCTCCAATGCATTGCCTCATCAAAAATCTGCATTTCTGTACCATGTTTTTATCCTCCTTGGTTGAGCCTCGAGGTTCCATCGTTCCCCTTGTCGGTACTCGTGATCTGACTGTCAGGTGAGAAGAAGGAGGAGTATACTTGGGAGAAAACCAGTAGCAACTCAACGGGTAGCTCATCGAGTTCATCGATGGGGGACACAGCAATAACCCCAACCGCCAATGTCCCGAATGCGACCCAGAGCTATGGGAACCAGCTAGCAAAGTACGTGGTGGACCCTGACGGCGCCAAGCACTTCACGTTAACGGCTCAGCAGGTAATGTGGGAGCCGGTCAAGGGGCAGCGTGTGCTGGCCTGGACGATTGATGGAACCGTACCTGGACCCATGATCCGTGTTACCGGCGGCGATCACGTCCGTATTACGTTGATCAACCACCTGCCGCAATCAACTTCGATGCACTGGCATGGGCTGCAATTGCCGAGCAGCGTGGATGGCGTGCCGGGCGTTGGACAGAAACCGATTGAGCCTGGACAGCAGTATACCTATGATTTTACGGTCAATCCCGAAGATGCAGGAACGCACTGGTATCATAGTCACGACAATGACGTTACCCAGGTCATGGGCGGCTTCTATGGTGCGTTCATCGTCGATCCTCGTCCAGGTAGCCCTGAGGCGCTGCGAGAACCTAAGGCCGATGTCGAGTATACGGAATTCATCAGTGAGCTAGGCGGCTACTTCGTCATTAACGGCAAGAGCTATCCTGACACCCAGCCAATCAATGTCAAGCATGGTCAGACGGTTCGTATCCGGCTGATTGGTGCCAGTGAAATGATACACCCTATGCACTTACATGGACATTTCTTCAATATTGTTGCCGAGGATGGTCGCACAATGGCCCAGCCAATCCAGAAAGACACCGTCCAGGTGGCTCCCGGAGAGACCTATGACCTGGTATTCAACGCCTGGGCCGCTCCTGGCAGCATCTATCCATTCCACTGCCATATTCTCACGCACCTGATGAATCCAGGCCAGAGCGCAGATCAGATGGGTGGCTTGATTGTTTTGGTAGAATACGCGAAATAAATTGTTGGGGCGGGGCTTGCCCCTGCCCAGATCCACCACCCAGGAACACGGAATTGAAAGGAGAACAGGCGATGTTCAAACGTATCCTCGTCCCTCTAGACGGCTCAGAGCGAGCAGAAAGCGCGATCCCGGTAGCGGCACGTATAGCACGAAACACAGGCAGCTCAATCAAGTTTATTCGCGTGGTCTCTTATCCGCTGGAGAGCGGAACCTTTATGATGCCGCCGGTTGGTTTAAGCGAGGAATCGATGGATGCCGCTCTCGCTAATGCCGCCGATTACTTGCAGAAAGTGGCCAGTTCCACGGATTTAGCGGGCGTGCCTACGGAAACACAGGTACACAGCGGCTTGCCTGGGGAGACGATCCTCGCAGATGTTCGTGATCAGGATGTATCCCTCGTAGTCATGTGCAGTGGAATCGAGCGTCAACGGGTTTTTGCCGATCCCGTGTTGCGGAAGCAGCAGGGACACCACCAGGAAGCGCTTGCGCTCTCCCAACGCGCGCTGGCCACCCGCGAGCGGCTCACCGCCTTGAGGGCGTTGCCTGGTCAAGAGACCGATGCTCCTCCCGAGAACGATATCTCGCCGGGACAGGGCAAACAGAGCCTATAAGGCGATGTGAACAACGAGGCGAGCAGAACCGTTCACCTGCACCGTGTTGCGAGGATTGCCTGGGGAAGAGGCAGACGCCCTTCGATCAGGCGCCATTTCTGGACTCGTGAGAGCCGTTTGATGGCGTACTCTGCTCGCAAGGCCTCCCTTCTACTCTCACATAACCAGCATGCCAGCAGCACTACCGGTCCGCGCCCACGCGTATACTTTGCTCCAATGCCAGCGTTATGGGCGGCTATCCGCTGCGGCACATCCTGAGCATAGCCGGTATACAGTGAACCATCGCGGCATTGCACGATGTAGACGTAATGCCCTTGCATCAGAGAGGGCGTTTCTTTTTGTGGGGGAGGTGTAGACTTATCGCCTGCCCTTCCTTGTCCATACTCAGATGTTTCCCTTGATTCATCAGACATCAACAAGAAAACGGCCCCAGGAGTGCAATTTGTTCAAGATGAAATAAGCACCCCACTAGAGCAGAAACTTGATCAGCGCCGTAGCAATGCCCAGGAAGATGCTGATACCTACCACATCCTGGAAGGCCGTTTCAAAGGGACCGGAGGTGAGGGCCGGATCAAAGCCCAGAGACTTGGAGATGAGAGGAACGACCGTGCCCACGACGCCCGCAATGTTAACCGCCATAAACATTCCCACGAAGATGATCAGGCCAAACGCCAACTTGCCATCCCAGATGGCTCCCACCACGCTGAGCACAAGTCCTGCGGCGGCTCCTAGAATGAGCGTCGTCTTCACTTGCCTGAGCACCGCCGATTGCCAGCGCGTGAGACGGACCTGACCGGTGGACAGCCCACGCACGATAATGGTCGCCGATTGTAAGCCCGTATTGCCGCTAATGGCAGAGATGATGGGCATAAAAGAAGCCAATAGAATGACCTGCGTCAGAGTGCTATCAAACACATGGATCACCACTCCCGCCAGCAGTTCAATAAACATCGTCGCCATGATCCATGGCAAGCGCAACAGGGCAATGCGGGTGGGAGAGCGCCGCTCTAACTCTTCGGCGTCTGAACCGGCAGTGCGCATGGCATCTTCGGTGCCTTCGTATTCAATCACATCAATCACATCATCAGCCGTAATCACGCCGAGCAGTTTATTGGTACCTGACTCGACGACTGGCAGCATCAACAAATCATAGCGTGAGAAGAGGTGGGACACTTGCTCCTGATCCATGTCGGGTGGCACATGCAACACCTCTGTGACCATGATGTCGCCAATACGAGTGGAAGCTGGAGCGCGTAATAGTTGCCGCAGGTCAAGGACTCCCACTAGCGCGCCTTGCTCGTCGAGCGCATAGATGTAGAACTGGTGTTCGGCGTTCGGGGTGTTGACGAACGCCTGGACGGCTTCAGCCTGGGTAGCAGCTTCAGAGATGGCGACGAACCTTGGGGTCATGATGCCGCCAGCACTTTCCTTTGTGTAGGCCAGAAGCGTGCGGATGGTCGAGGCGGAGGCTTCTGGTAAGAGGGCCAGGACGCGCTCCCGTGCGTTCCCTTGCAGGATGCCTGCAATATTGGCCGCCTCGTCGGGCGGCAGTTCACCCAGAATGGCTGCTAATCGCTCTGGTTCACAGCCAGCCGCGAGGCGACGCATCGTCTGCGTATCGACTTCATCGAGTAACTCAGCCGCTTCTGCTGGGTCAAGCAAATCGAAGACCGTCTTGTCCTCGGTATCGTTGAGAAAAAACAGAGCGTCGGCAAGGTCAGCAGGATACTCAGCGTGAAGGAGGGTACGTAGCTGCTCGGTTTGGGCAGCAGCGATGTGATGACGAATGTCATTGGCGAGTTGCTCGACATCGGGGCGTGCCGCCAGCGTCTTGCGCCGCTCCAGGAAGCGGTACTTGGGATCGAGGTAAAGCGCACGCGAATCGGTGTCTTTCATGAACCGCGTCTCCTCTCGAAGATGATAGGTCTATCTTATCAGCTTTCTCGGGCTTGAGCAACTGGGTAGTCGCACCATCACAGGGCTTCGCAAAAGTTGTCTTTTCATTCTGAACGGCTCGCTTGCGAGCCGTTGGGGAGAGGAAGGTGCTGGCTGTGGGCACAGCCCACAGCCAGCACCTTCCTCTCCCTGTGAGCGCCTGTGGCGCGAGCAGTCAGCGCGTGCAGCGACTTTTGCGAAGCCCTGCGCACCATCATTTCCATGCGAACGCGCAGGCGCGAGACCGAGGAGAAATTCAACTAAGACCACGCCCGAAAGGGGCGCAACGGAATGGAACAGCAGCCCTCATATACAACGGTCACGATCTTGCACGGGCAGGACCTCGGCCAGCACACGCTCTTCTAAACTGTGGGTTAGCGGGACGAACCAAAGTCAAATGCTCATTTCGGTGGCCGAATGGACAAGGTTAACCAGAAGGTCGTGCCCTGCTCAGGATGACTTTAGACCCCTATCTGACCACCATGTTGCTCGATGAGCATCCGGCACAAGTAGATGTGTTACCTGTTATCGTAGTAAATGGTGGGAAATCCGTTTTCCTCGCAACGCTTAGCGACCATTGAGAACAGCACAGGCAGAGCAGCGTTCCTCATTATCATAGAAGGATGCACGGTTGCGAGATCAGCATAAACTCAAGCGCTTTGAACAATGCGTCTTACCGCATCTGGACGCCGCCTATAATCTAGCACGCTGGCTAACACGCAACGATCAGGATGCGGACGACGTTGTGCAAGAGGCATGCTTGCGCGCTTATAAATTTTTTGATAGTCTGCACGGTAACGATAGTCGTCCCTGGCTGCTAGCTATCGTGCGCAATACCTACTACACATGGAGGCAACAACAACAGAAATACGAAACTGCGGCAGTTTTTGACGAAGAACTCCATAGTACGGATGACGAATCTGACAGCCCCGAAGACCTGCTACTGCGAAATCTACAAAGGCAAGTGCTCAAAGAGGCTGTAGAGGACTTATCGGTCGAGTTCCGTGAGGTGATTGTGCTACGTGAACTAGAAGGTTTATCATATAAAGAGATTGCAACCATCCTGGCAATACCTCTGGGTACCGTCATGTCACGCCTTGCTCGTGCGCGCAAAAGGCTGCAACACTATCTGGCTCACTATCAAAACAAGGAGTCTCTCTTTGAATTGTGATCGTGTACAAAGCCTCATTGATGGCTATCTCGATGGGGAGTTGGACCTGGTGAACAACCTGGCAATCGAAAAACACTTACGAGAGTGCTCAAGCTGTGCTCAGAGTCACAAAAATCGTCAGTTGGTACACGATGCGATCCAGTCAAATTCTCTTGCTTACAAAGCTCCACTAGAGTTGCAAAAACGGGTGCGTAGCGCGCTCCGCCAACAAAAAAACGCTGGCAGTATGCGTATTCTTCCCCAGAAAGTGGCGTGGCGCTGGCTGGCAGCAGCCACCCTCTTCGTCGCTATTGTCCTCATCACCTGGAATGTGGCCGCGACCTTGACTGCCCCCAGTGCTGCTGAAACCCTGATCCAGGAATTGCTCTCCAGTCATATCCGCTCGCTGATGGTGAACCACCTGGTAGATGTGGCCTCTCAGGACCAGCATACTGTGAAGCCCTGGTTTGATGGCAAGCTGGATTATGCTCCTCCTGTGGTAGATCTTGCTCAGCAGGGCTTCCCTCTGATTGGAGGACGGCTTGACTACCTGAATAGTAGAACCACTGCGGCCCTCGTGTACAAACACGGAAACCATGTCATTAATCTGTTTATCCTGCCTTCAGCCTCAAGCCTGAGTAGCTACCAGAATACGTCACTGACACGTCAGGGCTATCATCTCATCCTCTGGCATACGTCAGCAATGACTTTCTGTGCTATATCCGACCTCGAAGAGAGCCAGTTACAGCACTTTGTGCAGCTCCTTCAACAGCAACTGGCCTCGCCCTAAGTTCAAGCAAGCTACTTCTCCTAAGATCCGAGCGTCTTTCGGGTCTCATGTATGAGTTTTGACCTCCTACGAAAAAAGCCTCCCCTCCTGGCCCATTCCGGGAATATTTTTCCCCTGAAACGAGTAGAAAGGGTGAAAGGCACTTTACAGACCAATTTCGACAAAGAAAGGTGTTTTCGTGAAAAGTTTTATCCGAAAAGCTATAGTCATGAGCCTTGCTCTCATGATGTTGGTGGGAACTGCGCTGCTTGCCGTATCACCAACGGTTCATGCTGCCTCTACCCTCACAGTCACAACAACCGCAGACCTCAGTTCCTGTACAGCAGGAATGCTCTCGCTACGCTGCGCGATCAATCAAGTCAATAAGGATGGCTCCGGCGATACGATTGTCTTTAAGATCCCGCCCACCGATTCCGGCTGCACTGCGCGGGCGAGCAACGGCAGTCCCATCTGTACGATTAGCGTCACCAGCAGCATCCTGGGCTTGCCCGCGCTCACGGCGACGAATACCACTATCAACGGGTATACGCAACCGGGAGCGCATGCCAATACCAACCCTCTCAGTTCT
>DASRHT010000044.1:0-9299 GCA_035650355.1 Ktedonobacteraceae bacterium
CCGACTCTCTCTGGCGCGCACACCAGCGGTCCAACGTGAAGTCGCGCCTAATAAACTATCATGCGTAGTCTTATCAGTCATACAGCATATACCTCTACTGCTTCTAGAAATAGTTCTGAATTTGTATTCAGCAATAAACAATCCTTCTTATTTCTACGAAGCAATATTGGTAAAGTCGCATTTCCCCCACTTCAGGATGTCGGCAGCGTCAGTTCACCTGTCTGTTCTTATCAACCCAATACTTTTCACGCAGGTCGCGCTTGAGAATTTTGCCTGCGCCGCTTTTGGGCAGAGGTTCGTCAAGAAATTCGACGCTGCGCGGAACTTTATACCCTGCAATAAGCGTACGGGCATGAGCGATCAACTCTTCGTCAGTAATGCTCATGCCTGGCTTGCAGACGACGACGGCATGCACGGACTCGCCCCAGTTTTCAGCCGGGATACCGATGACGGCAGCTTCCAACACGGCGGGATGGGTGTAGAGGGCGTTCTCGACCTCGACGGAGTAGACATTTTCGCCGCCGGAGATGATCATATCCTTTGCTCTATCGATGATAAAGATGTAGTTTTCCTCATCGACGGTCGCCAGATCGCCGGTATGCATCCAACCATCGACAATAGCGGCGGCGGTCGCCTCCGGCATGCGCCAGTAGCCCATCATGATATTGGGTCCGCGCGCGATAATTTCGCCGATCTCGCCCGGTTTAACATCCTCTCCCTGCGCATTGACGACGCGCACCTCGATGCCCAGCGCCTCTTTGCCACAGGAGGCGAGGCGGCGCACCTGCTCAGGCGTGCCATCGACGATATGATCGTAAGTATCCAGCCCGGTGAGCAGCGGGGCCGTTTCCGTCATGCCATAGCCCTGCGCGAAGATCTGGCCCCACTTTTGCAGCCCTTTCTTGAGCAGCTCGACCGGCATAGGAGAGGCGCCATAGGTCAGGCGGCGCAGGCTGGAGACATCGTAATTATCAACGTCGGGATGGTTGAGCACCATGTTAACCATCGTCGGGACAAGCAGGGCAATCGTCACCTTCTCAGCCTGGATGGTCTGCAAAACATGAAGAGGGTGGAACATGGGGATGAAGACGTGGCGAGCGCCAACCATTGTGACGGCGAAGGCCGAGCCAATATCAGCCAGGTGGAACATAGGCGCGCTATGCAGGTACACGTCGCGATCAGTATAGCTGGTTGCCATAATCACATTCATGGCGTTGGACATGACGTTTTTATGGGAAAGCATGACGCCTTTGGCGCGCCCGGTGGTGCCGCCCGTGTAATAGAGGCCGGAGAGATCATCGTCCTCCATCATTTGATCGGCGCTCTCTGGTCTTTGCGAGCCGCACACCAGCAACTGTTCGTAATTTTCCATCCCTTCCGGCGTCTCATCGCCGCAGTAAATAATGTGCTGCACGGAGGGGAAGGTGTCGCGTCCGACAGCGTAGGGAGCGAAAGTTTTATCAACGATCAGCACCTGGGATTCGCTATCATTGAGGATAAACACGATTTCCGGTCGGGCCAGGCGAATATTGAGCGGCACAATCACGGCTCCCATGCGCGCGCAGGCATAGTACAGCTCAAGGTAGCGGTGGCAGTTGAGCATCAGCACGGCAACGCGGTCCCCGCGCCGGATGCCTAAAGACGTGAGGCCGCGCGCAAGATGATCCGTGCGCCGCTCAAAATCATTCCAGGTATGACGCGTCTCCCCGCAGGTGATAGCCTCGCGATTGCCAAAGACTTTTTTAGCATGTGCCAGTCCTTGCGCGATATTCATCTTCGTTCCTCCTTGATATTTTAATGCGGCTTACCAGGCCGGAGCAGGCCATTATGTGCGTGATGACGAATCGAAAGGGAATTTTTGCTTGATGGCTTTGAGCGCGTCGGCTACGGTACGGGAAATTTGCTGCAAGGGTAAACGCTTGATACGATGGGTCAGAGCCATTGGTGCGATGGTATAGACATGTTCGGGAGTAATTTCGCGCTCGCCGAGATAGGCAGCATAGGTCTGAGCGGTGCGCCGCATGACGATATCGCCACGATGCCCGTCTACGTCCAGCTCAATATTAATCATGGCAATCAGTTCGGCGATATGACGTGGGACGGCTACCTGGCGCTCCAACCAGGAGGCGCGGGCAATGCGCTCACGCAGTTCCTGCTCAGCAGAGGCGTATTCGGCCAGCATCGCCGCCGGGTCCGCTTCAAAGCGTTCGCGCAACTCAACGACCTCGACGCGCTGACGAATATCGTGAATGGAGGTGATATCAACGCAGAGTCCGAAGCGGTCGGTCAGTTGTGGGCGCAGCTCTCCCTCTTCAGGGTTCATCGTTCCCACGAGCATAAAACGCGCCGGGTGGCTGAACGAGACGCCTTCGCGCTCCACGATATTGACGCCCATCGCGGCTGCATCCAGCAACACATCGACCACGTAATCATCGAGCAGGTTCACCTCGTCCACATAGAGGATGCTGCGATTCGCGTCCGCCAGCACGCCTGGCTCGAAGCGCCGCTCGCCCTCGCGTAAGGCATGCTCCAGATCCAGCGTTCCCACGACCCGATCTTCCGAGGCATTGATGGGAAGATCAACCACGCGCATGCGGCGCAGCACGACCGGCAAGGTATCGCCGCGTTCACATCGCTCACGACAGGACGCGCACATCGCTGCCAGTTGCTCAGGATGACAGGAGAATGGGCAATCGCTCACGACGGTCAGCTCTGGCAGGACTGCGGCCAGGGCGCGCACCGCCGTTGACTTGGCGGTCCCCTTCTCGCCACGGATAAGAACGCCGCCGATGGCGGGTTGGATGGCATTAAGGATGAGCGCGAGCTTCATATCTTGCTGGCCGACAATCGCGCTGAATGGATATGTATACATGCTTCAGACCCTATTTACTGTATCTGCGCGTAGATGCGCACTTATGATGCGGCTCTGCATCCCTGAGAAGGGCAACCGCAAGGGTTTGTCCCTACCATTCGGTGGTGCGGCTTCTTCCACAGAGACGCAGAGCCAGCGAGTATTTAGAATTCGATCACGCCACGGATATTTTTGCCTCCAACCATATCAGCATAGGCTTCATTGACCTGGTCGAGCGTATAGGTCCTGGTCACCAGCTCGTCCAGCTTCAACTTGCCCGCGCCGTACATCTGGAGCAGATTGGGGATATCAGTACGCGGCTGCGAGTCGCCGTAGAGGGTTCCCATCACGGTCTTCTGGAACAACACCAGATCGAGCGGCGGTATCGGAATCGACTCGGCGGTGGCGGGAGTCAGGCCGATCACGCAGACGGTACCATTCTTGCCGATACACGCGTACGCCTGACCGATGGTTGCCGGAGTGGCAATGGCCTCGAAAGCGTAATCCACGCCCACCCCCCAGGTCAAATCCTTGCTTACCTGCACAACATCTTCTCTGGTGGAGTTAATGGTGTGAGTCGCGCCGAACTCTTTGGCCTTCTCCAGCTTGAAGTCGTTGACATCGACGGCGATGATCATGCGTGCGCCCGCGATGGCCGCACCCTGCACCGCGTTCATGCCGATGCCGCCGCAGCCGATGACCATCACCGTGCTGCCCACCTCGATTTTGGCGCGATGAATGACCGCCCCGACGCCCGTCGGGACGCCGCAGCCAACCAGTACCGCGCGATTGAGTGGGTAATAATCTGGGATGGCGACAACGGACATATCGGAAACGACGGTACGCTCACTAAAGGTAGAGATGACGCACATCTGTCCCACATCCGTGCCATTCTGGGTATGCATGCGGAAGGTGCCATCGAGCTGCGGTCCCATTAAAATAGAGGCGCCCATATTGCACAGGTTTGTATGGCCCTTTGTGCAATAGTAGCACGTCCCGCAGGAGGGCACAAAGCTGAGCACAACATGATCGCCCACTTTGCAGTTAGTAACATGGGGGCCGACGGCTTCAACGATGCCCGCACCTTCGTGTCCAAGCGCGAGTGGCAGATAGCTTGGCAGTTCGCCGGTGATGATATGATAGTCGGAATGGCAGATACCGGCAGCAACCATGCGAACCTGTACCTCATGCTCCTTTGGCGGATCAACCTCAATCTCTTCAATGCGGATGGGCTCGCCCGGTGCGTATATAACGGCGGTTCGTGTCTTCATCGGAAAATGTACCTCCTAAAGAGCTAGCAGGGCAGCGGCAAGCCCTGCCCTTACTAAACAAAATACAGACTATTCCCTCGCTAGAAACATCACCCCCTTTTTAATAATAGAGTCTCATGCGGCGCTGCATACTGATAGTAGTCAGCCGAGAGGGCGTGGGCCAGATCTCGACTGGGACTCGGTATCTTCTCACCTATGTCATTGGTGATAGTGGAATAGGGGTTTGTATCAATCATGACGGCTGGCACCTGGCGCAGGGCAATCTCTTGAGCGACATTGAGCGCGTCACGCATCGGCGTGCCACTGCGCATATTGCCGGAAAGATCGATATTAGCCAGGCCGTCCGTCAGGACGATCAATGTTGGTCTGATGGCAGGATCGCGCAGGCGTTCGGTCTCAGCCAGCCGCAGCCCCTCCAGCAGTCCGGTAGCCAGAGGAGTGCAGCCGCCCACGTACAATTCTTCTACGCAACGGCGCGCCCGCATAAAATTGCGCGTTGGCGGCAATACAACGCGTCCCTGCGCAAAACGGAAAACGAGCATCGCCACGCGGTCGCGCCTCTCATACGCGCTTTGCAAGAGAGCAAGCAAAACGCGCCTGGTTCGGGGCATCAACTGCCGCGCCATGACCGAATCGCTGCCATCGACGACAAGAATGAGCAGCGCGCGCGATTTACGTTCGCGCACCTTCTGGCGTAAATCGCTCGCTCTCAGTTCAAGTCTGCCTCCACTGACGCGCCCTCGCACGCGCTGATACGGTGCGGCAGCGCGAATCGTGGCGGAAAAAGCAACGTCAGTGACCGGATGAGCCTGGCGGCTGCGGGTGAAGCGCCCACTATGCCTGGTGGTGAGCGAGAGAAAACGCCGCCCGGCATCCTGGCGCGTGACGCGATCACGCGGGATATCGATCAGGTTTTGCAGTTGGATCACATCTGACTCGCCACCCATACGACGCGAGAGGCCCGCAGCTCCCTCGCGATCATCCTCCCGCCGGTCCACATCAATATCGTCATCAATTACCGCTAACTCTTCTGGCTGCTCGGTATCTATCCCTCCTGGGGGCACCTGTTCGAGCGTGCGCGCAAGCTGCTGGGCAAGCGGAATGCCAGCACGCGCGCGATGAGGGAGCGCCAGCGTGACGGCAAGCTCGATATCCGCCATCTGCACCTCGACACGATCATCCCAGGCTGCCAGCGCGCGAGCGGTGCGCACCAGCACGATATCCCCGCGATGTCCAGCCGCATGCAGAGTACGATCAACCATGTGAGCAATTACCTGGCGGAAATACGGCGAGATACGCACGGAGGGTAAAAGTTGCTGCGCCTGTTGAATGCGCCCTTGTAGAGCCTGCTCCGTTTCGGTCCAGAAGACAATAAAATCATCGGGGGATGCATCGTAAGCCAGGCGGCGCTCCACCACTTCAGCGCGCGTCAGGGGATCGCGCAGATCTTCGGCATCGACATAGAGCCCGATCCTGTCCAGCAGTTGAGGGCGCAACGCTCCCTCCTCTGGATTCATCGTACCGACCAGCACAAAGCGAGCCGGGTGAGTCAGCGAAATACCGTCACGCTCCACGCGATTGACGCCGAGCTCGGCGGCATCGAGCAGCAAATCGACAATATGATCGTTCAGCAAGTTAATCTCATCAATATAGAGGAGGCCGCGATTGGCCTGGGCCAGCAGACCTGGAGAGAAATGGTGCAGTCCGCCCGTCAGCGCCATCGCGAGATCGAAGCTGCCCGCGACGCGATCTTCGCTGGCGTTCAGAGGAAGAGTGACAAGAGGGACCGGGCGTTGGGCGATGGGGAGAACATTGTTACGCTCATAACGTTGCTGGCAGGAGACGCACATCCAGCGGGGACTGGTGGGATCGCAGAAGTAGGGGCAATCGGCAACGCCGGTGATTGGGGGTAGCAGGTTGGTTAGAGCGCGCACGGCTGTTGACTTGCCGGTGCCTCGCCGACCGCAAATCAGCGCGCCACCAATCAACGGATCGATAGCATTCAGAATCAGAGCCTGCCGCATCTTCTGCTGTCCAACCATAGCGCTGAATGGGAATGTACTCATCGCCCCTGCTTTCCGTCGGTTGTGCTCGATACAAAACAGCCCTTGCCCGCCTACACGCCTCAGGTTTTTGCATGCTATCACAAGGGCGGGCGGATGTCAAAACGCGCGATACCGCGGTATTATTTCATCTTTTGCATTCCCAATTTACTGGTCTAGTTGCAGCAGCGGTGATGTATAGGGGCGTGCGTGTTTCTCGCAGAGCCAGAGGATATTTCCGTCAGGAGTAATCACTTTCTGTAGCCCTCCCCAGAACTGGGCCTTATCTTGCTCTTTGAGAAAGCTGTACAAAGCACGGAGGGCAGGCCCGATGGTAGCCTGTTTTTGTGCGTTACGGGCATATCTGTACTCAAAGCTGCTTACATCACTTTCCACAATATCGGGAAGGTCTTCTGTCAGTTTTTCCAGTAGATTGATTTCGGCTTCGAAGTTTTTGAAGTCCATAGCATCAATCACTGATCCGGCAGCACCTGCCAGAGGAATACCGAATTTAAGAAAGGTAATAAGATGCTTGAGCCAGGGAGAGATGGTACTCCACCATTCCTTAGGCTGATTGAGATCATAACCATAATGCTCATCGAGACGATGTGGGCCAGAAGGATACTGGCAAAGCAGATGAAGCTTATAGGATTGCGTAATCCAGTTTTTGGGTTTGAATGGAGTTCGGGAGCCTGATACCAGAATAAACGTACCTGGGCACTCTGTTTCCAGCTTCCGCATCTCTAGATTCCAGTGGCGCGTAAAATAGCGCGCGTTTAACTCACATAGCTGCTGGATTTGCTGAATGAGTATAGCGTCTCGTTGCTGGATATCACTAAGCACCTGTAAAATCTTTTGCTGTCCCGCCTCTACGTTTGCCATAACCTGGGGCATTGTACTGGTATGGATGCCATATAAGAGTTCTGGGACAGAGACATCAAGGTAACTGGCTGGACATTCGATAGTTTGCTTCCCTGCTTCCATCCGTCTGACCAGGTCTTCCTCGTACCGATAGCTCTCTTCACAAGGTTGCTCTTCTTTTGTTTGCCAATGGCAGATACAAGGGACTTCCCGCCGAATACGCAGCCCCTCGAAGCGGCTCAAGATGAGATCAAGGGTATCTTTAAGGATCGTGAAGAAGTTATGGGGCTGAATACCCCACACTACAAGCCGGATCTCGCGCAGCATCGGATTCAGCTCAACTCGCGCGTAGTGCTGTTGATAGGCAAGCAGCACGCCTTCTCTCCAATGCTTATCCAGGGTATAACGATGAGTGCGAACGATAAACCAGCTCATAATGCCTGCCGGGACAAAATCGAAGCGATAGACCATCTGCAAAATTGTCTGCCCTTGCAACGGACGTTCCGGCCAGTCCAGTAACTCTTCTGGAGGTTGATGTGGCAGCAGTTGAGGTACCAGGCTATGCGTCACTTTCTGACCAGGAATATCTCCGCCAATTTGATAACTCAGATCAAATTTCTCCATCAAGCGTAAGAAAATAGGATAAAGATGAGGCTCATATGCTTTGCCTGTTTCATCCACCGCCCAGATACGAGGAAGCTCGGCATGAGCAAGGATGCCATGTGCCGCTCTTACCTGCTCATCTTCGAGCACTAAGCTAATCGCTTTCGTCACCCAATTTGGCTTGAGCACAATAAAATTGCTGAGGTCATAATCATCACGAAAGTAAAGGATCTTGCCCAGATCATGCAGATAGCTGCCCAAAGTTCCCTGGGCGATTCCGGCCTGAATGCGCCGAACGGCACAAATACGCCTGTATCTCTCCGCGCTAATATGGTGCTCCTTGCGAGCTTGCAACGCTTTTTCTGCCTCAACCCAACTCGTAGGCCAGGGCTGCCCAACTAATGGCAAACTTGCTGCATAGAGAGCAATCGTTGCTTTGAGCGTCTCTATTGCAGTGCCATACCTATTGCTCACACTCACTGTACCAACGAGTTGTGGATACGCATCTTTATAGAGCTGATAGTTGAGGTCCGGGGCGCGTTCATCAGTATGAGTGGCAACAAGCAGAACAGGGGAATCGGGAGCAAGCGATTGGATAGTATCCAACCAGTAATGGAGCCTTCCTTGCTCCGCACCTGAGCGAGCATTCCATACCACGAGATAGAGAGAGCGACGCGTCAGAAAAAACTGGTGGGTAGCGTGATAGACATGTTGGCCGCCAAAGTCCCAGGTATTGAGCAGAAGTGTCTGACCAGGTTTGTCTGGATGAGGGAGAGCAAGAGTCTCTACTTCGATGCCGTGAGTAGTGGAAAGCGTGGTATCAAACTGTTCATCTCGTAAAGAGCGCAAAAGAGAGGATTTGCCAGTACCCCCTTCACCGACGAGGATAAGCTTTGCCTCATAACGCAAAACCGACTGCTGCTGAAGCTCCCGTAAAAACGTGAGAATGGCTTCTGTACCCTGTGCAGTAATTTCTGGCGGAGGAGTTAAGATCGGGTTATTCTTCAGATAGAGCTCTTGCAGCCATAAGAGCTGACCAATTTCGGCTGGCAACTGAGTCAACTCATTGCCACGGAGATCAAGATGTTGTAGCGATGAGAGCTGACCCAATTCGGCTGGCAACTGAGTCAACTCATTGCCGTTGAGAACAAGATCTTGCAGTGATGAGAGTTGACCCAGTTCCACTGGCAGATGGGTCAACTCATTGTTGCTGAGAAAGAGCTCTTGCAGCGATGAGAGCTTGAAGTGCCTGTTGTTCGGATGGAGTCAAGGTATGAGAGTAAGCTTGACCAACAGACATAACAGCACCCTTTCCGTCAAAACTTCAGATTTCTGTTCTACATTTCGTACTCTACGTCCTTGAGATGAGGAGTATGTTAACAGATAAGTTTGTAGCATGGCAAGTCCTTATTACTTTATGTGTTCTCTTTTCTCTTGGCAAGTAAGTCTAAGATAGGTATTTCCTGTTCTTTAATGTGTAAACCAAGCCGCCGAAAAATGATGAGTCCCTTATATCGGTCTTGCACATCATCAGATGCCATCCCGAATTATGTGTAAAGATGAGCAGTCAGCGAGTGGGTAAAGCAATCGAGCAGAGAGACTGATCAAAGGGAAAGGCCTTGTGCGAACCCAGAGTCGGCCAGTCAGTGCGAAGCCACCGAAAAGATATGA
>DASRHT010000045.1:0-25506 GCA_035650355.1 Ktedonobacteraceae bacterium
TGCCAGAAGAATTGGGGCCGGTCCCTGCGAAGGTCACCGTCGAGCCACTGGGTGCGCTGCCATCCAACTGCTGATCGACAAAGCCCATCCACATCGAGGAGGCCGGATTGATCTCCGTGTGGATCGTCGGGAACGGCGCAATACCCAGGGATGCAGATTGATCCGCGATTCGTCGTGGCAGCCCGGGCTGGACAAAGTTGAAGCGGGTCGGGCCAAAGCTGAAAAGACCATCGAAGTCTGGCGAGGCCACTGAGTTGCCATTAAGGGTGTTGCTGCCTTGCAACCAGGCCAGGGCGTTGACGATGTTGGCCAGCGCATCGCTGCGGAAGGTGAACAGCACGTCGTTGTGCTCAATGCGCACCGGCACGCGGAACTTCGACTGCAACTTGCTGATGCCGGGTACGCCGAAATCGGTGGGGCCGGGCACCGCCTCTTCTAAGACCGAGCGAGTCGCGTCAAAGCGCAGCGTTGGCACATGAGCGGCGACCAGGCTCTGGGGCAGGCGGTTGAAGTAGGGCAGGCCATAGGAGACGAAGGTGAAGAGCCCGCTGGGGCTAAAGGGAAAGTTAGCCTCCAGGGTCGCCAGCGCATTGGAGAGCGTGGCCTGATCGGCTTTGGTGGGATTGCGGGTCAGCGCCGCGGGCGCAAAGAACGTAAAGATCACACCAAACTGGAAGGGCACCGGCGTATTGAGCACGGTATTGGTGAATGCCTGGGCGGGATGGACAAAGGCGCCGATGTCAAACTGGATATCGGAAATGGTGGCATTCGTCGCTGCCGAGACGCGTTTGGGCATCCAGGTGAGCGAGCCGACGGTGGCCAGGGCCGCAGCACTGGAACCAGCGACTTTGAGCAGGGTGCGGCGGTCCAGCTTGGGAGCTGGAACTTTGACAATCTGCTCCGGGGTGATAGCTTGCCCTGATCGGGGGGAACGATTGGGTTGACATCGAGAACTCATAAGGAACATCCTTTTCTTTACGTGTTATCCGTAACAACTCAAGATACAAGGACCGATGCGGAATCCGTTCCGCAGTTGTACTCCTGTCACAGGAGAGGATAGCCCTGGCGAGGGGACAGATGGTGTGCCGTGAAAGAGCATCCCCTCATGGAAGATACCTCCTTTCATGCAAAACCCTACCAGGAAGCCCCATATTTTCAGCCGGGTAAGAACAGGAACACGAGGAAAAGACCGGATGAATAATGGGCTCTCCGGTACGATATCAGGTTGGTTGCCTTCTTGATTTCTGTCATTGGCACCGATGACAGCGAAATGCTTTGAAGAAGAAACTCTGCTCATGCGGGGAGCAGAGCAGATGATGTACATGAGAGTCTATTCACATACATGCCTGATTGCTAATGAAGGCAATCCATTCGGCGGGGCAATCCCCCGATAAACCCCACCTGAAAACGATTTGCCCGTCGGACAAGCAATCTACTCACAGCAGGATACAAAGTATTTTCTTCTTCCTCAATAATATAACTCCAAAATTATTAGAAGTCTATTAAAAAAATATTAATATTTTTAAGTATAAAAATCTGTTTTAAAATACTTAAATTTATTAGACAAGATACTCTAAATTTAAGGATTCGAAATACGCCTGGAGCATGTTTTTGGCATGAAGAAATGTAAATTTTGAGATTAAGCGGGTCTGACACCGATTTGGTGATTATCCTGCTGATCAGATATACTAAGGGAAAATGGTGTTGTTAGCTCCCTTCAGAGGAAGAGACTATGTCGAAATTATCTCGTTTTGTCCTTCGCTGGTCAGAAGAGCACCACCATTATGAACTGTATGTCTCTGGAGAACTCCACACGCGGTTTGAGCCGAAAGACGAGAAGCTATGGCTGAATTGGTTGTGCGAGCAGGCTGTGCTCGCCTCCTTCTCTTTTCAGGGGCAGGCAGGGCGTCTGCGCATCGCGAAAGAGGCCCGATCACGAGGAGGGATGTACTGGTACGCCTACAGTACGCATGGCCGGAAAGCCCAGAAGCGCTATCTTGGGCAGACAGACCAGCTTTCCTTTGCGCGCCTGGAGGAGGTGGCTCTGGCGATTGCTCTTACCAAGACGCAGCCACCGCAAACACAGCATAGATCCATGCAAGAAATGCCTTTCGCTTCACCAGGCACCGAGCGAGTGCAGAGGCTCTTATTGGAAACCAAGTTTGCACCTCCCTGGTTCTCCTCAACTCTTGTACCACGAGACCGCTTATTGAGGGTGTTAGATACAGTAAAACATCACCATTTGTTGCTGCTCTCTGCGGCTGCCGGGAGCGGAAAAACACGGTTGCTTGCTGCGTGGGCGGCTCGTGCCTCACAGAAGGTCGCCTGGCTCTCTCTGGATGCATTGGACAATGATCCAGCTCGTTTCTGGACCTCTCTCATTACCGCCCTGAAACATAGCGATCCTGATCTGGCGACTGTTGGCAGCATCGCTTTCGCAATGCTGCAGACCCCGCAACCTCCGGCGCTTTTCAGGATTCTGACGACACTCATTCATGACTTCCTGGAGGTCTCCAGGGATGTTTTCCTGGTTCTGGATGATTATCATGTCATTGAGAACCAGGCTATCCATGAATCCTTGATCGTTTTCGTTGATGCACTGCCTGACAACCTGCACCTGGTGCTCTCCAGTCGTATTGACCCCGATCTTCCCCTTCCCCGTTGGCGTGTGCGGAGACAGATGGCTGAACTCCGCGAGAGGGATTTACGTTTTACGCCGGAAGAAACTGCCGATTTTCTGACACAGGTCATGGATCTTTCTCTCTCAACAGCGGATATCGCAACACTTGTCCAACGCACGGAGGGCTGGATCGCGGGACTCCAACTGGTGGCGCTTTCGATGCACAAAAGCGGAGATCACTCAGCCTTTGTACGAGCCATTTCTGGCAGTCATCGCTATTTGTTGGACTATATGCAGCAGGAAATTCTGACCAGGCTTCCACTCGCTCTACAAGATTTTCTGCTCCAAACATCCATTCTGGACCGCCTGTCTGCCCCTCTCTGCCAGGCCGTGACCGAGGCTTCCACGACCAGGGCCAGCCAGGAGATGTTGGAGGCAGTTGAACGCGCGAATCTTTTTCTCATCCCTCTGGATGAATGTCGGCAGTGGTATCGGTTCCATGACCTCTTCCGTGAAGGGCTCCTCACACGCTTACGCGCCACGTATCCTACCAGCATCTCATGCTTACACATCCGTGCTGCCCGCTGGTATGAGGAGCAGGGTGAGGCGCGAGAGGCGATTACTCACGCGCTGGCCGCCTCTGACTTCTCCTACGCGGTCCTGCTAATGGGGCGCGTGGCCGAGAAGGTCTGGTTACATGGCGAGGCTCAAACCCTGTATCACTGGATCATGGCTCTGCCCGATACGGCGGTGCGCGATCATACGCCTCTGGTACTGACGTCTGCGCTCTATGTTTTGAATTCCTGCGCTTCCACAGTAGAAGCACAGCGTACCAGATTGCGCGCTCAGGCAGAACAGATGATGACGCGTGTGGAGGACGTTTTCAGGCAGCGTGACGATGAGGTGAGGCTCCTGGAGGAGATACCATTCCTTCAACAACGCCTGAGCTTGTTGCGCGAGTGGAGCATCTCGTTGGAAGCTATTATGGCGGGCGATGCGAAACGTCTTCAGAGAAGCACTCAGGCTATGCCGCTGGTGGATAGTGAGGATGAGATCATCTGGCAGATGGTCCCCCTTTCCAACCAGTTCGTTCTGCACTACACGTTTTTGCGCGAAGGCGGTTTGCTCGTGCCGAGGCTCCATGAAATGAAGCAGCGGGTTCGTCGGGATGGGAACCCCTTCGCGCTCATCAAGGTGATGCAATGGCTCGCCCTGGCCTCCTTTGATGCCGGGCATCTGCACCAGGCATACCAGGAATGCCTGGCCGCCCAGACGTTACTGCAACAGATTGGCGGATACGCTATCCTGGCAGGCTACTTTTGGGCCTGTCAGGGAGACGTCTTGTATCAGTGGAATCGCCAGGAGGAGGGAAAGGCCTTGCAGCAGAAAATTATTCTGGAGGCTTCCATCTGGCAGAAGGTCGATGTGGAGATCACAGCGTATCTCTGCCTGGTTGGGTACGCGCTCGCGGCGGGTGATCTGGTGAGCGCGCAGCAGGCTCTTCAGGACGCGGAACAACGCATCCAGCAAGAGCGGTTGGAGGCGCTTTTTCACACTCGGCTTATTACGGTTCAGGTGGGGTACTGGCTCGCCACGGACGATATGGCCGCAGCCAGTCATTGGGCCGCCCACGCCATCTTTCAGCTAGATGACTGGGACCCAAACCGCAAACACGAATTCCTGATGCTGGTGCGGGTGTATTGTGCCCGACACCAGTATACTCAGGCGATTGAGATGCTGGAACGTTTCAGCAGGTATTTTGACCGACCCGGAGAATTCCTGGCTACCAGCGCGTTTCTCGCGGTTTTTGCCCTTGCCCTCCACCAGGGTGGCCAGAGCAAACGTGCGAGCGAGATACTGATTCGTTTGCTCCACATGACTGAGCTAGAGGGTTTCATTCGCGTCTATCTCGATGAGGGTGAGCCTATGCGCTCTCTGTTGCAGGCTCTTATTGAGTCCGTGAGCAGGTCAGGAAGAGTGGGAAAGGAAGCGCCGCAAGAGAAGAAAGGCGCGCGCCAGAGGATTCCCCTGGCGTATGTCTCTACGCTGCTCGCAGCCTTTCGCGGAGAACAAAGCAGGCCAGCTCCTCTGGAGAGGGGGCCTGTTACGACGTCCCCACATCGCGCGCATATTGAGCATCGTCCCCTCTCTCCGAGCCTGATGGAACCACTCACTGCGCGCGAACGGGATGTTTTGCACTTTCTGGCCCAGGGTGCCTCCAATCAACACATCGCCAGCCAACTCGTCATTTCGCTCACCACCGTCAAGAAACATGTGAGCAGCCTCCTGGCAAAGTTGATGGTAGAAAACAGGACCCAGGCGGTAGCACGAGCGCGCGAATTGTCCTTGCTCTGACGCGATCTCGCCGGAGTGCCGCTCGCCGAGCGTTGGCGCTTCACGCCCAGGAGCGGCAGCTTCTTAGCCGATGCGCTCTCGTTTCTCTTCTCACGCGGATCTTCTGGCGCATGACCCCCCAGGTGTTGGGTGGGTGTTTTTCTGCATGTTCTACCTCTTGTGCTGTTTTCTCTTGATCTCTGCGCACCAGAAATGGGCCTTCAGAGGAGACTTTCGACCCGTGTGTAGAGAGCGCTGGAATGGTATCCTTCCCTTGTGAGTACCTATCTGAATGGAGGAAGCAAAGAGGCGTGCGCTATTGCATTCGTCTTAAAGGTCATCTGGATACTTCCTGGCAGGAATGGCTTGAGGGAGCGGCCATTGTCCACACAGCTTCAGGTACGACCATCCTGTCTGGAAGCCTCCCTGACCAGGCGGCGCTCTATCGTGTGCTTCTCAAACTCCGCAATTTGAATCTCGCCCTGCTTGCATTGGCAATCAGCGAGTCCTCGCAGGAGGAAGAAAGGTTCTGAAGATGGAACAAACGCATGGCATAAAACGCGAGAAGGAGACACCGAGAAGCAGTCGTGCTTTTGGAAAGCAGGTGAAAAGGAAGGAGGACCATTCCACGCAAAGCAGCATCGTAGCAATACCTCGTCGCCACTTAACAGGAAGGGTCGTTGGCGCTCTGGTTTTAACTTGTTTTAGCATCCTCTGGGGCTTACAGAGTAGCTTCCTGGTCCCACGTATCATACTTGTTATCGTCCCTGTTGTAGCTCTTATACTTATATTCCTCTCTCTTATAACAATGCGGGCAGTACGGCGGCTGCCGCCGGAGGAGCTAACGCCAGAAGCACGGGCAAGATATAGGCAGACCATCAGACGTTTTTGGATAGTCGTGATTGTGGAATTCGCGGCAATCGCGGCGGCAATATTGCTGTTCAACTTCGTCGATCATCCAGAATACATTGGTCCTACTATTGGTCTCATCGTTGGGCTGCATTTTCTACCCCTGGCCTCTTTCTTTCAGGTTCGAGTATACACGCTTCTAGGTGTGGCGACCTCTCTCCTGGCAGGAGTGGCGATCCTGGCTCTGCTCTCTGGTTTGACGCCTGGTGACCTCGGAATATGGTCTGCCATCGTCGAGTTGGGAATAGTAGTGATTTTCTGGCTGACTGCACTGTTTAACCTCTGGCAGGTAAGGCAAATACTCTCCCTTCGCTCAGCTTCCTCTCAACCATGAAGCATGCGCTCCAGCCTTGCCTCATCTTACTCTTGATCATCTGATTGCGCCAGATCCTGATCGTCGCTGCTCTCTCTGAGGAGATTTGCGCATTAGCCCCTTAGATCGCTGATCTCCTCTCGTTTTTCCAAAACACGGTCTCGAAATTTACAAAGAAAAGGAAGCCAAAGAGCGTGCAAAAACGATTTATTAAACAAGAGATCAAGCTTCCGCAGCTTTCATACGTGGCAAAGAGGGCTTTTCCAAAAGTGTTCTAAGACCGATTCTTTGATAGCGTGCCCGAGGCGTTTGATAAGAAAATCTCTCGTGATAGTTGGACTCCCATTGCCTCCAGCTTCGACAGAAATGATGGGCAAATACCGGTTGGCTCATACGTCCCTTTTACCTGGCCGTTCTCCTCGTCCACTCCTCTATCCTGGTAATGAAATATACTCTGCAACTTAATATTGCCGCTATTCTCCACGCCTCGTACTTCAGTAATATTGCTGATTTTATAAGTGCCATCGGCTCGCCGGGACAGGTAGACAATCATGTCCAGAGCCGCAGCTATTTCCGATCTCAATAATCCGGTGGGAACGCTCATCCCACCCGCGATACACAATAGCTCCAGGCGCGTCAGGCAGTCCTGCATATGCTGTGCGTACATTGTTGTCATAGCTCCTTGATATCCGCTATACATAGCCCGCAGCAGTTCCCCGGCTTCATTGCCCCGGCACTCTCCGACAATCATACGATCTGGCCGCAAATGACGGGCATGCATCACCAGATTACAGGCGGTATCTATCCCCGGCGTCTGGCTCAGATTCACCACCAGTTGGATCACATATTTCTGCTTCAGGTGAAGTTCGCTGACCTCTTCAATCGTCACAATACGCTCATGTTCTGGAATACAGGCGCAGAGGGCGTTCAGTAACGTGGTTTTCCCCGTTCCGACATTGCCGCAAATGACGATATTCAAGCGAGCATGTATACATGCTCGCAAAAAATCAGCCATCGGCGCGTTCAGCGTTCCGCCCGCAACCAGCTCAGACAACGTGAGCGGCTTCGTATCGCGTTTGCGAATGGTGACAACGGGTCCATTGATTACACTGGGAGGCATTGCTACAATCAGTAGTGAGCCGTCCGGCAGATACGCCTCAGTAACCGGTCCATTCTGGCGGATATGGGGCTTTGCCAGAAACAGGCAATTTTCGATAACGCGCCGCATATGACGTTCATCGGCAAAGTGATATGGCACCTCCTCTAACCGACCTTCGTGCTGGATAGAGACATGACGGGGGCCAATCGCAATTACTTCTGTGATATTTTTATCCTGCAATAATGGCTTTAGCGGGCCATAGCCCAGCACCTCGTTAACAATCCCCTTCAATAATAAGCTCGCCTCAGTCAGCCCATGAACCTGGCGGGCCGCCAGCTCCGTCCGCAAGAGAGCGACGGCACGTTTGCGCACTTCCTCTACTGACGAGGGATCGGTAGGATTAATAGGATCAGGCGTATTGTGCAGGTCTCGCCAGATAAGCTCACTGATATGGAGCATCGCAGGCCAGAGAGGATGCCCATATCCAATAAAGTCATTAGCTCTGAATGTAGCTTCCACTTTGCCTGGCAATCTCGCATCCTCTCGATTGAGAAGGATGGTTGGCTCCTCCGCTTTTTCCTGTAGTGGCCCCTGCACCCGAGGCCCTCTATCATTTAGCCATGCATCATCTTGTAACTGTATTTTCGGGCGGGGCGGAGCCGTCATGTGTCGTCTGGATTGCATAAAAGCGCTTTCCACTCCCATGATACTGATAGTAGTTCCTACGTTAGTATAGCTGTACCGCCCAAACAAAAAGGAGAGATGCGATTTTCATCACATCTCTTCCTGACTCTATTATGCAATGACGCGCTAAAAGGTCATCAATCCAGGTAATCCTTCAGCTTACGGCTGCGGCTCGGGTGGCGCAGCTTGCGCAACGCCTTTGCCTCAATTTGACGAATGCGCTCGCGCGTCACATGAAACTCTTTCCCAACTTCCTCCAGAGTGCGGCTGCGGCCATCGTCCAGGCCAAAGCGGAGTTGGAGCACTTTGCGCTCGCGATCCGTCAGGCTGTCCAGGACATCCTCCACCTGCTCCTTGAGCAACTGGTGGCTCGCCGCCTCGGCTGGAGCCAGCGCGGTATGATCTTCAAGGAAGTCACCCAGGTGGCTATCGTCCTCTTCGCCAATCGGCGTCTCCAGACTCACCGGCTCCTGGCTCACCTTAATAATCTCCCGCACCTTCTCGGCGCTGATCTCCATCTTCTCCGCGATCTCCTCGGACGTGGGTTCGCGCCCCAGGTCTTGCAAGAGACGGCGGCTGATGCGGATCAGCCGGTTGATGGTCTCAACCATATGCACCGGAATACGAATAGTGCGCGCCTGATCAGCGATAGCGCGCGTGATGGCCTGGCGAATCCACCAGGTCGCGTAGGTGCTGAACTTGTACCCTTTGGTGTAGTCGAACTTTTCGACGGCGCGGATCAGACCAATATTCCCCTCCTGGATCAGGTCCAGCAGGTTCATGCCGCGTCCAATGTACTTCTTCGCCACACTGACCACGAGGCGAAGGTTGGCCTCTGTCAGACGGCGCTGGGCCTCCTCGCCTTCATCAATGTACCGGCGATTGGGTGCTACCTTCAGGCGCTCAGCCCGCAATTGCTCAGCTTTGCCACGCTCCATCAACTGCGCCAGCCGCACTTCCTCTTCCGCGCTCAGCAAAGGAACGCGTCCGATTTCGCGCAGGTACATACGCACAGGATCATCCAAGCTGCTCTCAAGGTCAGCAATAGCAATACCAAAGCCATCTTGCAACTCTTCCCACTTGGGATCTGCCAGAACTTCAGCATCCAGTTCATTCGGTTCAGGCTCCCAATCAGTTGGGGGTTCTTTGCTTGTGTCAAGAGCGTCCATAGGTTCTTCGTCCTGGAGCTTAAACAGGTCAAATGACTCATGGCCCTCAGCGATAGGCTCTACCAGATCTTCGCCAATCGCTGTATGAGCACGAGCACGACCCACGGCATCAATATCGAAATCATTCTCCGCATTATTCAACATGGACTCATCAAAAGGCTCAAGTTCGAACATGTTCTGTAACGTCCCCGTACTCACATGTTCTTCCTGCACCCGATCAATTACATCTTGTTCCCGATTCACCATTCTGGCATCCCCCTTCAGAAAACAGGCCCGCAATGAAAAACGTATAAAATGAGAAAAATCCTGTTTCCCGCTCCGATTTGGTTCAAAATGATTCCACCAATAGCCAATATATCAAGGCTGCTTCCTTCTGCATCTAGCAGATTACCCCTGTAGATGCGTCGCCGAGTCGATTGTGCGCAATTGCCGATGAATATCCAACAATTGCTGCTGAAGCTGCCGCGCCATACCACTGTCTTTTGCCTCGGCAGCCTCATGTAAAAGATATTTTAGTTCTGTATTTAATTGTAACAGCCGCATCCGCTTGAGACGAGTCGCACACTGGATAGCCTCCTTTACCAGCCCGACCCCATCCCTCCTGGGAGACCTCGACTCAACGCACTTCTGTACCCGGGTCACTGTTGACAGTAGAACCGCAGGCACGACTTGTTCTAAGGCTTGATGTGAGGGGGAAGAATCACGTTGATACTCAGAATTGAGTATGTGGTACAACTCCCGCGTGTCTGTCCCAGCGAAGTCACCATCGTTTATTATACCACAAACATGGAGATTCAATCCTGGATTTTGCAAGAGTAGCCCAATCAGGTAGTCCTCCCATTGTAACCTATTACCACTGCCTCTGTCAAGCCTGACCTCGTACCCCTGCTTACCAGCCTGTGCTTCTTCTCCTCGCTCGCTGACCCGCCCAGCCTCGCTTTTTCCCTGCTCTCCCGCTATTCCCTGCGCCGAGCCTGTCCCCGGCAGCTTCTTTCCTGCTTTTTGCTCCGCTCCCGCCGAGAATTCCGCCGCGACATTGACCAACTTTTGCCCCCTGAGAACCCTTTGGAGTTCTTCATGCAAGCTACGCTCGTCAATGCTGATCATTGCCGCCAGCTTCCTCAGATACGCGTCGCGCTTAATGCGGTCGCTAATCATTCCTACCACGGGCAATAAACGCCTGGCCGCCTCGGTTTTGCCGGAAGGCTCCCGCAAGTTAAGATCAGCCGCCTTGACTACAAAGTAGTATTCCACCAACGGCAACGGGTGGCTGACCGCATAGAGCCACGCATCTAGGTCGCGCCTGATAAATTCGTCCGGGTCCTCGCCTGGCGGAAGCTGCAAGACGTTGATTTCAGCATCCACCTGCTCTTCTAGACGAATGATCGACCGATAACGCTGCTTGCTCTGCCCACGTTGCCGCTCCTGCTTTCCTATTCCTTCCGTCGCCAATGGAACCGGCACTACCACACGATCAAACGTTTTCAGCGCCTCCTGAATGCCATGCTCGGTGGCCGCACTCCCCGCTGCGTCAGGATCTAAGGCCAGGGTCACCTGCCGGGTCAGCTTCTTTAATTGTTGAATGTGCTTTTCTGTGATGGCACTACCTATACATGCCACCGTCTGCCTGGTACCGTATTGATGCGCAATAACTGCGTCAACATACCCTTCTACAATGACAACCTGTTTAGCTTGTTTTATGGCGTCCTTTGCCATATCTATAGCATAAAGTACGCTGTTCTTTTCGAATAGTAACGTCTGCGGCGAATTCAAGTACTTAGGTTTGCCATCGCCCAGCTCGCGACCGCCAAAACCAATCACTCGACCACGGATATCGCGAATAGGAAAAATCAGGCGGTTCCTAAAGTAATCATATACCCCACCACCTTGACCCTCTTCAAGATTCCCTTCACGCTCCCGCGCCAGCCCGCCCATCACCAGTTCCCGCTCGCTATACCCCTTGTTGAGCAGATAACGGGTCAAACCCTCCCACTGCTCGGGCGCATAGCCAAGACTAAAGGTTACAACGGAGTCAGCCGAAATGCCCCGACTCTGGATGTAAGCCCGCGCCCCTTCTGCTTCCTTCGAACGAGATAGCATCTGGTGAAACCAGAGTAGCGCCTCCTCATTGAGCTTGAGCAACGCTTCTTTAGCTGCACTGGTCTCTCGCGCCTCCTCTAAACTTTGACCGCTATGCTCCTCAACAACGATGCCCGCCTTCTCAGCCAGATAAAGCAGCGCCTCACGAAATTCGATCCCCTGCTGCTTCTCTACGAAAGAGAAGATGTCCCCACCCTCATTACATCCGAAGCAGCGCCATGTCTGCGTTTCAGGAAAGACGTAAAATGAAGGGGTACGCTCATTGTGAAACGGGCATAATCCCTTGAGAGATTTTCCCGATTTCTGTAAAACAACGGTCAGACCAATCTCCTCCGCTACATCTACTTTCGCCTTGATGGCTTCAATGGTCGATGTCATACACAATCCTCAGCGCAAATACGGTAGATGATAGCTTGCAGATCAGTTTGTCCCCCACCACATATAACGAGCAATCTTACAGAAAGTCGCGCTAATAATACAAATATACGATTTGGCAGGAAACAATATACCTGTTGTACTATTTGCCGCTACTTGTGAAGGTCGCATGGGCGAAGCTTTGATATCAGACGAATACGAATGAGAAACACTACTACATATAACAACATTATATGAAACGTTCATTCCTCCATTATGGTGACATATTTTACCTGCCCTTCTCACTATCATTTTCCTGAGTAATAGCCTCTTTTCTCATTCTACTAGCCTCACCAATTGTTCTGGCTCGCTAATCCCTCTAGCCTTTTTCTTGATTCTTAGATAACGCGAAAGGCAGATTTTATCGCGGTTCCCCCTCCCTATAAATTGACTCTCTAACGCATTTTTGTTAAAACGAGCAAGCAGTGATGATTTAGCTAGCAACCAGTGTTTTTGGGACTTATCCACATTGCGATTCTTGAGTTGATATCTGTTAACTCAACTTGACATTGAGTTATTAGTTTTCCACAAAAATTGTGGATAAGTTTTCCACATTATCCACATCAATGTATTTAAATTTTAGACTTATCCACACCTATTTCTGAAAACTCTTTCATAATCACTTGAGTTGATTCCCATCAACTCATCTTTTCCTGTGTTTATCCACAATCAATGTGGACAACTTATCCACATTATCCACACTTATCCCTGAGTTGATTCCCATCAACTCATCTTTTCCTGTGTTTATCCACAATCAATGTGGACAACT
The DNA here is from genome assembly GCA_035650355.1 of Ktedonobacteraceae bacterium. Taxonomy (GTDB): domain Bacteria; phylum Chloroflexota; class Ktedonobacteria; order Ktedonobacterales; family Ktedonobacteraceae; genus DASRHT01. The sequence goes on from DASRHT010000045.1 coordinate 12,412, forward strand.
TATCCACACTTTCCACATTTATCCCTGAGTTGATTCCCATCAACTCACGTTTTCCTGTGTTTATCCACATTTGATGTGGATAAGTTTTCCACATTATCCACATCATCACCTTGAGTTGAGCCGCATCAACTCACACCACATGGCTTTTTTTTCTGGAAATTGGCAAATATTCCGTTTTTCGGCAATTTTTCTAGCATCTATACAAGAAACGATATTAAGATTATATTAAATTGGATTAAATGGTGTTAGGATTGGATTAAAGAAGAGACGTTTTTCGATCTTTATACAAAAATAGAAATCTATAATAAAGTGGAGAAACGGTTAAGAGCTGGCGATGGCGGTGTACTATTACACGCGAGTTTTTCCTTTTTCGTCCCCTAATTTCCAATAATTACAGGCCGTTCATAGTGACATCTGTCACTTTTCCACATATCTATCTATGACATGATAAGTAGTAACTCAACTTGACATTGAGTTATTGGTTATCCACATTTGCTGTGGATAAGTTGTCCACACTTTCCACATTTATCCCTGAGTTGAGTTCCATCAACTCATCTTTTCCTGTGTTTATCCACATTTGCTGTGGACAACTTATCCACAACATCCAAAAGCAGTGGATAACTACGAGTATTTGTCCACATCACCTGTGGATAACTTATCCACATAGACGATTATCAATAAAGTTTATCCCCAGGTTATCCACTTCTATCCCCAGGTTATCCACAGGATATTCGCGTTCTCGCAAGAGAATGGGGAATTTTCCGCAGTGGCTGGTGACGTTTCTCAGGCCAATCGAGGCCTGTTCCCGGCTTTTTCTTATCGAAGTTGTAGCAGAGTTATCCACATATCCACAGCCCCTACTACTGCTGTTTATATATCTCTTTTAAAAAATATATATAATAGTAGTACTTAGCGTTGTGGATATGTGGATAAGTTTTTCGCGCAACCACCGGTCAGGTCTGATAGAGAAATATTGTTCAGATTAAAGCTGGTTGTAAACCAGTCCTGACATGACGCTGTAAGATATGCTCATTCCGGTTATGAGTTATCCACATTTCCTGTGGATAACCGGGACGCAAATTGTGAAGAAGTCGAATTTAATGGGATTCTTTGCAAACCTGGGAAAAAGGCTTGAGGGGATATTTTGTGGAGCTGGTGCAAGACTAGGCCCCTACCAGGAAAAAACATGTTCTGGCGAGATTATTTGTTGTCGGGCCAGAGTATCGTAAGTGCGCAGAAGCTCACCTATGCTAAGGGCCGAAGCCAGAACCGGCCCTGGATGATATGGGGCATTGCCATCGAAGGTGGCAGGACACATCCCTAGCAGGTTCCTGTCAAAGCAGCTTTTAAATGACTCCAGCAATCGCAGGCCCTCCCGCCATAGATATTCCTGGCAGAGGCTATTATCCTGCTCGGATAACTCCAAAGACTGGCATTGCATCGTTAACAATGCGTCGATGTACGGCCCGATCAGCCAGGGCCATGCACTCCCTTGATGGAGGGCGTTTAGCCACTCATCCTGGCGCATTCCCATGTGGCCGCGATATAAGTTCTCGTGCGGTGCAAGCGTACGCAGGCCATAGGGCGTAAGCAGGTGTTGCGTCACCGCATCAAATACTGCCTGCCTGCAAGAATTATCCAGCGCTGAGTGGCGGAGAGAGATTGCAAAGAGCTGGTTTGGGCGCAGGGCTGGATCATCACCATCCGGTCCATCTACCACATCATAGAGATAGCTTCCATCGGCATACCAGAAACGTCGCTGAAAGCTTATTTGACACCTTGTGAGCAGCTTATGGTAGTAATCGGGCGCAAAACCAAAATACCCTCTATTTTTGAAATACTGAGACCACTCATGCATCAGGGAGAGGGCATTGAACCAGAGTGCGTTAACTTCAACCGGCTTACCGGCACGGGGAGTGATGGGAACGCCATCGACGGTAGCATTCATCCAGGTTAACGCTTTCCCTGGTCGATGGGCGTAAAGCAAGCCATCATTAGCATCCATGCGAACACCGTTAGCAGTCCCCTGCACATATCGGTCGATGCACTCTTTGAGCGGAATAAAGAACTCCTCCAGGAACTCATAGTTGCGAGTGACCCGCAGATAGTGATCAAGGGCATAGAAAAGCCACAGCGCGGTATCTGCGTTGCTATAGTCGCTCACCTCTAACTTAGAGTCTGGGAGAAGCAGACGGTCCGGGAGCACCCCATCGCGAAGATAGTGTTTATACTCTCGCAGGATGCGCAGGCTCTCGTCAAACTGCTCTGTTGTGAGGAGAAGGCCGGGCAGAGCAATCAATGCGTCGCGCGTGCTCTGTTCCATGCGGAAATAATCCGCGAGCAAAAATGAACCATCTTCGGGCCTGGTAAAGAAAGCGCCCTGTTTTTTGCCAGGATCGGCTGTTGTACCGTACATAAGAAAATGATCGGCAGCCTGGAGCAGGAAACGCAGGTATTCCTCCCCGCCGGCATAGGGATCGGAAGTAGTAGTTAATGGGAGAACGCGGAGATGGTGAGCCTGAGCTGCTTCTCCCCCCTCGCCGAAGTAGCGTCTGGGTTGCAGGGCATGCTGTAACAGTCCCTGCTGCCTTTCGGCGCTACGTTTGTAAGAGCTGCTAAGCTGCTCAGGCTGTAAGTATTGTAACGACAACTTTTCGGCACTGATAACCACTGTCAACGTTGCCTGCTTCTCAGGCCAGAGCGTCGCGCGAATAACCCCGGGGAGGTAAAGGTCGCTTGTTGCCGGGTGGTTTTCTGTTCTATTGTACCGATGAAGGAAATTCCAGTACCACACCCCGGTAGGTAAAAATGTAATCTGGCTTTCGGGCTGTCCGACTGCCAGAATATGATAGGGATATACTCCTTCACCTGCTAGAATAGTACAGCCGGCCACACCTGTAGGCATATATGTTGTCGGGTCAGATACATTGTTGTCGATAAAGTCCCCTGCCCGACGCATGTGTACTTGAAAATGCCAATCATTGCTACCGCGCTGAGGCTGGTTATAGGGCCGGTAAGCAGCAAAGGGAAGCAGCGTCAGACTAAGCGTGTGCGAAGAGGTTTCCGCGTATTCATAGTAGCGTCCGTGGCCGTTCTCGGGTGACGAGGGATGCTGGATCGCATTGCGAAGAACGCTGTACTGGATATATGTAATATGCTGTCCGTGTTCCATCCAGATGCGTTTTTCGAGTATAATGCCGTTAACGCCTCCCAGATGATAGGTAAAAACGGGTAAGCCTTCTTCGAGGCGAAACGTTTCAAGGTGAACGAACCCGGACGGATTGAGCGTACCGTCGGGATACTCATTTGTACCCAGGTAGTAGGTACGTTGATCAAAAAGGATCTCTTCATCAATCTTAGCCAGCAGGAGCTGAGGGGTTGTGGCTCCAGGCGGTAATGCCACCAGCAGGCCATGTTCCATTCGGGTGAGGACGCCGGCAACGGTTCCCGCCGCATATCCTCCCAGGCCATTGGTTATCAGCCATTCACGAGCGATGGTCTCATTAAGATTGCAGCAGATGCTGCGATCAAGCATTACAGGCATGTCAGACCCTCCAAGCCCCTCGATAGGTGATGATCTATGACTACAAGATGGATACAATTTCCTGCTTCGATACACAATCCTGGGTATGGATTTGTACATACCTTTTCATAGTGTAGCACAACCTATGTGCATGAAACAGCATATAGGTGTTTTTTTTGATAATTTTCTCTGTAATTCTTTGATCAACAGGATGACATTTGCCGTTACACAAATGTTCAGACGTGATACAAAGCGATGACAAAGCGTAGTATTATGCATACAAGTGGTGTGTTTACGTTTGTATCAGGTCAGTTCCAGGGCGTCCACAAGGCCGTTATTGGCCTTTCAGGGATTGCATGATACAATGGCAGGGTACTTTGCGCCGTGCGTATCGTATCTGATTGAGGAGGTTATCTTCTATGTTATCAATGTTCCTCAAAGCTGGAACACGAAGACGCCAGCTCTCTATACTGGTCACTTCTATGAGCGTGCTGGCTGTGCTGATGTTGTTGCTAGCGGCCTGTGGCAGCGCTCCTGCATCCAACAATGGCCCAGATCTCATCACTCCTGGAGTATTGACGGTCGGTAGTGACACAACCTATCCGCCACAGGAGTATATCGACACCGCAACCCACCAGGCAGCCGGTTTCGATGTTGATTTAATCAGTGCTATTGCAAACAAGATGGGATTGAAGGCGCAGGTCGTCACGGCCCCGTTCGACTCGATCATTCAAAGTCTGGCCGCCAAGCGCTTCGATGTGGTTATTTCCGCAGTATCTATCACACCTGTGCGGCAAAAACAGGCTGATTTCGTACCGTATTTTAACGCGGGCGAGTCTCTGCTGGTTCAACAAGGTAATCCCAAGAACATCAAGGGCACCGCAGATCTGTGTGGGCTGGATGTTGGCGTGCAAAATGGCACCATTGAGCAAACCGATCTGCAAACAGCCAGTGATGCCTGCAAAAAAGCTGGCAAGCCAGAAATCAATATGACTGTGTTGCAGGATCAGACCGCCGTGATACAATTACTGCAAACCAATCGTGTTGTTGCAACATATCAAGACTCGCCAGTAACTGACTACTATCTCAAGCAGAATCCTGGTCGTTTTGAAGTTGGCGGCTCGGTGGTTAGCGCAGCTCCCGAAGGGATCGTGATCCGCAAAGGTGACACAGCCATGTTCAATGCCGTGCAGTCAGCTTTTAACACGCTCAAATCCGATGGCACTTATCGCTCCCTGATTAATAAATGGGGCCTGACCAATGAGGCGATAACGACGATAGACCGCCGGACCTATTTTGCATAATACATAATAGGGCGGGTGAAGGAACCGTAGAGATGGCAATTTTGCCATCTCTACAACATACTTGTGGGTAGGAGGCCGGTATGTTTCACTGGGATGTTGTCTGGCAAAACCTTTTTTCAGGTCTTTTTCTTAATGCTGCCTGGACAACACTATGGATATCTGTGATCGCGCAATTCACAGGCGTCGTCATAGGTCTTTTCCTTGCCTTAATGCGCATGTCCCGCTTTCGCTGGCTCAACTGGCCCGCCGCCGGTTATATCTGGCTTTTTCGTGGCAGTCCTCTGCTGGTCCAGGTGTTGATCCTCTTTGATGGTATACCCGAACTGTTCCCTTCTCCCGAAACAACAAAAATTCTGACACCGGTAGTTTGCGTCCTCATCGCTTTTTCTTTGAATGAGGGGGCATACATGGCAGAGATCATCCGCGCCGGTATTACCTCGGTCGATCCTGGACAGATGGAGGCGGCGAAGTCGCTGGGGATGCGTTATAGCCTGGCTATGCGCCGCATTGTTTTGCCTCAGGCGGCTCGTGTGATTGTGCCCCCGCTGGGCAACGAGTTCAATAATATGCTAAAAACAACCTCAATTGCCTCCGTGATAGGACTGCTTGAGCTAACCGGTACGGCCCAGGTCTACGGCTCGCAGGCATTTGTTAATTTTGAGCTGCTTATCGTTGCCACCTTCTGGTATCTTGTGCTGACGACCGGCTGGGGATATATCCAGAGCTGGATTGAGAATAGCATGGACCCGAACCGGACAGGAAAAGCAGAAGTAGTCGAGAAAAAAGGTTGGACCGAGCGCATGGTTGGCTTTGGCTCGTCGCGTTCCGGCGGTACCCTGGTCGGACGCTAGGCGTTATTTTTGCGGTATTGAGGAATATACTGGCATGAGTGATAACACGACGAATGGCGATGCGATGGTGCGCGGCGAAAACATCGTCAAACGCTTTGGGCATCTGACCGTGCTCAATGGCGTTGATCTCCAGGTGAAGCGCGGCCAGGTGGTGGTAATTATCGGACCAAGTGGCTCCGGCAAGACAACGCTTTTGCGCTGCATCAATCATCTGGAGAAAATTGATGCAGGCTCCATTTATGTTGATGGCGAGCTGGTGGGCTACCGGGAAAAAAAGGGGAAGCTGGTAGAGGATACTGATGCCAATATTGCCCGTATCCGTTCCAAAATCGGCTTTGTCTTCCAGCGCTTCAACCTTTTTCCGCATAAGACCGCGCTGGAGAATATTATTGAAGCGCCGATTCATGTATTGCGCGAACCCAGAGAAGTCGTCATGGCGCGCGCGCGCGCCCTGTTAGATAAAGTTGGACTTGCTGATAAGGCCGGTTCCTATCCTCACAAACTCTCCGGCGGCCAGCAGCAGCGGGTGGCTATCGCGCGTGCCCTGGCGATGAATCCCAAGCTCATGCTCTTCGACGAAGCCACTTCAGCCCTCGATCCAGAGCTTGTGGGCGAGGTCTTGAAAGTCATGCGTCAGCTCGCCGAAGAAGGTATGACAATGGTGGTGGTGACGCATGAAATGGGCTTTGCACGCGAAGTCGCCGATCATGTGATTTTCATGGATAAAGCGGTAATTGTGGAACAGGGACCTCCCGAACAGCTTTTTGAGTATGCCGAAAATGAGCGCACGAAGGATTTTCTGGGAATCATACGCTGATCAAATCGGGCTGCGCCGGTCGGGATCAGTCGGCAATGTTGTTACGAGCCGCTTATAAGGGAGCGGTGCCAGCGTAAAAATCGTTGGATATCCTGCTGCGATAGCTCAGCATTACGTGGCGGCAGGGTAAAATTGGGAGTGATATCGATCAGGTGCAGGAAGGCGCGAACCACCATCGGATCAAAACTGCGCCCGGAGCCTTGCAGGAGCCGCTCGCGTGCGACATCTATTGATACCGGCGCTTTATAGGGACGTTGCGAAGTAAGAACATCATAGACATCGGCAATTGCTAGCATGCGTGCGCTCAATGGGATTTCTTCTCCCCGCAACCCGGAGGGATAACCGTGCCCGTCCCAGGCTTCATGATGGTAAAGCACAGCCTCTACGTAAAAAGGGGGGACATCGCAGCCAATGAGAATCCGCGCCCCAATCACCGGATGACGCTCCATCTTCAGTCGTTCTTCGGCGGAAAGGGCTTCTGATTTATTCAGGATATCATTGGCGATCCACGTCTTACCCAGATCATGAACCAGAGCCGCCAGGGCCAGGTCGCGCGCCTCCCGCCTGCTCCAGCCCAAAAAACGGGCCAATCGCTGTACATACGTTGCAACTCGACGCGAGTGCTCGTAGGTCACAATATCCCGCTCCTGGATGCTTTTCGCGAATGAAAGCAGGACCTTCCTTGCCTCACGCTCCACAAACATTATTCCCATCACATTCTCTTCCACTTAACTGATCAGACAGGCAACCACCATAGTTACCTCGACAATATGCCGCTGGACGGCGATAAAAGATTTTTAGCATAGACGTATATCCTGGACAGAAAGGGTAGAAGTAAAACCTACCCTTGTGCAAAGTTTTTATACCAGTCCATACTATATTAATATTTCGGTTTTATTTCTGTCCATGCCTGACCGTCAACAGGTACTTTTGTGTCTGCTTTTATCATTATTGTTAATCAAGTATCTCGTTCTATAAGCTTGCGCTCCTCAACACACGCTCTAAAAGCTTATATTGTTGCTGATAAGCAGAAGTTTTAAAAATATCCAGATGTCACCTGCTCTGTTTGGTATTCCTTTATATCGACGTTTACCGATACCTATTCCCCAAATAGTCCCTCTTTGCTACCCAATTCGTTTTTTATCGCTGCCTTTTGTGATAGACTCACCTTATGGCTTAGAAAAAAGTACCATCATCAACTTCTTGCGGGTCTGGTGCATTTGTAGTAAGCGAGAGCAATTTACGATGGCAGAGAACACTGTGGAAAATGAACCGGAGCAGAGCGTGACCGCTGATCAGGATGGTCGCAGCGGGGATGTCATAACGGTAGTCCTGACCGCTGATAACCATCTGGGATATACGGCTTTCGGACAGCATCCTCGTAAACGTGAAGAACGTCAGCAAAGATTGCGCCGAGCTTTTCAGCAAGCGACGGATTTTGCAATTATGCAGGGCGTTGATCTTTTTATCCAGGCAGGCGATTTATTTGATACTCCTGCGCCCAACGAACGGGACCGCACCTTTGTAGCGGAACGCCTCGCGCAACTAAAACAGGCCGGAGTCCGTTCTTTCGCGCTCGGCGGTGGGCGTGATACCCCGACGGAGGTGCAACCATCAGTAGATGAAGCTGCACCGGCTCCTCAGATCAGTTACGCGCGTCTGGGGGCGCTCCACTATTTTCCTCCGGCGCAAACCTCTGAGGAAGTGGAACCGGTAATGCTCACCATCCGGGGAATGGTGGTGGGCGTCTGCGGTCTGGGCGTTCTGGCTGGGCAGGAAGGTGATCCGCTCTCTCGCTTGCAGGTGCAAAGCGAGATTGAGCGGGCCTCTATTCCAATTCTGATGCTTTATGCCCCGATAGAGGGCCTGACTGCCGGTTCGTCTCTACTGGATGTGCGCGCCCAGGTGAGCCGTGCCAGCATTGAGGAACAGAGCGCGTTCCGCTTTATCCTGGCTGGCTATCATCATGGTCATTGCCAGTTGCGCATCGGGCAGACGGATGTTATTGTGGCCGGAGCGACGCAACACGTCGATTTTAGCGCCCCTGATCAATCTCCCGGCTTCGTTTTCCTGGGCCTGGCCGCCGATGGCATACGCTGGTGCAACCATATCAGTGTCGATGCGTTAAAGGTGCAGCGTACTGTTATTCATACTAGGGACCTCTGGCCGCCCGAAGTTTCTACGCCAGAGCGTACCCCTACCGAAATTATCCTTGAACACTTGCGTCCTCTCTGCGATGAAGAAGCCATGCTCCAGCTCCAGCTTGAGGGCGAACTTACACGCAGACAGTATCATCAACTGGACCTGAATAAAATACGGCGCTACGGTGAAGAACATTGCTTTGCTCTTGCCATCGATGATAGCGCCCTGTCCTTGCTGCCAGAGCAGGAAGCAATTTCTGCTGAGGCGGGCGAACGCTTCTCACCACGAGAAGAACTTATCGCGGTGGCCGACGAATGGATCGCTGCCGCAACTGACGAGCAAAAGAAAAAAGCGCTGGCCTTTACCAAAGAAGAACTGCTGTTAGCAATTGATGAGACCAAAGGTCGTTGGTAATTGGGAATCTCTGCCTGGCTTTGGCGAACGGAGCGTGTGTATGATCATTTTGAAACATTTGACGGTTGAGCGTTTCAGGCTTTTGCGTGAGTTGAATTTGCACTTTCCACAGCGTGGCAGCATCTTAATCCAGGGGCCTAATGAGTCCGGCAAATCAGCTCTGCTTGAGTGTATTTACTTCGCGCTATACGGCGAATCTCTCGCTGCCGACCGCGGGAAACGCTCGCTTGACGATCTCATTCTCTACGGAGCGAGCAGCGCGGTCGTGACCCTGACGTTCTCGGTAAGCGCGACAGAGTTCACTGTGAGGCGCACTCTTGAGCGTGGGCAAGGGCAGCAGGTCACTCTCTATGTTCGTCACCTCGGCACTCCCGAAGCAGAGCCAGTTACCGATCTGGATACGGCGAATGAGCAGATTATAGCCGCGCTAGGAAATATGGATGGCAGGGCGTTGCGCGACTCTTGCTTGATTGAACAGAAAAGACTGGATCACCTGGAGACATTGCCAGCCGTAGAACGGGAAAAAACTGTGCGCAAGTTGCTCGGTCTGGAAAAATTTGCTCTCCTGGCCAAACGCTTTAGCGTCACCCCTGACGACGAACTCTCACTTAAAACAAGTTCTGACCGGCTGCGTCTGGCTGAGATCCAGGCCCGCATTCCAAAGCTGAGTAAAAAGCTTGACGACCTTGAAGCAGCCCTTGATGCGGTTAAGGTTCATGAGGATCTGGAAGAAATCAGCCGCCAGGATGCCGAAATTACGGAACTGGAACAGACCTTGCAGCACATTGAAGAGCAACGGCTTGAGCTAAACAATCGGCGAGCGCGCGCGCAACAACTGAGAAATGCCGATGAAACGCTGGCCGAAATCATCGCCGCTTACGAGGAGATTGCAAAAGCCCAGCGCGTGTTGCCAGATCTGGAGAGGCAGATCTCAGCCCTGGAGCGCCGAGAAAGAGAGGATCTGCCGGGCCTGGAGAAACGCGTCAGTGAATTAGGAGAGCTGATGCGTTCCTTCGGTACGCTCCAGCGTATGTCGAATGATCTGCTTACCTCTGTAGAGACGCTCAAAGAACTTGAGCAGGAACTCAAGCAGCAGGACGAAGCTCGCGACGATCTGAAGAGCCTGGATGAACAGGTGGCGCATACCCGCGGACGCCTTGAGGAGGCTCAGCAATCATTGGAGAAGCTGGAGGAGCGACGCCGCGCCGGGCGCCCTCATCTGGAGGCCCGGCTCCAGCGGATGAAAATACTCTCTGAACGTATGAAAGTCCTCAAGCAGGCCGAAGAACAATATACGCGTAGCCAGGCTGTGGGAGAGCAGGCGGATGAACATATCACGCAACTGAATAAGACGCGCAAATCCCTGCGTGATGCTGGTTATGAATTGGAACAGGCTGAAACCGAGGCGCAGCAGACTCAGCAGCAAATTGCCACTTTAGATAGAACGTGGCGGCAACTAAATGTGGGCCAGCAGATTGAGGAGTGGTGCCACCAGAAAGAACTGGTGCAGGAACTCTCGCAGATTGAGCAACATTTGATGCTGACGCGCCAGCATCAGGCTACGCTTACACAGGGTGTCATGAATGCGCGTTCCAGTGCCACAAAATATATGGGGCTATTCGTCGTATGTCTGGTGTTGGCTCTCTTAGGTCTTAGCGTTGCCATCGTGGAAGTGTTACAACATGCAACCCTGTTCGCGATTTTTGCGGGCGTGGCCTTTATCCTGCTCTGCATCGGTATGTCGTCCAGCTATTATAAGTACTCAAAAGCGCGCAAAGAAGAAAAGGATATCTATAAGCAGGAGCAGGAGGCCATTAATCTTGTAGGGTCGATGGTGGCCTCACGCGATGCGGTCATACGCAAAGGGGCAAGTCAAGAAACGCTGACCCAGCTTGAGCAGGAAATTCGCTTGCTTAATGGCTCCTTACCCTCCTCGATTGAGGAAGCAAAACAGATGCTCCAGCCAACGCCGGAGCAGAGCGAGCGCATTACCGAAACCCAACAACAGTTGAAGGCCAGGCGCGACGAACTGAGTGCAGTCTATGCCAGGATCAATGCTCTTAAAGAGACGACCGCCTCCTTACAGAGAGAACAAAATCAACTGGAGGAAACGCGTAAGAAAAGCGGCTGGTCCAATATCGAGGAGGACCTGCGCAACGATCTGGCCGCCGTCGAGCGCATGCATCAGGAGATTACCCTGCTTGCAGGTCAGGAAGGTCTGCCGTTACCCAGCATTAACGCCCGGCTCCAGAAAGGCCCTGTGGCGCTAAACCCCCTGGTGCGAGACGAGGATGCGATAGAGGTGCCGGAACTGGAGGTCCTGGTCGAGAGCACACTCAAAGCAACCGAACGTGAAATTGAGGCCATCGATGGGAAGTTGGACCTGGTAGCCGATCTGAATGAGCAAATTAGAGTTCACCAGGAGGCCCTTGACGTTTTCCTTGCACGCCAGAGAGTGCTGGCCGAACGCAATGAGCGCTATCAGACGAGTAACCCTGCTCTCCAGCTTGAGCGAGCGCGCGAGCAACAGAGCGCGTTACGCCAAGCTCTGCAATCTTTGCAAGATTCGCTGCGCCAGCGTGTAAAACCTCTTGAGGTGGCTTTCGGTCAGGCCGCTGTCAGCAATGCAGAGACGGTGGCTCGCAAGCAACTGGAGGAGCTGCAAATCACCCTGGGCAATAAAGTTATGCTCCAGGAACAGCATGCTCGCGCTACTCAATCCCTTAAAGAGCGCCAGGAGGAGCTTTCCGATCATTACAAACAGCTCTCGAAGTTTAGCAATACATTGGGGAGCTGGATCGTCCCGCTTAATCCTTTTGCCGGCGCCCTTGTCTCTCTGCGCAATCGTTGCCAGCGCGAAATTGAGGAGCTGAATGAGGTCGGTAGCTTGCAAGAGCTTGAAACGCTGAAAAACAGGGAGGGAGCGGCGAAGGCGAAGATGGCATTATGCCGCCAGGAAATTGAGGATATACGCGAGCGCATCTCCTTTATGCTCACCCGGCGCAACCGTCCCGCCCCCAAAAACTACGAGCTTGACGCGCTCACCGCCGTCTGGCCCCTGCTTGAGGAATTTACTATTAAAGATCGTGACCGCCTGGATGAGGAGCGCAATAGCGTTGACCAGGAATTGACAGCTCTGGAGGAACAGGACATGGCCCTGAGTGCGGAACTGCAAACAGGCAACGTTCCCCTGGATCTGGAGCAGGAGCAACTATATGCGGAGCGATTGGAACGTTCCTACCTGGCGAAGAAACATGGCAGCGAACTGCTGAAAGCTGTTGATCAGCGCCTTATGCTCAAGATGGGGCCACGCACGGAATATTATATGCAGCAGATCCTGCGCCTGCTGACCGGTGGTCGCTATCATGATGTGCATCTTAGCACGGAGTCGGAGGCTGAGGCTTCTCATGAAGGCGCTTTCCAGGTGAGCGTATGGGATGCTGCCGCGGGCGAATATGTATCTCGCTCGGCCCTTTCTGCTGGTGCGGCTGATCAGCTTTCGCTGGCATTGCGCCTGGCCTTCGCTATTGCCGCGCTCCCACGCGAGCTAAGCGCGGCTCCGGGCTTTGTGCTGCTTGATGAGCCGCTCAGTTCCTTTGATCGCGGGCGAGCGCAGGCGCTGGTAGATGTGATTACCGGCGAGCTTATGAGCCAGCATTTTGAGCAGATCCTGCTCATTTCGCATAGCAGCGCCTTTGATCCTGCTATGTTCCCTTATCATGTGTATATGGATAACGGGCTGGTGGTCGAAAGTAACCTCCCCGTGGTGCAACCTCTTCCCTTGACCGATGTCAGCAGCAAAGACGAACCGGCGGAAGATGCGGCTCTGGTGCCTGCTCTCAGCCAGGTAAAAAGCGAATAAGCGACGTAGCAGTCAGCATTGTTTGATAAAATTCATCCAGGGATAGCCCTGGATGAATTTTATTTGCCCTTTGCACACCACTGTGACGTCTCTGTGTGAAAAAATCCCCCTCGTGTGATCTAGACGTGATAGTTGTGTTTTATACTCTCAACATGAAAGGAGAGGGAAACCTTCCAGACAGA
>DASRHT010000046.1:0-136027 GCA_035650355.1 Ktedonobacteraceae bacterium
CTCAAAAGTCGCTGCACGCTTTGACTCCTCGCGCCTTCGGCGCTCACAGGGAGAGGAAGGTGCTGGCGGTGGGCTGCGCCCACCGCCAGCACCTTCCTCTCGAACGGCTCGCTTGCGAGCCGTTCTGTCTGAAAAGACCACGTTTGAGAAGCCCTGATTGCTGACATACTTGTGCTTGCATCGCTGGCTAATCTATTATATGACTTGCCTTGTATGGCACATCTTACATGTGTATCCCTATCGATTGGAGGATCAGCCATCATGCAAGAGGTTGCAGTATCGCTGCTTACCGGTTGGGAAAACTTTTACGTGATCATTGGCTCTGCCGCCGCTGCGTTAACTGGGTTGATGTTTGTGGTAATCACTTTGATCGCGAGCGTTCAGGCACGAAGATCGAGCGGGGCGGTTGCAACCTTTAGCACACCAAACGTTGTGCATTTTTGCGCCGCGCTCTTCCTCGCCACAACGCTTAGCGCACCGTGGCAGACGCTCTGGCAGCCCAGTCTTCTGCTTGGCCTCTGTGGCCTGTGGGGAATGACTTACACCGTTATTGTGATACGGCGGAGCCGTCGCCAGACTGACTATAAACTGGTACTGGAAGACTGGCTGGGGCATGTGATATTTCCGCTCCTCGCCTATACAGCACTTGTCGTTGCAGCAATTTTGCTACCAGGCAATCCGGTGCCAACGCTATTCAGTATTGCCGCGGTTATGGTTCTACTCCTGTTCATTGGTATTCACAATGCCTGGGATACTGTTACCTATATTACCGTCGAGTACTCTCAGTCAGAGAATAAGCGACAAGACTAAAATCGTCCGGTTGACGAATCGCTATGGCACTAGGGATCTTTCTGCAAGGGATATCCAAAAACTGGCAGAGAGCCGCCTGGTATCATATAATCTGGGTACCAGCTATTCGCAAAGGCGTTTTAGCGGGAGGGAAAGCACCAGGAACAACAGATAACGCAACGGGCCTGATGAGGCTGAGCTGTGTTACAAGGAAAGGATTTATGCTATGTGTGGCATCGCCGGCTGGATCGATTGGGAAGAGGATCTCTCTCATCAGCGTCCAATGATTGAGCGCATGGCTCGGACGATGTGCTACCGCGGACCGGATGCTCAAGGAAGCTGGGTCTCGCCTCGCGCCGCGTTGGCGCACCATCGCCTCTTTGTCATCGATCCCCAGGGCGGCAAGCAGCCCATGATTTACCAGGAGCAAGATCATACCTATGCGCTCACCTATAATGGCGAAATCTATAATTTTCGCGAACTGCGCAGCGAGCTAGAGAGCCGCGGGCACGCCTTTCACACCCACTCTGATACCGAAGTCCTTTTGCATGCCTACCTTGAGTGGGGCCAGGAGTGTGTGCGCCGCTTCAACGGTATCTTCGCCTTTGGCCTGTGGGACGAGCAGAAACAACAATTGTTGCTGGCTCGCGATCACCTGGGCGTCAAGCCGCTTTTCTACGCGCAACGCGGCAGCGCCCTGCTGTTTGGCTCTGAACTGAAGGTGCTGCTGGCTCATCCGAGCGTCAAGCCTGAAATTGATGCAGATGGCATGGCGCAGGTCTTCGGCTTCAACTTCAGCCGCACTCCCGGCTCCGGTGTCTACCGAGATGTTTATGAATTGCGTCCTGGCCACCTGGCGATCTATACTCGGGAACGCCTGCACGTCAGCCGCTACTGGCAACTGCGCAGCGCACCTCATCTTGACGGCCTGGAGACCACCACCCAAAAGCTGCGCGCGTTGCTCGAAGATATTGTCAAGCGCCAGTTAATCGCCGATGTCCCCATCTCTACGATGTTATCCGGCGGCCTGGATTCAAGCTCTCTGACGGCGCTGGCCGCCAGAGAATTTCAGCGCGAGGGCAAAACGCTCAATACCTATTCTATTGATTATGCTGATAGTTCTGCACATTTTCAGGGCGATGTGATGCATCCCAGCCTGGATGCTCCCTGGGTGCAACGCGTCGCCGAGCATATTCATAGCCAGCACCACACCATTACAGTGGATACGCCCGAACTGATAGAGAACATGCTGCTGCCGATGCGGGCGCATGACTTGCCATCGGGCGGGCAGATCGAAACCTCGCTCTATCTCCTCTGTAAAGCAATGAGGCAAGATTCAACCGTGGCGCTTTCCGGCGAATCCGCCGATGAAGTCTTCGGTGGCTACCCCTGGTTCCATAACGAAGAGGCCATCAACGCGCCGACCTTCCCCTGGTTAGCTCTACTTGGGAGCGTAGCCGGTAGAGAAACTGCTTTCGGCGCCCAGACGATGTCTGGCTGGCTGGCCCCCGAAGTGATGCAGCAGGCTCGCCCTTTCGAGCATATGCAGCAACTTTACCAGCAAGCAATCGCGGAGGTGCCACGCCTGCAAGGTGAAGACCCGCACGCAGCCAAGATACGCGAAGTTTTCTATCTCAGTCTCACTCATTTTCTCTCCTACCTGCTCAATCGGAAAGATCGCATGAGTATGCTCGTCGGGTTCGAGGTGCGCGTGCCGTTCTGCGACTACCGGCTGGTCGAATACGTTTGGAATATTCCCTGGGAGATGAAAACGGTCGGCAATATTGAAAAGGGCATTTTGCGTCGTGCTATGGAGGGGATCTTGCCACACGATGTTCTCTATCGCCGCAAGAGCGCATATCCCACTTCGCAGAATCCCAGTTATATGCAGCAAACGCGCACATGGGCACAGCAAATTCTCAATGATGCCAATGCGCCCATCCTGCCGTTTCTCAACCTGCCCGTCGCCCGCTCTATCGTGGAAGGCAAAACAGCCCTGCCAGATCGTGCGGCGGCCTTCCTCTACGAGCGCATCATCCAGCTCAATGCCTGGCTGCAAGAATATCACGTCTCGGTCGTCTGATGCCACACAGAGCTGTAATCTCTGCTAAACAGACTTTGGGATAGCTCACAAAGAAAATTGTGAGCTATCCCATCATTTGAGAAACATTGTTGCCTTATACTACACTGCACGCCGCTCCGTTGAGCGTGAACGCGGTTGGAGCAGAGTTCGTGCCGCTCCATGTTGCCTGGAAAAAGGGCGGTACAGTCAGTGCGCTGCCGGCAGGGATGGAGCCATTGGACGAGAGATTCGTCACCGTTACAACGCTGCCTGATTGTGAGAAATTTCCGCTAAAACCGTTGGTAATGGTTTGCCCGTTCGCAAACGCGAATTGGACCGTCCAGCTAGTAATCGCTGTTGTGCCCGTATTCGTAATGTGGATGGTAGCCTGAAACCCTGTCGTCCACTGGCTGTCCACGCTATAGTGGATCTGACACTTCGTCCCAACCGGCGTCGGGGTCGGAGTCGGCGTCCGGGTGGGCGTTGGTGTCGGGGTAGCAGTCTGGACTGGCGTCGGCGTTGGAGTGGCCTTTCCATTCTTAGGATGGTTGATAAAGAAGGTATACATCGCGTTGGTCGCGCTCGGCCCGTTGGGATCGGTAAAGGAGCCACTGCTATTACCACCAGACCAGGCATGGCCCATTCCAGTAACCTTCCAATACTCTTCAATTTCATTGCCATTGTTGTCATTCCAGGTCTGGACCGTGAAGGCGCGCCCCCCCGAGCCAGAGACCTGGCCATTGGTGGTGGTCGTGGGGTTGTTAAAACTGGCGTTATAGCTGCCATTCGAGGCCAGATGATCGGTCTGCATCCATTGCTGGACCACCTGATCGCCATTGAGGGGAGCGACTGTTGCATCGCTCGTGCCGTGAAAAACAATCGTCGGCACAACGCGGGCCACGCTTCCCATCGCGTTGAAAGCGGCCTGCCCCTGTTGGGTCGGATTCGGCCCACCCTGGCTGAGAGCCAGGGTTCCGCTGGTCTGGTCGGTCCCCGCCTGGTACTCCAATCCTGAATGGACGCCAATCGCAGCGAAAATATCAGGATAGGTTGCGCCCATAACGACCGCCATACACGCACCCGCTGACATGCCGGCAACATAAACGCGGTTGGGATCGATGGTCCACTGCGCGGTATTCTGCTCAACAGCCTGCACGATACCGGCAATGATCGCCGGCTCGCCGCTGCCCCGCGCCTGATCGGCAGTCAGGAACCAGTTCCAGCACTCGCTAGAGTTGGCACTGCTGGTCTGCTGCGGATAGACAACAATAAATTGCTTCTGATCGGCCAGCGCGTTCATCTGCGTGCCGTTGGCAAAATCCGTGGGGTTCTGCGTACAGCCATGCAGCATAACGATGAGCGGAGCAACGGTACTCACTTGATAGTTAACGGGGGTGTAAACAAAGTAGGGACGACTGCCAGCAGGACCATTGAAGGTGAATTGCTGGAACGTACCACCACTGGCATGAGTAGTGATGGGACGCGCTACAAAGACGAGGAAACAGCTTACGAGGGCAAACAGGCTTATCAGAATCAAAAGGAGTTTGACGCTACGCTGCATCATGGCGTACCTCCTGGCGAAGATATCCCTTCTCCGCTCCTGCTGCAATGGTACAAAGGCAAAGCACCAACCTTTCATGCGTTATCACATGAAATATGACTCATGATTCATATAACAGATAAAAGAAGCGATTGTCAAGAGAGGGCAAGCCATTTTTGCCCTGCGCCTGGTTTCAGTGCTCTGGGAATGTTTTAGGGAATGCTGATGGGACTGGCGCTATGCCGTGGGTGATGAAATCCATGAGTGCTGCAAAGACACCTTCTGGCAATGCCCTCATATCGCTCTGAGGTGTTTCGGTCTCCGGGGGCCAGACCAGCCAGCGCAGGGCCACGAAATGCCCGATGCCCATCAGCGCGTAAGCAAGAACCTCCGGGTCCATTGTACGTACTTCACCGTCGTCCATAGCCTGGGCCAGACTACGAATATATCCCTGGCTGATCTTGTGGTAGTAGTTGAAGAAGGCATCTGGCGCGACTCGTTCCGCCTCCTGGACGATGCTATAAATGCGCCGGTGTTTCGCCACAAAGGTGAAGAACGCCTCGAAACCGCGCTTCTCTATCTCCAGCCGACCGTTCACGCCCACGATGGCGGCACGCATATTTGCGCGCAGGCGCTTCCCTATATCCTCGACCAGTTCCGCGAAGATCTCGCGTTTGCTATGAAAATAAATGTAATACGTTCCCTGCGCCACACCAGCGCGCCGGGTGATTTCTGCAATGCTGGCTTCATAGTAGCCGAGCTCGCCAAAAACCTCTTCTGCCGCGTCCAGGATTTTGCGCCGTGTGGCTTCACCGCGTGCAGTGACCGGCATGAGCGCATTGCCAGTTTCCTGATTCATATCTGTGGCCTGCTCTGCGTGATTATTTCTAGCCATAACCCTGGTCCTTCCGCCTTTCAATCTCACTTTCATCTTGCCATAGCTCTTATGTAGTTTTGGATAGACGCACCTGTTCACAAACTTTTTGAACCTGATCCTTCCCCCATTATAGCATTGCCGCTCCATGCTTTCTTCCCGCCGCATTCGTACTCCAGGGCTATTTAATTCTCTGGAGAAAAGGGGGTCAAGGGGCATAGTCCCATAAGTGCGAACGTAAGCACAAAAGTCCATGAACACCCAAAGAAAGAGACAAGGCGTGGCTTTTTCTGCTAAAGTCAACGTATTACACCATCGTTTGACGAAAGAGAGAACCACCATGCCTCATGCGAACCATCATACCCAATTATCGGCAGGGGAGCAACCCTCATGTCTGCTCAATGATGCGCCCTGGCAAGAGCTCTTGGCCTTGCTGCCAGCAGACAGCTTTGAGCAGGCTCGCCTCCAGAAAGCCTTTGTGCGGGCGCGTGGCTTGCGCCACCCGGCAGATCTGCTTCGTGGCATCCTTGCCTACGTCTTCTGCCTCAGTTCTTTCCGCGTGCTGGGAAGCTGGGCGAGGAGTATGGGCCTCTGTGGCAACGGCGAACGGTCCTGGGCCAAGCGCACCCGCCAAGCGGCCTGCTGGCTCCTGTGGCTGCTGCAAGATCTCTTGGAGCCCGATGGCAACGAGGGGGAGCTGACAGGCCCATCCGCCTTTGCGGGACGGATTCATCTGGTGGATGCCACCCACCTGCGCACTTGGAAGCGCAACGGAGAAAGCCGTCGGCTTCACATGAGCTACGATCTGCTTGGCAAACGCCTGGAACAGGTGCTTCTCACCGATCATCATGTGGGAGAAGGCTTGCGCCATTTCTCCTTTGCCCCTGGCGACATTGTGGTGGGGGACAGCGCCTACTGCCGCCGTCAACCGCTCTTCGATCAGCTCGATGCTGGGGTGGACGTGGTGGTGCGGCTGCATTGGTCCAATGTCCCCTTGCGGCAGCCCACGGGCGAGGCTTTTGATCTCTCCGCTTGGCTCGCGAGCCTTTGGGAAGGACAAGGAGAACAGATCGTCTGGACCCACATCGGCAAACGCCGGGTGCGCTTTCGCTTGCTGGCCCAGCGCCTCAGTGAAGCGGCCGCCAAGCGAGCGCATCGCAAACGCCGAAGCAAGGCCCGCAAGAATGGGAGCAAGAACCAGCCCTTGACCATTGAGGTCGCCTCCTGGCTCCTGGTGCTCACCTCGCTCAAGGAAGAGCACTGGTCCAGGGAGATGGTCCTGGCGCTCTATCGCAGCCGGTGGCAGATTGAGCTGCTCTTCAAGCGGCTCAAGCAGTTGGTGCGCATGCATCGTCTGCGCAGCTCGGAGCTCAGCAGCAACCAGGCCGTGTTAGCAGGGCTGCTGGTGGGCTGGACCTTGATGGAACGGCAAGCGAGCCTCTTGCGTGAACAGGCCGATGCCAGCCGTGAACCCGAGCAGATCAGGCGGGCACCTCTGAGCAATTGGCAGGTGTGCGCGACGCTGGTGGAGAGCCTCCGTACGATGCTGCTGGGTCCCTGGACGTGGGGGCAGATCCAGGAGCATGTGGAGGCGATTGTCCGCTTGTGGCGGCTGCATCCGCAAGCGCGGGACCTGCAAGAGAGCCAGGTTCGCGAGCTCTTCGAGCCAGTGCTCGCCGCCTTGATCACATGAGTCTCTTCTTCTTCTGTTGGAAAGGTTCTTTTCGCTTACGTTCGCACCTATGGGGCATAGTCCCTTGCGGGGCGCGAGGTGTCCCCGCTCATTCTTCTCCCTCCCCGCCCCCGAAGGGGGCAAAAAAGAAGAAGTAAATAGCCCTGATTCGTACTCGCTTCTCGCCTGACAGCAACAGTTCTGTGCTAGAACGAAATGATACAGGCAGGGATGGCAATTAAAGCTTAGCTGTTAAGTAAGCGCGTGTGTTAAAATCACAGAGAACTGCGTTGTTCCACAGGGAGGCGTGAACATGCACTTTCTCAATCTGGGCGAATGGCTGGCTCAGCGCGCACAACTAACTCCCCATAAAGTCGCCCTGATCGATAGTGAAACAGGCACTCGTTTGACGTATCGAACGCTCAATCTGCGCGCTCGCGCCCTCGCGGCCTATCTAGCACAAGGCTATAGTATTCAACAGGGTGATCGTGTAGCAGTGCTGGCCCTCAATGCGCCTGAGTATCTGGATGCTTTCTTTGCCTGCGCATTGATTGGGGCGATCCTGGTGCCGCTCAACTGGCGACTGACCGTGCATGAGCTGACCACGATTTTACTTGACTGCGAGCCCAGGCTGATTCTACATGATACCACTCATACCACCCACGCCCGTGAAGTTGCTACTGCGCTCAGTGGAACCATCTCAGCGTTGCCACTATACCCATTCAGTGATTTTCCAGGAGCGGATGCAATCCTTGCAGCGCAGGCCAGGCCGTTCCAGAGCATGGATGGCGAGGAGTCAGCGGTGATCCTCTACACCTCCGGCACCACCGGCGTTCCCAAAGGGGCAATGCTTTCACACCGCATGATCACCTGGAACGCCATCAATACGCAGATCAGTTGGGGATTGCGCGATAGCGATATCACCCCAACCTTCGCCCCCTTCTTCCATGCTGGCGGACTGAATGTTTTGACCACGCCGCTCTATCACCTCGGCGGTACCGTTGTGTTGCTGCGTACTTCCGATCCGCAGGCGATACTGCGCACCATCGAGCGCGAACGCTGCACCATCGTCTTCGCTGTCCCCACTGTCTTCCAGATGATGATGGAGCACGCGGAGTTCGCAACCACCAATTTCGCCAGCGTGCGCTTCTGTGTAACCGGCGGTTCCTCCTGTCCGCTGCCGGTCATCCAGGGATACGCCGCTCGCGGCCTGGAATTTCGTCAGGGCTACGGGTTGACCGAGGTGGGCGTAAACTGCTTTAGCCTGGCGCCTGAAGATGCTCTGCGCAAGGCAGGCTCCGTCGGACGTCCCATTTTCCATTCACGGGCACGTATTGTCGATAGCGAGGAACGTGAGGTTGCACCTGGAGAAGTCGGCGAGCTAGTTCTGGCCGGCCCTCATGTGTGTTCTGGCTATTGGAAGCGTCCTGAGGCCACAGCGGAAGCCTACCGCGGCGGCTGGTGGCACACGGGCGATCTGGTACGTTGTGATAGCGAAGGCTATTATTACATCGTCGGGCGCAAGAAGGACATGTTCATCTCCGGCGGTGAGAATATCTACCCCGCCGAGATTGAGGGCGTGATCGCCACGCACCCCGGCGTACTCGAAGTGGCCGTTATTGCGCAACCCGATCCTCGCTGGGGCGAGGTCGGCCTGGCAATCGTCGTACCGCGAGAACCTGGCATCCTGACCGGCGAGGAGATTCTCGCCTACTGCACCGACAAAGTGGCGCGCTACAAGCTTCCCAAAGCCGTGTACTTTACTACTGCTCTTCCCCGTAACGCTATGGGCAAGGTGATAAAGGGAGAGCTGGTGCGGGAGTTTGTGAACCCCTCGTAAAAAATTGTAATAGTTACCCAATAGCTGAGGGTGCAGTGGTTGTCCCGGGTAAACCTCCATTTATATGGTACATTATTACTGACGGAACGTCGCTTTATCTTCCGCTGAGCTTACTAGTGCAGACGGCCAACGCTCCCACGATGAAGCGAGGAGCTACGCGCGCTAGCTTCGCGCTGGCCGTCTGAAATGAATTGCTTAATCAGGAGGAGAACCATGCCTCGAATCGCTATTGTGGGCGCGGGAATTGCAGGGCTGAACGCAGCTCTCACCTTGCAAGACGCTGGCCTCTCGTGCGACATCTATGAAGCGTCCGACCGCATTGGCGGTCGCATGCATTCCGATACCACCACCTGGACCGATGGCATGGTCAGCGAATGGTGCGGCGAGTTCATCGACGGCGACCACGAGACCATTCGTCGCTTGATCAAGCGCTTCGGCCTTAACACCATCGACCTGGGATGGGGAAGAGCAGACAGAGCACAAAGCCTCATGTATTTCCTCGACCACTATTACTCAGTAGAGGAGCTGGCTAGAGACTCCCAGGCGCTCGCTCCACTCTTACAGCAACAGGTACAGGAGGTTGGCTCCCCCACGACCCACACCTACTATACCGAGGCGGGCTACAGCTTCGATCATCTGAGCGTATACGATTGGATCGAGCAGTACGTTGAAGGTGGACACGATACGCCAGTAGGTCATCTGCTGGACACGGCCTGCACTGGTTTCTACGGCCTGGATTCAGATGAGCAAAGCTCGCTTAACCTGATCTACATGTTTGGCTCGCGAGGCCCGCTAAGGAGTTCCAGCGCTCCCGGGCCGCTGCAAGGAAGCTGCAAAATTGTGAGGGGTAATGAGCAACTACCGCAGGCTATTGCCCGCAGCTTACCGCAAGGCTGTATCCATTTACGCCATCAATTAATGGCCCTCGAACGAACGAGCGATACTGCGCTCACCCTGACCTTCGCCACTGCCGAGGGCTTATTGCAGGTGCATTGCGATTGCGCGCTCCTCGCCTTACCATTCAGCGCCTTACGTCGTGTCGATTATCGGCGAGCCGGATTTGATGCCTTGAAACGAACCGCTATTGAAGAGCTGGGCTACGGCACAATCTCCAAGCTCTTCTTGCAGTTTGATATACCTTACTGGTTTGAAAATGGCCCCTGGCCCCATCCTCATAGCGGCTTCATCATCACGGACCTGGACATTCAGACGCTCTGGGACACCTCTATTGATCAGACAGGCTCAAGCGGTCTGCTTGTTGACTATACAAGCGGGCACAGAGGGGCCACTTATGCACCACCAGCAGCTTTTTCGACGACTGCTGACTCCTCGACCATCCAGTTTTATGCCCAGAACTGCCTGCAACAACTGGAGCGCGTTTTCCCCGGTATCAGCGCCCATTACAGCGGCAGGGCCGCGTTAAGCTACGCTGCTGGCGATCCCTATCTGCTAGGCAGTTACTCGTGCTGGCGCGTCGGGCAATATACGCGCTTTGCCGGCTACGAAGGCGTGCGCCAGGGGCCGATCTACTTCGCGGGCGAGCATTGCTCCGTCGAGTTCCAGGGCTTCATGGAAGGCGCAGCCAGGGAGGGAGCTCGTGCGGCCAGGGAGATTGTCGCAGATCATCGTTGAACTCGCATTACCAACTGCCTCAACCTAACGCCAGGACCTTGCAAATCGATCTCCTGATGCACGATCTGATCAATTTTGCGGTGCATGTCGAATTCCCTTTCATGCTGGCACTAACCTGCGCTTTTGAGCATTCTCATCCCTACTTGACCTATGTGGTATAATTGTCTCGAAGCTGGCGTAGCTCAGTGGATAGAGTACTCGCCTCCGAAGCGAGATGCCAGGAGTTCGAATCTCCTCGCCAGCATTATATCTTCAAGCGTTTTTGCATGTAAACCCTGCTTGCATATCTTCTTTTCGAGAAAAATTTGAGAGATGGGAACCACCTTGTCCATCTCTCAAAGGCTGTCTAGGGAGAAAGATGCCACTGTCATTCCCCCTTCTCGCGGGCCGGCTCTGGCTCCTGTTCACATCAGACCTCTTCTCTCAAGAAGTATACCTGTTCTAGTGATTTCACAGCAAGCTCACGAGGAATGTTGTGCTTCACAGATGGCCCATCAACATTGAGGCCCGTGTTTAGAACCTTGTGTGAAGAATTGACCTCTGTCGTTCTCCCACTGATCCAGGCTCAAATAGCATGTCTCCTCTGCAGAGGGTTGAGTTTGGAATTCTTCCTGCATCCTTTCGTGATTTCCTGAACAATTGCGTGTGCTCCCGGATGCTACATAACAGTTGAAGCTATATTGGGGTTTACCTACACTATACCAACCACCGATATTACCCCAGGTTGTGACTCCCCAGTAGAGGATCGTTGAGTGGCTGGTCACGGTACTATTGTTCCAGCACCAGGTCGTCTTCATACGGACCCATATGAGCGTAACCGCCGATACATTCCCATCCGACTCGCTACTTTGTTGAGTCGTACAATGGGTAGCGGCTACACTGGCCGCGTGGGCTCCGCTTCGGGCTATGGTGGAGAACACCAGGGCTCCGGCTAAGACAGCGATCACGAGAAGCCCGTTGAGCAGAGTAAGAAGCCTGCGGTTCTTTTTGGGGTGGTCTCTGGTTGGCGGCGTTTGCAGCATCGGTCTATTCCTTTCCTTTTGGAGAGACGAAAGCGAACGCGTCGTCGCTTCCACTCCTCCCTGTTTCTGCTGTGGTATAACAATACGTTTGTCGTTTGAACCAATTCTTTTCACGTTTGACAAATTCTTGGCTCTCGCCATGAAGAATACCCGAGAGAGGTCATTGCGAGAACCACTACCCCTCGTCTTTGAGTCGTCTCTGAGTCGTCTTTTCTTATACTCTCAGGCTAATCGAATGAAATCAGAGATGATCGTGAAGGCATTTCATAACTCGCCGTTCTCCCTCTCATTACTTTTATCTATAGCCATAGATTGAAAATCACTACTTTTATGCATTGACGCCTATCTCTGCCATCTGCTAAGCTCTGCATGGCGAACAACAAGTGGGAGAGGATGTATGCATTTACAAATGCCACAGCGATTTCAAGAACAATGGGTGCGACATAGTCTTTCTTTGCGTGAGACGATACCTTCTCTACAGTCCCTACCTCCTCCTGCAATCGCAGACCTGCAGCTACCGCTGCCGGTGACTCCTCCCCCACAGTTGCCGCTTGTAACGTTCGATCAAGAGCAGGAGCAACCGTCGAGTCCCTCCGCTCAACCCCAAAAATACCTGCTCTGGCGTCTACTGGCTGCTGCGACGGTGCTGGCGCTGATGGCCGCGCTTTACTTCATCTGGCGCCCCGCTCCTACCGATACGCCATCTACCAGTATCGCTCGGCAAAATTTCAGCAGCGTACCCGCGCCATCCAGGATACCCTCGGCTGCCGCGACTTCAGGAACGGATAGCGGCGGCACTATACAAGTCTATATTGTGGGATCAGTAAAGCATCCCGGCGTCTATATACTGGAAGTAGGCGCTCGCGTCTACCAGTTGCTCCAGGCAGCCGGAGGACCACAGCCAGACGCCAACCTCGTTGCGCTCAATCTCGCAGCCAGGTTAAGCGATGGGCAGGAAGTCTATGTTTTCCGCCTGGGTGAAACGCCACCGACATACCTGGGAGGCGCTCCGGGGGCGGCAGACAGTACTAATACCCCGCTGGTCAATATTAATACAGCGAGCGTTGACGAGCTGCGCCAGCAATTGAATATCAGCAGCAAAAACGCACAGACGATTGTAAATTACCGCCTGCAACATGGCGATTTTACATCCGTAGAACAGTTGTCGCAGATACTGAGTAAAGCGACTTATGATAAAATTAAAGCTCTGGTGACAGTTTCATGAGGATCTCAAGATGCTTTCAAACGGTATTCTCTCTACAATCGATACGGTTGTCTGGATTATGTGCATCCTGCTAGGGATGGCTCTGGGGGCGTACGCGGGGCGTTTCGTTGGCGCATTGCTCGGCTGGATGGTCGCAGGGTCGATGGATGAGAGTCTTGCCAGCGGCGGGCGGGTTGGCAGAACGATAGGGGGCATTGCAGGAATCGCGTTGGGCGTCGGGCTGGGTGCGTATGGCGCACTCCAGACTATCATGCTCATTGCTCACATAGTTACCCATTAACAATCACCCAATACAACATAACAGGCCAGGTTGAGGGATCGGGAGGCATAATGAAGGATCAGGGCAAAAGGCCATCAGTCGGTATGGGGATCGATTTGCAAGGACTTATACTGGTGGTTGTGGCTAGCGCGTGGCTGATCGGCATTTTTAGCGCATCCTTTTTACCGCTGCCTCTCATGATCCTGCTCATAGGCGGAGGAACCGCGCTTATCGGCTCATTACTTTTCTGGCACGATACACAGAGCCGGTCCTTGCTGTTGCTCGTCTTCTGCATCATACTCGGCGCCTGGCGCTACTCCATTGCATTACCCAATAACGACCCCCAGGCTATTACTCTTTTTATTGGCTCCAGCTCACTGCAAATACGAGGCACTGTAACCGATGAACCACAATTCCAACAGCGCAGTCGCTCTTTGCTGATTACAGTCAATAGCGTTAATAGGGGCGCTTCCTGGCAGGATGCTCATGGACAGATAAGCGTTCTCCTGCTAGCAACGGTTATGGATAATCCCTATGGCCCCAACTATGGCGATACGGTCGAACTCCAGGGGACGTTGCAGCCCCCCTTACCCTACAGCACTCCCGGCACATTCGCCAGCATGAGCTTCCCACATATCAGCGTTACAGGCAACGCTGCTAATCCTTTGCTGGCGCTGCTCTACCAGTGGCGTATAACGCTGGCAACCCTGCTCACTCAATTGCTTCCCCAACCTGAAGCTGCCGTTCTAATCGCTATTCTGCTTGGCCTGCGTACACCCGCCATCAGACCGCTCGCCAGCACGTTCAATGTCACAGGAACAGTTCACCTGATCGTCTCCTCGGGCTTCAAAGTAACCATCCTGGCGGGGCTTGTCGCGAGAAGCACATCATGGCTATATGATAATCAGACAAGAGGGCTGCTGCCGGCTCAGAGGTACAAAAGCTGGTGCAACTGGCTATCGCTGGGACTGGTGATCATGGGAATCGGCGCCTATACCGTTCTCAGCGGAGCGGGGCCAGCGGCGATACGAGCGGGCACGATGGGGATGCTGCTGGTGATTGCTCCCCGCCTGGGCCGCACGTACAATATATACACGGCCCTGGCGATTGCAGCAGTGCTGATGAGCCTGTTCGATCCTTTTGTGCTATGGGATGTCGGCTTCCAGTTATCTTTCCTCGGCACGCTGGGCATTGTAATGCTTACTCCTTTCTTCGAGAAGATGCTCCATCCTATCGAACGCCTACCCTTTGGGCACACTATCAGCGAGATTATAGCCGTCACGCTGGCAGCTCAAGTGGCTACTCTGCCAATTCTGGCCGTCACATTCAACGAGATTTCTTTTATCTCGCCGCTCGCCAATCTCCTGACCGTTCCCTTGCTCGGCATTTTGATTATGCTGGGAGTGTTGCTCTGCGCGACCGGCCTGCTCCTGCCGTTTGCTGCTCCCCTGCTCAGTTGGATCGCATGGCCGCTGCTCTGGTATGTTATTGCTGCGGTGACCTGGTGCGCCAATCTTCCCGGAGCATATATCACTGTCAACTCGATTGCTCCAATTCTGGCATGGGGCTATTACGCAGCCCTGGCAATCTTCGTCATTTCCTTCCGGCGCTTTGTGCCACGAAAGCAGAAAGGATCAGCCAGTCGGGCAAAGCAACTGGCCTCTTTCCAGCTATCACGTCGCAGCAAACGGCTCATCCAGCTAAGCGCGGCAATTTTGATCGTTGCGGCAACAGGAGTGACGGCGCTGGCAACCCCGTCTAATGCACAACTGACGATCACGTTTCTTGCTGTTGGTCCCCCCGGCGCTACTCCCCAGGGCGAGGCTATCCTGGTACGCACTCCTGATAATAAAACGATACTGATCGATGGCGGCCCGGATGCAGCTTCGCTATCGCAGGCATTAGATAGCCGCCTCCCTCCCTGGCAACGCTGGCTCGATGCTGTGGTATTGACTGCTCCCAGGCAGGATCATCTCGTGGGACTGCAAGATGTTGTGCAGCGTTCCAACATTGGAGAGGTGATCGACGCAGGCATGCTCCATCCAACTACAACCTATGCTCTATGGAAACGTATTATTGATGAACGCAAGCTACCTTATGTCCTTGCGACCCGAGGAATGACTATTCCCATAGGGACACAGGTCGCGCTTCAGGTATTATGGCCGACCTCCCCGTTACACCAGGGGAGTAACGAAAATCGCGATAATGGCTTGATTTTCCGGCTGGTCGCCCCCGGGTTGCATATGCTTTTGTTGGGAGCCGCTGCACAAAGCAATTATGCCCTGGAAGGAGTGCTGGCCAACACCGACATAAGCGACTTGCAAGCGGAAATCGTCCAGTTTGTGGCCGAGAACAATCAACCATTGCCAACGGGACTGATGGCTACCTTACAGCAGACTCATCCCAGGCTACTTGTGATTACACCGGCTTTGATCTCTAAAAAGCAAAAGGCTGGCTCATCAGGAACAGCCGCTACTACCGATGACACTGTTGCCCGATTATTATCCAATCAGGCAAACTGGCAAGTCATCCAGACAGCACAGGTTGGCACACTTGAAATAAGTAGCAACATTACTGGCTGGAATATGAATATATTGTAATTCGCGTATCTTAGCAATGGTGGTAAGATAGAGAGTAAAGTAAGGGTAGGATATTTAGCTATCGGGCAGACAAGTTCCAGGGGAAGATTATTTTCGAGATAAATCAGAATGGAGTTTCTATGATTTGCGAACGTTGCGGGCAGGAAATGGCAGATAATGCGCTCATCTGCGCATTTTGTGGTACGGCAACCTCGGGAGCGAAGGCTTTTACTCAGACGCCGCAAGCGCCAACCCATTATGGTTCGCCGCCGCAGGTCCCCCCCTACCAGCAAGGCTACGCTCCTCAACCAGGGGTTGCTGGACAACCTGGATATGGGTATGCAGCACCTGTTCCGCCTCCAGTTCCCAACTATGCGCAGGCTCCAGTCAATTATCCTCCCGGTATTACGATTGTGCAGAAAAACAATGGGGCCTTGATCGCGGAACTCATTCTTTCGCTTTTTGGCGTCTTTGGCGTTGGCTGGCTGATGGCAGGCGAGACAACAGTGGGTATCATCCTGCTCATCTGTAGCATTTTCCTGTACTGGCCCTTCGTCATTCTCGGTACAGTCTTCACACTGGGCATTGGACTGATCTGCATTGGTCCGCTAGCTATAGGAGCAATCGTTGTCAATGTAATTTTGCTCAATAGCAACCTGGACCGCAAGGCAACCCCCTTTGTGATTGTGCCGCCTCCAGCTCCTCCCCCTCGGCAATACTAAGCAGTTTGCGGCCAAATGTTCCTTCCCGTTCCTACTTAGGAAAGGCCAGACGGCGGTATTTCTCCCTGGATTCCAGCCAGGCTTCATCCGAAAGGCCCAGTTTCTCGCGCAGCGCCTCCGGTGGGACGTTTGCTCGCAGTTGCTGGACCGCAAAGGTGTCGCGCAATAGTTGCAGAGTTACCCGTTTCTGGATGTTCGCCGCCTTTACCGCCCTGGCAAGAATATAGTTCAGGTTGCGGTCAGTGCAGGCAAAAACCTCATCGGAGAGATGATAGAGCTGCTGATATTTCCTGAAAATGGGCGTAAATTCTGCTGGCAAGGCCAGACGCCGCTCACGATGCTGCTTCCCGGTGGAGGCCGCGAAATGCACGGTTATCAGCGGCGTTTGCTCATTGGAGAGATCAATATGCTGGACCTTCAGTCCCATCACTTCTTCTTTTTTCAGCCCTGCATAGAGCACCAGGAAGACGAGACAATGACAGCGCGGATCGCTGGTTGCCTCAGCCAGCAAGCGCTGTATTTCGTCGTCGAATAGCAGCTCCGGCAAGGGCGGCAATGGGCGTTCCAGCACCAGGCTGGCCGAAGGATCTTCCCTGATCACGCCTTCGCGGGCCAGCCACGAAAAGAAATTTTTGAGGAACGTCACGCGCCGCGCCATCGTTTTGGGCGCCGGAACCTGTCCTGGCGTACCGAACTTTAGCTTCATCAGCCAGTCGGTTAATTGTTCTTTGGTGACACGCCCGACGGGGGTGTCGCCTCCCACAAAGTCCCGGAACATCTTCAGGTCCGAAAGAAAGCATGTGATAGTATAATTAGATTTGCCACGCAACATTAGTTCTTGTCGGTATGGGAGCGTGCAAGCTGCCAGACTAGACTGATCGGTAAGAGGGTTGGTACGGATCAGAGGCGGGAAAGGAGTCTCTGCCGGATTAGCGGGTTCCGTAATCACAGCGGGAGCGCCAAAAAGGCTTGATTGCACAACAGTACTATCGTCAGTCAGAACCGGCTCCGGTTGCACTTCCTGTCGGGAGTCATTCTGCATCTATCGCTCCTTGATTGTAATTCATGTGCCTGATTCTCAGCAGGAGCGCACGCTCGCGCTGACGGCGCTCCTCCTCCACCTCTTGCGCAGCTCCGTCGCGCAAACGCTGCCACGAAAGGGCAAACACACTCAGCGTCAGACACATTCTAAATGGGTATAGACTGTTTTTTTCATTATAGCAGGCAGAAAACACTGCGTCCACTCTTACAGTAAAGTTGTCATAGTGACAAGCATGGAATGTCAGATTATGTTAATAATGCATGTTGTTCAGGGCTTCGCAAACGTCGCTGCACGCGCTGACTGCTCGCGCCAAAGGCGCTCACAGGGAGAGGAAGGTGCTGGCGGTGGGCTGTGCCCACCGCCAGCACCTTCCTCTCCCCAACGGCTCGCAAGCGAGCCGTTCAGGATGAAAAGACAACTTTTGCGAAGCCCTGGCATGTTATTTAGGGCTATTTAATGCTCTGAAGAAAAGGGGTCAAGGGGCATAGCCCCTTGCGGGGCGCGGGGTACGTCGCGATCTAGCGAATTGTCCCCGCTCATTCTTCTCCCCCCCTCGCCCCCGAAGGGGGCAAAAAAGAAGAAGTAAATAGCCCTGTGTTATTAGTAAGGTATTGACAAGTGAAATCAGGTATATTACATTTTAAACGTAGTAAACTTATATAAGCTATTGACGAACAATGCCAAAGATAGTAAGGTGAGATCATTGAGCGACATCATGAGATCGAGCGTAGAATTTCTTCTGCCAACATTTCCGGGCGCTGTAACGGGATATCGTGAACAGTATTGGGCATACGTATAATACGAATATCGGGACACAACGCCTTGATCGTGTCGATACCTTCTTGCCGTGCCTGCCTGAAACCTGCCCAGGGTTCCCTCAGTTGCTCCTGTTCCGCGACAATCAGTGTGACCGGACACTGCACCTGCCGATAGAGATCAAATGTTGGTTGCTCCCACATAGCATCAATAATCTGGAGGTGATTCTCGAAGTCCAGGCGAGGAGCCACCGTATCATCGGAGCGCAGTTGCACAATATGCAGCATGATATCTTCAAGTTCAGGCGTCCATTGCTCGCCAAGAGGGCCGCTACGAATGCGCGCAAGAAACGCTTCGCGCGGCGTACCGGCAAAGCGCGGCGGGGCCAGATCTACTCTCGCTCGCTCTCGCGTCCAGTTCGGGCGCGCCGAAAGCTGATTGAGGGCGCCATCGACCAGCACAAGGGAGGACACCTGCCCGGGGTAGGTGACAGCATAGTGCAGCGCGACCGCAGCTCCCCACGAATGCCCAACAACGACGGGCCGTTCGATCTCTAAAGCCTGGAAGGCGGCATGATCGTCGGCCACAATCGTCGCAAAATCATAGCCGGAATCAGGCTTATCGCTCTCGCCATGACCACGCTGATCGAGCACTGTTACACTATGCCCCTGCGCAACCAGTCGGGGAGCCACGAGGTTCCAGATATGCGAGGCCGAGGCCAGGCCATGCAATAAGACAATTGGGGCAGCTGCGGCAGGCTCAACAGGGGACCAGCGACGATAGTGCAACTGGAGTCCATGAACGGATACAACATCATCTATTGGCGAGTTTGGCATGTGCGATTTTCTCCCTACTGCACTTATTTCAAAAATAGCTGTTTTACGCAGTATATCACTTGGGAGCGATGACCACCCAGCTCAAGACCATAAAGCACAAAACCTCCCACAGGGCAACGCCCTGAAGGAGGCTTCATGCAGCATAACACTGGTCTATATTAAAAAGATCCGGGCAACTTACTCGTCGTCGTCCAGATCTTCTGGCTCTAACTCATCGTCGATGTCTTCCTCGTCGTCATCCTCATCCAGGTATATTAGCTCAGAATCATCATAGTTGGGAGGATAAGATTCCTTCCGTATTCGAATAGTGGGTTGCACTTCAGGAAAAGGTTTTAACCCCTCGGGAAAGATGGGGCTATCCATTTTTGTCTCATAGAGCGGCACGTTTTCACGCACCAGCACTTCTTCTCCCATTGCTATGGACTCGAAGCCCAGGCGGCGCAGGTCCATCACCATTCCCGGCCATGTGTCCTCGGAATCAATAGCCCACCATTCACGTCCCATATAACGCACAGATCGAACACGCAAAGGTCGGTTGAGATCGCCCAGATTAGCCAACAATGTTTTCGGTTTCTGTTCGGCCTTTTTCACGATGATAAACCGTCCCTTCTTTGAACTAAGGCGCAGCCATATTGCTGCTTCCGACCTGAGTTTCTACCGGTGAGAAAGCATCCACTGCCTTTTTCTTTTCCAGCTCACCCAGGATGGAAACAAATTATGTACTAATACCATACCACATAAACCAGACCATTTGCCAGTCGGCACTTTACCGGCAAACGGGCGGTAAAATAGTATCTCCCCATGCATGCTACGAAAGCAGCGCGCTTCTTGTTGTTTAGCAGGGCTTCTCAAACGTCGTCTTTTCATTCAGAACGGCTCGCTAGTGAGCCGTTCTGAGAGGAAGGTGCTGGCCGTGGGTGCAGCCCACGGCCAGCACCTTCCTCTGCCTGTGAGCGCCTTCGGCGCGAGCAGTCCGAGCGTGCAACCACGT
This sequence comes from Ktedonobacteraceae bacterium, assembly GCA_035650355.1. Taxonomy (GTDB): domain Bacteria; phylum Chloroflexota; class Ktedonobacteria; order Ktedonobacterales; family Ktedonobacteraceae; genus DASRHT01. The sequence continues at coordinate 19,842 of DASRHT010000046.1, forward strand.
TTGAGAAGCCCTGTGTTGTTTAGATGGTCTGATTGACAGCATTTTCAAAACAGGGCATACTGCATATAGTTCAGTCAGGATGCGAGCGTTCGTTTATTCGCTGCGAAAGGCGCGGGATTATGAGTCAGCCAAAAAGAGCTTTTCAAGCCAGAGCTATCCCCAATACAACCTGGCGCCGTTTACGTAGCACTCCCAGCTACTTCTTCCTCATATGGCGCTGGAGCTGGTGGCTCTACGCGCTGATTGTCATCGTCGGCAATCCTCCCCCAGACACCGCTGTTACTCGCACCTGTGATGTGTTGCTCATTGTGACCCTGATACAAACACTCGTTGTCACGCTCTACGCTCCCGTTTTCCAAATTCTGCTACCGCGCACACGCATCTTCCACCTGCTCTCGCGCCGACGACGGCCACTGACGGAAGATGGGGAAGCTGATATTCTGGCTCCCCTGGCCCGCACGCATAGCCCCTACTGGGATATCGCCATCTACAGCCTGGATGTCTTCATTTGCGGGCTGATCGTCTATCTGAGCGGTCCTTTCGGCGTTAATCCCCCTTTCGGCGTTAGCTCTCCTTTCTATCGCTATGGCATGTCCACAGCATTCGCGGCTGCGTTTGCCTATCGCTACCGTGGCGGCCTGGCGGCTGCGCTCGGCTATGATCTCTTCATCTTCTTAGGCATGTACGTACCCGCACCTAACGCAACGCCCCATACAGTCACTTTGATCGATTTCTTCGGATCTTTGATGGATGTGCCGATAGCGGCCATTCTCGCCGCCTATATGGCCTCGCTCATCAGAAACTACACCCAGAGTAAAAGGCGAGAACAGGATAACGTACGCAGACAAACAGCACTGCTTAACGTGGGCGAAACGATTGTGCGTGAAGCCAGCAATAGAGAGGCGCTTTTACAAAAGAGTGCCGAACGGCTCCGCCAGGGCGGACATTTCCAGCGCCTGGTGCTGGCCCTCGTTAGCCACACGTCTGACGAGAAAGAGGAGAAAATCTTACAGCCAGCCATCGAAGCGTGCATAGAGGTAGATGTAGATGTACCGAATCCGCAGCTCCTGGCAAGAAATCAGGCGATCCTTGATGAGGTTGTGCGTACGGCCCAGAAGTACAATACCTTCGAAGCGTTTAACCGCAAAAATTACGGCGTTGCGCGGCTCTACCTGCCCTTTTTTAAAGAGGGCGAGCTACGGATGGTCATCGGGGCCGAAAGTAGCCGCCAGACACCTTTTGATCCAAAACAAGAGTCTTTCCTGACTATCGCAGGAGCGCAACTGTTGGTCGCGCTCGACAATATCCGCCTGACGGAGCAGACCGTGGAGATGGCCGCGACACTTGAGCGCAGGCGGATCGCGCGCGAGATTCACGATGGCATCGCGCAGCTTATTTATATGTTGAGCCTCAATGCCGAGACCTGCTCTACACTGGCTCATCGTATCGCCGCAGATCCCTCAGAAGACGCCACAACCGTTGCTTCCCTCGCGGACCGCCTGGATAAATTGGTGACGGTCTCCAAACAGGCGCTATGGGAGACGCGCAACTATATGTTTTCTCTCAAGCCTTTGATGAGCGGCGCTACGACGCTGACGCAGATGTTGACCAACCAGATTCGCGAGTTCGAAACTATCAGCGACCTGCCCGTAAGCCTGGAAGTGACGGGCAATGAGGAGCTGCTGAACATGAGCCAGCGCAACCCCAATCAATATGCACAGCTTGGTACCGCCATCTTCCGCATCGTCCAGGAGGCGCTCTCGAACGCCTATAAACACGCCCATGCGACGCAGATCCAGGTATCCCTTCGCTACCAACCTACGAGCATTGAAGTTGAGATTTGCGACAATGGGCGGGGCCTGACTGATCATGAACACGAACCTTCGACCGGCGGAGAGCTTGAGCGCATGTATTCAGGACATGGGTTGCGCGGCATGCACGAGCGAGCAGTAGAGCTAGGTGGCAAGCTTGAAATTACGCAGCTTCCAGCCGGAGGAGTCAAAGTATGGGTACAGCTTCCCATCTAGTGTAGATTGCTGAACAAGAGAGGAGGATATGATGGCAAAGATACGCCTTATGATTGTGGATGACCATGAAATTGTGCGTATGGGGATACGGGCCGCTTTTGAGTTAGAAGCGGATATCAATGTGGTCGGCGAAGCCAGCAGCGGTGAGGAGGCGCTGGCTAAGGTGAGCGTACTGGGTCCCCAGGTGGTCTTGATGGACGTGCAAATGCAGAGCATCAACGGCATTGAAGCGTGTCGCGAGATCAAGAGCCAGCACCCCGACGTTGCTATTGTGATGTTTACCTCTTTTGCCGATGAGGAGGCCGTTTTCGATTCTATCATGGCCGGGGCCGATGGCTACCTTTTAAAAAATGTGGGTCGGGCGGAGTTGCTCAAAGCCCTGCGTCTCGTCGCAGCCGGACAATCGCTGCTCGATCCCGAGGCAAGGCAACGAGTAATGGAGCAAATGCACGCTCTGGCAAACGGCACCGCGCAGGGACCGGGCGGCGATCTTACCGAGCGCGAGCGTGAAGTGCTGGCCCTGGTGGCGCGCGGCTATACGAACAGACAGATCGCCGATACGTTATATATGAGTGAGAAGACGGCCCGCAACCATGTCAGCCATATTCTGGAGAAACTCGGTCTCTCGCGACGCAGCGAGGCCGCCGCCTTCGCCGTGGAGCACAAACTTGTCCCACGCCGGGAACAGGAATAGGATTCTCTCCACAATAGCCAGTCTTTCAGGAAGGATCACCATGCCAGAAGGAACCAATCGACAATATTTACTGACTCAGCAATACAAAAACGCCTCCAACTTAAACGCGCGTATTGAACTGCATAAACGCTTTAGCACCGGTACTCAAAACTGGTACGAATGGATTCTTGAACATTTCACCTTTGCAGACAATAGCCAGATCCTTGAACTGGGCTGTGGGTCGGCAGAGTTCTGGCATCACAATCGAGAGCGCATCCCCCAGGGATGGTCCGTTACCCTATCGGATTTCTCCGCCGGAATGCTGGAAGATGCCCAGCAAAACCTGCGCCATAGCAAGCATCCCTTTACCTTCCAGGTTATCGACGCGCAAGCCATCCCTTTCGCGGATGAAAGCCTTGATGTCGTCATCGCCAACCATATGCTCTATCATGTGCCAGATCGGCCCGGGGCGCTCTCAGAAATTCGCCGCATTTTAAAGCCAAACGGCCATTTCTACGCCACAACCATTGGAGAGACTCACTTGCGAGAGTTGGATGACCTTGTAGGACAGGTACTCAATAGCGGCGTTTTCAGTGAAAAGTTGCGCCACGAATTCACCCTCGAAAGTGGTTACGACCAGCTCACCCCCTACTTTTCGCAGGTCGCGCTCGACCGCTTTCTCGATGGGCTGGCCGTTACCGAAGTGGAACCATTGATCGCCTACATCCTCTCTACCCGCGCCGGTCATGCTCTGGGCGAAGAGCGTATCCAGACGCTACGCACGCTGATCGAGCAGGATCTGGCCGAGCATGGGGCGATGCATATTACCAAGTCTTCGGGCATTTTTATGGCGCGCACATGCTGTTCTGTCATAACCCCGCTCGACCCTTTAGATGATCTGACAGTATAGGGACGAGGTTTGCAAGTATAGACCCCTGATCCTTGCCTCACTCTATTTTACTAGCGTGGCGAAGCGGATTATGCGTTTCTCCTCTTGTGTTATCTGGTTCAGCCGAAAACCTGTTACTTCATCTTGCTCGTTGAACAGAAACGTCAGGGAAGCATCCACCAGACAAGCTCTGGTTATCTGAACCGGTGAAGACCCAAAAACGACCAGCAGGTTGCTTTGCCCTTCCCAACTCGGTATGGGTTGAAGATTCTCATCGACGTAGCGGTCATCATCGCTCCAGAGAGTGCGTTCAAAGACGGGTATGCCTGTCTCAGAAGCAAGGGTAGCCGGCTCGACGTCAGATAACATCTTGCGTTCGATAGTCTCATCTTGTAGCGCCAGTTGCAGACTCTGAAAACGACCCGTGTCTTCATCCAGTGCAATATCGAGAGGTGGTTTGCTCCAATCGCCGGTTCGCCAATGGAGCGCAATGGGTGGTGGTTCCTCATCGTCTTCTGCCCTGGCGAGCCGACAATCAATTAGGACTAGCCCATGCGCAGGGCTGGTTATTTCACGGATCACTTTCGTGGGCAACCGCTCTATCTCAACTGCTTTGAGCATCATTGTTTTCCCCTATTTACGGTCTATAAACAAGATGATAAATCACATGCTCGTTTGTATCAATACCTATCTCCCAGGCACCGATTCTGAAGAACTGTTTTCCTGTTCCTGCTTTTATTAGACCATCCTCTTGAGCTTTTTCGATGACCGTTGCAATTGCACTCATTGGAAAACCGAAGTTTCCGGTCTTTTTACCTGCCGAGAGTGCATATTCTGCCAGGTGTTTTGTCGCATTAGCATTCACATAATAGGTTGTTTCGCCAACACGCATGATAAAGTTCCTGGGAACAGTTGTACCAGGTTGGTTTGGCCCGAGATGCCATACTTCCCACGGTTGACCGGGGTGGAGTGCAGGTAAATGATCCCCGTTGAGAATGACTCTGAGGGTATCGGCGTCGTAATTACTCAGAATATATTTGAGTCTATCCACGCCATATTTATTTGCGAAATCGACCAGTGCCTGGATCTCAGCATGCGCCTCCGCAAGGGAAATATTCCCGGCAGACCATTCTTCTAAAATTTTTTGAATATATGCCGAGACCTCTGGCTTGATCTCATCTTTTAAACGTTGGAAAACGGCTTTCGTCAGGCCCTTCTCAAGTGCTCTATTGACAATGATCTCGCTGTACTTCTGCATCAGCTTCTGCGTGAACTTGTCGATAAAATCTTTCACTATCTGCGCCGCAACCGTTTCAGTGAGGCGTGCCACGCTCTTTTGTATCACTACATCGAGTAACTCTTTGAGCCCAAACTTTTCGAGGAGTTTGACAATGCCCTTCCCCGCCAGAGAAAAGATGTCTGCGCCTGGAATAAACAAAGCGACATCCATAGCGATGTTCAGGCCCATATCGATGCCCGCCATCCACTTCTCGGCGTCAGTTGAGTTAGGATCGGTAAAGACCACTGTATCATCGGCGATATTCGAGAGGCCCAGAAGCCAGTCGGCAGCAGCCAGGAGCCAGCTATTAAGCTTATTGAGTAGCCAGTTGACCGCCTGGTAAATGTTCGCAGCCCACTGGCAGAGGATAGGCTCAACCGCAGCGACCATAGCCAGCACATCACCGCCCAGGTGCGCCAGCCCCTTAACTCCATCCACCGCATCGTGTAGCGCGGCGCCAAAGTGGGCATGGACAAGATTACTGAAGAACCCACCCGCATCGTTCATCTCACGTTGCAACTGGGCGCGCATATCGTCGAATACCGCGTGAACGGCGTCCTCACCCTGCTTCACCACAATATCAGGTGTCAGGCGGTCCACCACCCACTGGGCCACATCCAGAAACGGCTCGACGGCGTACTCAATCGCCCTTGCTGCTGCTCTTACATCGTTGGCACACGTCTCATAGAGTCCTGCCAGGTCGTTGAGATGGCCCGTAATGGTATCGACCCAATTGATCTGCTTGCTGATCATCGTCACGAACGCATCAGCTCCCAGGCCCTTAAAAGAGACGCTGAGCGTCTGCTGGTGGGTACGTAATTGCGTGTTTGACGCGTTGTACAGATTGGCGAGTTTGCAGACAGTTGGCGCGGCTTCATCAAATGGCTGCGCGATCTTTTCGGTCAATGCCGCAACGGGATTCGCAAGTTGAATTGTCATCGTTGCGCTCCTTGCGTGATGAGAGGGATATTCTGCCGATTAAAAGCTTCCAAATTCCTTTTTCAACTGCTCGTCTAATTGCTCTACCGCCTGGGCAATGGCCTGGAGGATCTGGCTGATACGTGTATCTTCAGTGCGAACACGTTTAAAAATGGCGTTCAAGCTGATCTGACTTTCTTGCGCGAGGTTCGCCACCGCAGAAGGGAAGTTCAGATACGTATTGTCCAGTTGCCCCATCAGTACATTGGTTTGCTGCTCAAGGTGGTTCGTATCGGCCTGAATATCACTGGCTACGGTGCGCATTTGCTTGGGGGCGATAAGTATGTCATCACTCATAAGTATTCTCCCATTTTATAGATAAATTTAGTGAATTATCATATACATATAATTATATTATGAGAAAAGGGGATTTGCAAGAGCTTAGTTCGTAAGGTGCAGGGCTTCTCAAAAGTCGGTGCGTGCTCTAGCTGCTCGCGTCACAGGCGCTCAAAGGGAGAGGAACTCTAGCTGCTCGCGCCACAGGCGCTCAAAGGGAGAGGAACTCTAGCTGCTCGCGCCACAGGCGCTCAAAGGGAGAGGAAGGTGCTGGCTGTGGGCTGCGCCCACAGCCAGCACCTTCCTCTCCAGAACGGCTCGCAAGCGAGCCGTTCTGGATGAAAAGACAACTTTTGAGAAGCCCTGTCGTAAGGTGTAAGTCGTAGGGCGACTATACTACAGTGCCATTTAACACCTTCAAGCAGGGGAAGAGATGAGGACATCATGCTCTTGCAAAACTTGCAGGATTAAGCCGCATACACGCGCAAATTGCTATAAACCACCTCGGCATTATCGCCATTGTTGCTGGTCGTAGCGAGCAGGGCCAGATCGCCTGATGCGTAGGTGGCATCCTGTATCGAGACGAGGAACGTGCCGTTGACATAGAACAGCTCGCTGCCATCGCGCATGATGACTTGCAGCGTATTTTTCGCCGTGCCGGTCTTTATGGCGGAAGAAGCTGTCCAGTCCTGCAAAGCGACATAGCCAGAGCCGGTACTGTAATTACTGGCGCGCGAAACCTTATAGTTCCCCTTGCTATCAATTTCAAACAGGTAGCCAGCATAAGCGCCAAGCGCGTTCGTCTTCACATGAAAGAAGAGGCCGCCGGAATGCCCGCTCTGAATTACCATATCGACGGAGACCGTGGCATTGGTATAGCGATGGCCGGCCTCAAGACAACCATGCAGCGTCCCCTGGCGCAGGATATCCGTTTGCGCTGTCACATGATAGCCATCTGTATTAAACGAGCAATCGGCGCTCTGATCCCACTGCGCGGCAACTGTGTCAGGATTATCAGCGTTATTTAACGCATCAGTATAGATAGCTTTCCCTGCCGTCGCGGTCACGATCACGCCTGCCGTCGCCGTTACCTGGGCCTGCGCCGTGGCGGTCGTCCCCGCGATAGCCGTGGCGGTCTTATTGGTGGCTTCTCTGGTCGCATTAGCAGCTACCACCTGCGCCGTTGCCGTCAAATCAGGCGTGGCGGTGGGAGATTGGGCAGTGGTTGCTGTAGTCGTGTTCTGTGAAACCGTTGAGCCAAAATTGGCATAAGCGCCGGTCAAGATAATATAGAGCATCGGCCCCACCACAGCCAGCAACGCCAACAGCGCCATCACAGTCAGCACAATGCCCCTGGCGCGGGCCGGCGACGCCCGTCTTCTTTTCTTCTCCGGCACTGGCGGCGGCATGAGAACCTGCCGCTGATCATATGCGGGATAATATTCGCCTGTTTTCCTGGTGGGAGGCAAAGGAGGCTCTGTTCGCAAGATCAGCGGCTCCTGTTTTGCAGGAGCGGTAACCGCCTGGCAAAAGGCATCGGCGAGTTCGGTTGCGCTCCCGTAGCGTCGCTCAGGATTTTTCTCCAGCGCCCTCAGCATGACGCGCTCAACCTGGGGAGAGAGGTTGGGCACGATTGTCCGTGGCGCTGGCGGGAGCTGGTTCATATGCATCGCGATCAGGGCAATTTGATTTTCAGCTTTAAACGGCATCTGGCCCGTGACCATCTCGAAGAGCAGCACGCCCAGCGAGTAGAAATCGCTGCGAGCGTCGGCCCTGCGATCCATTTCAAAGAGTTCGGGCGCGACATAATCGACAGTACCGAGCACGTCACCGGTGCTGGTCATCTGAGTGGCATCGGTGGTGGTGCGTGCGATGCCAAAATCGGAGAGGAAACAACGATCCTCATCGTTCAGCAATACATTGGAGGACTTGATATCGCGGTGAATAATGCCCTGCTGATGCATGTAGTCAAGAGCGGAAGCAATTTCTTTCAGGTAGCGACAGGTCTCTTTCAGTGAGGGCCGGGAACGTTTGATGCGGGCGCGCAACGTTCCACCCTCCATAAAGGGCATCACGATATAATAGCGCGACAGCCCATTTACGGTCGTTTCGCCGCTGTCATAAACAGGCATCAGGTAAGGATTGCGCAGTGAGGCCATCAGTTTTGCTTCACGAATGAAGCGTCTGAGCATCCCTTCATCTTCACGTTTGAATACTTTAATGGCGACGTCACGCTGAAAACGAGGGTCAAAGCCCAGATACACATCGGCCATGCCGCCACGCCCAATCAGGCGCTGCAATTGATAACGATCAAGGGTCCTTCCCTCTAAGCCTGCCATAGATAGCTCCAGATCTTATGGATTAGGGGCAAACCGCCGCTCCAGCATCCAGCACGATCACTCTACCCTAAGTGTATGATACCATACCCCAAAATAGGGAAGATACGGCATCAGCAAAATCATCTAAAAAGCGCCTCTCTACAAATATTTACGTAGAAGAGGCGCCTTTTGGACTACTCACGTTTCAGATGATTTGTTAGATTTTTACGTAGAGATGGGACGTGTCGTCGTAACGATAGGCAGAATCGCCGCGATGATAATGGAGAGTGCCGTTGTCATCGGTGAGCCAGAGCAGGACACGCGTATTGGGCGGCAGGTTCAATCCATAATGCCAGTGGTCGATCCCGCCGGGGCCAGTGACGCCGAAGATCCAGGAGCCACCATCAACATCAATAGTATTCGGCGTAAGATCGCTGCACGAGAGCGAATCGTCATCGTGGGTGTTATCCACCTGGACATCGCACGCACGCATGGTTGCGCCATTGAGCGAGGCGTGTGGATCGGCGTAAGGATAGGCATCAAAGCCATGAATGACCTTGCGAGGATACATCGCCTGCGCCCAGATCCAGGAACCTATGCGCACAGGCAGAGCTGTCTGCACCAGGAGATGAATACTCACAGCAGGCGAGATCCGCAGCGTCAGGAGGCAGCCTCCCTTCCCGGAACAATCAGTTCCTAGCTGTTGCTCCGGCGGGATTTTAATCAGCGGTGTAGGCAATACCTGCTGCGGCGTGCTGGCCTCGATTTTGGTCACAACGCCGCCGAGAGCAACCAGAGGATAGTGCGGAGATAACGGCAGCGTCATCCCAGGCTGTAGCAAATGGCAGTCCTGGCCGAGAGAGGCATTGAGCGCCCGCACGGTCTCCGGCTTAATATCGCTAAAAATCTCGCCCGCATTCAACATATGCATCTGAAAAAGCAGAATCGAGTCGCAAGAATCGCCACCCTGTACGGTATAAAGCAGAGAACCAGCTTGAGGCAGCCCTGAAGGAAATACCGGTAATGGAGTTGGCGTTGGCGGGGAAGCTGGAGCCGAAAGTTTATAAAAAAGATCGGTGATTGAGGGCACGACATTGCCTCCCGCGCGCGTTGCATACAGGTACGTTGGCACAGCGAAGACTATAAGAACTGGTAATAAGAATAAGAGCTTCCAGGGTATGGAATGGAAGATAACACGCGCATGTTCGGCAGGAGTGCTTCGTGGATGAAAACGGTGCGCCATGATTGACCCCTATCTGTATTAGCTTTACCCAGCAGCATTATAGCAGAGAATATACGTCGGAACCATCAACTAAAAGCGCAATAGTACTTAGTCCTTACGATACCTCACCTACACTAATCTAAGCAGCCTGTCTTTGTGGCTCTCAGACAACCACAATAACGGGAAGCGATCCGCCTCGATTGCCATGATGATGCGATCCGCCTCCCGCCATGCCAGCTCATACTCCAGTGGAGTAACCAGGCCGCATCGTAAGGCATCATCAAGCTCATCAACGTCCAGCAGATCCAGTTGCCCTGATGGGGACACATCGATATCCAGATAGAGATCGTCGTACCAGAGTATCCCATATACATCTAAAACGTGCTGCTTGCAGATATCGATATACCAGCGCACAAAATTGCCCTGAGCATCAAAAATGGAGGTAATTGAATAGTGCGCGTTATGAGGAAATTGTTGCAACCATAAATAGCCCTGATCGACAAGACAGATATTTTGACCAGAAAAATTTTTCCATAGTGGCTTGTGGACGGCATCGATACAGAACAGGGTAACATAGCCACAAAACTCCTTCTCATCAATGCGCGTCTGAACAAAACGCTTCTTCGCGATTCGAGGCCAATCCGCCCTGTCTGCCCGTTTGCGCTTCATAGTACCATCCAACCATCGTTTTTGTTACATGAACACATCCTACTTGCTAAGTATAGTGAATAGAACAGTCACAAGTCAAAATGACGAGAGGGCCGCACTCCAAGCGCGGCTTCTAAACAATTTGGGAGTGATTTTGAATGATGAGAGGCGTAGGCGAGGTTGTACGGGCGAGAAGTCGGACGTGATCATGCACATGGACTATGAAATGCGGTCATAAACACGCTCGCAATTGGCGAATGAATGTGTTAATCTGCATAATCTGGTCGCTACGAAGGTGGAAGGGGCCGGATGGGCGGGGGCAGCACATCACCTGAAAAAGTGATGTGCTGATGTGATTAGCCTTGAGCCAGGGCGGAGTCGCAGGCCGATGCCGTCTTCGTCAGGGCCGCATCGGCCTGGCTTTGACCGTTCAGGGTCGCGATAAAGTTGGTGGTAATGATATCGCGGCACTGATCCCATGCCGGGATGATTGATGCAACAAAGGCGAATTTGAGCGATTGAGGGCCAGCTTTACGCGCCGGGACCTTGCCATAATAATCCTGGAGGTTCGAGCTATCGAAGACCGATTTGCGTACAGGCATATAGCCCGTCTCGCGCACAAAGGCCGCACCAGCCTCAAAGCCTGTCAGATACTTCATATAATCCCAACCCGCCACCAGCGAATCGGAGCTTGCGCCAGAGAAGAGGGACAGGTTCGTGCCAAAAAGGACGGTAAACTGACCAGCAGGACCTGGCGGAAGCGGCACTTCCATCAGCTTAAAAGCGTTCGCGGCAGCCTGGACAATGAAGGGATAGCTGGCGATGGTGCTGATCGCAAAGAGCGATTTCTGGGAGGCAAAATCGTTCTGCCAGTTAAAGTTCTGGGTGATATGCACCGCCCCCGACTTGACCAGAGGAGCCAGTTCGCCCAGCGCCTGTTGCGCGGCTTTGCCATTGGCGCCGCTGGCAAAGGCTGAATGTTTGCCATCAGCGGTCACAAAGTCGCCGCCACCAAAAAGTTTGTAGAGAATGGACCACTCATCCGAGCTTGGCGTAAACGAAAGCCCCCACCGCGAGCCATCAGCCTTCGTCACTTTAGTCAAATCGGCCTCCAGCTCCTGAAACGTTGTCGGCGGCGCTATACCCAGCCTCTGCAACGCATCCACGTTGTAGTAGAGCACCTCGTCGCTCTTATTAAAAGGCATTTCGTACTGTACTCCGCCAATTTGCCCATCTTGTAGCAGCGAGGGATAGAAGTCCTGCAAATCCTGCTGGCTCAGGCCATTCTTTCCGGTAATAAAGGGCTGTAAAGATACCAGCGCGCCCGATTGCTGATACTGGTTCGCCCAGTTCTCGTAGACCTGCGCGATGGTCGGAGGGTTGCCAGCGGCGATAGCAGCCGTGAGCTTCGTCTTTAGCGTGGGGTAAGAGTCATATGCCTGTAGCTTAACATCCACATTGGGGTGGAGCTGCATATAGCGCCTTGTCAGCGCCTCTAATGAGATTTTGTTGGCTCCTGTGGCAAACGCTTCCCAGAAGTTCACGGTATACCTTTTGTTGGGATCAAGGCCGCCGGTGTTAGTGGGTGTGCCACTATTCGATGGCTGCCCACCGCACGCGGCCATGAGGAGCATGGCCATCATGACGATAACCAGGATCTTACGAGACCAGCTACGATCCATAAAATACCTTCCTTTTTGTTAAAAATAAGAACAGATGTAAGGATGATTGCTATCAACACACTCCGGCGATGCGTGAAGCGCCGACCAGTGGAACTGGTGCAAGCCATTAGCCCCGGGTGCTGCCCGCCGAGATTCCTTCAATAAACTGGCGCTGGGCCACAAGAAAAATTACCAGTACAGGCAGCGTTGTGAATGCTGCTGCCGCCGCCAGCCCTGTTGGATCGGTGCCATCAGCCGTGAGAAATGCTTGCAGGCCCACCTCAACAGGTCGCAGCGCATCAGAACTGGTCACAAGATAGGGCCAGAGAAAGGCATTCCATGAGCCGATAAAGACCTGCAATGCCACTACTGTCAGCGCAGGCCGTGCCAGGGGAGCTGCGATCCGCATCAGATAGCCGAAACGTGTGCAACCATCAAGCTGAGCGGCCTCCCAGAGCGATGGCGGCAGAGAAAGAAAGAATTGCCGCAGCAAAAATATGCCCGAGATGCTGACCGCGAACGGGATGATTTGCGCTTGATACGTATCGATCCAGCCCAGCGTTGAGACAATCAGGTAGCTGGGAATCAATGTAGCTTCGGCAGGGATCATAATCAATCCCAGAATTGCCAGGAACAGGATATTGCGCCCTGGAAACTTCATTGTGCCAAAGGCATAGCCCGCGAGCAGCGACGTTACCAGAGCCAGTACCACCGTACAGCTTGCGATAAAGACGCTATTGGCAAAGTATTGCATCCAGGGAGCCAGGCTCCAGGCCCGCGCGTAGTTTGACCAATCCCAATCGGGAAGAAAATGCGGCACGCTATCAAACGCGCTATGGGTGGTGAGAAGCGAAGATACAAATATCCAGTAGAGCGGGAAGATAGCGAAAAGCGATGCCACGCCAACAACGAGGTAGCGCAACACCATGCGCAGCCAGCGCGGGCGGTATGCCAGGCGAGAACGAGTTGTTAATTTTGTAGCCATACGAAGCTCCCTGCTAATACTGATGCGTAACAGCCAGATTGCGCTGCGTCAGGCTGAGTTGCGCCACGGAGATAGTGAAAACCAGGAGAAACAGGATCACCGAGATGGCAGCGCCTAACCCATCGTGCGGATTATTTGAGAACGCCTGCGAGAAGAGATACAGGCCAAGCGTACGAGCCGCATTCAAAGGACCGCCAATCGGGCCAACAAAGAGAAATACTGGCTGGAACATCTTAAAGGCTTCAATAGTACTCAGCAGCAGCACCACCAGCGTAATCGGCTTGAGCAGCGGCCAGGTGATATAGCGAAACACCTGCCACGTATTTGCACCATCAACGCGCGCAGCTTCCGCCAACGCAGGGGAGATATTGCCCAGTCCGGCCAGGAACATCACAATGTTAAAGCCTGCCGACTTCCAGGTCGTATAGAAAATAATACTGATCAGCGTCCAACGCGGATCGCCAAGCCAGTTCACCGGTGGCAAATGAAACAGGTGCAGGATGCCATTAAAGAGTCCATGATAGTAATCAAACATCCAGAACCAGATAAAGGTCGTTGAGACCAGCGGCATAATGAACGGCGAAAAAATAGCCAGACGCCAGAAGGCTTTGGCCCGAATTCCCGATAGCAAGAGCAGCGCCAGGAACAGCGAAAAAAAGAGCTGTATCGGCACCGAAATGGCAACATAGAAGAGCGTTACCTGCAATGCCTGCCAAAAATTTGGATCATGCAACAGGAAATCGTAATTGGCCAGACCGATGAAGGGCTGATTACCATGAACCAAAAAGTTCCACTTAAAAAGGCTCATATAAAACACAAAGGCGGAGGGGGCGTACGCAAAAAGGCCCAGGATCACAAAAACTGGCAGCAGATAGAGGTACGCCTGCCCCGTCGATACCCATTTTCGCAGACGCCAGACAAACGGACGCCGCTCTTTCGCCATTCCTGCTACTGAGAGGGGGACATTTTGCTCCATGTGTTTCTCCTGGAGAGAAAATCCAGACTCTTCCATAATAATAGCTATACACTATTAAATATGTGTAATCAAGAGGTTAAGAAGAAACAGCCTGGGCTTCGCAAAAGTCGCCGCCGACTCTGACTGCTCGCGCCTTCGGCGCTCACTGGGAGAGGAAGATGCTGGGGTTGGGCCGCGCCCAACCCCAGCATCTTCCTCTCCAGAACGGCTCGCAAGCGAGCCGTTCTGGAGGAAAAGACAACTTTGCGAGGCCCTGAAGAAACAGCCTGGGATTACCGCGAGTGACAAAGGAATACACTGAAAAAAGGCATGTGAGGAGGAAGAGGCACATGAAAGGGAGAAACATAGGGGTAAATTTCGTCTGGAACGCCAGGAGAGAAAGGCGTCGCAGCCTCACCCTCGGTTACATACCGGGTAGTGCGGCTGCGGCGCCTGATTTCTTTGGCAGATTTACCTGTACATCGTGTCAGCTACCAGGTGCAAGGTCTTCCCACGGCCAAAAAGCATTTTTGATGGTCCGCAGCGATGCTCGCAATTGCGGGTAATGGCGCAGTAATACCGTCACCATGCTGTTGTTTTTGATCCAATCCATACCAACTGGTGTATAGACCTGAGGAGTGAAGTCCTTCGTAAAGAAACGGTCACTATTCAATCTGCGTGATGCCATTAAAATGAAGATGCGGAACGCTGTATCGCTAAAGGCAAAGCCCTGAGGCCGACGTTCTGCGAATAGGCCAACCATGAGATCAACGCGGTCAATCTCATTATTATAGACCTGCCTCATTTCTTCGGCCCACTCTGGATGGTCGGTTATATCCTCGAAGGTTTTTGCAGGCTGTAAATGCAGCAGTTTACGGAATTCATTGTAGCGTGGGACACCGAGTTCCCGGCTGCGCATAATATCAATCGTTGCCAGATCGATATGAATACCATCAGGCCGCTCAAAATCCTGAAGGAAACGGGGGTAATTATGCAGGACAATCGCGCCAGGGTGCAAAGTACCAAACGAGTAGAAGAGGTCAGCCATGGCAATTTGCTTTGCCAGATCATGAGCCTTTGGTCCTGTAATCTGGTTCAAAGTTTTTTCTGCGATAACATGCCCATCTTGGGCCGAGCGGAAGCTAAATTCATCGCGGATAAGTGGATGCATCTTATACACGGCGACAAATTCTTCGGTCAGAGCATAAGGTATTCCATAGTGATTCGTTTCTGAACCAGGAATGCCACTGATGACCTCTCTGTTACTGAGACGCCCAAACACGTTGCTGAGCCGTTCTGTCTCCAACCCCCACCAGTTTGCTCTCAATGCACGCTGTGTTGTTGGATGACTGATGACAGCAGGAGTCCACTCAACGGTATGAATTTTTGCCAGCAGCGCGGCATTAATCAGTCGCGCACGGTCGAATATTTCATCATCAGACCAGGTGGGATACTCAGCTTTTAGATGGTCACAGATCGCATTGTGCTCTTGTACGAACAGCGTTTGCATCATTTCGAGCCCGAGCCACCAACCTGGAACCTGTCTTGGGTCAAGATCGGGATCATCTGGCAGTTTTAGCAAGCTGTCATCGCCGATGATCAGTTTGCCTTCTTTGCCTGAGCGGACAAGCCTCTGGGCCTTATGACTACTTCCATACAGTTGCGAAGCATCCCACCAATGGGTCTCGGTGTTTATATGAGTTGGTGGAAAGCTTCTCCCCTGGGGGCCGCGTGTGGGATCAGACGACGTTCGCATAATAAGCATCGGATTTTGCTGCCATGGATCATCCTGGCCTAATGGGATTTTCCAGGGATTCTCTTTAGGGCTTTTCCCATGACTGAACCAATCCCGAATCATAAACTGAATCCAGGCAGCAGCCAGGGAATTGAGCGTTGTTGCCGGCTGGAACGTCTCACGAGTAAGCAACTCGCGGCTCACAGTCCGTGGGTTGGGGGTAAGGATCGCCGGTTCTTTTTCGGGATAGGTGTGCTCAATAGGGACATTGTGACCAAACCGCGACCCGGCCATCCCCATCAATGGGTGCTCAAGATCATTATAAGTCCCGTCTGGAGTACGGGTAGTAGCAAAGCGTTGGCTGAACGCATCAATGGCTGGGAGATCGACCGATGGAATACTCGTTGTGTCGTAGAGATTGTGTCGCCGTAGAATATTGCGTAGGCCAAATATGACAGACAGGCCCAATGGCCACGGTAATCGATCCCATCCGATGGTCTGATCAACTTTCTGCGCCAACTGATCATATACCATCCCGAACCATGACCAACGATAGGCCCCTGGCTCAGCAGCGGGTTGCGCGCCTCTTTGTGCTTCAAGCTGGCGACGCTGTAAGATCGCTGCTGTGCTGATCCCGAGCCCTAATAACGCCAGGAATGCATAGCCTTTGTGTTTCGTCGATTGTCGCATCTTTGTTCTCCTTGAAATTATACTTATCTATGGCTAACGATGACGAGGTAAAACACGCTCACGACTTTTCTCTTCACGGCCATTGGCAGACATACGCTTATCCAGTGCCTCCATAAGAATGACATCGCTTGCTTTCTCGCTAATCATGTAGATGGCACTGGCAATAAAGAAACCAGGAATACGAGGAAAGACAGATGCATCCACTACGCGTAAATTTCTCGTGCCATAGACACGAAATTTACTATCAACTACCGCCATACTGTCTTCCTGCGGTCCCATTTTGCAGGTGCAGGACGCATGGTGACCCCATGCCTGATCTCTGACAAATTGCCGCAATGCCTCCTGGGTCTTGATATCCTCTCCTGGGATGATTTCTTTCTGAACGACGTTGTGAGCATGCTGCATCATGCCTCGAACGAACTCCACCCCATTGACAACTGCCTGCAAGTCTTCGCTGGTCTCATCATTGCCCTCGTGAAAGTAGTGGAAATTAATGTCAGGGACATCTCGTGGATCTGCTGACCTGAGAGTCACTCTGCCCGCACTATTGCGTGTATGGGCTTTGAGAACGGCCCAGGTGAAGTAATTGCGCGCTGTTTCAAGCTCTTTGGAAAACCCAGGGAAATAGCCCTGAAAGGAACTTGGTAAGCCGAAGATGTAGAGGTCCGGCACGTCTTTATCCTGGCTTGACTTCTTACTAATGCCCACAACCACACCATTTGTTGCATATACTCCCTTGCCCGCTTGCCATGCAATAAAGCCAGGATCAGGTTTTTGCCCTGGTATAGGAGCTTTGAACGTGAGATCGCGTAGTAATGGAAAATCTGCTTTCATCTCGTAGACGACACCGACCTCGTAGCGGTCCTGGAGGTTTTCGCCAACGCCGGGTAGATGGACCCGGGTCTCGATCCCAAAGTGAGCCAGTTCTTCCCGCGGACCTATACCCGAGAGTTTGAGCAATTGTGGTGTATTGAAGGCACCTGCCGAAAGGATCACTTCTTTTTTGACCAGTACCCGTTTTACCGCTGGCACATGGGTATTCTGGTCGGCATTTGGGTCGGCCCGGTAAAGATGTTTGCCCTCAAGATACTCAACACCCACAGCCGTATTGTCTTCACGAAAAAGGATTTTTGTCGCCAGTGCGTTTGTTTTGATGGTGAGATCATCTGGGAAGGCTTTTTGTACTCGACGAAGATATTCACGCGTACCCGTTCGCTTCCCTACGTGGGTTGCGATAGGGGTAAGCCAGAGGCCCTGCGAGTTGCGTAGCTGGACCTGCCAATCATTTGGATCGAAGTAGCCTTCTAAACTTTCTAATGGGGTCAGTGGTCTGCCTAGCGTTTCTGTTAAGGTCGCTTCGGCTGCTGCCACAATGACTTTCAGGAGTTCTCGATCCTTGACTACGAGAGTAGGATCGGCCAGATTCGTAGTGAGCCATCCGTGAAAACCATGACGACCTGGATTACCAAGCAGAGGTGAGAGCCGCGGAATAGCCCGGAGCAGTCCCGCAAGGAAACGGCTGCGAGAGCGCAACAATGGCGCTCTGACATAGCTGCAACGTTCAAGCCGCTCAAAGTATTCCCGCATCTTATCACTAGACCAGGATAGGTCTCCGGTGAGGCGTACGATCTCATCCCAATCACTGTTATGTGGATAGATCGTAATCATCGCATTATGCGCAGTACATCCCCCCAGCGTGCCTGAACGGGGGTACAATACCCCATTACGCTCTGGCGTAAATTTTCTGTCGCGGCGTTGTTGCTCGTCATCAGCATAGTGTCGTACAAAGTAGTCCCAACGAAGATGTACGTCTTCGTTAGCTAATGGATGAAAAGCCGGCACTTGATAGTTGTAGCCCTCATATACCCCTCCGGCTTCAAGCAATAGCACCTTCTGGCCAGCACGCGCTAGATTGCCTGCAAGCGGCCCACCTCCAGCACCAGAGCCAATGATGACATAATCATAGGAGACATGATCGTTCATCGTGCTGTTCATACCTTTCTGCTCCTTTGCGAACCATTACAAGGCCTGGTAGGTTGGGCAAGGATTGCCAAAACGGTATTGATTGTAGAGATGAGGGTCACGGTAATAGCCGAGCGCCAGGGTAGCTGTCTTTGCAGGCCGGCCCAAACAGCCGCGAGGGTATCCGAAGCATGAATAATGACGGCTGTACGTAGCGCTTCCGCAACTGTGGCTGGAACAGGTGAAAGTAATGCTGCACCGATGATAACAGTGCGAACTCCAAAGAGGCGAAAGACGTACAGGATGGCAGGATTGCGAGTTGTATCAACACCAAGCCTGCGGGCCAGAACCTGGGGAAAGAAGAGAGCTGTCGCACCATTGAAGAGCCTGATGCCTCCAAGGACTATACGTGCATAGTCGCCTCTACGGTTGCGTTGCATTTCAAACGTGGCCTCATCGTCCTTAAGAGGTCGATAAAAGCTAGTGCTCGTCGTGTCCATAGTCTTGCTCCTTCCGTTCCATTCCTCGACGCGTATAACCTGATTCTTCGGTGAAAGAAAATGATGCGTACACCTGTTCCGATGCCTCGCTATCTCTGCCTTGTTATCTTGGAGAGGGAGTCGGTTGGCGACGAAACTCAGCAATGTATTTGGCGAAGTCCCAATGTTCCAGAAACTGCCTGGCGGCATGAACGCCAGAGTCGTATAACGCAACCTTTTGTTCGAGTGAGAGATTGAAGTCCGTCGTCATAATGCCAAGCGTATCGACTTTTGTGGTACGCACGTATTTATCGTTTTCCAGGTAATAGGTACTGGGAGCTTCGATAGCCGTGAAGAAGAGGGCAGCCAACTCGTCAATGGGATTGTTGATCATGTGTGGCATGGACTCAATGGGATTATGTTCATCGACAAGCTTAATCCCAAATGTAGGCCACGGAGGAGATCCCTCAGAGTCAAATATCTCTACAGGGAAATTACTCAACAGTCCACCGTCAACGATGTAAGACCCCTTCAACTTGATTGGCTCAAAAAAGAAAGGGATGCTGATGCTCATGCGTACAGCTAGCGAAACATCCAGGTCTTCTGGTGTCATACCGTAGAGTTTAATGTCCTGTGGAAGGACGAGCTTACGTCGCCGTGTAATATCTGAGGCAACCACGCGGAGTTTGAAACGGTAGCGATCCTTATCAGCATACTCAGGCAAAATGAGATCGCCAAAGGTATGAACACCTTTCTTTGCGAGCAAATCTCGGATGAACTCCCGTAGTGCATCACCTTTATACAAACCCTGGCGCATGATCTCGTTAAGAACAGGACCTACGAATGGAATGTGACCGAGGAGGGGAGGATCTGTAAACGTGCTAAAGCCAATGCTCATGCTGATCTTTTTGAGTTCATCAGCAGTATAGCCAGCAGCAAGCAGAGCAGCTACAATAGCTCCTGCGGACGTCCCCGCGACATTGACAAATTCGTATCCTTTTTCCTCAAAGACCGAGAGCGCACCAACGAGCCCAATCCCTTTCACCCCTCCTCCCTCGAATACTCCATCGACCTTACCACCCTGTTGATTCATAGGTAACCTCCACAGAAATCAAATCTAACAATATTTTCTGCAAAAGCAGAAAATATTGTTAGGAGACAATCTATCTATTGTAGATAAAGAATTTTGTTAAAATTTGATCAAAAATATAGAATCATAACTTAAAGTATCTCTTATTATCATCAGAAATAATCATAGCAGAAATTTTAAAATAAATCAAGTATAAGACAACTGCTATATACTGATCTTCAATCATATTTATTCGTCTATAAACGAGCTTTCGACAAATTACAAGATCACAATTGTATGTGGTTTAGTAATAGTCAAATAAAAAGTGATTAAAGACAGCTCCATCTCTGTTGACTGGGAAACTTCCTTACTCAGAAAAAGGACAGCTAGCTTTAATGAGGGCGTCTCACCACTGCTAGAACCGGTTGCCGATGTCCCAGAGGAACGGGGGCCTGGCGGGTCCGGGCAACGCATAATTTCGCCGTTGAGGGAGCATGGATAGAGCGCGTTCGGCATAGGGCTGACGGTAAATCGGACGCGCTGTAGCTCCCCGATTCATCGTGGGAGGTCTCTACGTTTGCGCATGAGCCTGTGCATGGGCATGGATGGCTTTTAGCATGCGTTCGGGCGTGAAGGGGACTTGCCGTATGCGTATACCCAGCGCGTCGGCGATGGCATTAGCGATGGCTGGCGCCATAGTGTTTGCAGAGATCTCGCCCATAGCCTTAGCGCCAAAGGGACCAGACGGATCGTAGGTTTCGATAAAATATGTTTGCATCTGCGGCATCTCGGTGGCATCGTAGATATGGTAATCGTGCAGGCTGGTTGTGAGCAGTTTCCCTTGCTGATCGTAGATCAGTTCCTCGCTCAGACTCGCGCTCAGAGCCTGGGCTATGCTGCCCTGAACCTGACCTTCGGTGATCATTGGATTAATGACTCGCCCGGCATCGACGGCGGTTACGACCTTGACAACGCGAACGCAACCAGTCGCGGTATCTACCTCAACCTCGACGCCCTGAGCGACAAAAGAGATTGGCACATAGGGAACTTTCCACGATGCGGTGGTCATAATATGCCGATTCTCGATGTAGAAAGAGTAGGCCGCAATCTGCTGAATCGTCATTTTCTGCCCGCTGGGAGCAACCACCACGCCGCGTCTGATCTTCAGCGTTTCGGAGAGCGTATTCAACATTCGTCCACCCACCGTCAGAATCTGGCGGCGCACCTGCTCTGCGGCCCTCTTCACCGCACCCCCACTGGCATAGAGGGTCGAGGCGGCGCTCGAACCCATCTCAAAAGGGGTAACGCTGGTATCAGCAGTGTGCATCAATATACTTTCAACAGGCACGCCGAGCGCCTCGGCAGCAATCTGGGCCAGTAGCGTCTCGGAACCGCTTCCTCCATCGTTGGCACCCACGAAGACGTCGAAAGAACCATCCTCGTTGAGCTTAATCATGGCTCCCCCGGTACCCACGCCCACCGTCTGCGGGCTGTAAAGGGCCAGGGCAAGCCCAACGCCATGACGTACAGCTTGATTGCTCACCCGCCCGCGCTTCTCGCTCCAGTTTAACTTCTCCACTACTGTTTGCAAACACTGAGGCAGGCCACAGCTCTCAACCAGAGGCGCGGCTTCTCTCGATCTTTTTAACTCTTTTGTCAGGGGATACTCGTCACCAACCTTGATCCAGTTTTTCCGCCGCAATGCCAGCGCATCCATGCCGAGTTGCTTTGCAATCTCGTCCATGTGGCTCTCAAGCGCGAAGAACTCCGGCGCGGACTCGTAGCCACGCGCAGCGCCCGTCGGCGGCTGACTGGTATAGAGTATCTCGGCCACAAAACGCATATTTGGACAGGGATAGAGCGCCAGCGTTTTGGAGGAGGCGGCTCCCTGAGTAATTAACGGATGCGTCGCGTAGGCTCCCGTGCTGGCGAGGAGCGCCAGTTGATTAGCGGTGATCGTGCCGTCGCGCTTCACCCCGGTTTTCAGGCGTAAGACATACTGTTGACGCGTACGGCTGCTGCGAAACTCTTCCTGCCGCGAGTAGGCCAGCATCACCGGTCGATTGGTAGTCACGGTGAGGAGGGCACAGAGATCTTCCAGCACTATCTCCTGTTTCGTTCCCAGGCTACTGCCAATATGCGAACTGACAACCCTGATGCGCCGAGAAGGAATAGCAAGCAATGAGGCAAGGACCCGACGAATATAATGGGGAGCCTCCGTACTTGTGCGCACGATCAGGGAATCATTCTCGTCAAAGTATGTGATGACGGTGTGATTCTCAGCAGGTACCTGCTGCTGCACCGGCACGAAATACTCGCCCTCGACCACCAGATCGGCCTCGGCAAAGCCACGCTCAACGTCACCGGTGTCGGCATGCAGACGTGCGGCGATATTGCGCGAGGCATCAAAAATGCCATGTGACTCGGACTCCGGGTGCAGACGGGGAGCGCCCTGATTCAGCGCCTGGCGCGGATCAAGAATGGGCGGCAGAGGATCATACTCGACCCGAATAAGCTTGATGGCCCGCTCAGCGATCTCTGGCGTTTCTGCCGCGACTGCCGCAACACGATCACCGGTATAACGCACAACATAATCCAGGCAATATTGATCGGCGATCCTGGCGCCTGGCTGTGTATATTCAACGCTGGAATAGGGTGTGCGCGGCACATCTCTATAGGTCAAGACGGCATGCACGCCCGGCAGAGCCTTTGCCTCAGATATATCAATATTACGGATAACGGCGTGCGCGTGCGGGCTGGTTAAAATACGTCCGTAAAGCATGCCTCGTGGCTGGCTATCGGCCACGAAAGAGGCTTTCCCGGTTACCAGCCTGGCCGCATCGATACGCTCCACCGGCTGACCAATAACTTGCAGATCGCTGACAAGAGCGGCGACCATGCCGGTATGCCCGGCAGTGATGGCAGGGATTTTCGTTGTTGCCCCAGCCGCATTGCCAGTAACCGCCTGTCGCAGTTTGCCACCGAGCGCCGAGATCACGCCGGTCGGAGTTTTCTCGGGGGTCTCCTGGTCGGGCTTGATAATATTGTGCTCGGGCGGCGTTACGACCTCGCCCCGCATCATCGCGGCAGCGCGTAGAACGGCCTGCACGGGTTTTTCATAGCCGGTACAGCGACAGAGATTGCCGGAGAGCGCATCCCGCACTTCGCTTTCGGTCGGGCTGGCATTTTCTTTTAGCAGGGCGTAGGCTGCGAGCAGCATGCCAGGGGCACAAAAACCGCACTGGACCGCCCCCAACTCAATAAAAGCTTTTTGCAGTGGGTGTTGCGAGCGAGCAACTTCCAGGCTTTCAACCGTGGCAAGCGTACAGCCACCCGCTTGCGCGGCCAGCATCACGCAACTGGGGCGAGGGATGCCATCGACCAGCACGGTACAGGCTCCGCACTCGCCCGTTTCGCAGCCCTGTTTGACGCTGCAATAGCCCTCGCGGCGCAGCATCATCAGCAGCGATTCGTTGGCCGCGACATCCACACTGGCAATAACGCCATTGATACGCAACTCGAGTTCCATGAGTTAGCGGCCCCTTTCCGATGAAACCATACCACGCCAGTGTGCCACATTTGTCGCCTCTTCAAGCGCATGATATGCCAGCTTCATGGCACAAACACGCCGATAGCCGCTGCTGACGCGCATATCTGAAGGCGGACGGAATTCCGCCATGCCGACGCGTAACGCCTCCAGCAGTTGCTGGCCATTCACCGGATGGGCTACGGCCTGGCCTGCGAGCTGCCGCTCGACGCCGTAGACGCGCACAGGCTCCATATTCGCACCGCCGAACGCCAGGTGGACGCGCCGGTAGGTCTCGTTCTCGACTTCCACCAGGACAGCCACGTTCAACAACGCGACATCTGAAGACGTACGCGCAATGCGCGCAAAGGATATGCCGCTTTGCAGCCCCGGGCGAGGCACCACCACCTCGATAATAAGCTCGCTGGGGCGCCGCTCCATGCTCAATGAGCTACAATTAAGACGCCGCTCTTGCTTTCCCCTATAGACAACGCCCGACAGCCCCAACCCGGGACGCTCAGAGGTCCCGGCGCTAAGGTTGAACTGTGTTTTTGAGCCTGAACGCACCACCACTTCGGCATTTAATGCCACCAGGGCGGTCAGCAGATCAGCCTGAGAGGCAACTCCCACTGCCAATGTTCCGCCAATGGTCGCGCTATTGCGAATTAAGCGTGATGACGAAGACGCAAGGGCCGCACGCGAGAGCAATCCTGTCGCAAACTCTTTGAGCAAGGAGGCATCTACCATACTTTGCAGGGTCGTCATGGCTCCGATGTGAATACTGTGCTGGTCCTCGGTAATATAGGCAAGCCCAAGATCGCGCAGATCGACCACGGCTTGAATGGTATCATCCTGTAAGCCCAGCAAACTGGTGCCTCCAGCCAGGGGGACAGTCTTCGTATCGGGACGCCCTAAGAGGAGTAGCGCATCATCAATGTGCTCTACCCAATGATATTCAACGAGCTCAAGTAACATACAAACTACCTTTGTAGTGGCAACAGAGTGAAAGTTTCCACATCTACCAGGCCGTGATCCGTCAATTTGAGCGCCGGAATCACAGAAAGGGAGAGAAAACTCAACGTCATACAGGGATGATCTAACGTGCAACCAAGTTCAGCAGCAGTTTCGTCCAGGACTCGCAGCAACTGCACAAGTTCAGCCACGGGTAACGGCGAAACCAGTCCACCCAGCGGTAATGGCACGCTGGCACGCACCACCCCATCCACCACACAAACGAAACCACCCCCCATTTCTTCCAGAGCGCAGGCCGCCCGTAACATATCGCTATCGTTCACGCCAGCAATCACCAGATTATGGGCGTCATGCGCAACGC
The DNA here is from genome assembly GCA_035650355.1 of Ktedonobacteraceae bacterium. Taxonomy (GTDB): domain Bacteria; phylum Chloroflexota; class Ktedonobacteria; order Ktedonobacterales; family Ktedonobacteraceae; genus DASRHT01. The sequence goes on from DASRHT010000046.1 coordinate 44,547, forward strand.
TTGAGGCAATCGCGCCCCGCTTGAGGCCAAAGCCCTTCACCAGACCCAGGCCAACCCGCTGCGAGGCATGATGGCGTTCAATTACCGCCAGCTTGAGCAGATCGCGCTCAGGATCGGCGACGATCTCGCCATCGCGAATCAACGCCTCCGCCTGTAGATGTTTTGTGGTGATCTGCCCCGGCTCAATCCCGATGACCTCAACCGGACCAGGCTTGCCGGGGATACGCAGATGGGCCTCGGAGATATCGCCGATGCGCACCGTTCCCGTCACATCAGCAAATGTGGAGGAAGGAGCCTCAACCAGGAGCGAACCCTGTCGTGCCACCAGGAGACCATCCTTGTAGACCGATTCGACCTGGAAGGAGTCCAGATCATCCAGCACCACCATATCCGCGGTGCAACCAGGCGTAATCAAGCCGCGGTTATATAAGCGGAAGTACTGGGCGGTATTATAGGAGGCAAGGCGGATGGCCTCGACCGGAGCGAGACCCGACTCAATAGCGCGCCGCACCATCGAGTCAATATGACCACGAGTGGTTAAATCTTGTGGATCGCGGTCATCAGTGACAAAAAAGACGCGCGGGGGATGCAGTTCCTTGACCAGCGGCAGCAGCGCGTCCAGGTTGCGCGCCGCCGATCCTTCCCGAATCATCAGCCACATACCCAGGCGAATACGCTCCCTGGCCTCTTCCAGCGTCGTGCATTCATGATCGGACATCACCCCAGCAGCAGCATACGCGCAAAGATCCTGTCCAGTGAGTCCGGGCGCGTGTCCATCCACCACCAGTCCACGACTGAGCGTGCTGGAAATTTTTGCCAGCACCTGCTCATCCCCGTGCAGCACGCCGGGCATATTCATCATCTCCGCCAATCCCAGCACGCCCTGTTCCTCTAGCAGCGGCAGGAGGTCCTCGGCCAGCAGAGCGCGTTGCGGGCTTTCAAACGATGAAGCAGGCACGCAGGATGAGATCATCACATAGGCTGAAAGTGGAAGGCCCCGCCCGGATTCGAGCACATAGCGTATGCCCTTAACGCCCAGAACATTAGCAAATTCGTGAGGGTCCAGTATAACAGTGGTGACGCCACGAGGCACCACGATACGAGCGAATTCGGCCAGCACCAGCATGGTACTTTCCAGATGCATATGACCGTCGATCAGGCCAGGGGTCAGCCAGCGCCCCTGCAAGTCCCGCTCCTCCTGGCCCTGATAGCCGGACTGAGGGGAACTTACGCCCACGACAAGGCCATCGGCGATGGCGACATCAGCAGGATAGCATTCGCCGCTGCACACATTTACCAGGGTAGCATTGCGTAACAGCAGATCAGCAGGCAATTCTCCCCGCGCAATTCGGATACGTCGTTTGAGTTGATCCATCGGTCTCCCTTCCATCTTCGTGCGTTCCACTTGACTCCTCAAAGTTTAATAGCTATACTTTCCCCTCGGGGATATGGAAGGAGTTAAGGTTACGCTCGATCCGCTTTAAGGAATTGAAATGATTTTAACACATAAGCTCCGATTCCCTATAGTTCTATAGGGCTCAGTAACCCTTATGGGTAATATATCCGCTACCACAAGATTTTTTCTTCAGTTCACCGTATAGACGAAACTTTGTCCTACTGACTATCGTAATAATGGTCGTGTATCATAATGTTTCATCGCCGATTTCTGCTTATGCAGACAGAAGGGAGATCACGTTGGATAATGCTGTGACAACGATAGCGAAGGTCGCGGCTCTGGCGGGTGGAGCGGTTATTGGCGCGCTGCTGGCTCGCTGGTGCGACGAGCTGCTTTCAACGCGCTTACAGGAGAAGTCTGAGTATGACAAAACACGTTATGCGCAGGGGCTTGCTCCTCTTGCACCACCTTATGCGAAAGGTCAAGATCTCAATCCCATGAACGGGACTGACTTACGAGAATAGTAGCGCTGGCAGATCAGAAAGCTGGTAAGGTATCTTTGCCAGCTTTCTGATGATCATGCGATATCGGTAGTTCAGGAAAGATTATCCACCAGGCGACGAGCGGTGTGCAGCCACTCTTCAGAGACATCATCGGGAACGGAGCAACCATTGGCGAGGATCAGGCGTCGTCCTCTGGTCTGGCTGATCGCAGACATTATCTCATTTTCCAGTTCCGTCTCGCTCCCGTGTGTGAGCGGGCCACGCTCCCAGAGTCCACTCATCAAGCACTTATCGGTCATTGTCAGGGCTTCGCTCAGGCTGGGACCTGTCACGCGGTCGCTCCAGCTCATGACTGCAACGGGATAATCGGTAAAGCGATTGAAATAGAGTTGATCGTTGCTTTGCGCGGGATCGGCATGGACATGCACAATGTTGAGCCAGCCGTTCTTTGCTCCAGCCAGCGCCTCCAAGTCGTAGGGCCGTCCGAAGCGTGCATACTCGTCCGGCGTAAAGTCGGTATTGGTTGCGCCCATGCAAGAGAAAAATATGCCACTCGCGCCCGCGTCAATAGCAGCTTCCATCAAGCCGCGCAAGTTGGCGGCAATTGTGCTCAACCCCTGCTCAAAGGGGGCAGGATTCTGGCGGATCGCTGCAATCGCTTTCTGCTTGCCCATATAACGCAGCGTGTAGGTTAACGGGCTAAAGAGGGTCAGGATCAGCGGGTAATCGTTGCCCAGGCGAGAACGCAGGGTTTTGATGCAAAGCAGTTGCTCGCGAAACATCGGCGTATCCAGACCCAGGCGAGGCAGGGAACGCACCTGTTCAGCATCGACCAGCGGCTCCGGCGCAGGATACGGCAAATCGGGCATGATCTTCACGATATCCAGTTGAAACTTCTGGATAAAAAACTCCAGCGTTAAGGCAGCCATGCGTTCACCGGAGCCTTCCGGCTTGAAGTGGTGCCAGAAGCAAAACGGCACCCTATCGACCGGCTCCCCTTTGACTGCTGCATGCACACGTTCACTCGGCGTCATTGTACTCATCTGTGTTCCTTTTCAATCAGAAATTTGCTGTTTCGTGCTGCTATCTCTAGCCATCCCTGACAATACTGTTGACTCGCAGGAATTATATCACTTTTCACAGCTTCGGTGGTCTGTAAGGGCAATCGCAAGGGATAGCCCCTACAGCGAAACGGCGCGCGAGCAGGGCAGGCGCAAGGCACTGCCCCTACCACGCGATGGTCTGTAGGAGCTATCCCTTGCGGTTGCCCTGCCCCTACCACGCGATGGTCTGTAGGAGCTATCCCTTGCGGTTGCCCTGCCCCTACCCTGCGATGATCTGTAGGGGCTATCCCTTGCGGTTGCCCTGCCTCTACCCTGCGATGATCTGTAGGGGCTATCCCTTGCGGTTGCCCTGCCCCTACCCTGCGATAAAGCCGCCGAGCATGGTAACGACGCCGCTAACGCGTATAATGTCGCCAGCGTAGTCAAGGAGTTCCTGGTGTGGCAAAACGTATTTTGGCAATATGATCAGGTAGCCAAGACTCAAAAGCAGGAATGCTGCTCCCATAAGGAAGCTAAAGCGCGTCTCTTTATTCATAAAAGAGCTGGCGTAAAAGAAAAAGATGATCAGGCATACGATGCCGCGTGAACCGCTGAGAGCCATCTTGACCAAGCCATTAGGAAAATCCGGTAAAAACGGAGCGAGTCCCAATAATAGTAAGAGGAGCAAGGAGCTTATCACATGATAGGATACTAACCGGCGCAAACGCCCTTCTGCGTTCATTACCAGGCTGAACAGAATAAACATAAAACTGACTGTTTGCCCCAGAAAAAGAAACCAATCGGTATTGAGCTGAACAACCGTAATATAGTCTGGCAACGAATCCGCCAGAGCAGTCAAGGCGATGACTCCCATCGACAATCCCAGGATAAAGAGGCGGGCGCTACGAATACGAAAATAGAGATAAAACGAGCGCAGTGCGATGAGCAAAAAAACGATGAATAGCGCTATGTTCAGAATATCAGTAATAGTATTCGAACTCACGATACACTTCCCCTCTATGTAAACCAGTAATGCGTAGTTACGCCTGATAAACAGTAATACGTAGCAACGCCTACCCCTCTTTATCGTTAAACAATGGCGAGCAATCCACAACCTGTCCATCCGACTTATATAAGCGAACTCGCTCAAGAGCGAGCAAAATGCGCAATGCGTGATACATTTCAGACCAGGTGAGAGACGCAAGAGCCGAGAGTTCTTCAACGCTTCTGCGACCATCAACCACAGCATAGAGGCGACGAGCGAGCTTATCCTGGATATCGACTGAGGCGGCCAGAGGATTAGTAAAGCGCATCAAGTGCGCATTCTCCGCACGTCCAGGTATCAGCTTAGCAAGCTGAGAGAACGCATCTTGCCGGGAAAGATTGGCTGAAATCATTGCCGAGGCTTGCGCCTTATATAAAAGACCGGAGTTTTGTGCAGCCTCCATTGCCTGCTCCAGGGTAAATCCTATCGCCGCCAGTAGCCTCTGCGGCGGCAGATGCTGAAAAAAGAGCAGAAAGGCCACCGCTAACGCCGCAGGAACTTTTCTGTCTACAGTGCCATTCTCCTCTGGCAGCCGCACGGCTCTCTTCTGCGAAAAATGCCCGACGCAGTAATACAAACCCTGCCGCTTGAGCAGGGCCACGTAATGAGGAGAGAAGGCATGATCTACTGGCAGGTAGAAAAGGGAACGTCGCTCATGCAGTATCCGTTCGGCCATCGTCACCAATTGATGGTTTTCCAGCACATGCTGGGGTAACAAGATGTCACGGGTCGCTAGCGCACGCAACTCGGCGATACGTTGATTTGTATCAATAGTCCGATCAGCCCATACCTGGGCAATCCAGGTGCCAAAACGCTGCACGAGTATCCGTGTTAGCTGGAGAAACATTTCATCGATATGATGCACCTTCACCGTAGACTGCACTAATTGATCGATAGCACACTGCTGCTGGCGGCTCACTGCTGATCGGAATGGGTTGCCCGCAAAATTATCAATACCATCCACTTAATCCACGCTTGTCTCCCTTTCCCCTTATTTCTTAATTTATAGTATTTAATATCATATTTCAGCATTGCAGGTGTTAATAAGACATTAAAATACCTTATCATCTATGATTTATAGAACATTACATCGCATTGCAAATCTGTTATGGCCTTTATGGTTTAAAAGTCTTTCCCCTGGTTTACGAAATATGGTAGGATGCAGCAATATACAGTATACGGATTTGGGCATCAAGGAGCGTTCACAAGATGGCTGAAGGCAAGAATATTATTGTCGTTGACGATGATCTCGATATTTTAGAGGCGATCAGCCTGATGCTAGAAGATGCAGGCCATATGGTGAAAACGACTAGCAAAGGCGATTTCATTGAACATTTAGATACCAACGATCTTCCAGATGTGATTATTCTGGATATGTTGCTATCAGGCAGCGATGGGCGCGACATTGCCAGGCAGCTCAAAGAGCAAGAGTATACCAGGCATATCCCGATCATTATGCTCTCCGCCCATCCTAAGGCCGAACAGGAAGCGCAGATCTCTGGAGCCGACGATTTCCTATCCAAGCCCTTCGAAATGGACGAATTATTAGACAAAGTCGCCAGACTCAGCGCCTCCTGATCTTGCCCCTCAACTCATAAGACGCATCGGCATACACCGGGCTGAAACGGTGCCATGCAATGATCGCAGCGTGTCCTCCAGGCGATTCAGGATAGCATCAATCTCTTCGCGGCTGATGATGAGCGGCGGCTCAATGCGCACGACGCGCGAATTATTGAGTGTACCCGAGATGAGCACGCCACGCTTGAAAAGACCCGAGGCAACGGCATATCCGATATCGTCATTGACGAAATGTTGACCAATCAGCAGACCTTTCCCTGTGACATTGGCATAGATATCATGATGACGGGCGGCAATATGCTGCAACTGTTGGATAAAGTAATCGCCCTTCTCGGCAGCCTGCTCAACAATATTTTCTTCGAGCGTCACGTTAATAGCGGCAATCGCAGCGGCGCAGGCCAGCGGGTTGCCGCCGGTGGTAGAGGTGTGAATAAAGGGATCGCTATTCAGCACGCTCCAGATCTTAGGGGTGGACATAAACGCGCCGATAGGCATGACGCCGCCACCGAGCGCCTTCGCGGAGGTGATGATATCAGGTATGACGTTCCAGTGCTCAACGCCCCAGAGCTTGCCGGTCCGCCCCATCCCCGTCTGCACTTCATCGGCTATCAGCAAGACTTCATATTCGTCGCAGATTTGACGCAGGCGCGGCCAGAAGTCATCGGGAGGTACGATGGCGCCCGCTTCACCCTGCACAGGCTCCATAATGACGGCGGCGATGTCGTTGCCAACTTCGCGCGCGATCCGCAATTGCTGCGCAACCGCGTCGGCGTCGCCATAAGGGACGTGGAAGACGTTATTATGTAAAGGCAAGGCAGGACGGCGGAAAATGGCCTTCCCTGTAAGGGCCAGCGAGCCGGTAGTCTTGCCGTGGAAGCCGCGCACCGAAGCAATAAAGCCGCTCTTGCGCGTATAGAGCTTCGCCAGCTTCATCGCGCCCTCAATGGCCTCGGTACCACTATTGACAAAAAAGCTATATTGAATATCGCCGGGAGTAATCTCTGCCAGCAGGTGAGCGAGCATACCCCGTAGCGGATCGAGCAGTTCCTGTGTCGGCAGAGGGCTTTTCTCCAGTTGCGCCTGTACAGCTCCAACGACTTTAGGATGCGCCCAGCCCAGGTTGAAGAGGCCAAAGCCACCCAGGCAATCGATATATTCGCGTCCCAATGCATCCTTAAAGGTTGCGCCGCGTCCGGTCCACTCGACTGCGGCAAAATCGCCAGCTTCGGCAACCGACTTACGATACTCGATAAAGCCGCTGTTATAATGTTTCGCGAAGTTGCTGACGGTGGTTTCGACCAGCCATTCAGCCTCGCTCTTGCTCAACTGCGATTTATGCACAAAATCGAGGTATCGCTGAGAGTCGTTCAGGGCCTTGAGTAATCCATCGGCACTCATAAAAATCCTTTCCGGTAATGCAGAACATTGGTAACCCGGTCCATCCCACTCCCCGCTCTGCATCTCGGGAAGCATGCAGCAGTCCATTCAACTGCTCAGTATACCTGTGGCATGGAAAAAGCAGACAGAGGCAGACTTATCTTACAGGATATATCTGGTCTGACAATACAGAACGCTTGCTACAGAGAAAAACTCATCTATCAGGTGACAAATCTTACGGCAGCAATAAGGATGAGGCGTCACGCAACACGTAATGAGGCAATCAGTCGGGCAAGTCATTCGCCAGAGGATTGGGGGGAATGAGGAGCGATCAAGGATAGCAAGTAGACAAATGGAAACCCCTGAATACGTAGTACTTCGGGATGTAACGGCCATTTCTTTTGCCGGGTATCTCTGTTTCCTTCATAACACACCGCACTTTTTAGAACCATGAAAAGAGAGGTTTCTATAGTAGCAGTATAGCCCATAAATAGGTAAGAAAGCAAGCCACCTGAAAATTTGAAGCTGAGCTTGTAGATTGACGGCGCATTAGCCCATGTGTTACGATGCAACCATGAATACTGCAAACTGGTCTTCTCCGGGACGCAAAGTGATTGTTCCCGGCTGGATGATCCATCGCAACCGTAATAGACAAACAAGCCTTTCAGCCGCGTAAGCCCGGCACTTTTGCTTACGCGGCTGAAAGTGGTGCCACAAATCGAGCCTGCGAGCTGGGTGCGCTAAGATTTTTCGGCATCCGCTCAAATGCCACTTTCTTTTCTGCATACCTTTGTCGCTTCTCCCTGTAGCCGGGCAACATGTCAGCCTGCCATCGTTGTGTGCCCGGCTCCTTTCTACTCCATCGACGGTGGCATGCTTCCTCCCTTCCCGTTATTTTGTGCTGTCATTTTGCATGAGGAGTCATGAAAGGAAATACTTACATGTCAATGTCTCACGATACTCCGGCTGAACTATCGCATAATAAGCGCAGGCCGCTCTGGCGCAACCGTGACTACCTGCTCCTATGGAACGGGCAGGCTATTTCCGCTATTGGCGGCAGCGTCTCCGAACTGGCTTTTCCTTTGCTTGTGCTGGCAGTGAGCCATTCACCAGCTCAGGCGGGCATAGCAGGCGCATTACGCACGCTCCCCGCGCTCCTCTTCACGCTAACAGCAGGCGCGCTGATCGATCGTTGGAATCGCAAAATAGTAATGATCTGCTGCGACACCGGGCGAGCTTTAAGCCTCGCCAGCATTCCCGTGGCTATCATGCTGGGCCATCTCACCATCGTGCAACTTTATATCACAGCCTTTATTGAGGGGAGCCTGCTCATTTTCTTTGGCCTGGCCCATTCCGCCAGCCTGGGCCAAGTGGTTCCCAGAGAGCAGCTCTCGTCGGCAATGGCCCAGGAGGAATTTACGGAGGGAACCACTGCACTCTTCGGCCCCTCGCTTTCGGGCGCGCTGTTCAGCCTGAGCAAGCTACTCCCCTTTGTAGCCGATGCCTGCTCGTATGCCGTCTCAATCATTACTCTGTTGCTGATACGAACGCCCTTCCAGCAACAGAATACGCGCATGCGTCGTCACTTACTGGCAGAAATCTCTGAAGGGATGCGCTGGATGTGGCGGCAACCGGTTATTCGCACGATGAATCTGGCTTCGCTGATCGGGGCATTGATTATTCCCGGCAGTTCCCTGATGGTCATCGTGCTGGCCCAGCAGCAGCACGCCTCAGCGTTTGTTATCGGCCTGATCTTCGCCGCGGGAGGCGTGGGGGCGATCCTGGGCACGGTGACTACTGCGTTCAGCCAGCGTTTCCTGACCGTTGGACAGGCTATTATCGTCACGCGCTGGAGTTTTGCGCTGCTCTGGCCGCTCTATGCCCTGATCCCATTCCCGGTGGTGCTGGGAGCTATTGACTTTTGCATTGGCTTTGTGGACCCGATTGAAGATGTTCCCTATTTTAGCTATCGCCTGGCCTTGATACCGGACGAGCTGCGAGGGCGCGTCATCAGCGCATGCCGCATCTTCCCAAGCGTCGTGCGCCCCATCGGGATAGCGTTAACAGGCTTCATGTTGCAAAACCTGGGAGCGATGCCGACCGCCCTGATCGGCTGGGGAGGGTTGACAATCGTGGCATTAATCTTCACGCTTGATCCACATGTGCGGCGCGCTCGCAGTACTCAATCCCCTCTGTAGAGGCCAGCTTGAGCCCTCGGAGAAAGGGGGGGGAAGAACTCAGAGGAAATCTTTGAGTTCTTCCTCAAGATTATTGTGCAGGCGAAAGACGTTCGGCCAGATATTTCAGGCTCAGGGGGTAACGGTATTCGATGGAAGCGTGAGTGGCATCGAAGAGTTCGAAAAAGACGTCGGTTACGCCGATGCGTTCGAGGGCGCGACGGAACGCCTCCGCCCCAAGATCAAGAAAGAACTGGTCGCGATTACCCGCGTCAATATAGATCGCCTTCAGCGTACGCAGCGCCTCAGCGTGCGATGGCACCATGCGCACCGGGTCCCAGGCCAGCCAGCGCTCCCACACAGCGGGAAGCAGCTCGCCCGTCTCAACATCAAAAGGCAGATGCACCGTGCCATCCTCATCAGCGGAGTAGCAGGCGGCCATGCACCAGATATTCAACAGGTTGCTGTCACTCCCTCTGGAAAAAGCCGGACGGCTGCGAAAATCCTCCCAGAATTGCTCAAACGAGCCCGAATAGCGATCTCTTAAAGCGCGCACCCCTTCGCGAAAATCGGGGAGATAGCAGAGTTCAAACAGGGCATCGCCCGCATGCGTCGCCAGCCCTCCCCAGAGATCGGGCCGCAGCATCGGCGTCACCATCGCACCATAGCCGCCGCTCGACTTGCCCATGATCCCTCGATGGTCGCGGCTGGCCAGCGTGCGATAGTGAGCATCAACCCAGGGAACAATCTCATCGCATAAATATGTATGGTAGCGACCGGTCCCGTGTGAGTCCAGGAACTGGCTCCCGCCCAGAGAGGTCCAGCAGTCCACCCAGACCACAATGCAGGGAGGAGCTTCGCCCCGCACAAAAAGCTCATCGGCGAGTTCGGGAAAAGTCTTTCTAAACGGAGCGCGGTTACGCCACATATCGAGCTGACCCGTTAACCCCTGGATCACATAGACGCTGGGATAGCGGCGTTCAGGTTGTTCGTCGTAGCCAGGTGGAACATACACCCAGAGGGGGCGCTCCGATGGATCGTGCAGCCGATTATCTTTGAGCGCCTCGCTATGAAAGATCGTCTCTTCATAGCGCCCCTGAGGTTCGATAGACCAGGGTAGCATACGCTGTTGCCTTTCTTGAATTTACTGTACTAAGGGAAGAGCTAGACGCTCTTCCCCTATACAATAGAACAGATAGTGGCGGGTTGGCAAGGAGAGAATTTACGCTTCAAACAGGTTCCGTTACTGTGTTCTCCTCTTCAACAGGCGCTCCAGAAGGAGCAGCCTTGTGCCACGCATAAGCCAGCAGCAGCATCACCGGCGAAAGGATCACACTCACCGATGCCAGAGCGGCTCTGAGCGAGAACGCAACGCCAATATAGCCAACAGGCGGGCCGCCCGCGATCTGTCCAAGCGCATCTGCCTGAGCCACTAAAGAGATGACCGTCGCGCGCGTCCCGGCACTGGTGTTGCGCGTGAGCCAGGTCGTCCAGACGGGGCGCATGGCACTGCGGAACGTGCCATAGCCCAGGTAAGCCAGCACGGCGAGGAAGAAGTTTCCGGTCAGGGCAAACAGCAGAATGCACAGGACGTTCAACAGGTTCAGGCTGAAGAGCGTGGCTATGACTGTGCGCTGGTGGTTGATATCGAGCCGCCGCTTGATCAACTCGGTAATCGCAAGGCTGAACAGCGTCCCGGCGATGGAGAAAATGCCAAACCATGCGACGGGCTTGAGCTGCCACAACACAGGGAACGTGAAGTTAACCAGGAAATAGGCCGTCGAGAGGCGATCATAGCCCTCACTGGAGAGGCCGAAAAACAACTGGATGGCGAGCATAATTAGCAGCATGGATTGCAAATGTACAAGCCGCAGACCCGCGCGGAACGTATCCGTCATCTGTCGCCACGAAGGGCGCTCCTCCTTTGAAATGCGCTGGAAGCCTTGCTCAGGCATGTAGAAGATCAGGAAGAGCGCAAGCGCGACATAGAGGCAGCCGCCGATCACAATGGGTAGGTTGAGACGGATGCTGGCAAGCACGGCGCTGAAAAGTGCGCCCAACAATCCTCCGAGCAGGCCAATCTGTGTGGCACGCACGAAAAGCACGCCCACGTTATCTTCGCCGACCTCGCCCGCGATCCATGCCTGTTCCGCGCCATCGGTAAAGGTCGCACCAACGCCAAAAAGCCCTTGCGCCAGCATGATGGTTTCGAAGCGAGGGATGGAGCCTTCAAGGATAAAGCCAATGCCAATTACTATCGTGCCGATAATAACGGCCAGGCGTCTCCCATAGATGTCGGCCAGAATGCCGGTTGGCACCTGGAAAATGAAGCAGACGGTTTCTAAGGCGGTCCCGACCAGGACCAGTTGGAGCGGATTGAGCTTTGCAACTTCTACTTGATAGACCAGATTTACGGTGACAATAAGAGCAAAGAAGAGCGAGTTGCTACCCGAGAATATCAGGTAAATAGCGTTTGCGCTGAACCTCCTGCTGTCAACAGACATAAGTTATCTTCTCCAAAAAATGCAATAGGGCGGCCCGTTTTTATGCCGCGACGATAAACATTTGTGTTTTGTGGATAGCGATAACTTGCTAGCATGGTAATGCCTCTTCTTTCTCTTTTGTAATATTGTTCTCCCATCGTAGGGGCAGTGCCTTGCGCCTGCCCTAATAGCATCGTAAAAGGGCAGGCGCAAGGCACTGCCCCTACGTGATTAGGGGTCAGGCGAGGTTGCCCGAACCTGCTGAAAGCATACTATAAAATCTCTGCTATTGGCAAATTGTGAAGGGGTGTGCGAGGATTCGAGCTTTGAGGAAGGCAGCAAAGACCGCCATTTCTGCCTGGGCACGCTGTAGCCTACTTTGTCGTTCTTGTAGTGGGGTCTGCTCCCACCAGCTAGTTTGCTCCATCCGCTCGCTTTCGTCCCAGCGTTGCCACCAGGAGGGCTCTGCTGCAAGTAAACGGTACCAACCGGGAGCAAAGGGGACAAGCAGGATGGTCACCTGGTTGCCGGCTGAGCCTGTTGCCGGATTTGTTGCCGTATAATCGGCCAGGAGAGCGTTTTCTAAAATAATGAAGTTCACCGTATTTTACGAGGATAAAGACGAAGGCAGCCGAGGAATTGAGCCTTGCTATACAACTTGAGCCCAGAGCTGCCGAGTGGGCGAAGCAGGATAGCAATTTGAGCAGATTTCCATTGCCAAAATAGGCTATACTCGAAGCAAGATCATATACACACTTCTCACCAGGGAAAGGAACCTAAGATATGCCCAATACTGAGAATACCCCTTTCGCAAAGAGGCCGGAGGTGACGGGGCCGCGCACCGTTCGCGCACCGCGGGGCACGACGATTTCGTGCAAGGGCTGGCAGCAGGAAGCGGCAATGCGCATGCTGATGAATAATCTCGATCCCGATGTGGCGGAACGGCCCGATGATCTTGTGGTTTACGGCGGAGCAGGGAAAGCTGCCCGCTCATGGGCCGCCTTTGATGCTATCGTTCGCTCGCTCAAAGAGTTGGAGAACAACGAGACGTTGCTGGTGCAATCGGGCAAGCCTGTTGGTATTTTTCGCACCCACCCCGATGCGCCGCGCGTCTTAATTGCCAATTCCAACCTTGTCCCCCACTGGGCTAACTGGGACGAATTTCGTCGCCTGGAGGCGCTGGGGCTGACGATGTACGGGCAGATGACCGCCGGCTCGTGGATTTATATTGGCTCTCAGGGCATTGTACAGGGGACCTATGAGACATTCTCTGAGGCCGCACGCAAACACTTTGGCGGCTCGCTCAAGGGGAAATTTCTGCTAACGGCTGGTCTGGGAGGCATGGGCGGTGCTCAAACTTTGGCGGCAAGCATGAATGAAGGCGTCTGTCTGGCAGTTGAGGTTGATGAGCATCGCATCCGGCGCCGCCTGGACACTGGCTATTGCGACGAAATGGCAAGCACGCTTGATGAGGCGCTTAACCAGGTGCGCGAGGCGACTCAGCAGGACCAGCCGCTTTCGATTGGCCTGATCGGCAACGCCGCCGAGGTCTATCCCGAACTGGTGAGGCGCGGCATCATTCCCGACCTGGTGACCGACCAGACCTCGGCTCATGATGCCCTCAACGGCTACATTCCCGCTGGCCTCTCGCTCGCCGAAGCCGATGAGTTGCGCACACGCGAGCCGCAGGAATATATCAAGCGTTCAATGGCCTCGATGGTGACGCATGTGGATGCGATGCTCGAAATGCAGAGGCGCGGCGCTATCGTCTTCGATTATGGCAACAACCTGCGAGGGCAGGCGCTGGCGGCGGGAGAGACGCACGCGCTCGATTTCCCCGGCTTCGTCCCGGCCTATATCCGTCCATTATTCTGTCGTGGCAAGGGGCCATTCCGCTGGGTTGCGCTCTCTGGCGATCCAGAGGATATCTACCGCACAGACGAGGCTCTGCTTGAACTCTTCCCGGAGGATATCACGCTGAAGCGCTGGCTCACGCTGGCGCGGCAGAAAATTCACTTCCAGGGTCTACCCGCGCGCATCTGCTGGCTGGGCTATGGGCAGCGCGATAAAGCCGGACTCGCCTTCAACGAGCTGGTGGCAAAAGGGATTGTGAAGGCGCCGATTGTGATCGGGCGGGATCATCTGGATAGCGGCTCCGTCGCCTCGCCCTATCGCGAGACGGAAGCCATGAAGGATGGTAGCGACGCCATCGCCGACTGGCCTCTGCTTAACGCCCTGCTCAATACGGCGTCGGGAGCTACCTGGGTCTCGCTCCACCACGGCGGGGGCGTCGGCATCGGCTATTCTATTCACGCGGGCCAGGTCATCGTCGCCGACGGCACGCCAGAGGCGGCTGAACGGCTCGCGCGCGTCCTGACCAACGATCCCGGCACAGGCGTGATGCGTCACGTTGATGCCGGCTATGACGAGGCCATTGAGTGCGCCAGGGAAAGCGGAGTGAAGATCCCGATGCTGTAGAACGGCATCATCAAGATAGGTGATGCAAAACGCTCATGCATCGCCTATCTACGTCTGTTGCGTATCGATCTTCCATACTCCATTGTCGTTAATCAGGTAGGCATTGAAAATGATCGTATTCCCTTTATTATCAGCATACGTAATAATCGAGGTGGCGATGGGACCATCTCTTTGAATAGCTGAGGCCTGGCAGCCAGTTATACCGGCGGCGCTAAACCTGTGCGCAAACTCTGGCTCGCTCAATGTACTTTTAAAGCCGGTCGAGAACTGGCTATAAGCTGTTGGGTAATCACGCCGATTCAGCGCATCACAATAGATTTTCAGCGTCATATCAGGCGTCGAAACCACAACACTGGAGGGACCTGAAAGCACATCAAAAACGACGAAAGCCAGCAACGCAAAGCCGATTACCCCGAACAAGACGATGCCGCAGGTGACAGCAAGCGTTACGCCTCGTCCTTGCCGATTCTTCTGCGGCCTTGCGACGAGGATTTTTAGCAGACCGGGAGGTGGGGTGTACACAGGTCGCTGCGACGGCGCGTGAGCTGGAGCTGCTGGCTGCTGGTAAGCTTGTTGATCCCGCATTATTTCTACATTAACGGCAGGGATAGGGGTAAATGGAGCGGTAATGGTGGTCTGATAGCCGGGATTCCAGTCAACAGGAGGAGACGCATGGAGAGAGGAAGCATCGACAGCCGCTTTGCCCACTTCATAGGTAAAGGTCGCTCCACCCAGGCGGATCATATCCAGGGGCTGCAACCGGTAGGGCCGGTTAGGCTCAAGCCGTTGCTCATTGAGAAACGTGCCGTTGGTGCTCTCCAGATCAATAATGCTATGTCCGTGTTTTTCCAGATGTATCTCAGCATGATGAGCAGATACCTTCGCATCATGTATCACCAGTTGATTATCTTGAGCGCGCCCCATTGTCAGGGTAACAGATCCAAGCAAGATGCGTCCCTGTGGGCCATTAAGCATAGCATCCACGAATAAGCTCTCCCAGCTTGCGAAAACTTTCTGGAATATAGACACAGCAGTTATTATATATTAGCATATCCTACAGCTAAGAAAATTGCTGTAAAAAATACTCTTGCAAAAAGGTAATTAGCTCACATTCAAGTATGATATCATTGAAAATATATGGGAGGAAGCCGCTATTTCCAGCGAGAGATGGCTTTTATATCATGACGAAATTGTACGCTATCAGTGACTTACATCTGGGTAGCAGCATCAACCGGCAGGCGCTGGAAGAGATGCCTTTTTACCCAAAAGACTGGCTCATCGTGGCAGGAGATACAGGCGAGACGGCAGAACACCTGCGTTTCGCGCTTTCCATCTTGACAAAAAGGTTTGCGCAGGTGCTCTGGGTTCCAGGCAATCATGACCTGTGGACAATTCCACTTTCGGAGGAGAAGCATCTGCGCGGGGAACAAAAATATCACCAGCTCGTCGCCCTTTGTCGCAACTACGGGGTACTGACGCCGGAGGACCCTTACGTTGCGTGGGAGGGGGAAGGGAAGAAAGCAGTGCTGGCCCCTTTATTTCTCCTCTATGATTACAGTTTCCGGCCCGCGCATGTTTCAGCGGAACAGGCGGTATCCTGGGCCGAAGAAACAGAGGTGCTGTGCGCTGATGAATTCCTGCTTCACCCAGATCCCTACCCCTCCCGATCCGCGTGGTGCCATGCACGCTGCGATTATACACAGCAGCGCCTGGAAGAGGCCGCATCATCCCTGCCTTACGTTTTAATCAATCACTTCCCTCTGCACCAGAAATTCGTGCGGGTGTATAGGATTCCTCGCTTCTCGATCTGGTGCGGCACCACAAGGACGGAGGATTGGCATACGCGTTTCCCCACCCTCGCCGTCATCTATGGCCACATTCATGTGCGAGGCACAGATTATCTCGACGGGGTACGTTTTGAAGAGGTCTCCCTGGGCTATCCGCGCAACTGGAACCAGCAAAAAGGCGTCCAGGCGTACCTCCGAGAAATATTACCCGGTCCAGCAGCCCCACCACTCTGAATATCCAGGCACGCCTGCAACCCTTGACACACGCTGGGAAATTATGTCAAACGGGGGATAGCCGTCAGAAGAAGGATGTGCTATGCTAGCACACATATATAACCTCCTGCGCCACAAATCGTAGGTTATCTTGGAAGCAACTCTGGAAAACATTCCATAACCATAAGGAGCAGATGGTAGTGAACGATATATTACCTGAATATGATACTTCTACTATTATCAGTACCAGCAGGCTCACCAAAGCCTTTGGGAATCTGGTAGCAGTGAATGACCTGCATCTGCAAGTCATGCGGGGCGATGTTTTTGGCTTTCTCGGGCCTAACGGTTCAGGTAAAACTACCACGATCCGTATGCTGCTCGGGCTGATTCGACCAACGGCAGGGCGAGCGATCCTCTTCGGCATGGACAATGCGCACCAGCTCTCAGCCATCCTACAACGTATCGGGGCCATTGTAGAAACGCCCGTCTTTTACCCTTACCTCTCGGGTCTGGATAACCTGCGTGTAATCGCTGCCATGTCCGGTATGGCGCAGGGGAAAGCAAACGATCCGCGTCTGGCCGAGGTGCTGGAAATTGTTGAGCTGCGCAGCTACGAAAAGCTGGCTTATAGCAAGTACTCTCTTGGCATGAAACAGCGCCTGGGCATAGCGGCGGCCCTGCTCACCGATCCAGAACTGGTGCTGCTCGACGAACCAACCAATGGACTCGATCCGGCAGGAGTCATCGAGATTCGACGGCTGATCTTACGCCTCTCCTCGCTAGGCAAAACCATCTTCCTCTCCAGCCACATCCTGCACGAAGTACAAAATGTCTGCAACCGCGTCGCGATCCTGCAAAAGGGAAATCTGGTCAAACAGGGCAACGTCAGCGATCTGCTACGCAGCAGCGAGCAGATCGAGATACGAATGAACGAAGCTGACGAAGCGCAGCAGGCTCTACAGATCCTCCAACAGGCACAGGGACAGGGCTTAGACTGGATCGCCAATGTGACTATTGAAGCCAACCGGCGGGAGCGCCCCATCGTGATTGTAGGCGCTCCCGCACAACGTTCAGCCGAGATCAACCGCGTATTAGCCCAGAACAACCTTTTTGCAGCGGAAATCCATCCACGCGAAGGGAACCTTGAAGAACTCTTCCTGGAGGTAACGACGTCAGCCGCTCAGGCGGGAGGAGCGCATGTTGGCATGGAAGCCCTGGCCGAGACGCTCGCGCCCGAAATGCCAGGCAGTGGAAAGAGAGGATCACGATGAGCACGCTTCCCCAGACAACGCGAGGAAAAGAGGCGCCTGCCGCAGTACGCAGGCACACGGTTATTATGGGTCGTCAGGACTTCCTCAGCATCGTCCTGCGTCTGATCGGTGTCGAGATTTACAAAGTACGTCGCCGCGTCATGTCCAAAGTGCTGAGTTCTATCGCCATCCTTGTCATGCTCGCCGCCTTCGGCCTGATCGCCGCCATTTCACTTGTGATAACTGTCGAACCTTCATCAGCGTTTTTACCGCCATCATGTGCTCTAGTACGCACACCCACCTGCCTGGATCATCCGGCAACGCAGGCGGAACTGGCGCAGGCAGCGAAAACTAAACAAGATACGGTCAAAAATGTCTCTTCCTCGCTACGCCTGCCGGATTCGCTTACCTTCTCTGTGCAGACCATCAATACCATCGGCCTCGTTCTGCTCGTCATCCTGGCAGGCACAATCGTCGGCGGCGAATATGGGGGGGGAACGGTGCGACTGGTTTTCACCAGAGGACCGACGCGAACCCAGTTTCTGATCTCAAAGATAGGAGCTATTCTGGCTTGCAGCGCCCTGACGGTAGCGGTCCTCACGATCATAGGCATAGTAGTGGGCGCGCTCGCCAACTTTATCACCGGCATTGGCATTGATTTCGGTTTCTTCACAGGGGCCTGGGTGCTCCACGCCCTGCTCTACCTGCTGATTGCAGTGCTTGGCCTGTTTGTCTACAGCATGATCGCGCTCTTCTTATCGACGATGGGCAAAGCTACCGCAGCGGGAGTGGCAGGCGCGCTCGTCTGGTGGGTATTAGAAGGCATTGTAGGACAGGTTCTTACGGCCATCGGTTTCTTTAACCAGGGACCGTTAGGCAATTTTCTCAAAGCCGTACCAGATTACTTCATCGGCAATAATATCGGGGCGCTATTACAAAATCAGAGCCGGTATCTCTCGCCGGACCAGCCATCCACCCTCCCTGATCTGCACGCTCTGCTGGTAATCACAGCCTACTTGATTTTATTCATCGGCTTATCATGGTGGATTAGCGAACGCAGAGATGTAACAAACTGATGTTTACAACTCAGACGGTCAAAGAATACGCTTATACCCTTGGTTTTGATACGGTGCGCATCTGCGGTGCGGAGGCATTTCCAGAGGAGGAGCGCATCATCAAAGAGCGCATCGCGCAGGGCTTGATGGATGGCCTGCCCTGGTTTACAGCGGAGCGTGCTGATGTCTCCTGCCATCCAGATGCCTTGCTGCCCGAGGCAAAATCAATTATCGCCCTGGGCATGGTCTATCTGACCGAACAGCCGGATGAGATTGAGACGGGAAGTCCTCGCGGGCGCATTTCACGCTATGCCTGGGGCGATGACTATCACGACATTATCAAGCCGAAATTGCAACAATTCGCGGCCTGGCTGCGAGAATACGCGCGGGCTGAAATGGGAACAGAGGCGGAGGCGCGGCTCTTTGTCGATACTGGACGCATGGTTGATCGCGCAGTCGCGCAACGTGCCGGGCTGGGCTGGTATGGCAAGAACACCAACATATTGACAAAGCAATGGGGATCGTGGCTCTTCCTGGCCGAGATCGTCACCAACTTACCTCTGACCGCAGATTCCCCGCTCAAAGCCAGTTGTGGCAATTGCGAAATCTGCCTCCACGCCTGTCCAACGCAGGCGCTCCCCAATCCCTACGAGCTGGACAACACCCGCTGCATCTCCTTTCTCACCATCGAACTGCGGGGCAGCATCCCGCTGGAGCTACGCCCCCTGATGGGCAACCTTATCTTCGGCTGCGATATATGCCAGGCAGTATGCCCCGTCAACAGGCTTACGGAGAAGAGGCTGGGCATACGGGATAGCAATGGAGAGCAACTCATCACACCAGCAGCGATTCGCAAAAGGGGGCAGGCTCCAGCGTATTCGCCTCCAACAACGGCCCCGTTCCAGCCACATGAGCATTTTCGTCCGCGTCCCGAGACAGGAAGCAGCCCCGAGCTGATCCCCTTGCTTGCGCTCACCGAGGAAGAGTTCCGGGAGCGATTTCGCCATAGCCCCATCAAACGCACAAAGCGGCGCGGGCTGCTGCGCAACGTCTGCGTTGCGCTGGGCAATAGTGGCGATCCACAGGCCATACCGGCCCTCATTGGCGCGTTACACGACCACGAACCACTTGTACGCGGTCATGCTGCCTGGGCGCTAGGACGTATCGGAGGAGCACAGGCGCAAGAGGCACTATGTTCAGCGTTAAAGCTAGAAGAGGATCAGGAAGTACAAAAAGAAATTCGTTGCGCGCTAACAATGTAATATTCCTTCTGCTTTAGCCCGAATGTACTAACGGGGATCACGGCAACACCTTAAAAATTTGATCTTCGTCAATACAATCAGCTACTCTTTACACCCTGAGACATCGTGGAAATGCACTAGAGAGCAGAGTGTTTGATGAAATATTTTTTCTGGATCGCCTTCGCCGTATTTTTAGCAGCATCAATACCTCATGTTGCTTACTTTTTTGCCTCATTCGAGCCGTCAGCGGGTCCCGAGGGTGTCTGGTGGTGGGCCGTCAGCTATGCTATAGCGATAAGCATCGATGTAACGGTCTATCTATTATCCTGGACCGCCTTTCAACGATACCGCAAATATCGCAGTGCCAGGGCCGTATGGCAACATTGGGTGCTGATCATTCTCTGTACCTTTTTCTCCTGGGCGGTCAACTGGGCGTATGCCAAACAGTTCCATAACCCCAGCATGCTCAGCTCAGCGGAGGCGGCTGCTCCCTGGCTAACGAGTGTCTTCCCCTTCATGGCGAGCGCATTTCCCTTGCTGGGCATTGTTTACACCATGATGGCAGAGACTATCGCCGAGAGCGCCAATGAAGAGAAAAAGGGCAGCGGCGAGCAGTTTATCACCATCAGCGAGCTAGCAAAGCAGATGGATCTGCCGGTTCCGCAGTTGCAGCAGGCCCTCGCTTCTGGCGCTCAGCTCACTCCTGGCAACCTTTTGAGCACCATCGTCAATTCTGAGAGTGAGAACAAAGCAACGAATGAGGCAAAAGGGGAGGAAGAGCAGAACAACGTGAGCTGGCCCATTACCGGCCAGTTTGTAGCATTGGAAGAGGACAACGCCGCGGGTAAAGCACATGCCAAAGCGGAAAAAGCGGCTGACGGAAACCAGGATAAACTGCAAATCACCATCCAGGCGCTTAAAGCCAAACCGGACACAAGCGACGAAGAGCTGGCAAAGCTTCTCTCACTCAAGCGTCCTGCCAGCGCCCGTTTCTGGCGATTGAAGGCCACAGAAATTTTAAATGCGGCAGACAAAAAGTCGGGCGCGGCAAGCAAGAAATTGGCAGCATACACCCCATCGCTTCAGGATTCATGGGCCAGCGATGGGCCGGATCGACCCATCGGCAGAGAGATCAGCAACGGGCAGGGAATGAAACGTTAGCCTTGACGTTTAAGAATAGTAATGATAAAATTGTCCGAGTGTAGTATGAGGCTGACAAACCTATCTACCTCATCATGGTGTGTTGCAGTTTGACAGTGTAGTCTACTAGTAACTAGATAATAATTCTCCAATTATTTAGGGAGGGATCAATGCCGGCCACGTTCAGTTATGCGAGCATACTGCATGCTATCGGTCAAGTGCTCGATCAGATAGGCGTGAAAAGTATCGCAATCCATGAAGAAGAGGATGGTCTCTTCGTAGAAGGGTTTAACAGCGAAGGTCAGCTTCAGGTGCAGATGCATTATGATATTGCCAGTTTGTACGACCTGTTAACGAGGTCGCAGAAGCAGGCAGATGGGCAAGAGAGCCTACCAACTGCCGGCGTGTTACACCGCTTCCTGGCTGACCATCATCGCGAGCTCGTTGGAGCCACACTTTAAAACACTATCGGCTTCATCAAGTAGTAAGAGAACCGGGGATCTCTCCGGTTCTTATAACATGAGGGGGAGAAGGTTATTATTGAGGGGAAAAGATAAAATGATGCGTTTATGGGCTACTTGTTGCAGAGCCACCGCCTTCCATAGTCGCGCATACTCTCAATCACATGGACCAGATCTTGCCCCTTCTCGGTTAGTGAATATTCGACGCGAGGAGGTACTTCTGCAAACATCTGACGAGTGATGATGCCCTCTTCTTCAAGAGAGCGCAAGCGTTCGGAGAGGGTTTTAGGGCTGATGCCCTGGAGTGAGCGTTCCAGTTGATTAAAGCGTTTGACGCCAGAAGCCAGGTCTCGAATTATGAGCAACGTCCATTTCCCACTGATTATTTCAGCGGTGCGGGCTACGGGGCAGATAGTATCTTTTACGTGATTGGATTGCGCTAGCTCCATTGTTGCAAACTCTTTGTACAAATTATGTCTTTCCAACTTACAGAATATACCATAGTAGGTACGCAAAGTAAAGCGCAGACCTCTCGACTTTATTACTAAAGTATGATATGCTCATAGCTATAGGATGCACTGCAAGGGTGTCCGAGCACCTGAACAATCATAAATCTTGGTCTGCGCGGTTTCTCCCGAATGAGAGGAGAAGGTTGTGCCCGAAGATATTGCTCTATTCATCGATTTTGAGAACATACGCTACAGTATGCTGAATATACAACGGCGGGAGCCCGATCCACAGGAGTTGATCGCCGTCGCCCGTCGCTATGGCACTGTGATGGTTGCCCGCGCCTATGCGGACTGGTCTCGCCAACCAGAGCCCTTCAAAGGCAGCTTGACGGCGGCAATGATCGACAGGGTTGACTGCCCCGCGAAGCAGCGAGATCGTATTCGCATGGGTACGATTCACTACGCTTCCGGTAATCCCCCGACAGGGACGCTTGGCTCATCAAGCTACGTCGCTGAACAGGGGTCGGCAGGCTACTCTCGCCCCTGGTCCGGCAGCGTCTCTGGAAGTTCTGGCCCGTTACCGGCCATTAATCCGCAGATAATGGGATGGGGATCCGAATCCGATGCCCCGATTTCCGGCGAGATGGACGACGATACTCTGTTGCCTGAAGATGAGCCTCCAACTGAAGAAGGCTATAACACGACCGAGTATCAGCAGCGCGAGTCTTATCGACAAGCTGCACCCTACACCGGTTCTTACGGACAAACCCCCACCGGCCCTCTAGGGCAAAGCAATACCGGTCCCTTAGGCTATCCCACAGCCCCCACCCAGCATACAGCGACTACCGGTCATATGCCTGCCATCAATTCTGGTAATAGTACCATTGTACAGAGCACGGTCGTACAAAGCACTGTTGATCTCAATATGTTGATGGATATCATTGAAACAGTTTTTGATCGTCCAACTATCTCTACTTTTGTTTTGATGACAGGCGATAAAGATTTCACGCGCATCAGCGCCCGCTTAAAGTTACGTTTGAATAAAAATGTTATTGTTGTAGGTATTCCAGGAACCGTCAGCCGAGATCTTATCAGCAGTGCGAACCAGTTTGTGCCCCTGGTCCCTGGCAATGTTACCGGCAATACCGGTACCCTTCCAGCTATGACCCCTCCAACTGGTAATACTGGGACTATGCCCGCGGTTAACTACGCCGGCTCAACTTCGCAGTTCCAGCAAGTTCCTTACGGGGCTCCGCAGATCGATATTCTGGACCCGCAGTTCTTACAGTTTCTCGATTACATTGATCGCAACTGGTCCTGGCGCACCATTATTGGCGTCTCTAATTTCATTGGCGACCCGGTGAATCCCAAGAATCGCTTCCGCGGACGGCTTACCCGCGAATCGGCGCGCGAGCTATTGAATACTTGCATCCAGCAAAATATCTTGCTCGTTCAAACGGACCCGACCGGAGCTGAGGACTTGCGCTTGAACCGCATGCATCCTGGCGTTGATGAGGTGCTTAAACAATTTGTTCGCTAAAGAAACGCTGCAACAGGCAGGCCCGCTCACTTCTGGTCGGGCCTGCCTGTTTGTGTTTTCTACCGTTCTTTCCAAAAAGGTTATGTACCAGCAAGGAGACTACTATGGATGAGGCCCGTCTGAGTTTTTTCCGCCGCCTGATCGCCAGCCCCAGCCCCTCAGGCTTTGAGCAACCTGTTCAACAGGTCATTCGCGAGGAAATACGCTCTTATACCGACGAGGTGCGTACCGATGTCCACGGCAATGTGATCGCCGCCCTCAACCCTACCGGCCAACCACGCGTGATGCTTACCGCCCACTGCGATGAGCTGGGTTTCCTCGTCCGCTATATCGATGAGCAGGGCTTTATTTATTTCGCGACCATCGGCGGCTATGATCCCTCGACCCTCCCCGGGAACCGCGTTCAGATCTATACACCGTCAGGCCCCGTGCTTGGAGTGATTGGACGCAAGCCTGCACATTTATTAAGCGGAGAAGATCGCAGCAAGGCTCCGAAACTTACAGAACTCTGGATTGATATCGGCGCTTCAAGCAAAGAGGAGGCCCAGGCGCTAGTACCTATCGGCAGCGTGGCGACGCGTGCAAACCAACTCGAACCCCTGCGCGAAGATCTGGTGACGTCACGCGCGTTAGACGATAAAGCCGGAATTTTCGCCGTTGTGGAGGCTATGCGCCGCATCCACGAGCGACGAGCAGCGTTGAAAGCTGGCGTCTTTTTTGTTTCGGCAGTGCAGGAAGAGGTGGGACTGCGCGGCGCACGCACCAGCGCCTTCGGAGTAGACCCGCTGATCGCGGTGGCGGTCGACGTGACCTTCACTTCCGATCACCCGGGTACCTCCAGGCAAGAGATTGGCGAAATTAAGCTCAATGGCGGGCCGGTAATCTCGCTTGGAGGGCATATTAATCCGCGCATCTATCAGCTCCTGGTGCAAGCGGCCACGGAGGCGGAATTCGCCTGGCAGATCGATCCCCAGGCATCCCGCACCGGCACAGATACAGATGCGATCCAGGTATCGCGCGCAGGCGTGGCCACGGGGCTGGTCAGCATCCCCTGCCGTTACCTCCATAGCCCATCGGAGATCGCTTCGCTTAAAGACATCGATCAGGTGGCAGAAGTGCTGGCCCGCTTCACCCTTGCAATCGACGAAACTACGAACGTGATTCCTTAGCAAAAGCAAAGCGCATAGCAAGCGAGGGACATCATTCTCTCTCTGTCCCTCGCTACGCTGCCAGCTTCAGTACCAGCCATGCTTTACTGCATTGGCGGCATCTGCTCTGGATACTGCACCTGCGGCTGCTCATATTGCTCATACTGCGCCGACGCCTGGTATGGTTGCTCTCCCCGCTCGCTTTCTTGATATGGCTCGGGCGCACCCGGCTGCGGCTGATACCCCTGCTCATACGGCTGGTACGTCTGCTCGTATGGCTGATATGGCGGTTGATACGGCTGGTACGGCGGTTGATAATACTGTTGCTGCTGGTAATTCCCTGTCATAGGAGGCCCAAACAGCGAACCCATCAAAGCGCGCGCGATGAGGAACAGGATCATGATCATCAAAAATGACGCCACCAGCGCCCCAATTGAGCCGTGAGACATAAAGAATATAATAAATGGAAGCACAAACGGGAAACCACCAAGTCGTCTCATCCGCCGGTGGGGACCTCTGTATCTGTACATAGCTGTTCCCCCTCAAGGAACTAAAAAAGAGCAGTTACTAGCTTTTGCTCTGTCAGCATTTATCCGCACACATATTGTAACATATCTATTATAACGTATAACTATCTGCTATTTCAAGTATAGCAAATAGCTATGACAGGGCTTCTCCAAAGTGGTTTTTGCAGACAGAACGGCTCGCAAGCGAGCCGTTCGAGAGGAAGGTGCTGGCGGTGGGCTGCGCCCACCGCCAGCACCTTCCTCTCCCTGTGAACGCCTGTGGCGCGAGGAGTCAAAGCGTGCAGCGACTTTGGAGAAACCCTGATAGCTATGATAAGGCTTCTCTCATGTCTTTTCAGACAGAACGGCTCGCTTGCGAGCCGTTCTGCCGAGGGAGGGGCTGGCGGTGGGCAGTGCCCACCGCCAGCCCCTCCCTCGGCCTATGAGCGCCTTCGGCGCGAGCAGTCAGAGCGCGCACCGACTGTTGAGACTGAGAAGCCCTGATAGCTATGAGGAGAGTGCAGTATAAATCCCCTATCCGACGAGTATCCAAGCCATCGGATAGGGGATGATTATATCCCGAGCCTTGCCTGTCAGGCGCTTAATAGTTCTTTGATCATGACGGCGCCCGCGATTGACCCATCGGCGTTGCTACGCGAGTAGAGCTGCACGATGCCCTCCTGGGTGCCTCCCTTGAAGGTGGAGCTGAAGCTGACATTGGCGGAGAAGGTGGTGGGACCGTTGCCGGTAGCGCCGTTGGCATCGGCATGCCCGATAGGATTATATAAGTGATCCAGGACCACAACCTGACCAATTTTGCCTTCGAACGCGCTGCCCGTCCCGCTAACGGCGACAGGACTGTTCAAACGGTCGCGATTTTGGGGAGAGGTAATCGACATGCCGGTAGTCTCGACGGCGGTAGCCTCCCAGATGCCACCATTGGCATTGCCCTCCAACCGGCTCAAGGTGACCTTAATAGTATTGCCGACCGGGCCGGTGTTTTTGACAGTGACCACTGCATCCACATCATGCTGCCCCCCACCGCTGACAATGGTCGTCTGGGCGCTGGTAGACCATTTCAGGAGCGTGACTGCAAGATTGCTAGAAACCGTCGCTGCGCTCAGCTTCCACGGGTCATGGCCCTGATTGACCTGCGCCTGGTCGGTCTCGGCTTGATAGCGCGTCAGATCGGGGAAAAGGCCGGGGAAAGAGACGGGGACAAAGGTGCCTGCGCCATCGGACCACTTAAATTCGCGGAAGAGATCCTGCGTCAGAGCGGCATTTGCCTTGCCGATGTTAACAGAGGAATTCTGATCGACCTCGCCGGTGAGAACCGTATTATAGTTGCTAATTTTGGCATTACCTTTGTAGAGGCCTTGCAATTTGAAGACCTGGGCAGGATTGGCATCAGTAATGTTGTTATAGACATAAAGGTCAAGATTAGAGCCGGTGCCGTCAAAGCGCACGGTTACGAGGGCCTGCAAAGTAGGATTGCCCATTAAATTGGCGCAGGTGACGCTCTCGACCTTGCTGACATTGGCCTGGGTGGGAATAACGGGGTCCCAATGTGAAGGGGCGCTGACGGCCACAGGACAGGGCTGTGAACCCAGTCCAATGCCGGGGGTTGGTGTGCTTGTACTGACGCTGCTGGTCGCCAGCGTTGTAGGAGAGCTGGACGCGCTCCCACCACTACTACTCCCGCCAGGCATGCTACAAGCGGTCAGAAGGCCCGCCAGCAGGAAAAGCAGGCTCAGACTCATAGCGATCCCTTGATGTTTACCAGAGCTAAAAAGTTTTTTTTGCATCATACCTCTCCAAAAAGCACTGTTTATTTTTAGATAAACAATGATTCCTTGCTTCGAATCCTTACGGATCTGCTGCATCTGACAACATTATAATGAAGCAACAACTGGAGAGTTATGCGTCATCTCATAGTTTCATTGTGACCTGGACAACAAGGTTGCGGGGCCGGATCAGACATAGCGTAATGCCTCGGCGGGTGCAACTTTGCCTGCCTGCCACGATGGCAGCAGAGCGCCGAGGAACGAAGCCAGGAAGGCCACGCCGATAATCAATCCAATCTCCTGCCACGGCACGCTAAATATCAGGCCGGTCTGGTATTGCTCGAAGAAGTTGGCGGCAAAAATATTGTGGGCCAGAATCAGCCCCAGGATCACGCCTAGAATGCTGCCAAGCGCACCCACCAGGAACGACTCAAGCAAAAACACCGACTGGATCAGGCGACGACTACATCCCAGAGCACGTAGCATGCCTATTTGCTGCCGCCGCTCGACAACTGCTCGCGTCCCTGTAATCGCCAGGGCCGCAACTCCGAGCAACAACACCATGCCAACGATACCAAGCAAGACATTGCTCAGCAGAATGCGCGGCCCGCGCACCTGCCAGATCGCGTCCTCCAACACCGTCGTTTCCAGCCCATTATCAAGATACGCCGAACCGAGCGCAAGAGCCAGCGCCCGCTTATCCTGCCCTGGCGCCACTTTAAAATAATAGGTCTGCGGATCGCTGCTGACATTATCAACCGTGCCAACGCCAGCAAGGCTATAGTTGCTGCGAGGAATATACAGACCAAAATGAGCGCTATCGCTGTTATCAACCACGCCGATAATAGTCAGCTTGATCGCTTCCTTCCCCTGAAGGCTCGTGACCCATATCGGCGTGGGAGCGAAAACCGTGTCGCCCTGGTAAACGCCGCTGAGCGAGAAGGTGAGGCGAGGATCGAAGTTGGGCGGCGTGGCAGGAGCGCCCACGTCAGCCGCCTGGGGCGTCGAAGGATCATAGACGGAGGTGTTGAGCGCAACGTTAGGATTGAAAGGCAGGGCGCTACTATCGATGAGCGCATAATCAGGATGCGCTTGTAATGCTTGCCAGACCGCGTTATCGCTGGCGAAACCGTTCGCGCGCGCCTTCAAGTGCAGCCCATAGCCCTGCAAAAAGCCGCCGCTGACAATCTGCGCGGGATAAGTGGTCCAGCGGGGAGCGTCGGAGCTGAGCTGGATCACGCCCACGGCTGTCGTACTGCGCACCCCGATGGCGGAAAAATCCTGTGGATCAATGCCATGTTGCGCCAGCGACGAGCGGATATCGGGTATCGAATTGAAAAACGCCGTCGCCTGAATATCATAGCCGCCGGTCTGAGTATTAATATCGACATAACTGTTCTGCATCGCATTGGTGATGACCGCCATTACCGTCATTGAAAACACCACCAGGCTAAACATGACCATGCTCAAGCCCGTGCGGAAGCGGCGGTGCAGAGGATAGGCCAGAGCCAGCCGGGCTACTGCGGAGGCGCCTGGAATGCGCGCACAGAAGGTAAACAATGGGTTGAGCAGCATCTTCGCGTTCATGATGATCACCCAGGCCGCACCTAGCACCATCATCATAGCCGCCACAAAGAACACCTCAATGCCTCCCTGAAAACGCGGCAGGCCCAGATTGCCCACCACGTCAAAGGGCAGCGCCCAGTAGGCGACGATGGGCAGGCCAACCAGGAAGGCGAACAATCCGGCAGCCACATTTCTGCGTTCCATCGAATAGCCGCCGTTGCGCCTCCAGTTGACGAAGAGCATGATTTGCTCTATCAATGCTTTGACCAGCAGGCCACCGCCGATCACAATCAGCGAAAGGCCAAGCGAGAACGGGATCACCTGAGTGCTCTCCAGGCCCGTCTGCATCAGCAACAGGCCAGCCAGTAGCGGCAAGAAGCCCATCCTCACCAGCTCGCGCACCAGGCTCACAAAAATATCAGGAATAAGCTCAAGCAAGACGCGGCGCACGCGGCGCAAAGAGCGGCGGACCGCCACGCGTTTCGTAGCCGGAGCAGCAGTTCTGCGTCCGGTTCGTCCCACGATGCCAAGCGATTGCAGCAGTCGCACGCCTATTTCACCCAGTGAGAGCGTCGAGCGTCCTGCCTCTGAGAGATCCCGTATCGCCTCCACCACCGTCATGCGGCTGACCAGCCAGGAAGAGAGCGCGACCGCGAAGAAGGTAAAAATCACACCAAGACAATAGGCAATAATTATGCTGCGGGGCTGAAACGTCACCGTCAGGGGAAAATTGAAACGCGCCAGCACGGGTCCAAGCAGCGTAATCAGCAGGTAACCGGCCCCTATACCGAAAAGCAAGCCGACAAACGATGCCAGCAGATCGTAGACAGTGCCCTCAAAAAGGAACATAAATATCAGGTGACGACGCTGCACACCAATGGCCCGCGCCATTCCCATCTCAGTACGTCGCTCGGCTGCCAGCAGCACAAAAATCAGGAAGATCAGCAGGAGGCCAATAGCCAGCGCAAAAAGGCTAAACAGGGCAAAGACTTGTGAGAAAATATCCTGCGCCTTCTGTGAATTCTGCACCCCCTGCACTTTGACCTGGATCACATTCACGCGCGGGAACCAGTGGCGTATTGTCTGCGACACCTGATCAGACAGCGCAAGGCCGCTCAGCCCGCTCCCTCGATTGGCAATATAGACCTCGTTAATCTCATCATCCAACCCTTCAATCGTATGGAAGGTCTGCAACTGGCTCAACAGCGCGGGATTATCCCCCACCAATCCCCCATTATTCACAATTGCGGCCACCGAGAGCGTATAGCGGCGACCAGGCCAGCGCGATGAGTAGAGATAAAGCGTATCACCAGCATGAGCATTGAGCAATTGCGCTACTGTCTGGTTTAAATAGACCTGGTCGGGCTTGAGAGCGGCGATGGTCAGCGTTTGCTTTGTAGCAATATCTTGCATACCGCCGAAGCCTTTTTCGCTGCCCGGGATCACCGCCAGACCAGTCACCGCTGAGCGCACCTGGCGAGAAGTCTGGTCTGCCACCAGCAAATCATGCTCCTGCAAGGCCGCGCCAATCGCCATAATATCGGGATCATTGCGCGCCCGATCTACCAGACCATAGTAGACCCCATCGCGAAACAGGCCGAGCGGACCACGCCCCCCCTCGATCAATTCATCAATGCCGCCCCAGTTATAGACCGCGACACTCTGGACCGTCGCGGTCAGCACATCGCCGGTCGCCAGCACACTGGAGAGCAACGTGGTCGAGAGCATCAGGGCGAAGACGATCAACACCATCTGCATGCGTCGCCGTGGAATATTGCGCACACCGATCTTAAAAAAGATCGCGTTAAAGAGCGCCAGCAACACCACCACGACGATAATCGCCGTAGTGATTATTCCCAGAATAAGAGTCAGCGTATCAATGGGAATGCCAAAAAGTTCTATCATAGGCCGTTTTTCTGTAGCACCTGATAAAAAATCTCCGCCAGTCGTGAATAACCGATAGCATTGGGATGGAAGCCATCATCGCTGATATACTCCGGGTGACTCGCCAGTTCACGCCAATCCTGATAAAGATCGAC
Organism: Ktedonobacteraceae bacterium; assembly: GCA_035650355.1. Taxonomy (GTDB): domain Bacteria; phylum Chloroflexota; class Ktedonobacteria; order Ktedonobacterales; family Ktedonobacteraceae; genus DASRHT01. The sequence continues at coordinate 74,806 of DASRHT010000046.1, forward strand.
CAGCACAGCATGATGCCGCTGTACAATAGTCGCGATAGCGGTGTTGTACGCTTGAATCTGCTCACGCAAAGCCGGGAGTTCCTGGGGCTGAGCCTGGAAACGAGGCAACAGGGTAAGGTCGGGCACGTTGCCCACTAGCACGCGCGCGTGAGGCAACGCCGTCTGCAACTTGCCTAACAATTGATCAAGATCGTGGGAATAGTTATCGAGCGGCACATTGTCAGCCAGATCATTAACAGCCAGCCAGACCGTCACCAGATCTGGATGCGAATCAAGGGCCACTGGCAATTCCATATTCAGCGCATCATGCACATGGATACCGGGAATGCCTAAATTGATCAGGCGTACACCATTCCCTAATTTAAGTGTCAGATCGGCAGCCCAATTCTCTGAAGGAGGGTCATCGGCTCCGGTACCAAAGGTATCAGAGGCACCAATCGCCACATAGGTAAGACGAGCAGGCGGGGGCTGCTGAAGCCGCAAAGCGCCTGTCGGAGACTGCCCTCCAGAAAAAATAGCACAACTCGCCAAACAACCGGATAGCGTAAGAACCAGTATACACAGTGAAACGTACCGTCTGGTATAGGTCATAGAAAATCGCTCCCAGACAGCGCAGTGGAAACTGCGACCCCTGCCAATGCACACCTGGCATTGCTGCCAGGGCAACCATATCACTCACAAAAAGTGAATATACACTACTATTCATTACGCAAAATCGTTACGGCGAGCCCCACTAATACAAGATTTAGTGCGGGGTAAAAGCAGTACTAAGTATAGACACCAGGCCGAACAGGATGATAAAGACGATAGTTAGATTGAAGATCAACCGCTCGACGCCGCGCCGCGTTTTGAACACAGAGCCTGCACTGCTGCCACCGAAGGCGCTGCCAAGCCCAGCTCCACGCACCTGCAATAAAATAAAGACGATCACTATTGCACACAGGATGATTTGTACTATTCTAATAGCTGGAAGCCATTGTTGCACGATTTTCTCCTCGCTTTCGCATGTACCTGAACCCAAACCAGAGTAGTTTGTGGAGATTATACCATAGGGCGGTGTCCCCGTCGAGTCCGTCGCGAGCAGCTCAAGCGTACGTGCGCTCATAATATTGGGGACAAAGTATCTTGCAGTGGATTGAATTTCTATGGTAAAATACAATTCGGGCGAGGACACTAGGTCCCCGCCCGAACTTATTGTGAGAGAAGCAGAGCAGATCATGGAAATATCCTGGCTGGGCCACTCTTGTTTTTTATTACGTGGCAAAAATGTCCTACTGGTCACAGACCCATTCTCTCCCCAGCATGGCCCCTCGCAAGGGGAGCCGCCGCGACTGGGCAAGAGCAACGCCTCTATCGTCACCATCAGCCATAACCACCCCAGTCACAACTATGTCATGGGGGTCGGGGGTAAACCCTATGTGGTGCGAGGGCCGGGCGAATACGAGATCAGCGATGTGCTGATCACAGGCGTCTCCTCCTATCACGACGACAAGCATGGGCAGGAGCAGGGTCGCAACACGATCTATGTTATCCACATGGATGACGTTGTCCTCTGCCACCTCGGCGATCTGGGCCATACGTTACAGGAGGAACAACTGGAGATCGTGGCCGACGCCGACGTGCTCTTTGTGCCTATCGGGGGGCAAAATACTGTGAATGCGACTCAGGCCGCTGAAATTATTAGCCAGGTCGAGCCGCGTATCGCCATCCCCATGCACTACCGACCAGCGAGTGGCGGCACGCCCGATCCACTCGACAAATTCTGCCGCGAGATGGGGGTAGAGAGCATCGAGGCACAACCAAAAATCGTCGTTACCAAAAGTAATTTACCTGTAGAAACACAGGTTATGTTGCTCCAGCCACGCTGATTGGCGTGCTTTAAGCAAAACGTCTCTTTTACATAACGGCACATATTCAACGGCAAGGCACTGCCTTACCGCGCTCCCACGATGAATCGGGGAGCTACAGCGCGTCAGCGTTGGAGCGCGGAATATCAAGGCTCCCGTGATTTTGGAGGATTCTTAACATGTCAAAATTTATCTTTGTAACAGGGGGTGTGGCATCTTCCGTGGGCAAGGGCATCAGTGTCGCCTCTCTTGGTCGTCTCCTGAAGAATCGCGGGGTCTCCGTCTCGCTTATGAAATTGGACCCATATATCAACGTCGATCCAGGCACGATGTCGCCCTACCAGCATGGCGAGGTCTTCGTCACCGATGATGGCGCGGAAACGGACCTGGACCTGGGCCATTACGAGCGTTTTACCGACGAGCCCGTCTACCAGGCCAATAACCTGACAACCGGCCAGGTCTACGCCTCGGTGATTGGCAAAGAGCGGCGCGGCGAATACCTGGGCGGCACCATCCAGGTGATTCCCCATATCACCAACGAGATTAAAGATCGCATTCACGCCGTCGCCCGCCGGTCAGATGCCGATGTGATCATCGTGGAGGTCGGCGGAACCGTCGGCGATATCGAAGGCGAGCCATTTTTAGAAGCCATTCGCCAGATGCGCAAAGACGTTGGACGGCGCGATGTGCTCTACATCCACGTCACGCTGCTCCCCTATATCGGCGCGACCAAAGAATTGAAGACGAAGCCCACCCAGCACAGTGTCAAAGAACTCCTGCGCGTCGGCATTCAACCAGATGTGATCATCTGCCGCTCGGACCTGCCAATGAGCGAAGAATTGCGCGAGAAGATCGCGCTTTTCTGCAATATTGAGGCCAGAGCGGTCATTCCTATGCTCACCGCCGAAACTATTTACGAGGTGCCACTCATTTTAGAGGATCTTGGTCTGGGCGAATACCTGGTCAATGAACTGGGATTGAAAAAACAAGAGCCGCAGATGCAGGAATGGCAGGACCTGGTGGCGAAAATTAAAAGCCCACGCCCGGAGTTGACTATTGGCCTGGTGGGCAAATATGTCGAGCTGCACGACGCGTACATCTCCGTTGCTGAGGCGTTGCGCCACGCCGGTTGGCACCACAACGTCGATGTACGCATCAAGTGGATCAACTCCGAGGCACTGGAGCAGATGGGCGACAACTACGCTGCCGTGCTGGAGGATGTCGCAGGCATTGTGGTGCCCGGCGGCTTTGGGCATCGTGGGATCGAGGGCAAGGTGAAAGCGGCAGGCTTTGCGCGCCGCAACAACATTCCCTATCTGGGCCTGTGTCTGGGCTTGCAGGTTGCCGTCATCGAGTTCACGCGCAACGTACTGGGGCTGCCGGGGGCTAATAGCAGTGAGTTCGATCCGCAAACGCCTTATCCCGTCATCGACCTGATGGTGACGCAGCGCCAGATCGCAGACAAGGGTGGAACCATGCGCCTGGGCAACTGGGTCTGCTGCCTCACGCCTGGCACAAAAGCCTATCAGGCATACGGTGAACCTATCGTCTTTGAGCGCCATCGCCATCGCTATGAATTCAATAACGAGTATCGCAAACGTATGGAGGCGCACGGAGTTGTGATCAGCGGTCGCTCAGCCGACAACAGCCTGGTCGAAGTGATTGAGCTGGCCAATCACCCCTGGTTTGTTGCTTCACAGTTCCATCCCGAATTCAAAAGCCGCCCCACGCGCCCGCATCCCCTGTTCCGCGATTTCATCGGGGCCTGCGTGCAAACGAGCAGCAAGGGGCAATACCAGAAAAATGATAGGGCATTCGAGCTAGAGCCGAGCAGAGTCCTGCCCGACTCACGAATCGAGATGTAAAGACAATGCTATATCTCAGTCAACTGCTGGGCACGCCCGTGGACGCACCAAACCACACGCGCATAGGCAAGATCATCGATATACTGCTGTCAGTAACGCAGGTTGGACAACAAGAGCCTGCTTACCCCAGCACATTACTGGTCGAGGGAGCAGAGGATCAGCCGTGGCGCGTTCCTCCCGGCGCTGTAGCATGGCAAGACGATACATTACGCCTGCTCATTCCGTTGGAGCAGCTTACCACGCAGCCTGAAGAGCCAGCAGGGCAGGAAATTTATCTGGCCCGGGAAGTGCTGGACAAGCAAGTGATTGATATCCAGCACAAAAAAACGGTCCGTGTGAACGATATTTGTATGGGGGACGACTGGCAGATTCTCGGCATCGATAACAGCACCATTGGCCTGATACGTCGCCTTGCTCCATCCTGGCTGCTTGGTGGCAAAAGGCAGGGCGTCGGCGTGTTCATCCCCTGGGCGGACATTGAACTGATCGGCCCCCCTGCGCCAGAACAGCAAGCACCGAAGGATCAGGCAGCAGTGCCAGCCTCCCCGATCTTTCGCACACCAAGCGGTCATCTGGCGGAACTCCATCCCGCCGATATTGCTGAGATCGTCCACCAGCTCACAGCCGGTCAGGGCGCACGCCTGATAGAAGGGCTGGACAACGAAACAGCCGCCGATACAATGGAAGAGATCGATATTGATCGCCAGCGCAATATTCTGGAAAACATCCAGCCGGAGCGCGCCGCCGACATCCTTCAAGCGATGGGGCCGGATGAGGCCGCCGACCTGCTGGCGCGCCTGCCAGAGGAACGGACCAGCCAGCTCTTACGCCTGATGAATCCCGAAGAGTCGGAAGAGGTGCAGGAGTTATTGGAGTATGCCGCCGATACAGCCGGTGGCCTGATGACCACTGACTATATCGCCCTGAATCAGGACAGGACGGTCACCGAGGCGCTCGATGCCATGCGCCAGAACATTCAGGACTACGATGTGCGCATCGCTTACATCTACTGTGTCGCGGACGAGACGCAGGATGAATGCCAGGTGCTGGGCGTTGTATCGCTCTGGGATTTATTGATCGCCCAGCCCACTCAATCCCTGCAAGAGCTGATGGAAACCGATGTTATCAGCGTTGAGCCGGAGACCGATCCGCGTATGGTAGCTGAGATTATGGCAAAATACAACCTGCTCGCTGTGCCTGTGATCAGCAAAGCAGGAATACTCGAAGGCGTTGTTACCGTGGATGATGCCCTCGATATACTCCTGCCTGCCGATAGACGGCGCAAGCCGCCAAGAATGTATTAGTCGCTCAAACAAACGCGTGGAGAGCCAGGGCTAGAGCCCTGATGATTTAAATGCAATGGTGGCATCGAACGCCTCAAGCACATGGAGAATATCCTGGCAGACCTCGACCATCACCTGGGGTAGCCACTCCTCTGGATGCGGATTATCAGCAATTACCTCATCGCCCTCATCATCCACACCAGTATGGAAGCGAGAACCCGGCAGTCGTCGCTGCGGCGGCTCGCTCCCGTGCAGACCCCGCATCCCCTCGGGATGCCAGACGGGCAGCTCCACCCGCTGCTGCAATGTCAGCATATCAGGCAGTAAGCGATTCTCGTGCATGACCATAGCAATGCCTGGACGCGTCTCGATAGTTCGCCGGCTGTGCTCACTGGCGCGCAACTTGAGCGACTGCATCAGTGAAAGCAGCAAATCTTCGGAGATATCTATGCCGTTGAGCGCAAGCGTATAGGATAGGTCAAGCACCAGCGGCGGAATTGCACTTGTGCGTAAATGCAAGCAATCCTGCTCTGCTTCATGGAAAAAGTCGCAGACACCGGCTGGCCCTTCCACGGAAAGCGCAGTATCCAGCGCCCCCCAGCTAAAAGAAACGGTGCAGGAACTATGTAATTCGGCCTCTTCACAGTCTCCAGCATGGCAGGTGCAGACAAACTCTCGTTCGAGGGTGCGAGCATTGAGCAGGTACTCGGGATGGGCTACAAGCGAGAGACTGGCCGCCGCTTTCAGGAAAAATTCGGTCATACCTTCATACGTTAACACAAGACTGATCTCCTTACTGCCCAGGTACAGCATACAACCTGGCGGCTCTCCCTTTATGGCGTGCCTCTATATTACTGATGTCGGAAGAAGGTGTCAATAGCGATATTTTCATGCGGAGCCGAGGGGGTATCTATTAAGAACAATACACAATAGGGCACCTGTGCAGGTGCCCTGTATCGTTGCAGATAGGCTAAAAGATTCTAAAGCATAGGGCGAATAGAGAGAATAGTATAAGCAGTCACCCCGCCCGGAGTTGATACACTTACCTCATCTCCCTCTTGATGTCCCAAAAGGGCCTTCCCTACAGGCGACTGGTCAGAAATCAAGCCTGCTTTTGGATCGGCTTCAAAGGTCTCAACCAGCTTGAAGACGCGTTTCGAGCCACTTTCGGTCTGTACCTCCACCTGAGTGCCAATCCTGGCGGTAAGAGGGCCATCTTCATCGGTATGCATGTCTGGCGTCATAATCTCAGCCAGCGCAATCAAATGCTCCAATTGCAGGATCTCGCCCTCAACTTTGGCCTGTTCATTTTTAGCATCTTCATAAGCGCTACTCTCGCTGATATCGCCAGCTTCTTTGGCTTCATGGATATAATCAGCAATTTCTTTGCGCTTCACCGTGCGCAGATACTCTAGCCGCTCCTTCCTTTTCGCAAAGCCTTCAGGCGTCAAACGAACTACTTTACGCTCGGACTTCGCATCACTCTGTCCACCAATACTCATAAGCTATTCTCCTCCTGGTAGTGAGGCCCTCGACCTTCTGCTGGTTTCTTCCAGATATCCGCCTCTTTTTACTCTGTTCGTCATCTACTACAAACATTGATCACTCTTTATTCCCGCTTACAACGTCTCCCTCATATCTTCGCCCCCCTTTAAAATTAGCGAAGACATCGCTTTCCACCCTTGCTCGTTTGTTGAAAAAGGGTGAACTCTTACAGCAATAAAACGCTTACAAGATCCGTTTTTTCGTTGCTGCTTCTCCTGCATTGGTCGAGGTGGCACTGTTTCGCGCTTCGGCTGACTGCAAAACGCGAGTATTCAACACACATGAGGGAGATTATACGTTGTGAACTGCGGAACGTCAAGTGATCCGCGGCTGATTTTTTATAGTTTTATCAAAACTTGTGTAGTGATTTATTCCCCTATCTAGCTCATCGCCTGCTCGACCCTCAAACTTTTTCTTTTTCGCCCGCGATAAAGCGGAAGAGCTTCGTGCCACAGACAGGGCAACGCCCCTCCATCGCAGCGCGTCCATTTTTTGTGACTATTCTTGCCGCATTCTGCATTACGCGCTTCTGCCGGCATTTGACGCAATAGGCTTCAGGCTCTGTGGAGCCTGCTACTGGAACGGATGTTGCTGCTTGCTTTTCCTGCACCTGAGGCACAACATCTTCACGCACAACCGGAGCCTCTTTTGCGGGCGATTGCTCTTGAAGAGCTGGAGCGGCAGGTGCTTTTTCTTGTTCGCTTTCCTTGTGCCATGCCAGAATGTCCGCAACCACTTCATCAGGACATTCCTCCTGCACCTGCATGCCAGCTCCATAGACAGGGGAAGCCTCTTTGAGCTGTGTTACCGCAGAGCGGCTGGCAATAGAACGTGAATGCGGCAAGGCGTTTGCTCCCCAGATGACCAGCCCCGGCTGCGTCAGTCGCTCAAGCTGATCGGTTACATCCAGATCGAGCGCGCCTGCAAGATGAGCCAGTACTGCGTGTTGAGCTCCCAACTGATGGGCGGCTGCCGATACATAAGCCAGTTTTGCTTGAGCAACATCCTGATAGCCAGTCGCATCCTCTCTCGCAACTAATGCACGCAGCACGAAGGGAGTGGTTAAAACGGAGTAGAGCATCAGCGCAACCACCGGATTTTTTGCTAACTGCGCGAGCCACGGTCGCTGCTTGCGTTCGCTCTGCGCAAATAGCGCTGTTGGAGAGAGCAGCACAACCCCATTGCAAAACTCGGCGGTGTCGCGAGCGATGACAATGCTATAATTACAGCTCAGTCCGCTCGCGAGCAGCATTGCAGGTTGCCCGATCACCTCGACCAGAAAATCATGACCCAGCTTTATATAGGTATCAGCCGTATAAGCCATGTTCGGACGGTCCGAGAGACCAAAGCCTGCCAGGTCGGGCGCATAAACGCGGAAGTGCCGCGCCAGAGGCTCCATCAACGCATGCATTGTGTGGGAAGACGCGCCAATCCCCGGTGCATGCAGCAAAAGCAGAGGAGGGGCATCAGCTTCCCCTAGAACTTTATAAAAGATATGACCATACGTCCATTTATATAGATGGTCTTTCCCTGGTAAAATACTTTTCAAGGGCTGAGGAGTTTTTATGATATAGCGGAGCGTCAACAACACCGCGCCCACTAATGCCAGAAAGATAAGTTTCAAACTCCTGCGTAGGAACACCGCCATAAGAACCTCCTTGTACCTGCTGTAGCATGTACCATAATATAACATGTTACTGCAACTATCGCTATCCGTTTTGCAATCTACAATATGCGAAATTCAGTATCTGTTCAAGATTCTTATGCGTGATAAAGCATGCATAAAACTATACGCAATGCGTTCCGGTAAAAGAAGAAAGCATCTTAAAATATTTGGCGCTTGGTAGGGGCCGGGCTTGCCCCCGCCCTGCTAGCTCTGGGGAGTAATGTAATTATGCGCATCATTCGAAATCTGGCCGAGATGACTGAAACGGCCCGCGGCTGGCTGGCTGGCGGGACCGTTGGCTTTGTACCAATCAAAGGTGGCATTCATGACGGCCATCGCACACTGATACAGGCCGCACATAGCGCCTGCGAAATCTGCGTGGTCAGCGTGATAGCAAACGCTTTTATCGGATCTCATCAGCCTGCGCAAACAACCTCTTTCAGTTTGGAAGATGATATACAGCAATTACAGGATCTGGGGGCAGATGTTGTTTTTGCTCCCCAGCTCAAGGAGCTTTTCCCCGCAGATTTTTCTACTTATGTTACTCCTACCGGCCAGCTCGCTGAACATCTGGAGGGACGCAACAACGCGGTTCGTGTTCGAGAAATCGCCACCATCATCATGCAGTTATTCCTGCTCGTCCGTCCAGATATTGCTTATTTCGGGCAAAAAGATGCACAATACGTTGCCGTCCTGCGCAAAATGATTCGTGACCTTCATGTAGATATCAGCCTGCGCGTGCTCCCTATAGTGCGTGAGAGCGATGGATTGGCGATGAGTATGCGCAACCAGCGGCTCTCGCCCGCCGAACGCCAGGCCGCGAGAGTGCTTTATCAGGCGTTGCTTCACGCCAGACAGCTCATCGAGCAGGGCGAACTCCGTTCCCAGGCTATCATACAGGCAATAGCGGCAATGATAGCCCAGGAGCCGCTGCTTACCTTTGAATATGGCGCACTTTGCCAGCCAGAGACCTTCGTCGAAGTTCCGCAAGCTGCCCCCGGCACGCTGATTACCGTCGGGGCGCGGGCGGGAACGGTCCATCTGACCGATAATATCGTGTGGCTGGCAAATGGGCAATGGCAGCTTTGAAATAACTGGCAATTTAGCTCGTACGGGTCTATAATGGTGCAAGGTTGATTGCAAATCTGGTAAGGTGGTTGATTCTCATCACGACTTTTGGCACATGTAGGAGGCTACTATGGCAGCTATTATCGGCTCTCTCTTGCTCACAGCCGTTGTGGCTTATTTGTGGGGATCGCTCCCCTCCGGCTACTGGATGGGGAAAATACTGCGCGGGAAAGATTTTGATATCCGCGATTATGGCAGCCATAAAACGGGCGCGACCAATGTGCTACGCACGCTCGGAAAAGTTCCTGCCCTGATCGTTTTTCTGGTAGACATTTCCAAAGGGATTGGCCCCGCGCTCCTCGCGACCTATGTGCCCACCTTCTCCGGTGGAGGCTGGGGCATCACCGTAGCGGGGATAGCGGCATTGCTGGGCCACTGCTATCCGGTATTTATTGGCTTCAAAGGCGGGCGCGGCGTGCTTACAGGGGCGGGCGCGATGCTCGTCGTTTCACCGCTGAGCTTCTTGATAGCAGCCATCACCACCTTTGGCACTATCGGCATCTGGCGCTATGTCTCTCTTGGCTCGATTGTCGGGAGCGCCACAACCATTATTTGCGGCATCGCCTTCTATTTCGCCGGGCTGACCAACCCGAACTTCTTTGCACGCCTGAACCTTCCCCAGATGCTTTTCATGGTGGTTGTCCCCACGCTGGTCATCATTTTCCACTCCGACAACATCGGTCGCTTGCTAGCGGGAAAGGAGCGCAAAATCGGCCAGAAAGAGACGATTTCAGCCACCAACGAACAGAATGCCTCATCACACGCCTGAACCAGTCTTGCTCGCTCCCCGCTCATCCTGGAAAAGCGGCAGAGCCCCAATCATATACTCGATGCCGGAGAAAGCCGTCCAGACCACCGCCAGGATCAACAACGCATCGGCCAGCAGTAAGAGCAGCTCGGCTGGCACCAGCGTCTGACTGTTGAAGACAAGATACGGGGGGAAGAGGGAGAGTTGATGCGCCCCCAATCCTTTTGCTAATAGCAAAGCTCCCATTGCCACCAGCGTGATAAACGTTTTTTGCTTTCCCCAGATCCCCGCCGGAATCACCCTGCCTTTGGCCGCCGCCATTGAGCGGAGACCGGTGACGAGGAACTCGCGCGTGACGATCACAAAAACGATCCACGCCGGTACCAGGGCAATCTGCACCAGCGCGATCAGAATAGCGGAAACAAACACTTTATCCGCGGTCAGATCGAGGAAAACGCCGAGAGAGGAGGTGACATGGTAACGCCGGGCCAGGTAGCCATCAAAGAAATCCGTCACCGAGGCCAGAAAAAACAACAGCGTCGCCACGAGAAACGCCCAGGGCTGATTGATCAAAACCAGGATGAAGACTATTACTGTGGCCAGTAGCCGACTTAAACTCAACATATTTGGGAGATTTCGCATGCTTGCACCTCATATTCCAGGTATGCAACGCTCCAGAGCATCTCTGTTACTCTCCGGCTCCAATTACCTCCATACCATCACATGAAAGCAAAATCGTATGCACACCAATCTTTTATAGGGAAATGGGGGCCTGCCGGTTTTTCCTCATACGCACAGAGGCCCCAGATCTCGCTCTTGACAAAGGGCGCGGCGATAAGTAATATCATTATATGCGACGATAGTCCCCATTGTATAGTCAGGATTATTCTACAGTAGATTGTTCTCCCTGATACTTTTTCTCTAGCCCATCCTTCCGACCGAGAGGAGTTACTCGCTCTCAAAAGAGCAAAACGGTTTGCTTGCAAGGGCCAGTGTCTCAATATAGGCCCGGCTCGTGGCACACCGTATTCCATATAATTCAATACCGACAAACCAATAACAAGTCCTGGGCAACCGCAAGGGATTGCCCCTACCTGATGTGTAGTAGGGGCAATCCCTTGCGGTTGCCCTGAACGGGTACGGGCAGGAAAAATACCCGGTCCCTCTTTGACAATTGTCATTGTAGTGAAATATTAACACTCAGCCAGATCGAGACTCTTTACCGCAGCCGTATTATCTGTAGTATGGGTAATGTCGCAAGGCATCCCCATCCAGTACCTTAACGTTCTTAGATAGCGTTTGGTTCGCGTCGCCATCGCCCTCTAGCGAGCCCGTGGCATGCTCGCACTGACGTGCTCGCGCCAGTTGTTTGGATGATGCCACAGCGGGGCTTCGCCCCGCTGTGGCATCATCCAAACAAGTTGGTGAGCGCCGCAGGCGTAAGCACTTAGAGAGCAAGCACACGGGGGCACCGGTATCAAACACTATCTTAGTAGTGTAACTTATCACATAAACAAGAAAGAGGCAGATTATGGCAAAGTATGTGCTTGCCCTGGATCAGGGAACAACAAGCTCGCGCGCAATCGTTTTCGACCATGACGGCTCGATTGTGAGCGTGGCGCAGCAGGAGTTTCCGCAAATCTATCCCGCTCCCGGCCTGGTGGAGCATGATCCAGAGGCTATCTGGTCCAGCCAACTGGCAGTAGCCCGGCAGGCGTTAAAAGAGGCAGATGCCTCAGCCGATGATATCGCCGCTCTCGGTATCACCAACCAGCGCGAAACCGCCCTGGTCTGGGAAAAGAGCACCGGTAAGCCGGTTTTCAACGCAATCGTCTGGCAAAGCCGCCTCACCGTCCCGATCTGCGATGCACTGAAAGCCAAAGGCTTCGACAAGGAGATTCGCGAACGGACAGGGCTGGTCACAGACGCTTATTTCTCCGGCACAAAAGTCAAATGGATTCTCGATAACGTCCCCGGCGTACGCGAGAAAGCGCAGCGAGGCGAAGTGCTGTTCGGGAACGTCGATACCTTCCTTATGTGGCGGCTCTCTAAAGGGCGCGTCCATGCCACCGATCCATCCAATGCCTCGCGCACCCTGCTCTATAACATTTATAAAGGCGATTGGGACGATGTAATCCTCAATGAACTGGAGATCCCGCGCGCCATGCTGCCAAAGGTGATGCCATCCAGCGGCGTCTTCGGGGAGGCCGACCCGGAGTTCTTCGGCGGCCCCATCAAGATGGCGGGCGACGCGGGCGATCAGCAAGCCGCAACATTTGGTCAGACCTGCTACGAAGTGGGCATGGCGAAGAATACGTACGGCACCGGCAGCTTTATGCTGATGAATACCGGCTCAAAAGGCGTACCATCGCATAGCGGCCTGCTTACGACCATCGGCTGGGGCATCGGCGACCAGGTTACTTACGCGCTGGAAGGCAGCATCTTTATCACAGGCGCTGCCGTTCAATGGCTACGCGATGGCCTCAAAGCTATCACCAATAGCACCGATGTCGAAGCTCTGGCCAGTACGGTGCCTGATAATGGCGGCGTCTACCTCGTTCCGGCCTTCGTCGGGCTGGGCGCACCGTACTGGGACCCCTACGCGCGCGGCACTATCATCGGCCTGACACGCGGTTCAACTATTGGACATGTGGCGCGCGCGGCCCTGGAATCGATGTGTTATCAAACGCGTGACGTGCTGGAAGCGATGACGACCGATAGCGGCGTGCATGTGAAAACGCTGCGCGTCGATGGCGGCGCGGTTGTCAATAACCTGCTGATGCAATTCCAGGCGGACATCCTGGGAGTACCCGTTCAGCGACCCAAAGTCGCGGAGACGACTGCCCTCGGAGCCGCTTACCTGGCCGGCCTCGCCGTTGGTTTCTGGAGCAGCACTCAGGAACTGGCAGAACACTGGGCCATCGACCGCACGTTTGAGCCTCAGATGGATCAGGCGCAGCGCGAAGAGCTTTATGCCAACTGGAAGCGCGCCGTTCAGCGTTCCCTGGGCTGGGAACAGCCCAAAGAAAATCAGTAACCCGCTATAATAGCGGGTTACCCATGCCCACTGGTTTTGTTGAACTTACATTATGACCACATGACAGGTCAAGTTGACTAACGGACATCTTCATATGTAAAGCGTGAAACCTGTAAAAAAAGTACCTGTACACAGCTTGCTATGCAGATTGCCAACGCTCCCACGATGAATCGGGGAGCTACAGCTCAGGCCATCTGCAAGGAATGGCTTGATAGCATTGGACCATTGGCCCTGTAGTGCGACTCCGTTCTATCTCGGTTTTGTCAGGCAAAAGGAGTGTCTTGATATTCCGCACTCCAACGCTGCTGGACGCATCTAGCTTCGCTCAGGAGTGCGGCAAGGAATGTCTTGATATTCCGCACTCCAACGCTGCTGGACGCATCTAGCTTCGCTCAGGAGTGCGGCAAGGAGTAAGCATTATGAGACAGGCAGTAACCAAGCCTTCCCCACTTTATGCGGGACTTTATGGTGAGATGATTGCCGAGTTCTTCGGCACTATGGTGCTGATCCTCTTCGGCGACGGTTGCGTAGCAAGTTTTTTACTCTTCAATAAGATATCACCCTTCCCCTTCGCCAACACCTGGATGCTCATCATCTGGGGATGGGGCCTCGCCGTCATGCTGGGCATCTATGTCGCCGGCGCAGTCAGCGGCGCTCATATCAACCCGGCGGTCACTCTGGGCTTTGCAGTAACTGGACGATTCCCCTGGAAAAAGGTACTCTATTACTGGGCTGCTCAGTTGCTGGGAGCGTTCGTGGCAGCAGCTCTTCTCTACTTTGTGTACAAAGGGGGCATCAACAACTATCTGCAAGGAGCGAACATTGCCGATCCAGTTAAGGGGGTGGGCAATGTGTTCTACACCAGCAAGAAAGCGTTTGTGGGAGGGTTCGGAGCGTTCGGTGACGAATTCATAGGCACCGCGCTGCTGGTCGGTCTGATTCTCGCCATCGTCGATGGTCGCAACCAGCCCGTCCAGGGTAATCTGAACCCGCTGATTATCGGCCTGCTCATTGTGGCAATTGGCGCTTCGTTCGGCCTGAACACCGGATACGCCATCAACCCGGCTCGTGACTTTGGCCCACGCCTCTGGGTCACCCTCGTCGGTGGCGGATGGAACTCGTTCAACTCCTACACCTGGATTCCGATAGTTGCGCCCTTGCTTGGCGGCGCGGTCGGCGCTCTGATCTACGACTATACGATGGGCAGAGTGCTGGCTGCTAAAGGGTTAACGCAGTCAGGTGATACTATTACAACAGGGGAAGCTGTGCGAGAGCCCAGCTACGAGCACACTCGAACGTTTGAGTAATGTTCCGTACACGCAATTTCAGTACCCTCAAGTGGAGTCGAGATAGCCTTCAGCTCTCGCCACCTCCCTTGAGGGGGAGTATAGACATCGAACCCTAAGATGTCAAGTGGAAATGTACTAAGAAAGGAAAAGCGGCGAATGAAGGCATAAAGAGTTCGAGGAGCCTGATATGCACACCGGCATCTCCCGCTCTGCGCTCATCCGCCGCTTTATAACCATGATGCAACCGCTATCATCAACGGTACGCCAACACAATTTATCTCTTCTGGAGAATGAACGCTTTGACGTTCTCGTTATCGGCGGTGGCATTACAGGCGCTGGCGTCGCCCTGGATGCTGTCGCGCGAGGATACAAAGTGGCGCTGGTCGAAAAAAACGATTTCGCCAGCAGTACGAGCAGCAAATCGACCAAGCTTGTGCATGGCGGCATTCGCTACCTGCCAAACTTCGATTTTGCCCTGGTGCATGAGGCGCTGGTTGAGCGCGGCCTGCTTCTCCAGAACGCCCCGTTTCTTGTCCATCCGGTAGCCTTTGTGCTACCCATCTACGAACATGACCGTCACCCGGTCGGCATCCCATTTACCACGCCAGGAGGCGTTGGCCTCGGCCTGATCCTTGATGTCGGACTCTGGCTCTATGATCTGCTCGCGGGCCGGCGCAATATCCGCCGCCACCACCGTCTGAGCCGCGAGCAGGTGATGAATCTGGCGCCCTCCCTGGTAACGGACGAGCTGAAATCTGGCTACGTCTACTACGACGGTCAGACCCATGATGCTCGCCTCACCATGACGCTGATCCGCACGGCGGCCCAGTATGGCGCTACGACTGCGAACTACGCCGGCGTCACTTCTTTTGTAATGGAAAACGGCAAGGTTTGCGGAGCGCATGTCTGCGACTATATCGCCAATCAGGAAGTGACGGTACGAGCCAGGCATATCGTCAACGCCACCGGCGTCTATGCCGAGCAGCTAGAGGCGCTCACCGGCGAAGAGCCGGAAGTTAAAGTCGAGCCAAGCAAAGGCGTACACCTGGTTTTCTCTCGCGAGACGTTGCAACTGGGCGATAGCGCGATTGTGCTGCCCGAGACCGACGACAAGCGCATTCTATTCATTGTCCCCTGGGAGTCCCGCGCCATTTACGGCACCACCGATACCGGCACCGGCGATCTCGATCATCCCATTGCTTCGCACGAAGATATTACTTACCTTCTGAATCATCTTAAACGCTACCTTTCAATACCGCTCACACGGGACGATATTATCAGTGTCTATTCCGGCTACCGTCCCCTGGTAAAACCGAACAAACCAGGACAATCGACCGCGAAGCTTTCGCGCACGCATGTGGTGCTGCAAGGCGATTCGGGCCTTGTAACCATCGTTGGCGGCAAGCTCACGACTTACCGGCGCATGGCTCAAGATACCGTGGATGTGCTCAATCGTCGCGACGGCTCCAAACCTGTGCATCCCACGGAACATATGCCATTGCAGGGAAGCGCGGGCTGGTCCAGCCAACAAAAGGTCATCACCCGCCGGGCCACGGAACTCGGCCTGGCAGCAGATATTATTGAGCAACTAAAAAGGAGCTACGGCACGAACGCCTTTGCGCTATTAGACATGATTGCCGGGGACCCATCGCTGGCGGCGCGACTGATCGACGACCTGCCCTATATCTGGGCCGAGGTCCTCTATGCCTGTCGCCAGGAAATGGCTATGACCCCTTACGATATCCTGGCACGCCGCACCTCCATCACGCTGGAAGATCGCCAACGGGGCCTGGGCATCGTTGACCAGATGGCAGCGGTCATGGCCCAGGAGCTTCACTGGACGCCCGACCAGCAACAGGCTATGATTGATGCATATCGCACTTCTATACAACAACAGATGGCCGCCGAACACATAACCGTCGAGGCCAGTGCTTCGTAGGGGCCAGGTTTACCGCGCCCGCCCGCGATTTATCGCGTTCCCGTTCGGGCCAGGTTCACCACGCCTGGTGCGCACAATTGCACCATTAGGAGGACAACAATGAAGAAATTGATCAACAAGCCTGAAATGGCTGTCAAAGAGGCGATGGCGGGGATGGCTGCCGCCCACCCTGACCTTATTCGTGTAGACCTGGAGCAGCAGATTATTGTCCGCAAAGATGCTCCGGTACGAGGCAAGGTTGGCGTTATTTCTGGTGGTGGCAGCGGACATGAGCCGATGCATGGCGGCTTCGTCGGCATGGGCATGCTTGACGCCGCCTGCCCTGGCGCTGTTTTCACCTCACCGGTCCCCGACCAGATGCTGGCAGCCACCCAGGCGGTCGATGGAGGAGTCGGGGTGCTCCACATCGTCAAGAATTACACCGGTGACGTGCTCAACTTCGAGATGGCCGCGGAACTGGCAGCCGCCAACGGCGTCCAGGTCGAGAGCGTTGTTACCAACGATGATGTGGCGGTGCAGGATAGCCTCTACACGGCAGGACGACGCGGCGTTGGCGTGACCGTTTTGCTGGAGAAAATCGTCGGCGGCTTCGCGGAAACGAAAGCGCCCCTGGAAAAAGTGGCGGAACTTGCTCGCAGAGTCAATAGTCAGGGGCGTAGCATGGGCATGGCGCTCATCTCCTGCACCGTGCCAACCGCGGGCAAACCAACCTTTGAGCTGGGCGACGATGAGATGGAGATTGGCATCGGCATCCACGGCGAACCGGGGCGCCGCCGCGTCAAGCTGGCTCCCGCCGATGATATCACGGAAATGCTGGCAATGCCCATCATCGAAGATCTGGGCCTCAAGTCCGGCGAGAACGTGCTGGCAATGGTCAACGGCATGGGCGGCACTCCGCTCATTGAGCTGTACATTGTGTACAACGCGCTCAACCGCATCCTGCAAGGCAAACGGATCAGCATTGCCCGCTCGCTGGTCGGCAGCTACATCACATCTCTGGAAATGGCTGGCTGCTCCATCACCCTGGTGCGTCTCGACGACGAGCTGACCCGCTACTGGGATGCTCCCGTCCACACGCCCGCGCTGCGCTGGGGCGTATAATAGCTGCGGTTGGAAAGAGGCAAATATTTCTTAATCAAAGGACCGTACATCGATGACGAACGAACAGATTATGAGCTGGTTAGAGCGCATAGCCGACGTGTTGCACGAGAATGCGCAGTACCTGACTCAGCTCGATTCGCCTATTGGCGACGCGGATCATGGCATTAATATGGATCGCGGCTTCACAGCTATTCGCGCTAAATTTTTAGATATGGCAACGATGGATATCGCCAGCCGCTTAAAAACGGTCGGCATGACGCTCGTCTCCACCGTGGGAGGCGCGAGCGGCCCGCTTTATGGAACAGCATTTTTACGAGCCGCCACAGCCGCGTCGGGCAAGCAGGAACTTGCGCCTGCCGACCTTGTGGCGATGCTGGATGCCTTTCTCGGCGGCATTGTAGCCCGCGGCAAAGCTCAACCTGGCGAAAAAACAATGGTAGACGCGCTCACTCCCGCCGTTAGTAGTGCGAAAGAGGCCCTGGCTCAAGGAAAGGATACCGCAGAGATTACCGCCCGTGCAGCCGCGGCAGCAGAAGAGGGGATGAAAGCGACCATCCCGATGCAGGCAACCAAAGGGCGCGCAAGCTATTTAGGTGAGCGCAGCATTGGACACCAGGACCCGGGCGCGACATCGAGCTGGCTGATAGTGCGCAGCCTCTCAGAAGCGTGTACTTCGACTCCGCGCCCCTGAGTGAAGCGAGCATAGAGCGTTTCAAGGTACGTAGAGGGGAGCATAGATATGACGGTGGGACTGGTTATTGTGGCACATAGCGCCCAACTCGCGGCAGGTGTCGCCGAGCTTGCAGGCCAGATGACAAAGGGCGCAGTTCGCATTATAGCAAGCGGAGGGGCTGGCGATGGCGTGCTGGGCACATCGGCTGATGTGATCCTTACGGCAATTCAGACAGCCGATGATACGGATGGCGTGCTGATCCTGCTCGATCTGGGTAGCGCGATCCTCTCGACCGAAATGGCGCTCGAAATGCTGGACGACGAGCAGCGCCACCGCGTGACGCTCACCTATGCCCCCCTGGTAGAGGGAGCCGTGACGGCAGCCCTCGAAGCCTCGCTTGGGCATTCGCTGGCCCAGGTGAAGACGGCAGCCGAAAAAATTGCAACCCCTGCCCAATTGCAGCAATTGAAACCATTCGAGCAAGAGGCAACCGCAAAGGATGGTCTTGATATTCCGCCAGCCAATACTGATGCTGTGTCTAGCAGGGCAGGGGCGAGCCCTGCCTCTACGGTTGGCGGCAAGGAAGGTCCTTATGCTGTAGGGGCAATCCCTGGCGGTTGCCCTGCTCCAGAGGCCTATACGCTACACATTACGCTCACGAACCCGCTCGGACTGCATGCTCGTCCCGCCAGTCTCTTTGTACAAACGGCGGCGCGCTTCCAGACTAACATTCAGGTACAGGGACATGGCAAGCAGGTTGACGCGACCAGCATCATCGGCATTCTCTCGCTGGGCGCACGCAAAGGCGATACCATCACCCTTTCCGCCTCTGGCAAAGATGCCCAGGCAGCCCTTGCTGCTCTGGACAAGCTGGCACAGGCAGGCTTCTATGAAGCAGAGCCTGAGCAGAAACAGGAGCAGCAGGCTAAACCAGCCGCGAGCGCAAAACCTGCTTCGCAGCGTCCTGCTGGACAAGCCGGTAATGTCTGGCAGGGCATTACTGCATCGGCGGGTGTAGCTCTTGGTCCCGCATTGTTATATATGCCAGACGCTCCCTCGCTCGCTTCGCTGGAACAGCGGACCATCCCGCCCGCACAGGTTACGGCTGAGCAAGACCGCCTGCGTCAGGCTCTTCAGACAACTATTGAGGAACTGCAAAAACTGGCGCAGCAGCTTCAAACGCGGGTAGGTTCAGGGGAGGCGGCTATTATCGAGGCGCAGGAACTGATGTTGCGCGATCCCCTTTTGCTGGATGCCTCCCTGCGCATGATTGCCGAGCAGCATAGCGATGCCGCCAGCGCGCTCGCCAATGTCGGAGAGAAGCAGGCCGCGACCCTGGCAACGTTGAACGATCCGCTGCTAGCAGGGCGCGCTGCCGATATACGCGATGCCGCCAGCAGAGCAGTGCGCCATTTGCGCGATCTGGGGACCTCTGAGCAAGACCTGAGCGCCATTGACCGCCCTGTTATCCTCGTTGCCCGCGACCTGGCTCCATCTGATACGGCGAAATTGCGTCCCGAGACGATCGCGGGGATCGTCACCGTGCTGGGAGGGCCAACCGCCCACGCCGCGATCCTGGCGCGCGCTCTGGGCATCCCCGCTCTTGCTGGCCTGGACGAACTCGCTTTGAACGTGATCCAGCCTGGAGACGAGTTGGGGCTAGATGCTGATAACGGCTTTCTCTACCTGCGCCCCTCGCCTGATATCCGCAGTGCCATCACCGAGAGGCTGGCAGTCCAGCAACAGCAAAAAGCCACCCTTCAGGCCAGAGCGCGCCGGACTCAGGCTCCATTGTATCTGGGAGATAGCCAGATTCACCTGCTGGCGAATGTTGGTAGCGAGGCCGAAGCGGAGGCTGCGCGCCAGTGGGGAGCCGAAGGCATCGGGCTGCTGCGCACCGAGTTCCTCTTCGCCAGCGCCGCCACCATGCCGGACGAGGAAGAGCAACGTCGCCAGTACGCCAGCGTTTTTCGCGCCTTTAGCGGTTCGCCGGTTATGCAGAACAGACCCATCACCGTTCGCACCCTTGACGCGGGCGCGGATAAACCAATGCCCGCGCTGCAATCGGTCATTGGCACAGTTCACGAGGCCAATCCCGCCCTCGGCCTGCGCGGCGTGCGCATCCACCTGGCCCACCCCGAGCTGTTAGAGCAACAATTAAGCGCCATCCTGCTGGCAGCAGCCGATACCGGCATCAATCTGCATATCATGTTGCCAATGGTTACTACTATTGAAGAGGTAGAGGAGATCCAGGCCATTTTTCAGCGCGTCTACGATGGACGTGTGCAGCGCGGCATCAAGGTACCTGCTAGTGTGCCACTCGGCATCATGGTTGAGGTGCCTTCGACCATCGTCATGGCAACAGAGCTGGCGCAACGGGTAGACTTCTTCAGCATCGGCTCAAACGATCTGACGCAGTACACGCTGGCCTGTGACCGCACCAATATCGCCGTTGCCTATCTCTACAACCCGATGCAGCCGGCAGTGTTGCGCCAGATTCGCCATCTGGCAACCGCCGCGCGCAACAAGGGGAAGCCGGTCGCAGTCTGTGGCGAGATGGCGGGCGATCCCGTGCTCGCTCCTGTTCTGGTGGGGTTGGGGGTGAACGAACTAAGCATGGCCCCCACCGCTATCCCAACGGTACGAGCCGCGCTTGAGGGCTTCTCTTTTGAGCAGATCAGCGAGGCCGCAGAACAGGTCTGCCAGGCCAGCACCGTGGAACAAGTGGCGAAGCTCTGTGCAGACTTACAACAAAGGCGGTGATTCTGCATCCCGTCGCAGGGCAAGCGCAAGGCATTGCCCCTACAGCCTCCGCGCTGTGATTCTGCATCCCCCACAGGGCGGGGGCAAGCCCCGCCCCTACCATCATTGCCGATTCCTCGGTAGGGGCGGGGCTTGCCCCCGCCCTGCTCCCTGCCTAGCGCGATATCGCGACCACGATATCGCGCTTTTTGATGACGCGATCTACCGCATGGGCAAACTGCGTGTATGGTGGTTCATTCAGCACCCGCAGACTGCTATGCCGCTCTATCAGTTCGACCAGCGCCGCGCGTTCAATGCGTGTGGCATTCCAGGCCAGCGCGAGCGAGCCACCAGGTAGCAGCATACGCTCCCAAACGGGCAATGACTCGCTGAGCAGGCTGGCAATTTCGCCGAAATGCTGAATGCCATAGGGCAGATCGCCCACGATGGCATGCACGCGTGGCCCGCCCGCGACCTCGCGCATATGCAGAGCGGCCTCGCGGGTGTTACCGTGGGCCAGCACTAGCAGCCGCGTCTCCCCCTTCGGCCCGATCTCGAACTGGTGACGTCGCCCTGCTCTACGAGAACGTTCATCGATCTCTTTCACGCGCATGCCCTCACCGGCAAGATATTGCCTGACAAAAACCGCCGTCGTCTCCACATCCTGGCGTTCCAGCTCGATCCCAAAGGCATCATAGCCATAGGCCAGCGCCAGAAAGAGCGTCGTGCCGCCACCTGCTAGCGGATCAAGGATGCGCAGCCGCTGCGCATATTGCTCGCGATAAGCGCCAGCGAACAAAGCGACATTCAACAGCACACGGGTGAACACCTCGTTCGTCTTGCCGCGATAGCGCCTGGCCTCCGCCATCTCCAGTGGCACAAACGGGGTAAATCGTGGCTCCAGCGGACGCAACAGCGGCCCTTCCACATCTCCGATCCGTTCGAAGTAATCGTACACTTCGCTGACCGCGCCCAGGCGAAAGAGGCTATCAAAGACCGTTGGGGATGGAATGCGAGCAGGATCAAGCGTCGCCAGCAAGTAGCTCTGGCCTGCGAGCGTAACCGGAGCGACCTCATCAATAGCTGCTGCTAGCGGACTGGCAAGCAGCTCAGGAGTCGCCAGCGAGGCCGTCATATGCGCGTATTGCGTTGTGCGCTGCGGCGTGATTTTCAGGGCAAGCTTCATGAGAGGAGTATAGCATAGCTAACAAGAGTCCCAAAGAGTGTACGAGGGGTCCCTGTAACTTTTCTTCATTGCGTGCCGTGTGATGTAGGGGGAAAACAGGGCAGGGGCAAGCCCTGCCCCTACCAACGTTCTTGATGTGTAAAACAGAAAGTAGAAAAGAGATGGCTGTATTCGCATCATTATTCGGTAAACTGGCTCAGAGCCTTTCCCCTGATGCCGTTGGCAAAACCATTTCGGCTCATGTTGGCCCTCTGCCTAACCCTTTGAGCAAACGCAGTAAGCAACTGGAGCCGCGCATCCATGACGCCCAGGAGTTCAGGAGCATCTGCCCTTATTGCGCCGTGGGCTGCGGGCAGCGCGTCTACGTCAAAGATGGCAAGGTGATTGACATCGAGGGCGATTACGAGAGTCCCATCAGCGGCGGTTGCCTCTGTCCCAAAGGCAGCGCCAGCTATCAGCTCGATATCAACAAAAGGCGCATCACGACGGTGAAATATCGCGCTCCCTACGCGAAGGATTGGGAGGATAAGCCGCTGGATTGGGCGATGGACCGCATTGCCCATCTGGTCTACGAGACGCGCGAGGCAACGTTTACTGAGAAGGACCAGGACGGCAATCCCATCAATAATATGCTCTCTATCGGCTCGCTGGGCGGGGCCACGCTCGATAATGAAGAGAACTATCTCATTCTCAAGTTTTTCCGCGCCCTGGGGATGATCGGCATCGAGAACCAGGCCCGCATATGACACAGCGCGTCAGTGCCGGGTCTCGGCACAAGCTTTGGGCGCGGGGCCGCCAATACGTTCCAGCAAGACTTACAGAATAGCGACTGCATCCTCATCGAGGGAAGCAACTTCGCCGAATGCCATCCGGTCGGCTTTCGCTGGGTGATGGCGGCGAAAGAACGCGGCGCGACAATCATTCACGTCGATCCGCACTTCTCGCGCACCTCACAAATGGCCGATATCTACGCGCCCATTCGCGCAGGAACGGATATCGCCTTCCTGGGCGGGCTGATCAATTATGTCCTTCAGAATGAACTCTACTTTAAAGAATATGTGCAGGCGTACACCAACGCGCAGGCCATTGTGAGCGACGATTTCCAGGATACAGAGGAGTTAGAAGGAGTTTTCTCTGGCCTGGACACGGATCAACATCTCTACAACACCACAAGCTGGCAATACAAGCTGACAGAAAAAGAGCAGGAGGAGCAGACGAGAGAGGCGAGGGAGCAGAGCCAGTCCGACAAAGCGCAGGAGGTCGGCACCAGCAGCGAACAACATATCATGCCAGACGCTCAGGAGGGACAGGGAACAGTCCCTCATGCTCACCCCAGGGAGATCCAGCGTGACCCAACGTTGCAGCACCCGCGCTGCGTCTTTCAAGTCCTGAAGCGGCACTATGCGCGCTACACGCCGGCGCTGGTTGAGCAGATTTGCGGCATCCCTCAGGATCTCTTTTTCAAAATCGCCGCTGCGCTGGTCAAAAACTCGGGCCGCGAGCGCACAACGAACATTACGTATTCCGTGGGCTGGACGCAGCATACCATCGGCGTGCAGATGATCCGCACAGCGGGCATTTTGCAGCTTTTGCTGGGCAACATGGGGCGTCCTGGCGGCTGCATCCTGGCGTTACGTGGTCATGCCAATATCCAGGGTTCCACCGATATCCCCACGCTCTACAACCTGCTGCCAGGCTATCTTGCCATGCCCAATGCGCAACGCGAAGAGTTTGATCTGCAAACATATTGGGCCAATAACGATGAGTCTGCGGGCTGGTGGGTGCATTATCCCGAATACTTCATCAGCCTGATGAAGGCGTGGTACGGAGATGCCGCCACGAAGGAGAATGACTGGGCCTTTAACTACCTCCCCAAAGTAGTGGGCGACTATTCCGACCTGCCGATGTTCGTCTCCATGAAAGATGGGCATATGAAGGGCTTCTTCCTGCTCGGTCAGAATCCCGCCGCCGGTGGCATCAATGCTGGCTTCCACCGCGCCGCGCTGGAAAAGTTGGACTGGCTGGTGGTGCGTGATCTCTACCCCATAGAATCCGCCATCTATTGGAAGCGTCCAGGCGTTGACCCGACGAAAATAGGTACCGAAGTCTTCTTCCTCCCCGCAGCGTCGCATGTCGAAAAAGAGGGCAGCTTCACCAATACGCAGCGCCTGATCCAGTGGCGCGAGAAGGCGATAGAGCCGCCCGATGATGCACGCTCGGATAACTGGTTTATGACCGAACTGTACGAACGCGTCAAAGCACTGTACAAGAACAGTACGAAGGAGCGCGATAAGCCCATTCTCGACCTGACCTGGAACTACCGGCGCGCAGGTCCATTGCGCGAACTTGTGGTTGACGATATTGTGAAAGAGATCAACGGCTACACGCTTGCCGATGGCAAAGTAGTCAAAGATTTTACAGCACTGAAGGGCGATGGCAGTACCGCATGTGGCTGCTGGATCTTCAGTGGCATCATGCCGGAGGAGGGCGATAACCGGTCGAAGCACCGCAATCCCGACAATTACGTCAGCCTTGATTGGGGCTTTGCCTGGCCCGCCAATCGACGCATCCTCTACAATCGCGCCTCAGCCGATCCGCAGGGAAGGCCCTGGTCGGAGCGCAAGAAATACGTCTGGTGGGACTCTGAGCAGCAGAATAGCGATGGCAGCAAGGGGCGCTGGGTTGGCTATGATATCCCCGACTTTCCTGAAACCAAAGCGCCCGATACCAGAGCCAACTACGACGCCACGGGGCTGGATGCACACTCCGGCGCTGAACCATTCACCATGCTGGCCGAAGGACGCGGCAGGCTCTATGCCCCGACCGGACTGACCGACGGACCTTTGCCGACCCATTACGAGCCGGTTGACTCGCCGGTCAACAATCTGCTCTACCCTAAGACGCCGAACAATCCGGTCGTGAAATACTGGGACCGGCCAGATAATCCCAAGCACGGCATCGCCAATCCCGCGTATCCCTACGCCATCACCACCTATCGCCTGACCGAGCACCATGTCGGCGGAGCAATGTCTCGCTGGGTTCCCTGGCTCTCCGAGTTACAACCGGAGCTCTTCGCCGAGATTAGCAGGGAGCTGGCGGCGGAAAAGGGCGTCAAGATGGGCGACTGGATCACCATCAACACGGCACGGGGCGAGATCGAGGCAAAGGCGATGGTGACGGACCGCATCCAGCCCTTACAGATAGAGGGGCGCATCGTCCACCAGATCGGCCTGCCGTATCACTGGAGCTACGCGGGCGTGGTCACGGACGATACCGCCAACGACCTCCTGCTGCTGGTTGCGGAACGCAACGTGAGCATGCACGAAGCCAAATCGTTCACCTGTAACATGCGAGCGGGCCGCCGCTCCCATCTCGGCCAGGATGGCAGTTACGTCGCGCGCGAATCGCAGTGAATCGCCGTAGGGACTCGCTTCAGCGCGTCCTATCGCGATTTATCGCATTACCCAATTTATCGCATCCGTCAAAAAGGAGCAGATCATGGGCCAGAAAGGATTTTTCACCGATACCACGCTCTGTATCGGCTGCAAAGCCTGCGAGGTGGCATGCAAGCAATGGAATCGCCTGCCAGCCGATGGCTACCAGATGACCGGTCATAGCTACGACAACACAACGGCACTCTCGTCCACGACCTGGCGGCACGTCGCCTTCGTCGAGCAGAAACGGTCCGTCGATGGCAAAACATCCCTTGCAGATCGCCCTGGTACAGCCGGTTACGAGGGGGGCATTGGCGATTTGAACGGCAAGACCGTCAACTGGCTGATGATGAGCGATGTGTGCAAGCATTGTACGCATGCTGGCTGCATGGAGGCATGCCCCACCGGTGCGATCATCCGCAACGAGTTCGGGGATGTTTACGTGCAGCCCGACATCTGCAACGGCTGCGGCTACTGCGTGCCCTCCTGCCCCTTCGGCGTGATCGGGCGCAACGAGGAGACCGGCAATGCCGCCAAGTGTACGCTCTGCTACGACCGGCAAAAATACGGTATTGAGCCAGCGTGCGCCAAAGCATGTCCCACCGACTCGATTGTTTTTGGCGATCTGGACGAGCTGAAAGAGAAGGCAAAACAACGCGTCACCACGCTGCGAGAGCGCAACGTCCCGACGGCCTATCTCTACGGCGTTGACGAAGATACCTCCGTTGGCGACCTCAACGCGTTCTTCCTGCTAACAGAACGGCCTTCCGTCTACAACCTGCCGGAGAGGCCGCATTTGCCGCAGAATAACGTATTGCCTGGCTTTGTCGCCAGCGCCATCACCGCCACATTTTTAACCCTCGCCACCGCCATCTCGCTGTGGAGAGGCAGGTAAATAGTGTCATCATGATGGGGAACATGCCATGAACAATCACCATGATCAACAGGCACAAAACGCGGGCGGCATCGCCACCCTGCTCCAACCGGCCAGGCGAGGAACATTGAGCGCAACCGACCAACCACGGATAGGCGAGCAATGGACGGGCCAGCCGGAAACCTACTACAATTTACCGCTGCTGAAGAAAGCACATTGGGGATGGGAGATCATCACCTACTTCTTCCTCGGCGGTGTTGGGGGCGGCTCCTATCTCGCCGCGACGCTGGCCGATTTCTTCGGCTTAAAAAGAGATCAGCCGTTAGTACGCGCCGGACGCTACCTCTCGCTGGCCTGTATGCTTGCCAGCCCCATCTTCCTGATCATGGACCTGGGGCGACCGGAGCGGTTTCATCACATGTTGCGGATACTCAAGTTCCGTTCCGCAATGTCGCTCGGCTCGTGGGGCATCACCTTCTTTGGCCTCTGCTGCGGTCTGACCGCCGCTCACCAGATGGCGAAAGACGGCCTGTTGAACTGGTTCCCGTTCATGGCACGCACGATGAGGGCGTTGCCGGTAAAGGCCATCGAGAGCATCGGGGCGCTATTCGGCCTCTTCGTTGCCTCGTACACAGGTGTGCTGCTCTCCTCCACTGCTGTCCCCATCTGGGCGCGTGCCAAGCACCTTCTGGGGCCGCTCTTTCTCACGTCGGGCCTCTCCACGGGACTTTCCGCGCTCTCGCTGATCCTCTCACTCGGACGCTTCAAAGGGCAACACGACACGCTTGAGCGCCTGGACCGAGCGGAGATGATCACCACCACTACCGAGCTAGGTTTAATTGTCACGCTCATCCCCATATTGGGACCGCTTGCTAAGCCGCTCTTCAGGGGAAAGACTGGCATACTCTTCACCATAGGCACGATTGGGGGCGGACTGCTTTCGCCTTTGCTGTTGAAACTGGGTTGGCGGATGAACAAAAAGGCAACGTCGCGCTCCCTTACCATCAGCGCGTCCCTGCTGACGCTCATCGGAGGCGTGATCTTGCGCGCCGTCTGGATACTGGCAGGACGCATATCAGCCGATAACCCGCGAGACATACACTACTATAACGCCCTGGAGCGCCCATAGGGACGAGATATTGTCCGAGGGAGCGTGTATAATGGGGGCAGGCATTTGTCTCCACAATGTGAGGCAAGCTTTATTGAAGCCAACGTCTTCATCAAGACAAACAATGGGGCAGGCGGTAAGTTGTCTTCGCCTGCCCCATCCAGCAATCTATATTACGCGTGCAGCGCGCTAACCTGCTTCTCAAAGTTCTTGAAGAACTGGTCCAGCGCAGCCTTGATTGCGCCTTTGAGCATAAACTCAGGAGTTGCGGCGATCTTGCCGCTGAGATCTGCGTGCGCATTGTAGCTTAAATTGGTAGCGCCAGCCACCTCCTCCAGGCTGGTCGCGCATGTCGCTTTGACGGAGCCGAGCCCGCTATTTGGTTCCGCGACCAGGACGACGCGCGAGGGCGGTACAGCTTCCGTTACCTGCACAAATATGGTGTATGGCCCCTTGAAGCCTGGGATTCCGGTCGAAACTGTCAATTTCAACTGCCGTCCCGCAGGAGTATCCACCTGTTCAGCAGCCTCGCAGCCGGGAATACTATTCTGCAGAATAGTTGGATTCAGCAAAGCCTCAAATACCTGCTGGCGGGGAGCACTAATTTTCTGATTACCTGTAACATCCATGAGAGTTGCAATATCCCTTCTATCGCGACACAATTCGTTGAAGAAAGAGCCATCATGCAGCTTGAACGGGTCGATCAAGCGCAGGCAAAAGCAGCAATTTTTGATTTCTACCTCAAGAATCACATGCTTTACCCGCACTATTATAAGGAGCGCATCCGAATAACTCAATGTGAGGGGAGTTAAGTACTACCCCTGACCCGATGCTCCTACCATGCTTGCTCTACGGATGATCTTGCAAGAATTTGTCGATTTGCTCAAGTTCGAGCTCGTCGAGGCGGTATTCGGCGGCCATGATGA
Source organism: Ktedonobacteraceae bacterium (assembly GCA_035650355.1). Classification (GTDB taxonomy): domain Bacteria; phylum Chloroflexota; class Ktedonobacteria; order Ktedonobacterales; family Ktedonobacteraceae; genus DASRHT01. Next base: position 103,197 of record DASRHT010000046.1, read on the forward strand.
GTTCCTCGATTTGCGCCGGGTGGCGCGAGCCGACGATGGCTCCGGTAATAACCGGGTTGCGTAAGGCCCAGGCGATGGCTACAGCTCCGGCAGGCAGGTTGTGGATATAGCCGATCTCGCTCAGGAGCTTTGCCAGCTCCAGGTTGCGCGACAGGCGAGGCTCCTGAAATTCCGCGTCGCGTTTGCGCCAGTCGTCGCCTGGCATACGCTCGACGCGCTCCTTCGTCATTCTTCCGGTCAACAGGCCCGATGACATCGGGGAATAGACGATGACGCCGATATTGTAGTGCTCGCAGTACGGCAAAATCTCTTTTTCCGCCTCGGGATGAACAAGCGAGTAGGGCGGCTGGAGCGAATCTATAGGGGCGATGCGCTGGATGCGCTGCATCTGCTCAATGTTGAAGTTTGAGACGCCGATGGCCCGCACCTTGCCCTCTTTTTTGAGCTGCGCCATCGTCTCCCACCCCTCCTCGATATCGGCTTCAGGATTGGGCCAGTGGATCTGGTACAGGTCGATTGCGTCGATGTCGAGCCGCTTGAGGCTGGCCTCGGCCTCGCGCCTGATTGAGTTGGCTTTCAGGCTATTGCCGATCTCGTGTTTGTCGTTCCAGACCAGTGAACACTTTGTAAAGATGTAGGGTTTTTCGGCTCTATCCTTAATGGCTTTGCCCACAATCTCTTCTGAATGGCCCAGACCATAGACGGCGGCTGTATCGATCCAGTTGATGCCTAGATCAAGGCTGCGATTGATCGTTTTGATCGATTCTTCGTCGTCCTGAGGTCCCCAGCCGAAGCTCCAACCACCGCCCCCCATCGCCCACGCACCCAGACCCAGAGGGGTGATATGAATATCTGTATTGCCTAGCTGTCGTTTATGCATAGTATATCTTTCCCTTCCTTACAAACTTCTTCACAATCGTTTCTCTACCATCCTATTTTATACGTTTCGCTAAATGCTTACGTGACACACATCAACTCCCAGAAACTTTCAGTTTTTCTCTAGTGATACAATGAGGTAACTATGACTGGCAGCTAAAACACGCTTTGCTATCCCCTGGAGGAATATGATGCTCAATTCGGAGAAGGTCCGTGCGCACTTTCCCGCTCTGGCCTCGGACGCGATATTTTTTGATAATCCCGGTGGAACGCAGGTTGCGCAAGAAGTGCTTCAGCGCATGCAGCATCACCTGCAATATACGAATGCTAATAACGGAGGAGCCTTCTATACCAGCATCGCATCCGATGCAACGGTCTACGAGGCGCGGCAGGCCGTAGCCGGCTTTTTGCATGCCTCACGAGCGGAAGAGATTATCTTTGGACAGAATATGACCAGCCTGACCATGCATATCAGCCGCAGCCTGGCGCGCACGCTCAAGCCTGGCGACGAACTGGTCGTGACCCATATGGATCACGATGCCAATATCGCTCCCTGGTTGTTGATCGCGGAGGATCGTGGCTGCCATGTTCGCTGGGTTGATATCCATACCGAGGATTGCACGCTGGATGTGGCAGAGCTGGAGCGGCAGATTACGCCTCGCACCCGCATCGTCGCGATTGGCTACGCCTCCAATGCTGTCGGCACGGTGAATGATGTCAAACGCGCGGTTCAGCTTGCGCACGATGTCGGCGCGCTCTGTTTCGTCGATGCAGTTCAGTATGCGCCGCACAAACCCATCGATGTGCAGGAGCTGGATTGCGACTTCCTGGCCTGCTCGGCTTACAAGTTTTTCGGGCCGCACATCGGCATCCTCTACGGCAAATACGAGCTGCTCGACCGGCTCATGGCCTATAAAGTGCGACCAGCCGACAATATTCCCCCTTACAAGTTCGAGACCGGCACGCAGAGCTTCGAGTCCATTGCCGGGACGCTGGGCGCAATGGAGTATTTAGCCTGGGTCGGCACAACTTTCGGCCAGCAGTTCGCGCAACGCTACGAGGGCCGCTTTCAGGGCCGCGCCCTGGCCCTCAAGCAGGCCATGACAGCGATTGAAGACTATGAGCTTGGCTTGAATAAGGCCTTACTGCGGGGCTTGAGCTCTATAGCGGGATTGCACATTCGGGGAATTACCGATCCGGCACGCATGCACGAGCGCGTCCCGACCTTCGCCTTCACTCTGGAGGGATGGCAGCCGCGAGCAGTGGCGGAGGCGCTGGCTAAAGAGCGCATCTATGTCTGGGACGGCAACTACTATGCGCTCGCCATCATGCAACGGCTGGGACTGGATGAGAATAGCGGCATGGTGCGCGTCGGGCTGGCGCATCTCAATACCAGCGCGGAAATCGATAAGATGGTGGACCTGCTGCAAAAAATGGTGGGGTAATATCAGCTATTTACGTCTTTTGGCCCCAGGCTGACAGGAAATAGAGCAGACCATTAAAATCGGGCTGCATCATCTCCTGCACCACTTGTTCATAGAGTACATCTAATTCTGTTTGCTTGACAATGCCGGTTTTCAGCAACCAGGGCTGCCCTAACACAAAAAACATGCGGAAATTTTCGGTCATGCGATGATGAAATTTTGTGTCGTAGGAGAAGTTCAGCAGATGCGGCTGCTCATGCATCTGCTGGCAGCCTGCTTTGTGCAGGAACTGGCTTAGTAAAGGGGTCGCTCCACCGTGCAGCCCCAACGGGTGAAGTAGCCTTCCCTCTTTATGCGCCGCCTGGATAAACAGCGTTTTATAGCGTTCAAAAGCTAGACTGTTTGTTACTCCGGGATCGTCGCAGGCTGTGAGCCGGACCGTGCCACCGGGGCGCGTGACGCGCACAAACTCCTGAATTACTACGGGCCACATCTCCTTTAACAGAAAACTTTCGATGAAGCGGGCATTGACAAAGTCGAAAGAGGCATCAGCGAATGGCAGAGGCTGCGTTACGTCCATGACCTGAAAGAGCACATTTTCCAGGCCCCGTATTGTTGCGTGCGCCTTTGCATACTCGATCATGGGTTTGTTGATATCAACTCCCAGCACATTCATCTCAGGGTAGGCGCGCGCCACCTCCAGCGCCCAGATGCCGGGCCCGCAGGCGATATCCAGCACATCCACATAGGAGGGTTTCTCGTCAGGAAAGAGGCCACCCATCGCTTCTTCAAGAATGTAATACAAAATAATCAGGCGAGCCAGCTCCGCACCACCGCCAAAATCGATGATGTAGGTACCGGGTGGATTTTCCATCATAGTCCTCTATTGGATGAAACAGGGTGATATAAGCTACAGAAAATATAACATATACAGTTTCTAACATCAAAAATCATAAATTACTTTGGCTAAAGCTAGAGGGTCATATGGTGTTACAACTCCATATGACCCTCTAATGGTGGAAATAGCGCGATTTCGCCGTGCAAGATGTTGTGTAGGTGTGGTGGAAAAATGCGCTAAGCGCATTTTTCCACCACACCTACACAACATGGCGAGCGTTGCAGGCGCGAGCAAACGCCCATGCTAAGAATCAGACACACGCTGAGCTTTGCTCAGAAACGCGGAAACGTCTTTTATCCCAGCGCCTCCAGCAACATATCGCCCTCGTCGGGAGTGATGCGGCCCTCCGCGATCATGCGCAGAATCGCCTCACGCTCCTGCTCTATATCTACCGGCGGACGAGCTGCATTTTCCTCTGCCAGAGCTGACTGGTCGTTGCCTGCCTCCGGTGATGTCAGCGTTACCGGCGGAGTTCCCGGCGCTGGCGGCACTGGCGGAACGGGAGGAACTGGGGGAACCGGCGCCGCGGGGAAATCCGGCGGAACGGGTGGCGTCGGGCGGGTCACGCTGAGATTTTTCAGAGCCTGCTCCACGGCATCCAGCGCGCCCAGCACGCCTTCGGAAGTGGCTCGCCGCGCCTGTTCCACAATACGATCAATCCGCTCAGGGTCCATGCTCCACTCACGATTGTTAAAGCGGACGTTAAGCCGGCGCTCCCACTCTCCTGCACGCCTGCTGTTTCTTTCTTCCGTACGGCGCTGCTGCTCTTCCAGACGACGAGCATGCTCCTCCATACGACGGGCGTGTTCTTCCATATGGCGCGCCTGTTCTCGGGCCATCTGCTCGGAGCGACGCTGCTGCGCGTCACTGAAGCGGCGCGCCTGTTCTTCGGCGCCACGCATCACTTCGTCAGCGATATTAATGCTCCAGGATGACGTGGCATCCTTGATAGAAGCGGAAATCTCACGACTGAGATCACGTCCTAGATTTGCCATATCACGTCCAAAGTCGGCCATATCGCGTCCAAAATCGTTCCATCCCCAGGAACTGCTGCTGCGCGGATCTTCGGCCCCGCGGATCACAAGTTCGCCGCCGACCGTCAATTCGACCTGAGCTGCCCCTTCGCCATAGGTCAGGCTCACCTGGTTTCCGCCGGAGCTAGAGACGACCGCGCGCCCGCTCACTCCACCACCAGCGGTTGCGCGGATGCTCAGGTTCGCGTCCCGTGGCAGGAAAATGACGGCATCGCCGCCAACACGACAACGAGTGGAGCTATCAGCCGGAAAGTCTGACTGCAAATGCAGATCTGCGCCAATCCTGCCGATCTCAACGCTGCCATGCATGCCCTTGAGCTGCGCATCAGCTCCAACGCTGCTTACCTGGAGATTACCGCCGATGCCATTTAAAACGACGTCGCTGCCGACATAGCCGATGGTGACATCACCCTGGATATCACGCAGGCTGCAATCGCTCGATACGTTGCCCACCTGCACCGTCGCTGCGCCCACAATCGTGAGGTCGCTGGCAACGTTGCCCAGCATCACCCTCGCTCCGGCGCTATTCTCGATCTGGCAATCACTCCCGATATTGCTTACCTGGATGCTTGCGGCTCCGCTCACTGTCAGGTCATTGCTAATGTTTTCTAGCAGCAGTTCAGCGTTCCCGCTGCCCCGCACAGCGCAATCGCCCGCCACATTGCTACAACGCAGCATAGCAACCCCATCGCGCGCCATCAGATCGCCCTGGGCATTGCCGACGATGGCCGTCTCAACTTCCCGCAAATCCAGATCGCCCGCCACATCGTCAACCTCTACGCTTTTGACAAGAGAGAAAAGCGCATCTCCCCCGATTCCTCCCGCGTGTACTGTTGAGGCGCTCATCACTTCTAGATCGCCGCCGACATTGCTCAGCGTGATCTCTCCATGCACGTTTTTCAGCGAAACATCGCCTCCCACGTCGCGCAATTCAGTCTGACGCACATTCTCCATCGCGACATCGTCGCCGATCTGGCTGGCAGTGATGATCACCTCAAAAGGGACCCATAGCTCAAGCGAATCGCTACAGCCCCGGATCAGCAGAGCATCGCCCTCCTGCTGCACTGTAGCAAGGTCATCATCGGCATTGATCATAACGCTCAGTTGCTCCCAACCGTGGACGCTGAGCTCGCCCTCAATATTTGATAGAAGTATACGTTGCACTGCTTCCGCAGGAATCCTCTGTTGCATGATGTGTTCCTTCCTCATCAGCTATTCAACAAAAACCTCTAACCGCTCACCCTTTTCCAGATCTTGCAGGTCCAGCAGGCGGCCCGTGGCTCCTCGCTCGATAGCCTGTAATAAGCCCTCCAACGCGTTATTACTTAACTGCGGCACCAGCTTTGCTCCCAGGCGCAGGCTCATTTTGATCAGATTCACAGGCATCACCGCTATCAAATGGACGCGCGAAAGGCTGGGGTTCATGCTGGTGGCACGAATGCGCAGGGTGCGGTCACGTACAGGCTCAATGACACGCGGCGGCTCCTCTTCTAACGCATCGAGCAGTTGCTCGGCCTCCAGCGCGCTTACCTGTCCCCCCTCAACCAGGTGCAGGATACGGTTGCGTTCTTCTTTTGATACAGGCATAGCATTAGCCCTTCATCAAACGCATGGCCTCCTCGACGCTGATCTCCTTTGCCGCCAGCTTATCGAGAACAGCTCGCCGGTCTACGCGTCCGTCGCTCTCGGGCGTTCCTCCCAGCGCGGTAACAATTTCATCGAGACGGCTGCGCGCGGTGTTATAGGCAACGTTCATCTCCACCGCCAGCTTCTGGATGTTGCCCCGATACTTTACCAGCATCTCCACAAAGTCCAACTGCTCACGCGTCAGGCGCCCAATCCAGCCGAGATTGAAACGCCCCTCAATCACGATCCCGCTCGCTGGACATTCCAGGCGAGTGACGATCAGTTCGTCCCCGCTCACAGGATCTCTGGTTATCAATGGATGCATATGTTAATGGCCTCCTTCAGTCTAGTAATAAAGTTCCTGGGATAGCGATGGCGCGCAACCACCAGCAGGCGGCGCCAGTTCATTCCGCGGATCAACACGCTCCAGCTTTGTACCTAAAGAGACAAGCGATTTGCCAATATTGCCAACGATGCGCCGCCCTAGCGTGGGCTCAGCATGATCGTGGGGCACGCTCTGCCCAAGCTGGATCTCTTCCATCTCCTGCTGCAACTCCCGACGCCGCTGCGCTGCAATCTTCTCGTATGTATATAAATTCATCGGTCTGTCCTCCTATGCCGATCTGTAAGAACCTCATCATCGCTCCGCCAGATCTCCTCCAGGTGACTGCTTAATATTTACATTGCTTTGGTGTTTTTTCGTTAACGATATGGGAATAGTACCATAAAGTTGCAAATTTTGTCAATACTTTTGGCAAATAAAATCAATTCTTTGGAAATATTTTTTGAAAGCAGATTTTTTGACGGCAGGAAGGTTGCTTCAGATGCATTTGAAGTCGAGATGTGAGAAAGGATGCATACAGAGCGTAGTATCACTATAGAGAATCACTATTTACTTCCGCCTCTCTCACTGCCCACATTATATGGTCAGAGAATACTGGAGCCATACTATAACCGTGGGAAGAAAAACAAATCAGCAAGGCAAAAATGAGGATAAAGGATGCGAACAACGACGCGAAAGATCTCACCCGCAGCTCCCCCTAAACAATCTGGTAATCCGGTATCATCGGTGGTTACGCTGGCGTTGTGGCGATTTAGACGAACATGGTTTTTGCTGCTCGTCACGACCCTCGGCCTGATTACCGCCGTGATTGTTGCCTGCTCAATACCATTATTTTCAGCGGTGACAGGCACTGCGGGCATGCGCAATATTTTGAGTGCAACCCCTGATAGCGCGACGATCAGTATCAGCGTAGTTAACCAGGGACTTTCCACAACTATTATGCATGATGTGCTTCATCAGATTGATCCACTTATACGGCAGCATGTGGGACCTTATTTAGAGAACACGCCAGATTTTGCTATGAATACTAATGACGCGACTGTTATCTCACCGCCGCCTGCGCCAAGACTCTATAATCTGACATTTATGAGCGCCTCGGCTAAACAGATGTCATCGTATACGCAGATGGTGAAGGGGCGGATGCCGCGCACCGCTAGCGGGGATGAAACCGAAATTATGCTGACGCCGGCAACTGCTCAGCTCATGGGGGTCTCCGTTGGCTCCCTCATCACGCTGAACATGGCTTTTACCGATACAGCGATACAGACCCGTTTCTTCCCCGGTCAGGGCCAGGACCCCGCAATTCTGCAACATTTCCACAATACCACGCTTAAAGCGCGCGTTGTCGGTCTCTTTACCGTTTCTCAAGCCAACCAGGCATACTGGCATGGACAGAATCTCGATGTCACAGAGCAGCAAGTTTCACCAGGGGTAAGTGTCACCCATTTTACCTTTCTTACCCTTAACGAGGCGTTCCTCTCTACTTTTGATCGGCTGGCCCAGAGCTTGCACCTGTCCTCCCTCTTTGCAACGTACGGGTTAAACTGGTACTATCATCTGGACCCTGCTCGCACTACCATTTTGCAGTTGGACGATCTTACCGCCCAACTGCGCAGTTTTCAAACTGCTATGACCAACAGGTTTGGTGATACACAAAATATCAATTTTAGTGATGATGGCACTACCCCCATCCCCTATCCCTATATCGGGCAGGTTTTCCTGCTTAGCAATGTCTTATCCGGTCCTGGAGGGCAGAGCACGTTAGAGCAACTCAGGGCGCGCATCGCCGCTACGCGCATACCGGTGACGATTGTCGGGCTGCAAATTATCGCGCTCATTCTCTTCTTCGTGAGCCTGATCGCCGATCTGCTGGTGGATCGGCAGGCTGATGCCATCGCCGTACTGCGCAGTCGGGGAGCCAGTGGCAGGCAGGTCTTTTTTTCGCTGCTGATGCAGGCCCTCAGTTTGAGCGTTATTGCGCTACTCATTGGCGCTCCGCTTGCTCTGCTGGTGGTCTATTTCTTCGCTCAACACGCCCTTACTCCCGTTGAGCAGGGCGCATTGAACCTGATCAGCGATCACCCCATCCAGACGATGCTGACCACGGCTGGCTATGCTGTGGCTATCGCGCTCGTCGCCATCGTGACGATGGGGATGTCGCTGCGCAAGGCCATCGGTATGGATGTGCTGGCGATACGTAAGGAGGCAGCCCGTTCGACGCGCCGCCCGTTCTGGCAGCGCCTCAATCTTGATGTGGTGGCCGCTATCATCGCCCTGATCGGCTACGCCATCTCACTCTACCTCACCAGCGTCGGCAGCTTCCTCGATACCGGGACGCAGACGCTGATCACGGCTCCGCTCACCCTGGTGGCCCCCTTCTTTCTGGCTATCGGCTGCATACTGCTCTTCTTACGCCTCTTCCCAATTGTGCTGCAACTGGCTGCGCGCATTGCCGAGCGGGGACGTAGCGCGTCGGTTATGCTGGCGCTGGCGCAGATGGCGCGTGTGCCCCGTCAGAGCTTGCGTATGATTATGCTGCTGACCTTCACTACCGCGTTTGCTATCTTTTCCCTTATCTTTACCTCTTCTCAATATCAATACGCCATCGATCTGGCCGGCTATGAAACCGGGGCGGATTTTAGCGGCACAACGCATGCCAGCGACAACTCGTCACTGGCCGATGTGATGGCTGATTATCAATCTATCCCCGGCGTCCTCTCGGTTACAGCAGGGTTCGCCGATCAGGGCTCGGTTGCAGGCGCGACGACTACGCTTTTGATGGAGATTCGCGCCGTCGATGCCGACACCTACGCGCGCACCGCCGTCTGGCCTGCGCAGGCTTCTCATACGCCCGTCAGCGCCATTATGCAACAGCTCAGGGAGCGGCGCGCGTCTGCCATCCACGATGATATTGTGCCCGTGTTTGTGGACGCGGTGGCCTGGAACAATCTTCACCTGCATATCGGCTCTACGTTCACCGTCGCCACGGGGGTTGCGGTCGATCTGCATTGCCTGGTGATCGGCGAGATGGATCACATCCCCACCATCAACGATAGCACAGGCGCGGGCATCGCCGGAGATACGCCCCCACCCGGTGGCGTTCTCCTCGACTTCCAGACCTACGCCAGCATTTACAGCTATGATAGCTTGCAATCAGGGTTGAGGGCCATTCTCCCTATAAACTATTTCTGGCTGCGCACCCGCGATGATCCGGCCACGCTCGCCAATGTGCGCAAAACCATCAATACTATCCGCTTCGACCCAAGTCCCTATTATGACCGGCGCGCCCTGGCGGATGCATTCAGCACCGATCCATTCTATCTGGACCTGGCGGGCATCTTAACCTTTGGCACCGTCACCGCCCTGCTGCTGGCGCTGATCGGCAATCTGCTGGTCTCCCTGCTGAGCACGCGGGCGCGCCTGACCAGCTTCGTAGTCCTGCGCGCGCTCGGCACCTCGCCCCGCCAGCTCGGTAACGTTCTGCTATGGGAGCAAGTCATCGTCTACGCGACCTCCTTGCTACTCGGCCTGATCTTTGGCACCCTCTTCTCTGCCACCATGATCCCTAACCTCACCCTGAGCAGCATTCCCGCCAGTGGACCCCTCGCCGATTTCACTCCAGGCCAGTTCTACGCCTTGCAGCATGTCCTCCCGGCGCAGCCCGTCATCCCGCTTTCACTGGGGATCATTCTCGCGGCGCTTATCGCCATCTGCATTATTGCCCTCGGTATGATGATACGCACAATCTCTCGTCCCTCAATGAGCCAGGTGCTACGGCTGAACGAGGATTAAATAGATGGAAATGTAAGAGAAAAGGAATGCTCAATGTCCAATAGTACAAACACGCTGTCTCACAGCCATAAACGCGCTATTATGCCTTCCATCGTCACCCTGGCGCTCTGGCGCTGGCGACAAAGCGGCTTCCTTTTGTTTGTCACAGGGCTGGGGATCGTCGCTGCCATTATGATTGTCTGTGCTATCCCCTTATTTTCAGCCGTAACGGCCACGGCGGAGCTGCGCAGCCTGTTTGCTACCACGCCGACCAATGCTGATCTGATGCTGCACATCAGCACGCAAGGGTTCTCAACCAGGCTCGCGCAGGATCTCCAGCAGGAGCTTCACCCGCTTTTTCAACAGCCGCTCCAGCCCTATTTAAGTGACCACGTCGAGCTTTCGATCAAAACGCCCGGGCTGGCGATTCTCTCACCCATGCAGACGCAGGCTGGTAACCTGATGCAACTGTTCAGCACCAGCATGCAGCAGGCCGCCCCCCATATTACGCTGCAACAGGGACAGCTCCCCGCCGATACATGCGGTGGCGAGAGCTGCAATCACGTCGATGTGCTGCTCACACCCGCCGCCGCACAAAGCCTGCACGTTACCCCTGGCGCGCTGATTACGCTGCAACTGCCCTTTTCTACGGAGGCTAACCCTGGCAAAGTTATCACCCAGCCGCTCGTATTACGCGTCTCCGGCCTCTTCACGGCCAGCGCGCCTCAGGATGCGTTCTGGCATGGCACAACCTTCCAGCCCGTTCCAGAGTCGCAGTGGACCGTCTATACCATCCTGCTCCCCATCTCTGGCCTGCAAAGGGCGCTCGATGCTATCGCGCAAACATATCAGACAAAAGCCCCGCTCTTTCAGCTTCCTCTGGATCAGTTCTGGCAGTATCGCCTGGACCCTGCGCGCTTTACCATCGACCAGCTAGATGATCTGACCAATCAACTTGATAAGATGCAGACCGGCATCACCAATAAATACGGCTATTTACAAAATCAATCACAAACGGGGCCGGGACCATACCCTTATGTGCAACAGATAGCGGTATCCGGCGCGACGCTCAGCAACTCCGACGGCCCCGGCATTCTGGGACAATTCCAGACGCAGGCCGCATTGTCACGCGTCCCCGTGGAAATTCTTGCTCTTGAGATCACTGCGCTGATCCTGATTTTCCTGAGTGTGATGGCGGAACTGCTGGTAGATCGCCAGGCCGATGCCATTGCCGTATTACGCAGTCGCGGGGCCAGCAGCCGTCAGATTTTTGGTTCGCTGACGACGCAGAGCATCGGTCTGAGCCTGCTCGCCCTGGTGATAGGTCCGCCGCTCTCGCTCCTCGCCGTCAGCCTGATCGCCCGCGATATCCTGCCGTCCACGCAGCAAAACGCGCTGCAAGCGATTACGGCGCAGCCGCTTGAGACGCTGCTCAATATCGGCTGGCTTGCCATTCTGGCCGCTGCCGTCTCGGTAATTGCGATGATGAGCTCGCTCAACCGCGCCACGCGCATGGACATGCTGACGATCAGGCGCGAGTACGCGCGCTCAACGCAGCGCCCGCTGTGGCAGCGTCTGCAACTCGATATCATGGCAATCATCGTCTCGCTGGTCGGCTATGCGGTCTCGCTCTACATCACCAATCTCGGCGGCCTGCTCGATACCAACACAAGGGGACTCGTCGCGACCCCCCTTGCCCTCATCGCCCCAACATTTTTATTGATCGCGGCGGTTCTGCTCTTCCTGCGCCTCTATCCCCTTTTCCTGCGCACCAGTTCAATATTAGCCATACGAGGCCGGGGAGCGCCGCCGATGCTGGCGCTGGCACAAATAGCCCGCGCCCCGCGCCAGACGTTACGCATGATCCTGTTACTCGCGCTCGCCAGCGCCTTCGCCATTTTCACGCTGGTCTTCACGGCATCCCAGGCTCAGCAAGCGATTAACGCCGCCGCGTACCAGGTTGGAGCCGACTTCAGTGGAGACCAGCCCACATCCAGCCCCGCCCCTTCACTGGCCCGAACTATCGACCTGTACACCCATATCCCCGGCGTCACTTCCGCCTCAGCGGGCTACACCGCCAGAGCCGTCTCCGCTGGTCTCAGCCCAAACATCCCCATACAGGTGGAAGCTATCGATACCAGCACCTTTGCCCGTACTGCCTTCTGGCCCGCACAAATACCCACGCCAGGGCAAATCACAGGGCAGGGGCCAGCCCTGCCCCTACCATCGCCGATGGCACAGCTCAAAGCACAGGAAAATCAAGCGTTACATGACAACGTGGTACCCGTAATTGTAGATGCAACTATATGGGATACCCTCGAACTCCATCCAGGCGCAACCTTCACCATCGATATCAATACCCTCCGTCGCCCCATCTTTCATTGCAGAGCCATCGCCAGGGTAGAGCATATCTCACCCGTAGGGACGAGCTTTAGCGCGTCCGCGGGCGCGTCCACATCGGGCACTATGCTCGTCGATTATCAGATCTTGAATACGATTTTTGGCAGGAATCTTTCACCAAACGCCAGGTTCCCAGACAGCCTGCCCGTCAACCACGTCTGGTTAAATACAAAGGATGACGCCGCAACCATAGCAGAGGTCCGAACGATTTTGACAGGCTCCAGTCTGTATCTCAATAACCTGCAAGATCGCCGCGCCCTTCTCGTTGCCACGCAGGGCGATCCGTTCTACCTTAGCCTGATTGGCACGCTGGCTATCGGCTCGGTCACGGCGCTGCTGCTGGCCTTAATGGGAAGCTTTATCGCCTCCTGGCTCAATGCCCGCGCGCGCCTCACCAATTTCGCGGTGCTGCGCGCTTTGGGCACAACGCCGCGCCAGATTGCCAGCGTTCTGACGTGGGAACAGGTTATGGTATATTTGACAGCAATGGTGATAGGGATAATCTTAGGGGCGCTGCTATCAATTACCGTGATCCCCGCGCTTATCTTCACAAGTGCGCCCGTGAGCGCGACAACGGGTAGTATCAGCGGAAGCGCGTTCTACAGCTTGCAGCACACTCTGCCAGCGCAGATCGTCCTTCCGCCGTCTCTGGGCATTGCCCTGATCATATTTATCGGCATCTGTGTCGTGGCGCTCAGCCTGATGGTCAGAATCGTCTCGCGCCCCCCCGTGGGCCAGGCGCTACGCGTTAATGAAGATTAAAAAATATAAAATGTAGGGGCTGGGCTTGCCTCTGCCCTGCGAACCTGTAGGGGCTGGGCTTGCCCCTGCCCTGCGAACCGGAAGGGAGCATTTATGCCGGAACCCATCGTAATGTGTGACAATCTGGTAAAGATCTATAAAGTGGCCGATCTGGAAGTCGTCGCCTTGCAGGGGTTAGACCTGGAGGTGGCTCCCGGGGAAATGCTGGCTATCGTGGGAGCGTCCGGCTCAGGCAAAAGTACGCTGCTCAATATTCTCAGCGGGCTGGATGTCCCGAGCGCGGGCGGCTGCCGCGTGGATGGCAACGACCTCACCCGCCTCTCGGGTGCGCAGCGCATTCATTACCGCCGGTATATCGTCGGGCAAATCTGGCAGCAGAGCGGGCGCAACCTGCTCCCTGAGCTAAGCTCGCGAGCAAACGTGGAGCTACCGCAGATGCTGAGCGGTACCAGCACACGACAGCGCACGAGACGAGCCCGCGAACTCCTGGAACTGGTGGGGCTAGGAGGAATGGAGCACAAAAAGCCCAATCAGCTTTCCGGCGGCGAGCAGCAGCGCAATGCCATCGCGGTAGCCCTGGCGAACAACCCTAAGGTACTGCTGGCCGACGAGCCAACCGGCGAACTCGATTCGGTCACCGCGGGCGAAATTTTTGCCCTGCTGCGCAAACTGAATCAGCAGTTGGGACTGACCGTCATCATCGTGACGCATGATGCCGCCCTCGCCGCCGAAGTGGATCGCACCATCGCTATCAGAGATGGGCGCACCAGCACCGAGACGATTCGCCGCGAAACGGCGCTGGAGAGCGTCGAGGCCCATATGCCTGCCGCCAGCGCGGTCATCGGCCTGCCAACGGAGACGCACCGCGAATCGATTCTGATTGACCGCGCCGGACGCCTCCAGCTCCCCAAAGAGGCCATCGAGAAATTTCCCTTTAATGGGCGCGCCGAAGTACGCATCACCGATGATCATGTAGAGCTATGGCCCATCATCATGCCGACGAATGGCAACAGCGCAAGCAATGGGCGAACGGAGCAGCACCAGCAGATCACGCAGGAGGAAAAATAATGCAGCCAACAGTAGCAACTTCGGTCATCGCAGAGGCGCGTGGGGTGACACGCGAGTATCATTCGGGCGGAGGTGTGGTACACGCGCTGCGCGGCATCGATCTGCGTATCCACCCTGGCGAACTGGTTGCTTTGCGCGGACGTTCAGGCTCAGGCAAAACGACGCTGCTCAATATTTTGATCGGGCTGGACAACCCCACCGCAGGACAGGTCTTTATCCTGGAACATGACCTGGCAAAGATGAACGAAAGCGAACGCGCCAGGTTGCGCCGCGAGAGCATTGGCATGATGTTCCAGAACGCCCATCTCTTCCCCTCGCTCACAGCGCAGGAAAATGTTGAGGTGCCGCTGCGGCTGGCGCGCGTGGCTTCCGCTGAACGGACCAGGCGAGCACTGGAGGCGCTGGAGCAGGTGGGATTGGGCAAACGCGCGCATCATCGGGGGTTGGAGCTTTCAGGAGGCGAACAGCAGCGCGTGGCTCTGGCGCGGGCGCTCGTCCATCAGCCGCGTTTCATCGTTGCTGACGAGCCAACGGGCAACCTTGACTCGCTCACCGGTCGCGACATCACCAAGCTGCTGCGCTCGATTTCGCACGAGGCCAACATCGGCCTGTTGATCGCAACCCACGATCAGACGGTGGTCAACGTCGCCGACCGCATCCTACAAATCCAGGATGGGCGCATTGTCGAGTAATGTTTCAGCATCCTCAAGCGGGTCGAGATGACCTGCGGCTTCGTGGCGACGAGCTTGAGCGCGTCCCATGATGAGATGGGCGGCAAACCGGACGCGATCAATCAGGTCCCTACAGCACAAATGACATGAGATCGCGTCCAACCAGGATCGTCCCTTCATAGCCTTGCTGAGCGGCGAGGCGCTGGAGATGGGAGGCGTTGATCTCTCGATAAAGATGCGAGCAGACGATGCACCTGGCCTGCGATGCCACCGCCAGATCGACAATCTCGCTATCCTGGATATGGCCCGAATCGATGACTGCCAGATCAGTATGCTCCAGAAAAGCGATTTCCTCAGCATGAAAATAGGAATCGCCTGTGAGGGCATAGGTCTGACCGCGCCAGGCAAAACGCAGGCCGTGATTGCCGGCAGGAGGCAGGCTCAGAAACTCGAAATGGTGCGGGCCAATAGCAAACTGCCCGTCCGTCACCTCATGCACAATCACCGCGTACGAAGGCTGTTGCAGGCTGCTAGTACCGAAAACGTTCATCAATCCGCTCACCACGCGCTGAACGCCAGCAGGCCCATAAATATGGACATCCTGGCTGCGGGGAGTGCGCCGTGACCACGCGCCCGCCTGGAGGAACGGCACAAGATCCGAGACGTGGTCGGGATGGAAATGCGAGAGGACAATATGCTGCACCTGGTAATGCTGCACGCCTGCCTCTAAAAGACGCTGGACAACGCCGTGCCCACAGTCAAACAGGATGTACAGCCCCTCCAGGTCAAGCAGGACGCTGGAGGCCCGCCGCTCACATTCGATCTGGCAGGTCCCGGTCCCTAGAAGAGTTAAACTGCTCATGATAACCTCCTAATCAGTGTAATCGAAGATAAAGACACATGTCAACGACAGAACACCTCCTAAAAATGGCGCGTAGCTGTCAAAATTGCCGGCCTCTATCGTTGGTAGAGTAGAGGGGTAGTATGCTCAAGAGTCAGCTTTTGTCAAAGGAGGGCCTGGTTGTCACATATCCAGATCCGCTCGCTCACCGGCAGCGATAGCGATTGGGTAGCCAATTTCGTCATCACGCATTGGGGAGCAGCAACTATAATAGCGCATGGAGTGAGCTACACGCCGGCTAATCTGCCAGGTTTTGTAGCAATCGAGCAAGGTAAGTCAAAGGAACGTGAAAGACGAGTGGGACTGACCACTTATATGCTTCAGGGGGACGGATGCGAGATTGTCACGCTTGATAGCACCCAGCCGGGCCTGGGCATCGGCACAGCCTTGATAGAGGCTGTCAAAAGCGTTGCCGCCCGGTCGGCATGTCGGCGGCTGTGGCTCATCACCACCAATGATAATCTGAACGCATTGCGCTTCTACCAAAAACGCGGCTTCACCCTGGCAGCCATCCATAAGAATGCGCTGGAGCAGGCACGCAAGCTCAAACCGCAGATACCGCTGCTGGGCAATGATGGTATCCCGTTACGCGACGAAATCGAGCTTGAAATGTTTTTACACTAGATATTACATGTAAAGCATCAAATGTACTGTTCTACTGCATAATCGCTTCATACAATTCGCACATAATCGTGGTAGCCTCTTGCTCGCCAACGTGCCTTTCCAGGCGGTCGCAGCAAGCGCCAACATTCTTAAAGCGAGCACGAATAAAGTCGTGATTAGCCATTCCTTGAGACAGGCCGGAAATGGCAGATCGCATCGCAACATACTCAGCCGCGATTTGCCGGCGCAACTGAGCAATCTCACTTTGACCCATATGACCCTTTCCACTTCTTTCAGAACGTCCCCTCCTAATAACAGAGTTATAACACGTCCATTGGATCAAACATAGCTCATCCGTTGATCTAAAACTCACGTTTTATGATCAATGCTGGCCTCCTTTCCTCACTTATTGGTACGTTATGCTATCATTTATTCACGTTTTATCACATTTTATTGCGAGGGCTTGACAATGCAACAAATAAGTCTTTACAATGTTATTACCATATAAGTAGTTGTGTATGCAGTGATTTTGTGAGGGAATATGGCGACACCGAATAACAAATTAGAATCCGCGAGGATGTGCAAGCGTTGGAGCATTGCGGTGGCAAGTGAGAAAGCTGGGGTGAGTGTCAATACCTTCAACCGGTGGGAGCGAGGATTACAGGTGCCACAACTGGGCACGCTTGACCAGGTGTGCAAAGCATTTGGCCTCTCTCCTGAAGAGTTAGGTTTTGAGCAAGCAATCAGTGCTAAGAGGCGATCAAGATCCGCGCGACAAAAGCAAGCTGAGGCCGATAACGCAGCGATTGCTTGTTTCTCCCCGGCGACCCTGGTATCCACACCGGCTCCCGTCGAGGCCGGACCCCCATCACTTATCATTACACATCAGCAGCCGATCAACGAATTAGCCGCCTGCATTGAGCAGGCACAAAGGAGCCTTGAGAGCATGAGTAGGGGGATATACCAGGACCCACAACGGGCAGACGAGAACGAGAGAGTCTCGCGTCGGCAAGCGATTGCCGCTTTGATCAGCACACCAGCCGCAGTTTTTGGCATAACGCAGGGGGCAAATCCGATCTTGTTGCATCCAGAAGAAGTGCTTGCGCTTTGTACAGTGAATATTCCTTTATCCTGGCAACTGTATTTTGAAGGGGGACTCGCCGAGGTTGAACGTATTCTTCCCGGCTATCTCTCCCAGCTCACAACATTGACCCAGCAGCCTTCTCGCTACCAGAGACGCGCCGCCAGCCTGGCATCCCAGGGCTATCAACTGGCCTCCTTGCTGGAAGCGCAGTATCAGAACTTTGGGACCGCGCATAGATACGCCAGCAAGGCTTTTGATTACGGCACGCTGGCCGACGATCCCAACCTTCAGACCACTGCTCTGATCCGACAGGCGCAGGTCCATTTATATCTCAGACACCCCAGGTTACGCCTGCAAACATACACGCGGGCAGCACAGTATATGGACCACACCTCGCCGCTTTTACAGGGGCGTGTGTATAGCGGCCTGGCCGAAACGCATAGTAAGCTCGGCCAGGAGAGGGAAGCGCGGCAATTCCTGGATCTTGCCCATAAAACCTTCCCCGAACACTGTACGGCAGACCCGAATTTCTCCTATACCCATTTCAACCACTGGTCCCTCTTCTCATTTGAAGGGATGATGTTTTTACATCTCAAGCAACCAGAGAAGGCATGGGAAACGTTCTCTCAGATAGATAAAACGATGCCCACCGGCGCTATTCCCAACCGCGTCGAGTTGACCGTTCGCCAGGCTGAAGTCGCTTTCGCGCTCGGCGACCGAGATCAGACCTGCGCCTGTATCGCCTCGACAGTGACAGCAGCTCGGACGATGGGCAATCAATTGCGCATCACCGAAGCGTACAAAGTGTACGAGAGCATGCATGCAAAATGGGGCAATGAGCAGCAGATCAAAAGGCTAGAAGAGTTGTTTCAAATACAATAGCACAACCATCGTAAGGAGAGCCGGAAACCCCTGCGCCAACAGCTATTGTTGCTCTGGCGCGCTGTTTCCGGCTCTCTTTATGCAACCTTGAAATTCACTTTTGCCCTGACCATTTTACCCGCTTACAGCATGTTATGTCATCCGTATAAATAACCATACCAAAATACTCTACGTTAGTGTATAATACTGAGCATGATGATAAGAGGATGGTTGTAAAAGAGCGTTCTCGCTTGAACTTTTTCACGCCTGGAGTACATTTTTTTACATCGGCAAACGCTAATCCAAAGGAGAGAACACTTGGAAGGTTCAGTCCAGACAGAACAGGCACTCCTGGAAGAACTCTACAGGCTGCGTAAGCGTGTACACGAATTGGAACAGCTTACGGCGGGGCAGCCGATTGGACTGGAGCAGATTCCCTCCGCGCCTACAGCCGAAGAGCTAGAAGTGGCCTTCGAGACTCTCACCGATGCGATTGTCGTTTATGACGCTGCCGGACGAGTGATACGGACAAATAGCGCATTCTATCGACTTATCAGCACAACCACACAACCGCATTACCTCCTACAAGCAATGGATGAGCAGAACAATGGCAACGCTATCCGTGACGCTGAAGGGAAGACGCTACCTCCCGAACAATGGCCCATCTATCGCATCTTACAGGGAGAGGTCCTCAGCGGGAACAATACGACCGATATTACCCTTTTTACGCAGGATCAGCGGGAAATTCGAGTTTGCATCAGCGGTGCGCCTCTGCGCAACGAATATGGTCAGATTATTGGGGCCGTGGCGAACTTTCATGACGTTACCGAACAGCGCAAACTGGAACAGCGCACATACGAGGCGCTGACTGCCCTGCTTGCTATGGCTGAGGAGATCGCTCAGGACTCCCGCCATGCCCATCATACGGATACGACCGAACGTTTGGCAGAAGCGCCAGGACCTTCGATTAGCCAGACGGTACAGCGGCTGGTGGAGCTTGCTCGCCATATCCTGGGATGTAAGCGTTACAGCGTCACCCAGATTGACCCAAAAACGGAAGAGTTGCACCTGGTCGCAGTTGTTGGCGCTTCCCCTCAAGAGCAGCAATACTGGCGTAGCCGCATAGATACAACCCTTCTAGGCGACCATATCGCGGACCAGCAAATACTCAATAGCATACGAGCAGGTAAACTAACCATACTCGATCTCCCAAAGCGCAACAGGCTCTTTGCAGCGCAGCACTACCTCCTTGTCCCAATGCATTCTGGCTCACGCCTGATAGGGCTGTTATCGTTGGACTACGGCAACGAGCCTCACAGCTTCAGCCGCGAAGAAATGGCCCTGGCCGAGGCTATGGCAAAGCTTACCGTTCTGGTATTAGAGCGAGCGGAGGCGCAGGCAAGCAGGTTGGCTCTGCTTGAGGCCGCTCAGCGCATGGACGAGTTTTTGAGCATCGCCAGTCACGAACTGCGCAACCCTCTGACCACCATTAACGGCAATCTCCAGTTAGCCAAGCGCCGCCTCAATCTCCTTTCCCTGCCCGATAATCTAGCAGCGGACATTATTGATCATCTTGATGGCGTGCAGGAGCTGCTCAGCCGCGCGCAGCACCAGGTACAAATTCAGAACAGGCTGGTCAGCGATCTCCTGGACGTTTCGCGCATTCAGGCCAACCGGCTGCACCTGCGCCTGCATGATTGCGAGCTGATTGAGATTGTGCGTACAACGCTCGAAGACCTGCGGGCCGTCACGCCTTCACGTACCATCAACCTGGAAATAGCAGAGGGTATTACGACCCCTATTCTTGCCGATGGAGACCGCATCAGCCAGGTTGTATCCAACTACCTGACGAACGCCCTGAAGTATTCGCCGGCGGAACTGCCAATCGAGGTTCGTGTTGAGGTAATCGATGGCACAGCGCGCTTTTCCGTTAGCGATAAAGGGCCGGGGCTGAGCACTGAAGAGCAAAAACGCCTCTGGCAACGCTTTTACCGCGTCCCTGGCATGATCGCCCAGGGCAGCTTTAGCGTCGGACTCGGGCTTGGTCTCTACATTTGTCGCACTATTATCGAGCATCACCAGGGACAGGTCGGCGTGCAGAGCGCGCCGGGGCAGGGTTCAACCTTCTGGTTTACCCTGCCGCTCGCCACATAAGCACGCTTTATTGTACGGCTGTCACTTGAAACGAGGTGACCGTCTGCACAGAGCCAGACTGCATCAGTGTGCGCAAGCCACAATACCCCGTCTGGAATGAGCTATCCGCAACCGTGAGCTGCCACCCTGTCGGCTCTGGTTGGCCTGCAACCCATACTCTGACATAGAGCATGGAGTTGACCATACGGAAGCGCATCGTATAGGCGGTATTGGGGGAGGCCGTAAATGCGACGCTACCCAGCGAGTAGGTCATCCCATTCAGCTTTTTCTGTAGCACAAGCATGCTACCGGTAAGCCCGGCCTTATACCAGTTATTGGCATCCACCCAATGGAGTGAAGCGCCAATACTAGAACCGTTAAAACTGGTGATCGAGCTGGTAAAGACAATCTCCGCATTCTGGACGACTGGCCCCAACTGCGCATTATAGATGCCGGAACCGGATATCTGGCCCGTGTTGTTCACAATGGAGAAGGCGGCGTTATTGCTCGCGTCACCCTGCCAGACATGCCCATCGGAGGCCGTTCCCCAGTAGGTCTGATTGGCTCGCTGGAAGGTATCTTGCGCCAGCAAATCGCCCATCACCAAATCGCGAGCGATATTATAGACATCCGGCGTTCCCAGCCCGGTCGCCAGGCTATAGACGCCTGTAGCAGGGTAGTAGAGGTTATTGCCTGTGCTGATGCTATGGAAGGCAGGATATGCCTGCTGCGAGCTATACAGCGCATACAACAATGGATTGACCAGCCCGAGGGGAGATTTGCCCTGAGAGAGTAAATACTGATTGATCAGCGCGGCACTGGCTGCCAGTAACGGGGCAGCCGCACTCGTGCCACCAACAGTTAGCCACCCACTGAGAAGACAGCTCGACAGCGACACCGTGCAGTAGACTGCGTAACCGATCCCTGGATCGGCGTCCGCCGAAATATCCGGCACCTCCCGTTTCCCATTACTATAGGAATTTTGCACGCCTGGGCCGCTCTGCCAGGCAGGCATCTGCCAGGTGCTGCTGAGACCGCCGCCGCTGCCCGCTCCTTTCAGGCCATGCAACAGATCAAGCGGATTCGACCAGACCGACTCGCTTTTATAAGAGCCGTCGGAGTTCACGCTCAGCGAGGTTCCTCCTACGCCGGTAACGTTGGGATCGCTGGCAGGATAGTCTACCGCAAGGTTCGAATCCTGGCAACCATAGGCGCCAGAGTCGCCGGAGGCCGCAAAAAATGACATCCCCTGCACAGCCCCTTGCGCAAAAATTGTATCGAGCGTCTGCATATTGGCGCTCCCGGTGACTGATTCACACGATCCCCAGCTAATACTGACAGTCGTCGTTCTATTATCCGTCACAATGCGATTGATGGTGTCACTAAACCCCTGAGCAGTATTCGGGCCTTCATAAACAAGCTGCTGAGCGTGGGGCGCGACCGCCGCCGCGACCTCCATATCCAGCTCCACCTCAACGGCATTGGAGCCAGCAGCGCCACTATAGCCATCTACCAGAATAGTAGAGGCGTTGATAGAGCCGAGATTAAAGTTGCTTGCATATTGTTGCACATCGCTGAGCAGATACCCATCCAGTTCAAGAAAGGCGATGGACTGATTATCGCCATCAATATTGCCATTCTGCAATGGAGCAAAATCGTAAGCGGCAGCCAGGCCTTGCGGCGTAAAACCGCTCAACAATTTCGGGCTATTGGTACGCACGATATGATGCGAATGAAAACGGACGCTGCTATCCAAGCCACTTAACGATGCAACCAGAGAGTGGAGCTTCTGTGGTATTTGTGGCTGCGTCGCATTGGCATAAAATGTTTGCCTCCCCAGTTGATAATCGTTCACCTGCACTTTAAATGCCTGCTGAGCCTGCGAAACTGTGCCGGTAACATCGATGAGCAGATTGTTCGATGCAACATTTTTGATGGTCAGCCCCTGGCTTTGCAAAAACTGTACAACCTGCTGCACCTGGTCGGCAGTGGGAGCAAAAAGCTCTTTGAACTGCTCAGGCGTCAAAAAATGACGATAGAGCGGCGATTTGGGATTGCGAACGGCCTGCGCCAGATCGCTCAGCTCTTGCTGGTTGCGCGGTTGCAAGCCAACCGAGAGAGAGAGAGATTGATCAGGACGAGTGGGGCGCATATACTGAGCCCGATGCAAAAGAGGCGCAGGCTGATTGCTAATGGGCACAAACGAGCCAAGAGCATGCGGGTCGTTCATCGCCGCAAAAGAACGCGTGGTCTGATCCATGCCCAGATTACGAATCGTAATCAGGCTAGCCCCTACCACTGCGAGAATTATCGTGACCGCCACAAGGGTCCGTACCAGATTCCATCGCATACTATTCCCTCCCAAGAACTACAAAGCTTACTCAAAACGTAGTCTTTACAGATAAAAAGTGATAGACCGGATTCGAGGATAAAATCTCAAATACCAGACTTAGGTCAGCTCAAGATCGATAAATAGATCATTGTTAATTTATTAACCAAAAATAATGTATTCATAACGAGCCAGCGTAGAATAGACTATCCCTCAAAAATATTTATACATAAGCAGTTCTATTCCCCACGACGTACTAAAGGAACGTTAGTAACAGCCAAAATCACATACTGGTACAACATCTACGCTCCCACACAAAAGTACTACGCTCGCTCGATGGCAAGCGTAGGGAGAGATGACGTGGCAAAGCGCGATTTCAGGGCATGCAGGGCTATGATCTGCAAAATGAATCGAGCGATAGAACCGATGATTAGCAAGGATGAGGTTGAGGAATCTTCACCGGCTCCCCGCGCAGTTATAGGAGAAGTAACGCGGTATTATTGCTCTATGTCAAGTAAAAATATTAAGAGATGTTTTTATAGGAAATTAGTGCGCTGCGTTAGCCGAGCTTCCTCTCCGGCTGCACGAAAACGGTGCCGGCTAGCTCTTGTATTTGCCGCTCACCCAGCCACTTTTGCGGCGTCCCTTGAAAAACAGTCCACGCCTCGTTGTACCGCTTTTGACTGCCCAGCGAGAGGGCCATCAGCGTGCCATCTTTCAGGCAAGCAGCGAAGAGGTCTAAATCCCCTGATCCGCGTGCCGCATCAGCCTGATAAATCAGGGTTTCGCTCGTTATACGTTCAGCAACTGCTTGAACAGTAGAACTATGCGAAAAAATGGCGTATGCTTTCTGATAGTAGCCCCGGTCCGGGTAGTGACGGGCCAGATCCAGATACGTCTGCCCTTCCAACATATATAATTTGGACCAGCCACAATCAGCATATAAAAAGCTTGGGTCTTGTTCGGGATGAGCGGGAAAATGCGCTTTGGCCGCCTCTATCGTCTCCAACGCCTTTCGCTCTTCTTTACATTGAGCGTAGGCATCGGCTAATCCCATCGTAATATCGCTTTTTATCAGAGATGGCTCATCACCAAGCGCATATAACGCTGCCTGATAGATATCTATCGCCTTTTCTGGCCTCTCAGGAGGACAAACTTTGTAGGTATAAGCAAGCCTAC
This sequence comes from Ktedonobacteraceae bacterium, assembly GCA_035650355.1. Classification (GTDB taxonomy): domain Bacteria; phylum Chloroflexota; class Ktedonobacteria; order Ktedonobacterales; family Ktedonobacteraceae; genus DASRHT01. Next base: position 127,160 of record DASRHT010000046.1, read on the forward strand.
AGAGTGCGGCTGCTTCAAGATTACGCACTCCTGAAAGCTGCCCCCATTGAACCGCTTCAAGGCAATACATCTCTCTGCCGACAAAATTCAGGCGGTGCATAGCTAAAACAGCCTGGAGAATTTTGCCTTGAGCGGCCAGACCGGCTGCCGTCTGCTGATATTTTGAAGGATAGCTGGCGAGCTTTGTGAGTTCAGGCAGCATTGTTGCGAGCATTTCTTCTGCTAAAGCCAGATCTTTTCCCCGTGAGAGTTGCCAGCACCCCTTGATACTGGCGGCGCACTGAGGTAAGAACTCTTCAGCAGCAATGGAGGTTTGGATAGGGAGAAGCAAGGTCGTGCCTGCCAGGCTCACTGCTAGCTCCATCAATTGTCGGCGTAACTTGTCCATCGTCTGATCTTCTCCTGACTCGGTTAGCGCGGCCTGTATGCCCTGGGAAATCGCCTGAGCAAGCAAAGGAAGCGCCTCATTTCCCTGTGAGGGGCGGGACGTCGGCATATTTTGCGGCGGCACAGCAGATTCAGCCATCGCTTTTGTCGTATCTAAAAAGCCCAGCTCCTCGGCAGTCTTGCCGAAGAGGTCACAGAGCTTTTCCTGATAGTACGGGCTGGTCTCGCGTTCGCCGCGCTCCCACCGGCTGATCGCATTTTGATCTGCCCCGATCAGCTCCCCCAGCTTCTTTTGAGAGAAGCCTCGCAGTTGCCGGTGGCGCTTCAGTCGCGTATTGGGCCTGTTGCCAGCATCCATACCACTTCTTCTCCTGACATACCCTCATGAGCTCTTTCAAAGGGAAGTATATCATATTTCAAGGAGTAGATTAAAGACGATTATTACTCGGCTAGAGAACGCCCTTCTCGCTCTTCTTGCCACCATGTATCTTAGTAATAGTACATACAGATCACTCTTGGACCGGAGGGAGGGTCGCATGATCGAAGGGCCTGTATCACCCATTCAAAGCGTCAAATGTCTCTCGGGGACCTATGCCGAAATAATTGAGTATTTACAGCAACATGGCTGTGTGGTCTCTTCTTCGACGGGTCATGACCTCGTCACCTTTCCAGAAGGCACCACCGAGCGCGAGGTACGTCCTCGCACCTTTGAGAGTCGCTATCGCATCACGCTGCCCGATGGCACAATCTGTTTTCGTCAATGCCTGCGCGCTCGCGCTGATTCCAGTCAGAACGAGTTGAACATTTTACTTTTTCCTAGCGAGGTGATCAATGCATAATCCTCAGCTCAAGCAAGAGATTATCCTGCCAGTAACCCACCTGGAAGCCATCACGATCAACGCCGCCATTAACATGACGCTCAGGTTCAATACCTATCTGCCGCCAGAAAGTCAGGCGATCTTACAACAAATTCAACGGCGCATTTTACAATATATCGCTCCACCAGACGAGCCTGATAGAGCGTGGTAGAGGGAAAGCAGTGCTCAGAGATACGGATGGCAGGGTGTCTGGAGTAGCAATAAAGAGCCGGAAATTGGACATTGGTACGAGCAGGACCTGTGAGTGTGAACCGACTCATAGTAATTGCCTGACGGCGAAAGATTGGATTAAATGCCAGTTGGGGGTATGGCAGTTTGGCTATGAAGGGCGTGATATTCGCGATAAGACAAAACATCCCGCTACCTATCCCATTTCGCTGGCGCGTAAGTGTATTGAACTCTTCTCTCATCAGGGGGAACTGGTGGTTGATCCCTTTATGGGCAGTGGCACCACGCTGGTAGCCGCCCGAGATGTGTATAGAAATGCGGTCGGCTTCGATATTCATCCCGACTACATTGCTCTGACGCAAGAGCGGCTGAGCCAGCATACCTTATTTGAGAACACGAAACAAATTCCAGTGCTTGCCGATGCCAGAACCATTGCCGCGTACCTCGATGAAGAGAGCATCGCCTGTATCGTCACCTCGCCGCCGTATGCCAATCTGCTCAATAGAGAGCGACTGAATAAGAGCCGCCGGGGCCTGGAGCGCAAGAACGATCAATATAAGAAAGTGGAGCAGTATAGCCAGCGTCCAGAAGACCTGGGCACATTGGAGCTTGATGCTTACGCCGCAGCAATGGCAGAAATCTTTGGCAAGCTGCTGCCACTGTTGAAGAAAAAGGGGCATTGCGTGATTAATGTGCCTGATATGTGGTGGGAAAATAAGCGTATCACTATTCACGTCGCGGTGATTGAAGCGTTACGTTCCGTTGGCTATGAGTTGCGCAATACTATTATCTGGGACCGTACCAATATCGTCAATAACATTGGCATCTTTGGCTGGCCCAGCAACTATATCACGATGGGCACCACATTCGAGTATTTACTGGACTTCTGGCGACCCCCTGTAGCCAGCCACCAGACACAGGCCGGCATGGTTGTTGCAGATACACCTGACACTGACGAAGCAGTAGACACAGTGCGAAAAAATGGCAAGAAACGCGTTGTCAAGCGGAAAGCGATACCCCCCGCTCGCGAGCGGAAAGCGCAGCCACCCCCTGAGTTGGATGCGGCTAAACTTCCCGCAAACTCTCTTTTCCCATCGCTAGAAGAACCTGGATGATAGTTAAAACTAGCTATGTCGTATAATTACTCCAAAGCTCGGCTAGAGGAAAGGCATACCTAACGGCCTCACCCCCTCCCTTGAGCAGCCGGGCTGCAAGGAGTAAACGTGACGACGAGCAAGCTAAACACGGTGTATCTGGTGCGGCATGGCGAGAATGTTGCCAATCTGACCAGAGAGTTTTCTCATCGACTGATTGATTATTCATTGACCAGGAAGGGCATCGAACAGGCCCGGCAGACGGCGGAATTTTTTCGCGACAAGAATATCCACGCAATCTATGCCTCCCCCCTTAAAAGAGCGCAAGAGACCGCGCACATCATCGCAGAGGCGCTTGAGCTTGAGGTAACGGTGCTTGAACAGTTTCGCGAGGTGAACGTCGGCACGCTGGAAACGCTGCCACCAACGCGCGAAAACTGGGAATGGCATAACCGCATCGTGACAGAATGGTTTCAGGGACGGCCAGAGGTAACGTTTCCAGAGGGCGAAGACTATCATAGCTTGCTTGGCCGCATGCGCAAGGGGTTGGAGGAGGCCACGGCTGGCCGTAATGGACAGAACATTATTATTGTCGGGCACGCGGGCATCTTTACTATCACACTGAAAGATATCTGCACGAATGTTGACTATAAGGAGTTGATCCGCCACCGGCAACGCAACTGCGCAATCACGGAGATAGAGCTGCTGACCGGCGACGACACTATCACGGGCCAGCTAAAACAGTGGGCATCTCATGCGCATCTTGCGGAAGATGCCCCTGTACTGATGACTGATAATCAGGAAACCAGAGGCGAAGGAATAGCATAAGTGCTATTTTCCCTATACATCTTCCGGGAAAAGAATATTTTCGTAGATCGCGGCCACAGGAAAGCTTACGCCCAGGCTGCGCAACTCAACCTGGTCGCTCATGCCTAGAGGATGCAACACCCAGAAAACTCCTTGCTCATGCCGGTAAATCTCGACTGATGGTTGTAAGCTGTCTACCAGGACGTATTCTTTAATAGAAGGGCAGGTACGATAAAAACCGAACTTCTTCCCGCGATCATAGGCTTCGGTGCCAGGGGAGAGAACCTCAACGATCAGGCGTGGATATTGCAACGATTCAACGCTGCCGCGATCACGCGGATCGCAGCTCACAGCAACATCGGGATAGACGTAGCGTTGCTCTGAGAGGCGCACGCGCATATCAGAGGTATAGACAAGGCATGAGCTGCCGCGCAAAGCCATACTCAGCTCACGGATCAGATTGGAGCTGATGAGGGAATGGTTCGCGCTTCCCCCCGCCAGCATATAAGCATTGCCGTCAATATACTCGTAGCGAACCTCGTCACTGCTCCTGTCAAGCGTTAGATAGTCCTCAACGCTCATGTGCCGACGATATGGCTGAGCGACCATTGCCTAACGTCCTTTCCTGATTAGCCTCAGCTCTGAATCCTCGTGATGCAGCCCTTGTTGCGCCAGCCCTACATTTTGCCAACTGAAAGAAGCCTGGCATATAGAAGCATTGTAAAGATTAAGGGCAGCATTGTCAAATACCCAGTGCTCACAGCCAGGAACAAAAAGTGGGCAATACCTTCCCGGTATGCCCACTTGCTTTAAGGAATTGCCTACTGCTGAGGATACTGCCCCTGCTGGCCGTAGGGAGCCTGCGGATATTGCGGCTGCCCGTAGGGGACTTGTTGATTCTGCGGTTGCCCGTATGCCTGCGGGGGATAGGCCGATGGTGGCTGACCGTACGGAGCCTGCGGATATTGCGGCTGTCCATAGGGAGCCTGGGGCGGATACTGTCCCTGGCTGGCGAAGTAGGCTTGCTGCACAGAAGGCTTCGGCCTGAACAGGGCTACAGCGCCGCGAATAATCAAGATAACGCCAATAATAGCAAAGACGATACCGGCGACGATCCAGTACGGGTAAATATAGTCGCCGGACATAGCCGCAAACGACAGTAATCCACCTGCCGGGATCAGGACAATACCCACAATAAGCTGAGCCAGCGGCTTTCCCGCCAGCGCACGAAAAAGTAAACGACCAAGACTATACAATATATTCCTCCTACAAAAAATGCATGTTATTATTTCCCCAACATAATCTGACAAAACTATATGCGATGGAAGATAACAACAAAAACCAGGTATCATATATAACGTATCAGTAATAGAAATATCACAGCAATATGGAGAGAAACAGGTGACTGAATTATCTTTGCATGAAGTGACGCGCAAAAACTGGCGGGCCGCTCTTGGGCTTGCTGTCCATCCCGAACAACAACGCTTTGTCGCGGGTTATGCTCCCATTGCCCTGCTCGCACTGGCAAAAGCTTATATTCGTCCAGCCGGCCTTACCTGGGCTCCATACGCGTTTTATAGGGCAGAAGAGATGATCGGGTTTACCGCCCTGGCTTACGAGCCGGGCAGCAGTGAGAATTACTGGCTCGGCCATTTCTTTATCGACCACCGCTATCAAGGGCAGGGATATGGCAATCAGGCATTACGACTGTTCCTCCAGTTCCTTAGAGAGCATCATCCTCAATGCGAGGCGCTGCAATTAACCGTTCATCCTGAAAATGAGCGTGCTCTACATCTTTATAAGCGTGTCGGATTTCAGCCAACGGGCGAGGAGTTAGATCAGGAGCCGATCTATAAACTGACGTTCAAACCTTGAACATAGAACGATATCTAATGGAGCGCAGCTACATCCTGTTGCAACGTCGCATCATCAACGGGGCCAACCACCACCGAGCGGATAATCCCCCGGCGATCAATAAAATAAGAGGTGGGCGTTCCCCCCAGGTTATAGAGCGTCGATACAGCCTGGTGATTATCCAGCACCACCTGATAGGTCAGACCTTGCTGGCGTACAAACTGTTGCGCGGTCGAAACGTCATCAATGGTATTTACGCCCAGAATGACCAGATCCTTGCCTGCCGCGTGCTGAGCTGCATAAAAATGCTGCATATCAGGAGTTTCCACTTCACAGCCAGGACAGGAGGCGTACCAGAAATTGAGCAGAACAGGTTGCCCGCGATAATCGCTCAGGCTCACCCGTTGGCCGTTGAGGGTGGCAAGCGTGAAGTTGGGAGCGGCATCGCCGACATGGAGCCCCACAAGAGTCTGCGACCCATTATGGGAAGCAACAGCAGGAACAGCAGGCGCATTAGGGGAAAATAATCCTAGAGCGATGATCAGCAATGTTCCGACGCAAAGCACAATCACGGTCAGCCGCATGACAAGCGAAGTCGTGTTATGACCGAAAATAGCCGTGAAGACCTTGTTCTGAAAAAGGGCATGAGGACTTTGCGGCTCCCCATCGCGTTGTGCTCCAGGTTCCATCATGGCAATACGCATCCTTTCTCTATCGCGGCTCACCCATTTTCCAAAAATATACCACATCAGAGCAAATAACGCTTTTGCGTAGCAGGTTGTAAAATGTCCGGGAGTATCACTCCCAGCATTTACATTTTGATACTATGATCTCCCTCTACCCGACGAGCATGACTTTTTCGTCTCTAAATGGAAATAAAACGACGGCTTCCCATCCCAAAGGGATTGAACACGCGGGCAAACGAAGAGAAGGGAGCGACGTATGGAGGAGTATACATCAATAGCTGCCAGTTCAGGCGGTACATCTTCGCAGGAGCGGCCTCCTGGTCGCAACTGGACCCGGCGACTGACCATCTCGCTGACCATTCTGGCCTGGATTACCATCGCACTGGTAGCCCTCTGGTTCCTGGGCCTGATCGCCTACCCACTCCTGCTGGTAATCCTCTCAATCATTATCGCTTATGTCCTCTATCCGCTGGTGAAGCTCCTGAGACGGGTGATGCCAAACGCGCTTGCGGTACTGCTGGCATATCTTGCGGTCTTAATCGGGCTGCTCCTCATCCTCTACTACGTTTTCTGGGGGGCAATTGCTCAACTTGTTACTCTTATGGTAGGGCTACAAAAGAACTTACCCGCTATTATTGAGCGTTCGCAACCGATGATCAACACGCTTCAGCAGGCAGGCATCTCGCCTCAACAGTTTGCGCTTTCGGGCGAACAACTGCTCAAGCAGGCATTGAACGTTGTTCACACCCTGCTCCCACTGGCTGGCAGTTTCTTCACATTTTTAATTAGCTGCATCATCATCACCTCGCTCAGCGTGTATTTCATCCTGGATGGGAAGCGCACCCTGGACTGGCTTAAAAATCATGCCCCACTCAGCAGACGGACGCAAGTTTCGTTTTTCCTGGATACACTGAACCATATTATGGGGTCTTATCTTCGTGGTCAACTCACAGCAGCCATTATTACCACCGCTATAGTGGGCGTTGGTCTTTATATCATTGGCGTTCCCTATGCAATCCTGTTGACCGTGATTGTTTTTATTTTTGAGTTTGTCCCACAGATTGGCTCGTATATCTCTTCAATCATCGTTATCTGTTTCGCCTTTGCCACCCGCGGCTGGGAAACCGGCCTGATCACCGCTGTTTTCTCTGGTCTGGTTCAGGGAGGGCTGGAAGGCCAGGTGCTACAACCCCGCATTCTTGGCGGCGCTGTCGGTCTGCATCCTATCATTGCCCTTTTCGCTTTGCTGGTGGGAGCAGCCCTTTTTGGTTTGCCGGGAGCGATCTTTGCCGCGCCGATAGTAGGCATCGCGCAGGTCTTCCTGCTATCCGCCTGGCGCACCTGGAAACAGGCCCACCCGGAAGAATTTCCAGAAGAGGAAGCCCCTTTGCCGCATGTTGAAAAAAATTATCCTGCAATCGAAGGTACTTAGCCTGCAACACTACCAGAGCGAAACAGGTGGTAGAATAAACGATATCTATGTTGCTTGTTCCAGGAGAAGATCATGTCTGACTATCTGGATCTGTACGACTATCGTTGTCGCATGACTGCCCTTTACCGAGATCGTAGGGAGGCATTCGCAGCGGGCGAAGATGCCGCAGCGATCCTGCAACATTTTCGTGAAGGCAAGGACAATCTCTTCGCGCATCATCCTCAGTCCGCGCTCGATACGGCTCAACGGCAGCATTTTCAGGGGCTTCGCTACTTTCCCTATAATCCGGCTATGAGTTTTGCAGTTGATATTGACACCGTCATTGAGCCGGTACGCCAGCATGTGGCAATGAACGCCGATGAGTCGATGACGATGACAACGATAGGGCGCGTCCATTTCACGGTTGAGCATACACCCGTGACGCTCTCAATCTACTGGCTCGATATTTATGGCGGAGGACTGTTCCTCCCGTTTCGCGATGCGACCTGCCCTGGAGAGAGTTATGGCGGAGGGCGCTACCTGTTCGATACCATCAAAGGAAGCGATCCCTTGCCCGCGCCCGGCAGCGATCACTGGCAGCGCATCATCCTCGATTTCAATTACGCCTACAATCCTTCGTGCGCTTACAATGATCGCTGGGTCTGCCCCCTCGCTCCAATTGAAAATCGCCTCTCCGTTGCTATTCGCGCGGGCGAGATGAAATACAGGCGAGAGTAACTACCAGCTTCCTTGTGTGATAGCTCTGCGAGATGCTACACTGTCAACACGTAATAATCTGAGCAAGGAGCAACCATATGGGTATTATTTACGAGAAACGCGACCGCGTCGCCTACATCACGATTAACCGACCGGAGGCGCGTAACGCCATCGACGCCGAGACCGGACAGGCATTAAGCCAGGCATGGCAGGACTTCAGTGACGATGACGAAGTATGGATCGCTGTTTTGACGGGGGCAGGCGAAAAGTCGTTTAGCGCCGGAGCCGATCTAAAATCGCTCATTCCCAACCTCTCAAGGGCCAGCACAGCAGAGAACGGAGCGCGTGCAGAACGCGCTAACGATGGCGGCTTCGGCGGCATCACGCGCGGCTTCGAATGCTGGAAACCCATGATTGCCGCCATTAACGGGCACTGTATCGCGGGCGGCTTCGAGATGATGTTAGCCTGCGATTTGCGTATCGCCGTCGAGAGCGCCACATTTGGCCTTGCGGAGGTGCGCTGGGGCATCATTCCCGGCGCGGGCGGCACGCAGCGCCTGCCACGCTCGATCCCCCTGGCAAAGGCGATGGAGCTCATCCTGACGGGCGAGCCAATCAGCGCGCAGGAAGCTTACCAGCTCGGGCTGATCAATAAGGTTGTGCCACAGGGCGAGTTGATGAACGAGGTTGACCGCCTGGTGGGAACGCTGCTCGAACGCGGTCCCCTGGCGCTACGCGCGGCCAAGCAGGCAATACTCCAGGGCCTGTATATGCCAATGGAAGAAGGCTTGCAGCTAGAACAACGCCTGTTCAGATATTTGCTCGGCACCGAAGATGCCAGAGAGGGTCCCAGAGCGTTCGCAGAG
>DASRHT010000047.1:0-14337 GCA_035650355.1 Ktedonobacteraceae bacterium
CCCTACCACAGCCCCAACGTTGCACCCCCCCAAAAAGGCAACGGGCCGCCCACCGTTGGACAGACATCGCCCTCCCCCAAAAATCGTATCATCCCGTGGCAGGGCAAGCGCGAGGCCCCCACCCAATTCCCATCCCCGCCCCTTGCCCCTACAGCCCCAACATCTTCTCGATCCAACATCCCCCACCCAACGGGCGCGTTATGTTCCACCGCAGACGGTAGGGGCAAGGGGATGGGCTGGCGGGGATGAGGGGGCCTGGCGCTTGCCCTGCTGGCACCTCTGCCTCGTGCGCGCAAAGAGCCCTTTCGCCGCCTGGATGGAGATTGGCTTTTACGATGGGCATGATGGGTTTCAAGCGCCCGGTCGCGAAAAGCCCTTCTGCCACTTTTCAAAGAATGAAAGAGGGGGCGGGGATTGGGTTGTTACAAACCTGCAGGCAGGTAATGCCCCTTTTCGACGCCGTTGCTTCCACTGTAACGTTATTCGTATCAAAGTTTCAAACCTGCAGGCAGGTAATGCCCCTTTTCGACACAAGACCCTATAATACTTGACTCTACAACCGCTGGGTTTCAAACCTGCAGGCAGGTAATGCCCCTTTTCGACTCGTGACGGATTGCAATGGTAGCAATTCAGAATTCCTGTTTCAAACCTGCAGGCAGGTAATGCCCCTTTTCGACGGGGTAATGGGAATGCGGCCAAACCGCCCCTGTTTGTGTTTCAAACCTGCAGGCAGGTAATGCCCCTTTTCGACGTCAGTTGTTGAGGCTCTCTCAGGCTTTATCGATAGGTTTCAAACCTGCAGGCAGGTAATGCCCCTTTTCGACTGCGCTTGGCTCTTATATCGTTAATACGTTTGGGAGTTACAAACCTGCAGGCAGGTAATGCCCCTTTTCGACCTTGTCACTTCACAATTGATTGTTTTTTATAGCTCGGTTACAAACCTGCAGGCAGGTAATGCCCCTTTTCGACCAGGGATTATGTACATTGATGGCACAATAGCTACCTTTGGTTACAAACCTGCAGGCAGGTAATGCCCCTTTTCGACAAAACGATGGTCCTCCCGGCAGATGCAATTGAGTTCGGTTACAAACCTGCAGGCAGGTAATGCCCCTTTTCGACCTAAATTTCCTGAAAAGCTTAATCAGGCTGAACATCGTTTCAAACCTGCAGGCAGGTAATGCCCCTTTTCGACTCTCAGCGATTGGGTGTTCACCTGATGGTCAACGATTGTTTCAAACCTGCAGGCAGGTAATGCCCCTTTTCGACGTTCCAGGGGTTGATGGATACTTCCTAACTGATTAGTTTCAAACCTGCAGGCAGGTAATGCCCCTTTTCGACTAACCTGGGGGTTTAGACAGGCTTCTTCTCAAAAAGTTTCAAACCTGCAGGCAGGTAATGCCCCTTTTCGACGGCTCCCTTGCTAGTATAGCACGAGAAGCCATCTCATGCAAGCAGAATCGCGGGTCGCTTTTTTTAGGCCAATTTCAGGAAGTCAATCAGGACAAAAATCCGTCCTGTATTCCCGTCAGGGAGCTTGTAGCGGGTAGCGCGGGTCCCTGCTCAGCGAGCCCGTGACGACGACCCGTGCTAAGCACATCTATATGATGAACACCTGCTGTTCTCTGGGAAGGGGACCGCCGATGGTTTCGACTTTTTCAACGCAGGTAGCACATAACGGGTAAAAACGGACGCTATCTTTGGAACTCAGCAGATAGGGGCCTAGCTTGCTCTGTTGGCTCATGCGGGCAAGCATACCTCGACAGGGTGTGAGCAGCTATGATATGATAGCATTGACGCAATACATGAAGGTCATGCAGAGGGAAGTTCGAAAGGGCAAGCACTGATGGAACGAATGCGATTATCACAAGCGAGGCATAAAAAACATTGGACCCTTGAAGAAGCGTCCGAACGGGTCGGCGTTGATGTCAACACGTTGCATAAGTGGGAAAAAGGGAAGGCGATCCCGCGCGCCTATAACCTTCAACGACTCTGTGAGGTCTACGGATGTTCAGCAGAGGCACTCGGCTTAGAGGTTGAGATGCAGCAGAGCAGTGCCGTTTTGTCACCTGAATCGACCAGGACTACAAGCGACCTCTTGCCCTTTTTTAACAGCGACCCGACGATGCGATTGCTACGGCTTGCCCGTACCTCTCGTCCTTATCGAGAGATGCAATGCGAGTTCAATGCCATTCTAGAGGATACTGCGATGAATACTGATCCGATGTCACGGCGTGACGCCATCTGCCGGCTGGCTCTCTTTCCTCTCGTCGCCTGGAATCTGAGTCCTCGTTTTGTGAATGCCTCACATGCGGCTGAAGACATTCTTCCTGGATGTAAAGCTGGCGTTATCGCCTGTTGGGAACTGTTCAAAGGGAAAGAGCTTTCAGCCGTTGCCGGTGCTATCTCCTCGTATATCCCGACATTGAAGCATATTGCCACAACAGCATCCTCTACTCGTAACCGCAAAGAGGCCGCTGAACTGTTGATCCAATGCTTGCTGCTAAAAGCCATGCTTGCATGGCATCTTGAAAGCACACAGGATGCTATTCTCTATACGCAGGAAATAGAACAGTATAGTCAACTGGCGGACTCTCCGATGTTCCAGGTACTTGCGTTGCGAACTCAGGCTGCTGCATACTACAACGCGAATCACTGGAAACAAGCACTCTCTGCCGCAGAACAAGCCAAAAACGTTCTTGAGACAGCACCAGGATCTCTTATTCCGCCAGTGGTGCGTAGCTATGTCCATGCGGGTCTGGCAACCTATCAATCACGTAATGGACAGAAACAAGAGGCATTACGATCCCTCGGGAAAGCCCATACAGCTTTTTTCGCACAACCTCCTGACGAACCTGCCCCGATCTGGATCGCCCACAGTAAAGCGAATCTTATTCTTCACGATGGTATGGCCCATTTGCACGTTGGTATGCAAAAAGAAGCCCTCGATTCCTTTGCACAAATCCACCAGACCTCATCTGCGCATGAGATTATCCGCGTGGAGTCCTTCATCAACCAAGTGATGGCCGAGGTCAACCGCGCTGATGGATTGCGGGATATGGAGTGGTGTATTGATCGCTGGATACAGGGGATAGAGGGAGCCAAGCAATTGCGTAGCGAGCAGCGTTTTGGCGAGGCCATTACGGCCTATGCTGCCATGCGTGCCGTATGGCCTGGAGAACGTCGTATCAAGGAATTGCAGGCTTACATTACCCACTGGTAGCAAACATTTCCCTCTCACAAAGCACTGCGTGTATTGCAGTGCTTTTTTATTGTCTTGCGAAGAAGCACTAAGAAAAACGCCGAAAACGCCGAAAACGAGAGAAAATCCTGAGAAACGTGGAATAGGGCATAGCGAGAAAAGATCGACCAAAAAAGGTTGTAATGATAGCCCTGCTTTCCGGCTACACTTCCTCATAGCACCTATGCGGCTTGTGAAACAGTGAGACATCGTCACGACATTCGCCCTGACTACGCAAGGCAGTGGAGAAGTCTCGTATCCTCGGCAGCACAGGTGCATGGAAGAAACGACATAGAGGAGCAATCAAGATGCTAACCAGGCAGAATCGGATAAAAAATGAAAGGAAGGAGGTACGGCGAGACCCGCGCATCGGCCAGCGCGTCATTTGTCGCTCGCTGCTGCCCACCATTACTCTGCTGGGCACCATCCAGCGCGTCCTGCACTACGCCAATGGGGTGGAATACTGGCATGTGCGCACCGACGGGCCGATGACCGAGGAGGTCCCCGCCTCCTGCTTTATCCCCTACAATGGACCCGAGTTCCGGGCGGGCGAGCGGGTGACCTACCGCGTGGGCGAAGGCGGCTGCTGGCGCGCCATCGTGCTGCACCCGCAATGGACCCGCGACCATCTGCGCTTCCTTATTCGCGTGGAGAGCTGTGCCCACGCGGCGGTCCAGGTGAGAAGGGGCCATACCTTTGCCGCTCATCCTGCTCGCCTCAGCCGGCTCTGGCAGCAGCAGAAGCAGCGCGCGAGGCGGCAGCGATGAGTCATTATCCCCCGCCAGAGCCGATCAAGTTGAAGACACCAACGAGCCTGCGGGCGAAAGCGAAAGCAACCATGCAGCAGCATGGCTGCCTGGTCGAGGAGGGCTCGGTCACGCTGCCGCCGGGCAGCACGCGCACGTTATGCGAACGGTACTTGCAGACGTCAACGCAGTGGTATGATCTCGTTTTACCCGATCAATTTCGGATACTGGAAGCTTATGATCCGCAGAGGCAACTGAGCATCCTGTATCTGCCACCAGCATGAACACGAGCGATGAGGAGGACATCTGATGGAAGAAGAGAAACTCAGCGACCCCACTCACCCGGCGAAGAAGCTCACACCCTTACAGCTTCGCGAGCAGTATCACTTGAATATTGCCCATCTGGCACAGCAGACGAAGGTCGAACCCGATACGGTTTATTTTCTGATGGTGGGCTCCCCTATTGGCCGCCAGCAGGCCGAGCAGATCCTCGCCACTATCTCGACCATCGCCGGGCAGCCCTACACCCTGGAGAACGTCCAGGTGGCGCTGCTGCCTGAGGAGCCGGGGCCAGCGGATGGCGGAGCGGGCTCAAGGACATGAACAGGAGGGAACCGGGTGGCTCAGGGACCACGCTACGTCCTGCCGGTGGCGGTCCTGCTGGCAACGATGAGCGATCTACAGGCCACGGTGACGGCGCAGACGCACCTGGCCGCGCTCCCCGAGGCAGACAACGAGGCATGCCTTGCCGAACTGACGCTGGTGCAGGGGCACCTGCGCCACTGTCGCATCAGCACGCTGCCAGGACAGGTGCTCTTGCAGCAGGCTGCCGCCTTGCATCTGCTGGAGCGCCTGGGAGAGCTGGAGTGGCGGTTGCAGCCGTCGTCGCCTGACGCCTTCGTGCCACGGGAGGCGACGCAGAGACGCTGGCAGGTGGCGGTCCCGCTCTCGGCGGTGCGCGGCAGCCTCAGCCAGCGCGAGAAACAGGTGCTCTTGCTCATCGAGAGCCAGCACGGTCCCGAGCAGATCGCGCGCCTGCTTTGCCTGTCCGGCGACCAGATCGAGCAGCTTGTTGAGGCGTTGGCGGCGCGAGCGTTGATCCGACCGACGGAGGAACGGAGGAACCGATGAGCAGTGACGTGGCGGCGTTGCGTCGCCAGATCGCCCTGGAAGGCGCTGCTATGCAACAGGCGCAGCGCCTCACCTTTGAAGCCTACGAGCAGGCACTCAGGACCCCGCTGCGGATGATGGAGTTCCCGTGAGCATGCCTGCTGACGCGTTGCCCGCACCCGACACGAACGAACGATCCATTGATCTATTTCAGCCTATCACTCTCAAGGAGGAACTACGGAGATGACCCATCGTCTTTCGACGCCCCGGCACAGCGAACCGGCGACCCCCGATGTCTGGTCCCATCGCGTGCTGGGCGATCACCACTTCTGGAGCGCCCGCGGCGTGCTTCCCTGGTGGTATCGGCATACCGCCCCGCCCGATCCCCTGCCAGGCGCCAGCTTTGAACAGCGCGACCTGGTACGCCGGGGTCGCATCGCCAGCACGATCATGCTCTTTCTGGCCTGCATCCTGGTCCTGGTCGTGCCCATTGGCCTATTGGGACCCAACAGGCAGATCTTCTACACCGCCCTGGCCGTCTGGTGCGTCATCGGCCTGTGCCTCGTGCTCAACCGCAAAGGCCAGGTCAATCTGGTCGGGCTCTTGCTCTGCCTCTCGATCATCACCGGCATGTATCTGAGCATCCTGCGGGCACCAGGAGGCATGTCGCCCGATGACAAGGATATTTTGTACCTGCTGGTCTTCGGCGAGCTCTTCATTGGCGCGATCCTGCCGGTCAACTGGGTCCTGGTACCGGCCCTGCTCAATCTCATCTTCGGCATGCTCGAACTGACCATGGCCCCGCACACCCCGCTCTTCGCCGCTCAGCTCGTGACCAGCGGCCCGACCATCCTCTTTCGCCTGATCCAACTGCATGTCTTCGTCACTGCCGTGATGTGGATTCTCGGCCTGCACGCGCGCGAAGCCATCAAGCGCGCCGACCGCGCCGAAGAGATTGCGCGCTTACAGCATACGCTGGCGCAGATGAACCAGGCCCAGATGCAGGAGGCCCAACGCCTGGAGGGCACCGTGACGGCGATCATCGGCGTCTTGACCCGCACGGCGCACGGCGATCTGCTGGCACGGGTGCCCATCCAGCAAGGCCAGACCCTCTGGTCGCTGGTCGGCTCGCTCAACCTCTTGCTCGCCCGCTACCAGGAGGCCCGGCAAGACGCGGAAGAACTGGAGCGCCTGCGTCCGCAGGTGGAGCACTGGCGACACTGCGAGCAGGGGCTGCGCTGGATGCGGGAACTGGAGGAGCCGTTTGCGCGCATGGTGAGCACGGCCCTGCACGAGCAGCAGCCCTTGAACCTGCCCGCCACGCAGACGCCGCTGGCTCCCTACTTCCGGCTGCTGCACGGCAAATATCTCTGCGAGCGGCCTCCCGGCGCAGCCCCTGCGCTCTTTCTTCGTCCGACGCGTTTGAGCAATTAACACAGGAGGTGCGTATGTCTTCTCATCAGGAAATCATGTCTGATCCACGCCAGTGGACTCAGGCGGTGGCGGCACGTTTTGCGCGCCGCTCGCCGCTCTACCATCAGTTCTATCAGGGCATGCAAGACGACCCGGAACTGCTGGCCTTGCTTTCGCTGGTTGATCGCGATCAGCCGATGTACGTGCTGTTCTTTAGCACGGTCAACCTGCTGGCATGGCGGATGCAGCATCGTCTCTTGACCGAGTTTTACCCGCATTTTTGCCCTCATCCGCGCCCGGCAGCCGAGGCGTATCCGGTCTTCCGGCAGTGCTGTCTGGAGCACGCGGATGCATTGCGCCTGCTGCTGCCTCATGCCCGCCTGCAAACCAACGAGGTCACGCGCTGCGCCAACCTGCTGCCTGCCTTTGAGCTGATCTCGCGGCGTGCCGGACGTCAGCCGCTGGCCTTGATCGAGGTGGGAGCGAGCGCCGGGCTCAATCTCAACTGGGACCGCTACGGCTATCGCTACGATCATCTGCTCGTGGGCGATCCGCGCTCGCCGGTGCAGCTTGCCTGTACCCTCAAGGGCTCGCATCTGCCGCCCTTTCCTGAGGTGATGCCGCTCATAGCACAGCGCATCGGCATCGATCTGGCGCCACTGGACCCGCAGAGCACGCTGGACGTGGAGTGGCTGCGCGCCTGCATCTGGCCCGAAGAACTTGAGCGCTACCGGCTGCTGACCGCCGCGCTCCAGGTGGCGCGCCAGCATCCCGTCACGCTGCTCAAAGGAGACGCCTGTGAGCTGCTGCCCCAGGTGCTGGCCTGCGTGCCTGAGGAGGCGACCGTCTGCCTCTGGCATAGCTACGCCCTCGCGCAGGGGCCAAAGGTCGTCTATGAACGGGTGGTGGAGGAACTGCTAGAGGCATCGCAGGCGCGCGATATCTATCACCTCTCGCTGGAGCTCGATCCGGCCCGAGGGTCTGAGCCCCGGCTGGAACTGTGGGTGTATCAGGGAGGCAAGCTTGCCTCCTACGACTGCTTCGCTACCTGTGCGGTGCATGGGGAGGCGATGGCGTGGCATGGCGTACTCCCAGCTGTCCAGCCGCCACGCCGCCCCCACGCCAAAGGAGGCTCGCATGACTGAGCCTGTCCGAGCAGCCGGCAACCGTGAGCCGACCGCTGGTCCCATCGCGGGGGCCGCTGCTGCCTCTTCTTCCCGACCAGCTATGAGAGGCGAGCGGGGACACGAAGGCGCTCAAGCGGATGCGGTGAAGCACGTCGCCACGGCGGCGGCCCTTCAGCGGGAGCCAGGGGGACGAGTAAGCCTGCCGTACCGGGTGGGGCTGTTGCTGGCGAGCATGGTCGGCGGGCTCTCCAGCGTCTGCATCAAGCAGCTCCTCTTGCCCATCCAGGTCAGCCAGCTCGCTCCCCACGCGACCGCGACCGCCTTTGCCCTCATCGCCTCGCTGGGGGCCTGTGCTGGACTGATCGCCGCTCCGCTCGCCGGCGCGCTCAGTGATCGCACCGTTTCGCGCTGGGGACGACGGCGGCCCTGGATCGTGGGGGGAACCCTCATCGCGGTGGTGGGCCTGCTCACGATGGCGTGGGCCGGCACCATCCCCCTGCTGCTCCTCGGGGAGGTGCTGGCGCAGCTCGGGGTTGATACCATCCTGGCGACCGTGACCGCGCTGATCCCTGACCAGATCCCGGAACGGCAGCGATCAGGTCCCGCGGCGCTCAACGGCATGGCTCCGATTGTGGGGGGCGTGCTCGGCCTCGTCCTGGTGACGCGTCTGACGGCTCCCAGCGTGGTCTGGCAAGGCTATGTCGTGCTCGCTACAGTCTCCGTAGGTTTCATGAGCGTGTTCTTGCTCGTGTTGCGCGAGCGGCCCCTCAGCCGAAGCGAGGTGACGCCCGCCACGCGAAGGGCGTTTCTGGCGGGCTTTGTGCAGCCGCTGGGCAGCCGTGACTTTGCCTGCACCTTTCTCTCGCGGGCGCTCGTCTTCCTGAGCTTCACCGTGCTAGGCAGCTACCTGTTCTTTTACCTGAGCCAGGGGTTGCATCTGCCGGTAGCGGTCGCGGCGCAAGTGGTGACGACCTTTCAAGGGCTCTCCACGCTCTCGCTCATCCTCGTCGCCGTGCTTGCCGGCATGCTGGCGCAACGCTTCCAGCGGCTCAAGCCCTGCATCATCACCGGGGCGCTGGTAATGGCGGGCAGTCTGCTGCTCATGGTCGCGGTGCCTACCTGGTCGGCGCTGCTGGTGGCCGCGGTCCTGTTCGGCGGCGGCTTTGGCGCGGTGCTCGGGGTGGACATCGCCCTGGCGATCCGTGTCCTGCCGAAGGAGGCTGAGCGGGGCAAGGATCTGGGGCTGATCTCAACGGCGATTTTCCTGCCCCTGATCGCCAGCCCGCTCATCGGAGCGCTGATCCTTACCACCCTGCACAGCTTTGCGGCGCTCTTTCTGGTGGCGGCGTTGGCGAGCGTGCTGGCGGCGGTGTTCATCGTCCCCATTCGGGCCGTACGATGAGGGGCAAGAGCAAAGAAGAGGAGGACACCATATTTTAAAATGGACATTTTGAATCGTCCTAAATAGTGTCACATAATCTGTACTTTAGACGTGTAACATATGTCGAGGACACATGGCGAGATCTTCATAGTGAAGGCGAAAGATCATGTTCAGGGGATATTCGGAGCGAACTTCTGAAAGAATCATGCTCCATGCTCTTACAACTTATTATGATCGAGACACACGCGACCATGCCCAACGCGTTGTTCCTCTGGCGAAGGCCATCGCGCACTCTCTGGGGCTTTGTAGGAGGGCGATATTTCTGGTCGGCATGGCGGCTTTGCTGCACGATATTGGCAAAACTGGCATTGCCCCGGCCATTTTGCAAAAGCGTGGCTCGTTAAATGACGAAGAGTGGGAGATGATGCGCCTGCACCCTGAGATTGGTCAGCGCCTGTTGCTGGCGGCTGGCGGCGTGTTTGCTGAACTGGCCCCGATGGTGGTCGCGCATCATGAACGCTGGGATGGTTGTGGCTATCCGGCTGGATTGATGGGTGAAGAGATTCCCACCGGTGCGCGGATCATTGCCGTCGCAGACTCCTTTGACGCCATGACCTCGCTCCGCTCTTATCATCGCGCCATGACCGTTGCGGAGGTGCGTGCGGAACTATGGCGCTGTGCCGGTCGCCAGCACGATCCACGCGTTATACTTGCGTTTTTCGAACTGCTCGACCGACAGCATCTGCCAATAGCGGACAATATCCGCTCAATGCCGCTGTTTACCCCGATAGCCGCCGATGTAGCCAGATTGAAGATAGGCGCATAGCAGGGCAGGGGCGAGCCCTGCCCCTACCTATTTCAAAGGACTTCGGCGAAATCCCGCAGTAAATGAACCTGGATTGGATGCCGTAATGTCCGTAAGGCTTTGACCTCAATCTGGCGAATGCGTTCCCTCGTCAGCTTAAAGAGGACGCTCAGTTCCTCCAATGTGTGGCAGTAGCCATCCTGGAGGCCGTAGCGTAGCTCAATTACCTGGCGCTCCCTCTGACTTAACGTCTCAAGCGCGTGCGCAATCTGGTCGCATAACACATGATGCGTCACCACCTCGGCAGGCGCGGCAGCATGAGTATCTTCCAGCATATCCGCCAGGTGGTATTGTTCGTCGTCGATCAGGGGAGCGTCGAGCGAAATGGGCGTTTCAGCCATACTTTGTAGCTCGACCACGCGCTCTTTCGTCAGATGAATTTTGTGGGCGATCTCCTCTGGAAAAGGCTCGCGTCCCAGCTCCTGGTAGAGTTCGCGGGAGATACGCTTCATCTTGTAGATCAATTCGACCACATGTACAGGTACGTGGATGACGCGCGTATGCTCCGCTACTGCGCGGCTGATGGCCTGGCGTATCCACCAGGTGGCATAGGTGCTAAAGCGAAAGCCGCGAGTGGGATCGAACTTTTGCGCGGCGCGGATCAGGCCCAGATTGCCCTCCTGGATAAGATCGAGCAGCGAGACGCCCTGATTATTGTAGCGTTTCGCGATACTCACCACGAGGCGAAGATTTGCCTCGACTAAACGCTGCTGCGCCTCCATGTCGCCAGCAGCCACGCGCAGGGCAATTTGCAACTCCTGTTCGGCGGTGAGCAGTGGATAACGTCCTATCTCGGCCAGGTATTGCCGGATAGCATTTTCTACCTCGTGATCTTCGTCGTCTGTCTCCTCTTCGTTCTGGTATTCATCGTCGTCATCGCGGAAAGCTACATGCGTGGGATTATGCTTTCCCGACTGTGGCGGGTGGCCCGAGTCCTCTGGCTCGTCGCTAAAATAGCGCTCAGGCTCATCGAAATACGGGGTTCCTTCCGTATGACGGGCTGGTTTCCCTGTTTTTCTCGCTTTTCTGTTAGCAGCATCTTTGTGCTGTGCGGTCTGTGTACGCCGTAATGGCTGATTGTGTTGTGCTTCACCAGTGTCAGGAGCTGCTTGCGGCCATGAAGCAACTTGCTTTGTCTCCCTCTGTTTCATACTGGCTACCATACTCCTACTCCTTAAACCTCAAATCCCATTCCACAACTGGTAACCGGAGACGGGTGATGCCGAATCATTTCAGCAACACTCTGCCCGAAAAAATTTTCGGGTTTTTCCCCCCTATTTTACTTCTCTGCAATTTATATGCCAATTAGCAAAAATAGCGATATAAAGGCTTTTTTAGCGTATTTTAAGCGTAAAGTATGCCTTTTTATCATCAAAATGCCACTCCTTCCTCCCCAAAAAACTGGAAATTTTTTACAGGTGCTGCGGAAATTTCCACAGTTCCTGAGGCCATCCTTAGAGGTTAACTGTCCGCAGCGCCTGAGCGTTGATCGCCACAATGATGGTGCTGAGCGACATGAGCAACGCGCCGATGGCGGGAGGCAGCACAAAATTGAATGGAGCCAGCACGCCGGCAGCCAGCGGCAAAGCGATCACGTTATAGCCAACCGCCCACGCCAGGTTCTGTTCCATCTTGCGATAACTCGCCTGGCTCAGCTTGATGATGCGCACAATATCGCGCGGATCATTTTTCACCAGCACAATGCCGGCGGAGGCGCGGGCCACATCGGTGCCTGCGCCAATGGCAATGCCAATATCGGCCTGAGCCAGAGCGGGCGCATCGTTGACGCCATCGCCAACCATCGCCACAATACTACCATCCTGCTGCAACTGCTTGATCTTTGCGCTTTTGTGCTCCGGCAGCACCTGAGCGAAATATTCATCAATACCCAGCTCGCTCGCCACCCAGCGCGCCACATCCTGAGAGTCCCCGGTAAGCATTGCCACCCGGATGCCCATCTTTATGAGCGCGGTAATGGCTGCGCGGCTCTCCGGTCGGATAACGTCGGCCAGGGCAAAGGCTGTCAGTATCCTGTTGGCCTCAACCAGGTAGACAACGGTTTGCCCCTGCTCGCCCCAGCGTTTGATATGCTCGCTCAGCTCCGCGGGTATCATGATGCGCTCCTGCTCTAAGAGGCGGGGACCGCCGACCTGTAACGTATGTCCGTTGACCCTGGCCTGCACTCCTCGCCCTGGCAGCGCCTGAAAGTTGCTCGCGGAAGGTATGGAGATCCTGCGTTCATCGGCGGAGGCGATCAGCGCGCGCGCAATAATGTGCTCGCTATCCGCCTCGACTGCCGCCGCCCAGGCCAGCGCCTGTTGCGCCGACAGATCGCCCACCATGACCATATCTACCAACCCCTGCTCGCCCCTGGTAAGCGTGCCGGTTTTATCAAAGACCACCACATCGAGCTTGCGCGCCTGCTCAAGCTCTAAGCGGTCTCGCACCAGGATGCCATTGCGCGCTGAGAGCGAGGTCGAGATGGCAATGACCAGCGGGATCGCCAGGCCAAGCGCATGGGGACAGGCCACTACCAGCGTCGAGACGACGCGCTCCAACGTGAAATCGTTGAAGCCGCGCAACAGCGTCCAGACGATCAGCGCCAGCAGCGCGGTGCCGATTGCCACCAGAGTGAGCCAGAAGGCAGCGCGGTCCGCCAGCGCCTGGGCGCGACTCTTACTGGACTGTGCCTCTTCGACTAGTCGCATAATTCCTGCCAGCATCGTTTCTGCGCCCGTACGCGTAATATAGACGCGCAGGGAACCATTACCGTTGACGGTACCCGCGATAACCTCATCGCCTGGACGTTTGGTGACGGGTCGCGATTCGCCGGTAATCATGCTCTCATTGAGCTGGCTCTGGCCTTCCGCGACTTTGCCGTCGGCAGGCACGCGCGCCCCTGGCCGCACCAGGACGCGGTCGCCCACCTTGAGATCGCCGACCGCAACGTGCTCTATATCGCCGTTAACGAGGCGTTCAGCCGTATCGGGTAGCAGCTTCGCCAGTTCTTGCAGCGCGTTTTGCGCATTGCCGACTGCGCGCATTTCCAGCCAGTGTCCCAGCAGCATGATGGTGACGAGCGTTGCCAGCTCCCAATAGAAGGGCATACCCTTGAGCAGGCCGAAGGTGATAGCGAGGCTATAGAAATACGCGGTTGAGATGGCTAATGCCACCAGCGTCATCATGCCCGGCCTGCCCGCGCGCAGCTCGGAGAACGCGCCGCTAAGGAAAACCCAGCCGCAGTACCAGTAAATGACGCTGCTCAAAATGGGTACAAGCCATATTGATCCTGGAAAGGACGGGGCCTGATAGTGGAGCAGCATTTGTATGATGTCGCTATAAAAAAGCACTGGAATGGTCAGGATCAGCGCGATCCAGAACGGGCGCTCAAACATTGTCGCACTATGACCGGCGTGCCCACCATGCTGCTGGTGAGTCATTGCCGTGCCATTGTGGGCGACCTGCTGTGTGTTGCTCGTATGCGTCGTATGGTTATTATTGTGAGCGGCAGCATCTTCTGACCTGCTATGCCGCGAAGGTTGTGCCATGATAGAAAATCCCCCAAAACTAAGTCCCTGGCTCCGTAATTTTTTAGGCATCACAAATTCAATACCGTAAATATAATAAATTTCTCAAATCAATTTGTCAAAGCGCGGGTCTACTTGCGCCTGGCAGGGCAACGCAACGATCTTCCAGTGATACCCCTCTCGCACCTGCAACGGCCTGCTCTTACCAGATAGCTGCCGTCATGTTCCCTCGTATAGATGAACTTAACGCAGATCGTCAAACCGTATCACCTGAGCAGGGACCCGCGTAAGGCACCAGAGGCGACATAACGCAATACAGGACATATTTTCGTCCTGATTGACTTCCTGCAACAAGCCCCAAAAAAGGAGACCCGCGATTCTGCTTGCGTAAATCGGCTTTTCCTGCTATAGTATGGAAGTAGCCGTCGAAAAGGAAGGGGGAGCCCGGCAGGGATTGGAACTCTCCTCAATCGCCTCGGTCGTTTCTGCCAAGACTGTGTCGAAAAGGAAGGGGGAGCCCGCAGGGATTGGAACCGATTTTCGCTCGATAAACCATCTGTACTCCTTTCATAGTCGAAAAGGAAGGGGGAGCCCGGCAGGGATTGGAACATGGAGAGGACCAGGTTGGTACGGCGGGCGACGTCCACCGTCGAAAAGGAAGGGGGAGCCCGGCAGGGATTGGAACAACTCCTCAATCGCCTCGGTCGTTTCTGCCAAGACTGTGTCGAAAAGGAAGGGGGAGCCCGGCAGGGATTGGAACGCGATCCCCACCGCAGCGACTGTGAGCCCCGTCACCCGTCGAAAAGGAAGGGGGAGCCCGTCAGGGATTGGAACTTACAGCAATCGGGGTGTAGTCGCGCGGATCGGTCTTCGTCGAAAAGGAAGGGGGAGCCCGGCAGGGATTGGAACTCAGGCGAGCCACCATACGTG
>DASRHT010000048.1:0-6714 GCA_035650355.1 Ktedonobacteraceae bacterium
CATCAAGTGGTCGGATCTGCTCGGCATGAATGTCCAGATTCTTAGCGAAGGCCGATCAGCAGGCGTTATCGAGGATTTCTATGTCAAGGTAAAAGCATACGGGTCGGCAATAGAGAATACAGCTTCCATCTATGCGCTGAAGGTGCGCACGCGCGTAGAAGGAGTTCGCGCGCTCCCGGGCAGTGCAATCGAGGCGATAGGACCGGACGGGGTCATCGTCAAAAATGCTGAGACGCTGGCAAGAGAGTTGCCCCCTCTGCCATTGGGAAGCCGTCTGATCGCGCGCAAGGTTGTGGGCGAAAATGGGCACGCGTTAGGGAAGATCAGCGAGATATGGCTGGGTATCGTTCCACCATCGGCGCTACGGATAGCAGGATTCGAACTGGACAACCATACCGGACGGTCTCATCGCCGCCGGGGTTTTACCGCTAACTCGGTTTTGCGTTACGAAGATGATGTGATCGTCGTTCAGGAGCAGATTGCGCGCCACCTGGACTAATATCGATGAGCTGGATGCGGGGAACGGCAGGAGGCAAGCCGTTAGCGTTCGCCGCGTAAACGAGCCATCTCCGCTTCAGCCATACGGGCGTCTCTGCCGCGATGCAGCTTTCGGAGCGCCTCAGCTTTGCGCTGCCAGTTATCGGGATCGGTCGGTGATAAGCGAATTGCCTCTTCGGCAGCGGCCAGCGCCTCTTCATGTCGCCGCATCTGCTTGAGCACCAGCGATTTATTGTGCAGCGCGGAAACCAGGCGTGGGTTCAAGCGCAGCGCCCGCTCGTAGGCATCCAGGGCCATTTCATAATTGTTAAGATGGTAATAGGCGTTCCCCTTGCCGTTCCAGGCAAGCGGGGCGGCAGGATTGATTAGCAGCGCCCGGTTGTACGCATCAACAGCCTGCTCGTAACGCTCCATCTGGCTGAGTATGCTGGCTTTGCCGTACCAGGCGGGCGCGTAGCGTGGATCAATGCGAATGGCTTCATCATAGGAAACCAGGGCGCGGGCGAGCTGCCCCATATCGCCCAGCACATTGCCCCGCCTGTCCCACGCCTTCACAAACTTTTGATCGATCTTCACGGCCTGCTCAAAAGTTTCCAGTGCGGCCTTGAACCTGCGTTGCGCATAGCGTACATTGCCCAGACCATACCACGCAGGCACATACTTCGAGTCGCGATTAATCGCCTCCTGATAGGCGCGCACAGCATCATTCAGCCGATTCAGCTCATGCAGCACCAGACCCTTGCTATTCCAGTAGGTGGCGGTATTAGGATCAAGGGATATCGCTTGCTCGAAAGCTTGCAGGGCTTCGGAATAACGTTTGAGCTGTCGTAAAACCAGCCCTTTGTTATTCCAGGCTTGCGCCATGCTGGCATCAAAGTGCAGGGCAATTTCAAAGGAGTTCAGAGCCTGCTCAGGCTGGCTGAGGGCGCTGAGCACGGCACCTTTGCCATTCCAGGCAATGGCGTTATCCGGCTCCAGTTGCAGAGCGCGATCAAACGCGTCCAATGCCTCCTGGTGACGATGCAGGATACTGAGCGCGGCCCCCTTCCCATTTAAGGAGGTGGTCAGTGCGGGGTCCAGTTTCAGAGCCTCTTCAAAGGAGCCCAGAGCATCTTTATGACGCTCAGCCTGTGCAAGCGTCAGACCCTTTCCCTGCCAGGCTTGCGGATTGAGCTTGTCCGTCTGCAAGACGCGTTCATAAGTGGCGAGCGCATCGTTCAGGCGTCTCTGAGTATAGAATTTGTGGGCATCCTGCAAGAGCTGGTTGACTCTGGGCTTCGTCTGATCCTGCAGAGCGGCGATCTTGGCCGCCGACTGGATCACGGTCCCGCTACGCTGTTCCTGAGCGGCCTGCCTCAGCCGCTTTAACACTTCCTGGGTGTTGGAGGGCCGTTTTGTAGCATCCATCTCCAGCATCTGCGCCAGCAATGTTTCCAGCTCTGGAGTAATGATAGAATTCAACTGCGAGGCTGGTCTGAAGAAAAAAGGCTGCTCACTGGGATCGGAGCCGGTCAGGAGATGGTGTAACAGGGCGCCCAGGCTATAAATATCAGAGCGCGGCGTGCTCTGCGTCTTGCCATACTGTTCCGGCGCGGCATAGCCAGGCGAGCCCAGCGCAACGGTATCATGTAACTGGCCCGGCTTGAAGAGGCGGGCAATGCCGAAGTCGATCAGATAGATATGTCCACTCTCGCTGATCATCACGTTAGAAGGCTTGAGGTCACGAAAGATAATCGGCGGCTGATGATTGTGTAAATAGCTCAGCACGTCGCACAACTCTTCTCCCCAGGCCAGCACCTGATCCAGGGGCAGAGGTCCGCCTCCTGCTTTTGCCAGGTAGTCCTCCAGCGTCTGCCCCTCGATAAAATCCATCACCAGGTAGGAGCGTTCATCTTCTGTAAAGTGGTCGTAAATACGGGGCAGGTTGGGATGCATCAAATCTGCTAGCAAATGCGATTCATGCTCAAAGGCAGCTTCGGCCTCCTGGACATAGGTGCCAGAAAGCCCGGCCCGGCTCATGGCTTTAACCGCGACGGGACGGCTATTGAAGCGCGTATCGACAGCTTTATAGACAGCGCCCATCCCTCCCTGTCCGATGAGGGTTTCTAGCTGGTAGCGATTGCTGAGTAGCGTCTGCTCTGGCAATGCACCGGTTGTATGTTTAAATGGAAGCGGTGAGGCACAGTACTGGCAGTATTGTGCGCTTGATACATTTGCCGCCCCACAGTTCTCACAGAATAACTCCTGTGTCGCCATCGATCTTACTATTTCCTATACCAAAATCTGTATCTATAGATAAATGCGAGAATGAGAACAAAAATGACTTCAAAGCGTTCCTCTATTATGGACGAATGAAAGATAAGCAGGGTTGCATTCTCCGGCTATTGTACCAGATATCCCTTCTTTACAGCCGACCATAGGGACCGGGCAACCGGTAGCTCCCCGATTCATCGTGGGAGCGTTGGTCGGCTGGATTGCAAGGTACTTATCAGTCTTGCTCTCAATATCATAACACATACTAACAGGCACCGGGTTTTGAGGCGTCTATTACTCGCCAGAGTCGTAACCACTCCTCAATGCTCAATGTCTCAGCTCTACGCCTGGCATCGATGGTGGCGGCAGCCAGCCAGGCGCGGACCAGCTCATTTTTATAATGCAGCCCGTGCGTGAGCGAATTATGCAGTTGCTTGCGCCGTTCTGAGAAGCCTGCCTGCACGACTTGAAAGAAGCTATCACGCTCCTCAGGGATAAGAGGCGCCTGCGGATTAACATCAATACACAAAATCGCAGAATCGACCTTTGGCGCGGGATAGAAGGTGTGAGCGGGGACTCGGGCAACAATGCGGGGCGTGCCATAGAACTGCACGCTTATTGCCAGCAGGCTCATAGCGCCGGGAGTGGCTACGATACGCTGCGCAACCTCCAGTTGCACCATCACCACCAGCAAACGGGGCGGATTCGCGCTTTCCAGAAAGTGACGAAAGGTGGGCGCGGTAATATAATAGGGCAGGTTCGCGACCAGCTTATAGGGAGCCTGGCCGAAAATTTCGACCGGATCAAGAAAGAGCAGATTACCAGCAATTACGCTGATGTTGGAATATCCTTTCGTCGTCTCCGCCAGCAGAGAGAGCATATCGCGCTCCAGCTCCACCGCCACCACCTTATGGGCGAGTCTTGCCAGCTCGCGCGTCAAAACGCCCGTGCCCGCGCCAACTTCCAGAATTTCGTCATCTGGCCCAATTTCAGCCGCATTGACGATTTTTTGCAACACAGAGCGGTCAATCAGAAAGTTCTGTCCAAAGGATTTATTGGGCCGCATGTTATGGTCTGCAAGCAAATTGCGCAACACGCGTATATTCGTCAGATCGATCTCATCAGGTTCCGTGTATGATGAATCTTGAGGTTTGTGAAAGCTGTCCATCAGAATTTCTTTTCTCGCCAGAATGTTTTTGTCAATGTAGCAGAGGAGGCGGCGGCTGTCAAACGTTTGAGTTGCTTCATCGATGCCATAGATATTGGCAGGCACGGTTGAGGAGGGCGAACAGGCGCTAAAGTGGACACGGTAAACCGGGTCGATACGGCATTTCATGCTCTCCAGACGAGAGTGAACGGGCGATAATACGGCGGTTCATGCATTCTAGACAAAAGGGCGAACGGGCGATAAAGCCCGTGAACTCGATTTATCGCCAGGAGCGGGATCGCATACGGAAGCGGCCCCGGCGTATAGGCACGCCCAGCATGGCTAGAAAGATGAGCGCCATTGCCGCGAAGGCTAGCAGGATCGCCAGGAGAATGAAGATCGGGAGCAGGATCGCCAGGAGCGCCACTCCCACTGCAAGGCCGATGGCGCCTAGAATAATCGTCACTAGCACAATAATTGGCTTGATCAGCACCACGGCCAGAATAATCAACACTAACCAGCGCAGCACCTTATTACCTCGCTGTCGCTGAGGACGCGCCCAGAGCGGCACCTGCCAGGATGCCTGGTATTGCCTTTGGGAGCGATGCTGCCGCGATTGTTCGCGCGCTGATGTGTCTGCATCAACTACCCTTTCTGACCGTTGGGCAGAGTCATGCTCCTGCGCTTGATAGCTATAAGGCGGGATCGAATCCTCAAACGTCGAAGGATGTTCATCTTTCGGCTCATCGCCCTTTGTCGATTTTGTTGACCAATAGTAGGGTTGTTGCGCGTATATTTCCTCGTTGTCCAGAGCTCGCTTATCCTTGCCCTGAGCCTCTGAGCTAAATTCTTGTTCTTGCTGGCCCATAATATGCTCTCCTCTGATTCGTGGAACCATTCATTACCATATACGTATCGCGGGAGGGAGAGTTGCAATCTCTTCAGCGCGCAGTCGGGGGCGAAACGAAGGGCCTTAATAGTTCGTTATATAAAGCGGTAGCATATACCGACATATTTTAACCTAACAATACGGGTTAAGATACATCGGAATATAATAACCAAACGGGTGATAAAGGCAAGAACATTGGGCCTTTATGGTATTATTGAATAAGGATATCTACAAAGACTGGTTGAGGACACTCGCCAGGGACGACTAAGCTGAGCGGCAAGGAAGAATGCGTACAAACCTCTCCTCGTCGGGAAGGATGTTCTATGGCTATAGACGAAATTAATAATAACCAGCACAAGGATAGCGACAATCTTTTTAACGAAGAACACAGCGACAATGGCTCGACCAGCCATCAGCAAGCTTCCCACCAGAGTGGGAAATGGAATGCCGCCCGAGGAACTTCCCTTATACCGATCAAGGATATACCGCTGACAGAAGCAGAAACGCTGGCGTTGCGCCGTACGCGTATCAATCGTATTCTGATGCGCAAACGTCGGCTTGGACGCAGCTACAGAGAATTCGCCCCGCGTCTCATGACCATTTTTACGATTATGCTGATCGTACTGGCGTCGCTGATTTCCGGCGGCGCTGGAGCAGCGTATGCTTATTATCAGGCCCAACTGCCGTTGCTCAACGGCATTGCGCAGCACTCATTATTCCAGACGACTCGCATTTATGACCGCAACGGTAATCTTTTATATGAGCTGTACGATCATCAACAGGACCGTGGACGTCGCACTTATGTCAATTACAATGATATCTCGCCATTACTGGTCGATGCGACGGTCGCTGCTGAAGACCATACATTCTGGACTAATAGCGGGATTGATCCCTACGGTATTGCCCGCGCCTTTGTCGAGAATGTGCAGAATAACGGGGTGGTCGAAGGCGGCAGCACCATCACGCAGCAGTTAATTAAAAATCAGTTCTTTGCGGGCCAGCCACGTAATTACCAGGTCAAAGGCCAGGAAGCCATCCTCGCCACGGGTCTGACGCAACAATACCCCAAGTGGAAAATTATGGAGATGTACCTGAATACCGTCTATTATGGCGACCTGGACTACGGCGTTGAGGCTGCCGCTGAAGATTACTTCGGGCTGAAGCCACAGTGTACCGCAACTCACTGCAAACCTGCCGTTGCGCAGCTCGACCTGGCGCAAGCTTCGCTTTTAGCAGGATTGCCTCAAAGCCCGAGCTACTACAACCCACTTACGAACAAAAGCGTCGCGCTTGACCGGCAGGCCACCGTACTACAAAGTATGGTCGATATGGGCAAGATCACCAACGATCAGAAGCAGCAAGCGCTCAAGGAGATAGCAAATTACAAATTCTCCGCCTATTCCGACACCCACAAGATCCAGGCGCCCCATTTCGTCAGCTATGTGATTGACCAGGTGCTGGTCCCTTTGCTGGGCGCGCAAAACCTGCTTGATGGCGGCTATAACATCTATACCACCCTCGACCTGAACCTGGAGAAGAAGGTCGAGCAAATCGTCTACGATCACCTATACAAGACGCAGGAAGATACTTACCTGGGCACCTACGGTCCGTTAAACGTCACCAACAACGTTAACAATGGCGCTGCGGTGGTTATGGACCCGACGACCGGCGAGATTCTGGCGATGGATGGCAGCGCCAACTATAATGACAAGACGCCAACCATGCAGGGGCAATTTAATGCTGCCACGGCGCTACGCCAACCAGGCTCATCGTTCAAACCAATTGTGTACGCGACCGCCTTCGAGATGGGCTGGTATCCGGCGATGATTATTCCCGACCATAAGACCATCTATCCCGGCAATAGCGCGCCGCCCTATTATTCGCCGCAAAACTACGATGGCACGTTCCATACCGGCTTTCCGATGAC
>DASRHT010000049.1:0-46035 GCA_035650355.1 Ktedonobacteraceae bacterium
CTTTTTCCTGTGAACAGACATAGTTCCCTCCTTGCAAAACGTTGAATGGAATTCACCAAGGAACGATATATGCCTGTATTATTCTCTAGAACCTTCCTCCTGGGGAAGGCTCTTCTTTACACATAATTCGGGATGGCATCCTCTTCGATAGTTATCGAAGAAGTAGCACACCAGAAACTCTTCCAAAGAATCAAACCTATTTCGTTCAATTTGCGCGTATTCATCAATTTCATGAGCAAGCTTTCTTGCAGAGTTTACAAGAGAGCTTCGTAACAACGTTTGTTTGCCTTGCAAAAGCTGCTCACGTTTGTCAGCCCAAATTTGGTAGCTATCATCAGGAATCAGTCTTTCACCTTTTGCATGCACACGATATCTATGGCCCTTAGTGACGATAGGATTCAGCATTTGAAAATTCAACCACCCCCCCAGAATGTGCAATAATTCCTTATCATTACTTTCGATAAGCGTAGTAAAACCTTCAAACACTTTTTGTTCCGTCTCCTCGGAAAGGTGAATAGCGCTTTTAGAGAATTTGCTGAGATGACTCCCGAGTCGTTGTATTAATATGGGCGTGCCTTCATCTTGCGTCCCAGGCAAAGTAAAGTACATTCTCTCAGTATTTAAAAACAGATCAACAAATGTCTGTAAGCAATCTTTTCCGAGCGGATCAGCAGGAGAAAGCCTCTGTTTCTGTTTGAGAATATAGGACTCTGCCCCAAGAACAAGTGTCATGTCTGTGGCATAGGCAGCGTCATTTTCTAGTGAAGACATCTGTATCTCCTGCTTGAGAAGAAGGAAAACGATGGATAAGTTTTTAGGATAAGCTTTCTATAAGAATATCACATTCTCCCCCTCCAGGGAAATCTTTTTGCTTTTACCCAATTCTACTGCTTCGCATTTTATAGTACTATACACATTTTTTGTTAGATAAAAGGAGTCTGCAACGTTAAAAATACGAGATATTTCAACAATTGGATAGGAGCAGAAGATACGTGGATAGGTACAAAGAATTTTTTAATAAAACACAAAGTATGGTATCGGCAGGCTTCATAGCTTTCTCGCTCGTCGTAATCCAGGCGTTTATCTCGATTGGAAAGTTGGAGCTTCCTGCACTCATCTCAGTTATAGCTTTTGCCATAGCTATTCCAATGTTAGTATTTACTTATCTGTTAAACGAACTTTTTAGTCTATCAAAAGATCTTACAGTCACAAAGGGGTATCGTTTTGTTTGGTTGATGGCTCTTTTGAGTTCCATTATTGGCATCATTGCGACCTTCTGGTCTATGAGCCCGTTTGCGGGTTGGGCAGTTTTGATTAGCGGGATAATTGGTCTCGCGGTTTTTATTAATAATGATGTTCGAGTGAAGGGGCACTTAATAAGAGAAGAGCAAACAAAAGATTAGTAGTGTTGTCTATGAAAGTGGGCAGGCACAAAGTAAGCACTGGTAACGAAGGAACATCGTCCTTGCGATTGAAGTCATAAGGACGATGTTCCTTCGCTGTTCAATATTTTATTATCTAGAATACACTATTCGCGCTGACTGCTGGTGACGGGCGGGATGAGCGCGGGCAAACTGGCCTCGCGTACCTGAGTATTGAACTCGGCCACATCCGTATCGATGATCTCATGGAGTCGCTGGCTGAGCGTAACAACGCTGGCCGAGAGAGCCTCGAAGAGGAGCCGCGCCTGCCGAGTTGGAGCCGCATCAGCACTGGCTACTGTGCCGGAGAGCGCAGCGAGTTTGGCCGAAAGGCGCATCGGCTGGGACATAGCATCCATCTGATCTTTAATTTTGGGCTGAATGAGTTCCGCCTCAATCGCTGAAAGCCTGTCTTTGAGCGCCTTGCCTCGGGTGAGCAACGATTCGTGAATATTCTGTCCAGCGGTGGACTGCTCCCACCCTTCGACCTGGCGGCGAATACTGCGCACCGTGTTGACCATCTCGTGTATTGCAGAAATCTTCACGCGGATGGCCTGGAGCAGATCAAACTGCTGTTGCAGATCCTCTTGCGAGGCGGTGACGCGTGGGTCTTTGCGAACCTCGAAAGATTGTGTATAGCTCTGTTCCCCCAGCTTGAGTTGAACCTGATAGACTCCGGGGGGCACCTGCGGGCCTTTCATGATCTCCTCGGATTCCTTGTCGCCTTCAATTCCGATAGGATTGGGGTAGCGCATATTCCAGACGAAACGATTGGCCCCCGCCGCTTTGGGGACACGCGGCTCCTTCTTCTCTTCCTCTTTGCCTGTGCCCTTGTCGCCATCCACATGCGTCTGCCCCTTCTTCTCTTCACTGGAGAAGGTTTTGATGATGTTGCCAGAGGCATCAAGGAAGGTCAGGGTAAGTTCCTCCTGTGGCTGCTCTCGCAGAAAGTAATGAATAATCACCCCATCGGGAGGGTTTTGGCCAGCATCGAGGTATCGCTTGACCTTCTCGCCGGTCGCGGTCTCCTGCTGGCGATAGACGACATGGAACGGGCCGAGGTAGGTAAAATTTTTGCCGGAGGTCGAAGGCGAGCCATAACTAAACGAAGTCAGGAAGCGCGTGGTCGGTCGCGGCTCAAAGAGATGGACGCGGGCCTCGCGTACCTCATCGTTCACCTGACGCAGGGGCGAGATGTCATCAAGTACCCAGAACGAGCGCCCATGCGTCGCAACGATCAGATCGTCACCTTTGATGACGAGATCGTGAATAGGCACAACAGGCAGATTCAAGCGCAGGCTCTGCCAGTGTACTCCGTCATCGAATGAGACAGAGATACCGGTCTCCGTTCCAGCATAGAGCAAGCCGCGCCGAACAGGATCTTCGCGGATAACGCGCGTGAAATCGTTGTCAGGAATGCCAGTGGTGATCTTCGTCCAGGTCTTGCCGTAATCGCTGGTTTTATAAAGATAGGGACGGAAATCATCCTGTTTGTAACAGGTGGCGGCCAGGTATGCGCAAGCGGGATCGTGGGGTGACGGCTCAATGATGCTCACCAGTGCCCATTCGGGCAGGGTATCGGGCGTAATATTTTGCCAGTTCTGGCCGCCATCACGCGAAATATGCACCAGGCCATCATCGGAGCCAGCCCAGAGGAGACCTTGCTGGCGTGGCGACTCGGCGAAAGCGAAAATCGTGTCATAGTATTCGGTGCCAACGAGATCTTTGGTGATCGGCCCGCCAGATGGCCCCTGGCGGCTCCTATCATTGCGCGTTAGATCCGGGCTGATCTCCTCCCAACTGGCACCTTCATCGGTCGAACGAAACACATGATTGCCGGTCGCAAAAAGCGCCTGGGGATCGTGCGGAGAAAGCACAATTGGGAAGGTCCACTGGAAGCGATATTTGAGGTCCTGAGCAGGCCAGCCGCTCGACGCTTCGGGCCAGACGGAGATATCACGGACCTGTTTTGTGCGGTGATCGTAGCGGCTTATATACCCCTGAAAGCTGCCTGCATAGACGATATTGGGATCATCAGGACGAACCGCAATATAGCCGCTTTCGCCGCCACCCACCTCGTAATACTCTGCGATGGGGATCGCACCGAGAGCGGAGCGGCTGGGAAGCGTAATGTTGGTGTTGTCCTGCTGAGAGCCGTAGATGCGATAGGGAACCTGATTATCGGTAATTACATGATAGAATTCGGCGGTGGGCTGGTTATAAATCGAAGACCAGCCCTCGGCCCCATTGAACGTCACACAAGCGCCTCCGTCGTGACCGCAGATCATCCGTTGCGGGTCATGGGGGTCGATCCAGAGGTCGTGGTAGTCGCCATGCGGTACGGATACCTGCATGAATGTTTTGCCACCGTCAATCGACTTGTAGCAGCGCTCGTTGAGTATCCAGAGCGTATTGGCGTCCCGCGGATCGGCGTAGATATGCTGGTAGTACCAGGGACGCCTGCGCAGGTCCGGGTCGTCTGATAAGCGTTCCCAGGTGGCACCTGCATCGTCAGAGCGAAAGACGGCTCCATCCTCGGCTTCCACCGTTGCCCAGACGCGATCCTGCTGCGCCCCCGAAACAGCCACGCCTATCTTGCCCAGCATACCGGTGGGCAAACCTTTGTTGCGGGAGATATCCGTCCAGCTATCACCGCCATCGCTAGATGTATAGAGACCGCAGCCGTCACCGCCGCTGTTGAGCATATGCGGCAGGCGACGTGCCCGCCAGAGCGCGGCATAGAGGACGCGCGGGTTATGTGGGTCCATCGCAATATCGTGCGCACCAACATCCTCGTTCAGAAATAAGATGCGCTCCCAGGACTGGCCGCCATTGTGGGAGCGAAAAATGCCACGCTCACTATTGGGGCCATGAGCATGCCCCAGGGCAGCGACATAGACCAGCTCGGGATTGTGGGGATGGATGCGGATCTTGCCTATATGACGCGTATCTTCCAGCCCCAGGTGTGTCCAGGTACGTCCCCCATCAGTTGACCGGTAAACGCCATCGCCGTGGGAGACATTACCGCGAATCGTCGTCTCGCCCATGCCGACGTAGATCACATTGGAATCCGAAGGGGCTACGGCGATAGCCCCGACCGAAGCGCGTTTGAAGAAGCCATCGGAAATATTTTCCCAGCACTGACCGCCATCGGTGGTCTTCCAGACGCCACCGCCGGTTGAGCCAAAGTAGAACAGTTGAGGATGAACCGGATCGCCTGCTACAGCCACCACGCGCCCACCACGGAAAGGGCCAATGAGCCGCCACTCCAGTGAGGTCAAGAGCAAGGAAGGTATTTCGCCATTGACTTTCTGATGGTTTAACGCTTGCCTGTCCTGGTTACTCATACAACAGCCTTCTTTCTACGGATAAGTGAGGATTCTACGTGCTATTACTCTACCACAGATCCAGGCTTGCTCGTTCACAGGCAGAGCAATGAAAGCCTCTTTCAACGTATCTAGCCAATGAGTACTACTTCCATTGACCGCTCCCACTCCATTGGGCACTCTTAGAGTTGGGGATTTCTTTTTCACGTAGACCATCATAGAAACTGCACAAAGTCATCACCCTGTCCATCAACGAGCAAGATTTTTATGCCAAATGTAGTAAGGGCAAAAGGAGCTGTACCTATGCAGCAAGCAGTATCTTCTGACAGGACCCCGCTTCCTCTTTCTGTTCGTCTCTCTTTCTGGCTGGTCGGGGTGGCCATTTTACCCCTTCTGCTTGCACTGGTCGTTAATGAAGTGCAATCTCGCATTACCCTGGTCAACCAGGCCAGTACATCGATGGAGACCGATGCAAGAACCCATGCCCAGTTGATCGATAATTACCTGGCAAATAAAGAGGTCATCATTAGTAGCTTAACCAACGACCCTAATGTTCGGGATTATTTTCTCGCGTCTCAGAGCTTTTCCCCGACCCTGTTGAACCTCTTCATCCAGGATGGACTCGCCCTGGAAAAATTTCTTTATCCAGAGGTTTCACTCATCGAGTTTTTTTCCCCGCAGGGAAAGCTCCTCCTCAATTACTCTATTTACGGCGTGAAGCCACGTTTGCACGGGACGGATCTCGTTCCGGCAACCTATCTTCAGAGAGTGTTGCTGGGGCAACAATTTATCTCAGGCGTCTACTACGACCCGGTCACCCATACATCGACCGTAGAAGTATACACGCCCTCCTTCTCAGCCACGTCTAATCATGTCATCGGGTTTGTACGTGATACGCTGAAACTTGACACGATGTTGAGCATCGTCAATGGTGAAAGGGGGGCGAACGGCAGCGGTAGTTATGCGTTCCTGCTAGATCAGAACGGGGTGCGGATTATCGATCCCAACCCCCATACGCTTTTTACCGCCATCGCACCCCTTAGCCCTCAAACGCAACAACAGATCCAGGCTCAGCAACTCTATGGCTTGAACAGCCGGAATGTTCCCGTGATCGCGGACCAGGCGCTGCAGAGCATGCAGAGTCTGAGCAAGCCACCCACATCTTTCCAGGAAGTACCAGCCGAGCAGCAAGAGACCTTTCAAGTCGCCCGCTCTTCCTTGCACGTCGTTCCCTGGACGTATTTTGTCCTGACGCCTGTGAACGTGGTTGAGGCCGTGGCCAATCAGCAGTTGCTGCTCCTCTCGCTGATCGCGCTGCTGATCCTGCTTCCGGTAGTATTCATCGGCTGGCTCGTCAGCAGGCGCGTCTCCACCCCCATTTTGAGTTCAGTGGAGGCGCTGGTGCAAAACAGTTCCTCCCTTAACCAACTGGCGAATAAGGAGGAGAGCGCCGCTTCCGAGCAGCTCTGGGTGGTCGATTCTTCTCAAATTGGCCTCAAATCAGTGGAATACTACACGAAGGCCACAAAGAAAGCCATCTGGCGTTTGAACAGCCTGAGCAGAGAACTGCCACAACACAAGCGTGAGAGCAAGCAAGAGTTCCTGCAGGATATAGATGCGATGGTCGATATCGGAGAGTACCTGGAGAAAGCGGTTGCCTATCAGGATAAAAGCAATAAGAATGTGTCCGTCGCCATTACCGTCACCGACGAGGTCACCAACCAGATCGTTTCTGGGGCCAGATCCACCAAAGAAGTTGCCGATCAGCTTGACTATATCGTGGAACAACTCCGCGAGATCGTTGGGGACATTTGAGGACCAGATCCCCACATTGCGGGCAGAGCGAGCCTCTGATACCGCATGAGCATACAAAAGATGAAAGGAGTTCTATCGAACTGATGCTTCAACAACCGTCTCGCGAATTGATGCTTCAGCCGCCATCTCGTGAGTTGATGCTTCAACCACCACCACCTCGTGGCAGAAAACGGCTTTCTTTATCGATACGCATCTCCCTCTGGCTGATCGGAGTGGCGCTCACACCGCTGTTGCTGGCTCTGCTCATCAGCGAACTACAAGCGCGTCCCACCCTGGTCAATCAGGCCAGCCTATCACTGGAGACCAACGCGCAAGCGCAATCGAACTTGATCGATGAGTATCTCACCAACAAGTTGCAGATTATCAGCAGCCTGGATAATATTCCTCTGGTGCAACAATATTTCGAGAATCCTAAGGGTGACGACCCGGCGAATATCTATGGGACTTCTGGCATCGTCCAGAATGGGCTGGCCCTTGAAAAATACCTGTACCCTGATGTCTCTGTGATTTCGTTTTTCACGCTGCAGGGGAATTTGCTGCTTTCTTTCTCACTCTACCACCTCCAGCCACAGATGCGTGGCGCGCATCTCGTGCCACCGGAGTATTTACAAAAAATACTGCAAGGCCAGCCCTTTATCTCCGATGTCTACTACGATCCTACAACCCATACCTCCTCGGTCGATCTCTACACTCCGGTCTATACCCCCTCGCTCAAAGGTATCCTGGGGTTGGCCCGCCATACCTTGCGGCTTGATGCTATCTGGAACATCGTGAATGGGGCCAAAGGGGCGAACGGTAGTGGGAGCTACGCTTTTTTGTTGGACCAGAATGGAGTGCGGATTATCGATCCCAATCCCCACACGCTTTTTACGGCTATCGCGCCTCTTAGCTCTCAGGAGCAGCAGCAGGTGAGTGATCAGGCTCTCTACGGCTTGGATACCCGGAATGTTCCCGTGATCGCGGACCAGGCGCTGCAGAGCATGCAGAGTCTGAGCAAGCCACCCACATCTTTCCAGGAAGTGCCAGCCGAGCAGCAAGAGACCTTCCAAGTCGCCCGCTCTTCCCTGCACGTCGTTCCCTGGACGTATTTCGCTCTGACGCCTGTGAACGTGGTTGAGACCGTAGCCAACCAGCAGTTACTGATCCTGTCAGTGATCGCGCTGCTGATCCTGATCCCGGTGGCGCTCATCGGCTGGC
The DNA here is from genome assembly GCA_035650355.1 of Ktedonobacteraceae bacterium. Classification (GTDB taxonomy): domain Bacteria; phylum Chloroflexota; class Ktedonobacteria; order Ktedonobacterales; family Ktedonobacteraceae; genus DASRHT01. Next base: position 7,760 of record DASRHT010000049.1, read on the forward strand.
TCGTCGGCAGGCGCATCTCTTTTCCGGTATTACGCGCGGTGGAGGCGCTTAGAAGGAATAGTTCCATCCTCAATGACCTTGCCGGAAAGGAGGATATCGCGGCTTCTGAGCAGGTCTGGGTAGTGGCCTCTTCCAGGAGCGGGCTACAATCATTGGAATATTATACCAGAGCTTCGGAGAGCGCCATTGGACGGCTCAACAGCCTCAGCAAAAAATTATCCCAGCATACCCATACCAATACCCAGGTGTTCTTGCAAGATGTCGAGACAGTGATGTATATAGCCAGGTACCTGGACAAAGCGATTGACTACCAGGATGAGAGCTATAAAAAGGTCTCTGCCGCCATCGGTCTGACCAATAAGATTGCCAAGCAGCTTGCCTCCGGGGCCAGTTCGACCAAAGAGGCGGCGGATCAACTCAACCGTGTTGTGAGACAGTTGCGTCAGATCGTTGGCAGGCGTCAGTAGTTCAGTAAGTTGTCGAGCCGTTAACGGCGTAAGGCTTGCCCAACCGAACAACAAGCAGTGCGGGCCAGATGAGAAGCGGCCCGCACTGCTTGTTTAAGGAATTTGCGCTCATTTGGCAATAGCAACGAGCAGCGGAGAAAACTTGTCAGCCATGATATACTGAATAGGAATTTCTGAGCGAACCTTTGGCTCTTGCAGAAGAAGCGAGCAATGTTGATAGAAGCCACCTGGAAGCACATGCTCCCCAATCCCCGGATTGACTATGATGGGGCATAAGAAGATGTCTTACACACAATCAATTCTCCTGCCCGGAAAGCGCCGCAATGGCTGGTGGTTGTATCGCGTGCTGCTCGACAGTGGGCTGGCCCTCTGCGGAGTGTTGCTGGTAACCAGCTTGATCGCTCTCTTTCAGCTCTACCCCAGGATCTCGACGATTTCCCTGAGTTACCTGCTCGTCGTCCTGGCCCTCGCGGTTCTGCGAGGGCGCACCGCCGCGATTCTGGCTTCGGTGCTCGCCTTTGGCGCCTTTAACTTCTTTCTCGTCCCCCCACTCTATACCTTCGAGGTGAGCCGACTTGATGATCTGCTGTCCCTCTTTGTTTTTCTGGCGACCGCGATCATCACCGGACAGCTTGCCTCGGCTCTGCGCGCTCGTGCAGAGGAGGCGAAGGCGCGCGAGCGAGAAACCCAGGTGCTCTATGAGCTGGGGCGAGCGGTAACAAATGAGGATGAGTTTGCCGCCCAACTCTCAACGGTGGTCCGAGCTGTGGTGAACGTGTTTGCAGGGTGGGGGGTACGAGACTGCGCGCTGCTCCTGCCCGACGCCGATGAGACATTACGTGTGCGGGCGCAGGCCAGTCAGGCAGAAGGCCCCGGGCGAGAATTTATGCTCTGTTCCCCAGAAGAACAGGCCGCGGCAAAATGGGTCATGCAGCATCATCAGACCGTCGATGTGCATGATAGACCGCTTGCCACCCCTCGGGAAGGATCAACAGCCCATCGTGTCGTGGTTCGAGCATTAAAGGAGCAGGTGGCGCAATTTGTGAGACTTGTTCCCCTCCTCTCTAACGAAGAAGCTATTGGGGTGTTGCGCCTGGTCATTGAGGGAACAGAGCAGGCGAGCGAGCCGACCCCCGCGTTAGGGGCAGATCGCTCTCGCCCTGCTTCCTCTCCCACCTTCTTCTGGACATTTATAGACCAGATCACCTTTTTGATCGTCCGCGTGCGCCTGCGTAGCGCCCGCCTGCATATCCAGGCGTTGCAAGAAACGGATGAATTACGGGCGGCGCTGCTCTCCTCGGTCTCACACGACCTGCGAACGCCTCTCTCGACGATGAAAGCCGCCACCACGAGCCTGCTTACAGAAAGCATGCAGTGGGATGAAGAGAGCAGGCGTAGTTTCTTGCTCTCGATTGATCGCGAGCTTGATCGACTCAACCGCCTGGTTGGCAATTTGCTCGATCTCTCGCGCATCGAGGGTAACGCCCTCAAGCCCGACAAGGAGTGGTATCTGATCGATGAGTTGATCCACGATGTGCTCAACAGGTTACAGCCAGTGCTACACAATCGGGAAATCGCGGTACATGTGCCGACCTCGGTGCCGCCGCTAGAATTGGATTACCTGGCTTTCGATCAGGTGCTGACCAACCTGATCGAGAATGCTGTCGCCTATACGCCTGCGGGGTCGCCCATTGAAATCAGCGTGCTGGAGGCAGACGACGCCGTAAAGATCAGCGTTGCCGATCATGGTCCGGGCATTCCGCCAAATCAGCTTGAGCGGATCTTCGACAAGTTCTATCGCGTGGTTGGTACCGAGCTTCGGGGGACTCAACGCCCTGGCTCAGGGCTTGGCCTGGCTGTGTGCCGGGGATTAGTTGAGGCCCACGGAGGACGGATCTGGGCGGAGAACCGCACTGGAGGCGGTGCGGTATTTCATCTCACCTTACCAGTAGGCCAGAGAGAGGAAAAAAGCGATGGGTAAAAGTGGAGCGCGTATTCTGATCGTTGATGACGAAGTGGAGATTGTGCGGGCACTGCAACGCAGCCTGGTAGCACATGGCTATGAGGTGTTCACAGCTCACAGCGGCGAAGAGGCCCTCGAAGCGTGGCGCGCCTCGCGACCGGACGTCATGCTGCTCGACCTGGGATTGCCGGGAATGAGCGGGCTGGATGTCTGTCAGCAGGTCCGTGCTCAGTCTGCTCTGCCGATTATCGTCCTTTCCGTCAAGGGAGCCGAACGAGACAAAGTGCAGGCGCTGGACCTGGGAGCTGATGACTATGTTCCCAAGCCATTTGGGATCGACGAGGTGCTCGCACGCATTCGGGTCGCCCTGCGCCATAGCGCCATGCTTTCCTCTGGCACGCAGCCGCGCTTTGAGAGCGGAGCGTTATGTGTTGAACTCGCGCAGCGGCAGGTGACTCTGAACGGGCAGGAGGTGAAGCTAACCCCAACCGAATATGATCTGCTCAAGGTCCTCATCCAGCACAAGGGCAAAATCATGACGCGCCAGATGCTCCTCAAAGAGGTTTGGGGAGCTGGCTATGGAGCTGATTCGCACTATTTACACGTCTACATCGGTCAGTTGCGCCGCAAAATCGAGCCTGATCCTGCTTCTCCCCGCTTCATCCTCACCATCCCAGGCGTTGGCTACCGCTTCACCGACGAGCCGTCATGATCTTGAGTGAATCTTGAGTATCCACCTGATTCTCCTGAGACCCATTTGAGATCCTTTGGGTTATGCTCTGCTATGAGGCCAGAGAGCATTACGCTCTGTATTGCCTTTTTTTAAAGAGTACAGCGTTGTGACTGAGGATTTCAGGAAAACACCACTATGGCTAGTAACGATACCTTTCCTCTTGAGCAGGAACAGGGGAGCAACTATCAAGAAACCAACGGCAACCACCTCCCGATGACAGACGAAGAAGACCCCTCTCTACTGGTACGTTATGAGGAGGTTCGGGGAAGCAAACTCGGAGATGTGCGGGCGCGCCGGGTGATCCCGGCGCACCCAAAATTGCGGCGCGTCGAGAGGGGTGTGCTGGAGGCAACAACAGCAGCCGATGCTCCACAGACAGGATGGGAGCGCGCGACGACGGCGCTCAAGCGCACCTTAATTGGCACCCCTCTCTCGACTGCACGCCTCGAACATGAGCGGCTTACCAAGTTCAAGGCGCTGGCGGTGCTCTCCTCCGATGTGATCTCTTCGGTGGCTTATGCGACGGAGGCAATCCTGCTTACCCTGGTTGTGGCTGGCTCTGGCAACCTCTGGGTCACGTTATTCATCTGCTTCGCGATTGTGGCGCTGCTCTCTATTGTGACGCTCTCCTATCGACAAACCATCCCCGCCTATCCCAATGGCGGCGGTTCTTATATCGTAGCTCACGACAATCTGGGCCTGCTCCCCGGACTCATTGCAGCCGCCTCGCTGATGATCGACTATGTGCTCACGGTTTCCGTCAGTATCGCCGCCGGCGTCCAGGCGATAGCAACACTCTGGCCTGGGCTTACTCCATACGTGGTCTTTTTTGATGTGGCGCTGGTGGTCCTGATTACGGTGGTCAACCTGCGCGGGGTGCGCGAATCAGCGACGATCTTTGCCCTTCCGACCTATCTCTTCGTCTTCAGTGCATTACTGCTGATCGTTGTCGGCTCTTTTAAAGTCTTCCTCTTCGAACACCATTCCCTCTTTGGGAACTTTTCCCATACCGCGGCCACAGAGCCGCTCACCCTTTTCCTCGTCCTGCGCTCCTTTTCCGCCGGTTGTACCGCCCTCACCGGAACAGAGGCCATTTCTAATGGGGTGCCAGCCTTTAAAAAACCAGAGGCGCGTAATGCCTCTATTACGCTGACATTGATGGCTCTGATCATTGGCACCCTCTTTGTGGGGACCACGATACTGGCTCTTGGCTATGGAACGCTGGCCTATGCCGACGGCAACCCTACCGTGATCGGACAGATCGCTCAGCATGTTTTCACCGGCCCGCTCCTTTTCATGTATCCCGTTTTCCAGATTGCGACCCTCTTCATTCTGACGCTGGCTGCCAATACCAGCTATTCCGATTTTCCGCGGCTCTCGTCTCTGCTGGCGCGAGATCATTTTCTGCCCCACCAGTTTGCCTTCCGCGGAGACCGCCTGGCCTTCTCAACCGGCATTATCAGCCTGGCGATCCTGGCGATAGTGCTGTTGATCGCGTTCAATGGCCTGACAACCGCTCTCATCAACTTGTACGCGGTCGGCGTCTTCTTCTCGTTCACCCTCTCGCAAGCGGGCATGGTTCGTCACTGGTGGAGATTGCGAGCATCGCATCGGGGCTGGCTGCGCAGCATGCTCATTAACGGCCTGGGAGCGACGGCAACGCTTGCTGTGGCGCTGGTCATTTCTGCCACGAAGTTCTTCGAAGGGGCCTGGATCGTTGTCCTGCTCATTCCGCTGCTGGTGCTCATGTTCCTTTTGATCAGGCGCCACTACCTGCGCGTGGAGCGTGAACGTACAACAGCCGTGCCGCTCAGCGCGGCAGATGTGCGGCATCGCCTGATCGTGCCTCTGGACGGCCTCAACCATGCCACACAGCAGAGCCTGGCCTATGCTCGCTCAATCTCGGCAGCGGTGACAGCGATCCATGTGAACCTTGACCCGGCGCATACCATCGCTTTGCAAGCGGATTGGGAGCACTGGCAGGCAACACTTGCGAAGGATGAGCAGGTGCCATTGAAGATCGTCGAGCCACAACGGCGTTCTCTGGTCCGCTGTTTGCGTGACTGCCTGACAGCCGAGCAACGGCAGCATCCAGGTGAGACCCTGACCGTCATCTTGCCGGAAATTGCTGAACATTCGGCTCTCAAACGCCTTCTTGCGCACCCTCGTACATTCCTGCTGAAGTGGGCCTTATTCTATCACCCAGAAATCGTTGTCACCAATGTCTCCTGGGATGGTCAGAAGAGCATGTCGCCCTCGCGTCCTCGTGCCATTCGTCATCGCTTCATTGTGCCGATTGCCGAACTGGATCGCCCGTCGGTTCAGAGCCTGGCCTATGCGCGTTCGATCACGCCTGCCGTCGTAGCGGCTCATGTCGCGCTTGACCAGAGGGATGCCGAAGTTATCCGCGAGAAGTGGAAGCACCTCCAGAGCGCCTTCTCTCCAGGGGATGAGACGAAACTGGTCATTATCGAGTCGCCCTATCGCTCCCTTATTCGCCCGCTGCTGGCCTATATTGATGCGATCCAGGAAATACACCCTGACGAAACGCTCACCGTGATCCTGCCGGAATTTGTGGTGGCGCACTTCTGGGAATATCTGCTGCATAACCAGACCGCCTGGCGCTTAAAGACTGCCCTGCTCACGCGCCCTGGCATTATCGTCACGGACATTTCGCAGCATCTCTAGCCTATTGCGAATATCGTCCCAAGTTGTGTACAATAGCACTATCTTCAAGTCGTGTCTACCACCACGCGCCCGGGGCCAGACACAGAAGAAAGGGCAGAACTTTGTGAGCAGGGATACGCGAGCGTCACAGCCACCCATAAATCTGGAAGTGACCGTTCCTCGCATACTTCTTCCAGCGATAGATGAGGAACAAGGGTCAAAGGAGACAGGGAATAGCCACGAAGAGCTAGAACGGGTTCATCTTCTCTCCATCGATATACAAGACCCCCGCCGGCCTCCGCAGAGCCACGAGCAGCCCCAGACAGAGGGGGAGGCATCCAACTATACTTCCTGGCAAGGACTCTTTCGCCTGTTCCAGATCAAGAACATTCCGTTGCAGCATTGGGCAACGCTCGTTCAGGTATTACGAAAAAGCGGCAAGCGCGCAAAAATGGAGGTGGAAGGATTTCAGGTAACAGAAAATCTTCCTTGCAAAATTGAATACCATGCCGCTGGCGCGAACTCGCCCTTGCATATAGAGGTCATTCCCGGACTGACGCGCGTGGTGATCGTCCTTGATGAAGATGGTATCCCCATCACCTGCAACGTTGATGGAGCAGAGAACTAATTTCCGTTGGAAATGCACTAAGGAGGACACCCGCTATGCCCGCGTTTCTCACGCACTGGCGCGTGCTCATTGAGACGGCGCAGCGCAGCCAGGATGCCGGTAGCGACCTGGGTTCATTGATTATTGATGCGGAGGCACTGCGCCGTCGCCTCAACAGTCTCTCGCTGCTACCAACTCCGCCACAGACGACGCCGGCGGGAGCCGTTTGGGATACCGGTCCTCTCCCCAAGATCGACTATCGCTTTCCCGGCAGCGATCTTTCCGCGATGGCGTTTCTGGGGGCGCTGGCTCCCGATATCACCAGCTATCGCAAAGGCCATTTTCGAGCGCGTATAAGCGGGGCTGCCCGGCGGCGAAAAGCTGCACTACGTCCCCCTCCCAATGGCAGCATCGATTGGGCCATGCTCCTTCATACCAACCGTTCGGGGGATTTTCTTCTCACATTCCTTGAGCACATTGCCGATATCCCTGCTCCCGCACTGCGCAGTCAGGCTCTGGCTTTCACGATGGGCTATCTCTCGCATATCGCGACTGATATCGCGCTCAATCCCTGGATCAATGCGCTAGCAAGCGCGTATCCTGCGGGCGATATTCCAGGGCTGTTCGCTCCACTTGATTCCCATGCCTATGTGGAACTATGCCTGGACGAATATATCGCAACCACCTACTTCGATCACCCTCTGCATACCTGGCTCAACCAGTTGTGGGCGGGCTATATCGAGCCAACTATCCATAACCTCACAGCGACCGGCACCCTCACCACGCCGTTACTTGACCTGCTGACCAGCGCTGCTGCAACCACCTACGGCCTGACAGAAGAGCAGAGCACTCTTTTTCGCCGCGATTCTCAGATGGGGCTACAGCGGTTATATCTTTATCTTGCCGGTCGGGGAACATTTCGCTGGTTCGTGTTTCATGCCCAGCAACGTCAGAGGAAGAACGACCCTATTATCGCCACCATCGCAGCACAGCAACACAAACCGGGAGTAGTGACAGTAGAAGATGCTATAACTTACGCCATTCGTCTGAGCGAGCGTCTTTGCCGCCATGCCATCCGCTACTACGCTTCGCTGCGCAATACCAGCGCCTCCGCCGCTGAACGTAACCAGCGGCGGGCGGCGCTGCAAAATGATCTGCTGAACTGGGATCTGAACACTGGCTATACGGTGGATGTCACCTTCGATCAGCAGGTCACCGTCCGTTTTCTCCACAACTGGATCTACTTTGCGGAACTCTGGGATATTGGGCGCTCTGGCATGATGCAACCACAAAGCTCTCTTGCAGAGTAGTATGGCTCTGTGCGCTCTGGCATGCTAGCGGCCAAAAATGAGATGGAGTCCAAGCGCAAAAGCTGCGGAGAGTATCAGTGCCAGGAGTTGAAACAGGCGATAACGGACCAGCATGGTTCTCGCATCCAGAGCTATGGCTTTATTCCCACTGGAGGGGCGGTTTACTTGTTGTTTTTCCATGATTCACTCTCTTCAGTCAGTATTGACCAGCAGGAGAGCTTCAGGGCTTCCTGCTATTTTTCTCTTCTGTACTACTTTATACGTATCAGGATCGTACTGAGTTGTATGTAATAATAGTACCCGATTCTGCGTGAAAAATCCATCAAGTTGGTCACGAACCTTTCGTCTACGTGTTCGGCTTGATGCCTTCGTCACCTTTCAGCCACTTTGCTGTCAGTTGGTAGCAGCGAACTGCCGGCGGCAGGCTCGACCGGAACCACATCTGCGTAAAGGTTGCTGTATATTTCTAGCAGGCGGCGCACCCTGGCATATTCTTTGTCAAGCAGCACGCGGAATACCTGCTCACAGGCGGCAAGGGCTTCGGCAGCGGAAGCTCGGACGGTCGCTGTAAGCGAGCCAAGCATATCATGACGTTTAGCGGAACGGAAAAGCACATGGACTTTTTCAAGCACCTCGGCGAATTCCGCATGGATCTGCTCATTCCAATCCTGCGTCTCGATCAAAGCGGCAGCCTTCGCCAGGAAGCGAGCGCAGACCTTGAGCACCATGCCATACTCGTTGTTGCGCGCCTCCAGCAACGTGTGCAGGATACGTTGCTCGTCAGCCATATCAAGGGCAGTGACAGAAAAAATGCTGGCTTCCCCACCCATAGCGCGAATCTCGTGGACAAGCTGGTAAAACTGCTTCTCTACTTCTTCAGAATACGGTAGAAGATAGACCGAATTCTGGAGGGCGTAGGCGCCAAGATGTTGTAAACGTCGCCAGACCCAGACGCGCTTCTGTGAAGGTTCGCTGGGGACCTTATAGGTCAGTTGTAACCAGCGGATCGCATCGCGCTCATACATACCTGTTGCCCCCATATCGAGGATGGAAGAGTAACGCCAGTTACTCCCTTTCCCTATCGTACTCCACTACGGTAAACAAAGTCAAGCAACCAGCAAAGGTATGCTATGGATGATATAATAGAGCAGACAAAATTCCTTGTTGTGCATATAGAGCAGCAACAAAACCAGTAGAGCAGTTGGCATTCTATGAATCGCTTAAAACTTTTTTTGCAGGTTACGCGAGCGCGTACATTACCGGTGATGATCGCTCCGGTGGTGATTGGCTCGCTGCTGGCATGGGAGCAGGGGACCCCTTTCCAATGGGGCCTCTTCCTGATAACGCTTTTAGGTGCGCTCTCAGCCCACCTGGCGGCTAACGTGACGAATGATGTTTTTGATTTCAAGGAAGGAACGGATCAGGCAGCGCAGGAGATGACTGGTGAGGGAACCACCTTCGTCACAGGCTCCCAACCGCTGATCCACGGCCAGCTCTCGCCTGGAAGCTATCGTACAATCGCCCTGGTACTTTTTCTCCTATCTTTCGTGTGTGGAGTAGTTCTGACCTTTTTTCGTCCCTGGTCTTTAGCTTTCGGCGTGGCTGGCTTTCTCCTCGCCTTTTTCTATGTCGCGCCTCCCTTGCGGCTGGCCTATGTGGGACGCGGCATTGGCGAACTGGATATCTTCTTCTCCTTCGGTCTACTCCCACTCGCTGGCTCGTACTATGTGCAAGCGGGGACCGTGACGTGGACCGCTTTGCTGGCCACGTTGCCTGTTGGACTCTATACCACCTCCGTGCTCTACTTCCATCACTTCCTGCACTGGCGGGCAGATAAAGCGGTCGGGAAGATAACGCCGGTTGTGGCGCTGGGAGAGCTGAGAGGCCGCCTTGTTGGTGCAGTTTTACTGATCCTGATTGCTGCGACCTTCCTTTTTGATGCTCTGCTCCAGGTTTATCCCTGGTATAGCGCCATTGCTGCGCTTACAGTGCTCTCCGTGCTGTTTGCGCTCTGGCAAGCCAGGGGAGATTTAAAGGATTACTTGAAGCTGATGGCGGCGAACAGCTACGCCAACCTGCAAGCGGCAATCCTGCTGCTGATCGCTTTGCTTATACGCGGCCTCCTGCGTATTTAAATGGTTGCTCCCTCACCTGGTATTACACCGGCGTTACGCGCGCACCTGCGGCAGGGTAAACCAGAATGCCGAGCCCTGTCCGGGAATGCTATCAACGCCAACCTGACCTCCCTGCTTCTCAATGATCGTCCGGCTAATGTAGAGACCGAGTCCCAGCCCCACAGCAGAACCAGAACTCACTTCAATACCCTCCGAGCGGTAAAACCGCTCCCAGACACGTCGTTGCTCGCTCTCAGAGAGACCAGGCCCCTTATCGAATACCTGTACCCGTACTATATCCCCTTCTGCTTTGACAGCTACTCCAACAGGTTTATCCTTTGCAGAATATTTCAACGCGTTAGAGAGATAATTGTTGATGACCTGCTTTATACGATCCACATCTACCATCGCAACAATCTCTTCAGGAGGGAGTTTGCAGGTGATAACGCGTTCAGGCGCAAGGCAGTGCTGATCCTCGACTGCCTCGGCAACAAGGCGTGCAATATTGCGTCGTTGGGGACGCATTTCCAGATAGCTAGTGCGAATGCGTGAGACATCCAGCATATCGCCCACCAGGCGATTCTGCGTCTCTATCTGGCGCTGCGCTCTATCAAGTAAACTGCAAGCCAGATCGGTCAGTTCCGCCAACTCGTCGGGGAGTTCTTCCTTCCGTTGCGCCAGTCTAGCCAGTTGGCGATGAGTGAGCTGGACGCTGGCCTTAATCGTGGTAAGGGGCGTGCGTATTTCATGAGCAGCGATGCTAATAAATTCATCCATCAGCCGATTGGCTTCCCGCAAGGCCATCTCGTTGGCATGCGCCTCTGACCGTTCAGCCGCTAACCATCCACGCTGAAGCGCGAGGGCGGCTCGCCTGGTGATGGCATTGAAAAGCTGGAGGTAATCCGGGATATAAGCATGTTCCTGCTCCCCGCAATCCACTGCCAGCACGCCAATCAATTGTTTTCCTAACAGTATAGGGGCAAGGATCGCTTTCTGCATCCCATCGGTGTCAGAGTGACTATCGAAGAGTGGTTGCCTCAGATCAGCTACCAGTACCTCGTCAGAACGTAGCCTACCATCAAGCTGTAGCTCCTGCAACTGTTCCTGCAAAGCCCTCCTTGGCGTCCATTGCTGCCAGTGTTGCTCGTGCTCTGCAGCGACGCCTGCAAAGGCTATTGAGCGCAACTCTCCTGTGTCTGGCTCAACAACGATAATGCTCACCTTTTCACATCCTAACGCTTGATAAATCAACGTGGCCAGGCGCTGCGCTATGGTATCAAGCCGGGTATTTGCTGGTTCACCTTTTTCGAAAGATTGCGCCAGCTCCTCGGACAACTCTGATGACAATGCTAAAAGGGCTTCTATCGTATTACGCGTGCGGGACTCAAGCTTGCGACGCTCAGTTACATCGTGGAAGACGAGTACTCCTCCAGTAATATTTCCTTTCTGATCATAGGTGGGAGTGCCAGTCACATTCAATTGCACATCGTACCCGTGGAACGTCCGTAAGATAATATCGGTCGCATTCCTGCCACTAAGCACTTCTCCATTGAGCACTCGTGACATGGGCCAGCGTGCATGGGGCAATGGCTTTCCATGCTCGTCACGTAAAGCGAGCATATCACCCTGTATCCCGATGGTAAAATCGGCGTAATAAGGGATGTTATCAAAGCCTATGAGTGTCCGATAGGCGGTATTTGTGCGCAGAATATGCCTATCGCGGTCATAGACCAGCACAGCGTCGGGCACGGACTCCAGGGTTGCTTCCAGTTCGCGCGCATGTTCCGCTAGTGCGTGTGCCAGTTGTTCGCGCTCGGTAATGTCCGTAAACATCCCAAGAGCCCCAACAACATTATTCGAGCAATCGCGCACAGGGCTGGTGCAGGCCAGTGCAGAGACGACTCCACCATCTTTGCAGCGAAGACGGCAATCGAATTGTTCAAAGTTTCCTTTCAGATTACTTTCAATCCTGGAGAGAGTGGCCTGAACTCTTTCTGGGAATACGACATCAATCACGCGACGGGTAGCTATTTCCTCCGAGGTATAGCCAAGCATCTCAGCCATGCGATTATTCGCGAAGATCGTATGTGTTTCCCTATCCACCAGCCAGATACCTTCGTTGGCAGTCTGCACAATCGTGCGGTACATTGCCTCGCTGGCACGTAATGTTGCTTCTGCTTGCTTACGTGCAGTAATATCGCGTGAGATACCTTCCAGCGCCACCACGTTGCCATCCTGGTCGTAAATGAGTTTATTGCGCTGCTCTACCCAGACGGCGTTCCCATTTTTATGCATACCGCGCATGATCAGGGGATCATCGAGGGAAAGGATTCCACATCTGTATCCTTCCAGTATCGGCCAGTCGCCAGGATGGAAACGTCTGAGTGTGAGACAGGGCTCAGCATAATACTCTTCGGGAGTATAGCCCGTCACGGTCGTTGCCGATGGGCTGATATATTCACAGGCGAATGTGGGAGAGATACGGTAGCGATAAATCACGTCCTGCGCATTTTCGGCAAGCAGGCGAAAAAGCTTCTCTCGTTCGCTCAGTACTTGCTGCTCAGCCTGGAGTTGCTGTAGCAATTCCTCCGCGCGTTTGCGTGCGCGCACCAACTCTGTGACTTCAACGCCATGCACCAGGATGCCCTCGACCACTCCTCGGGCATCAAACGATGGCTGGCAAATAAAGCTGAAATAGCCCTCTTCCAGGGATTCATTGCCATTCCGGTTAATCTGCAGAGGTATCTCGGTGCCAATAAAAGGAACCCCGGTCGTGTAGACGCGATTCAACCTCTCGATGTATCTTTGCGAAGCCATTTCGGGCAATGCCTGCTCTATGGTCTGACCAACCAGGTTCGCCCTTCCTAGCGTCTGATGGATCGTCGAGTTAGCGAACTCGATGAGGTGGGTCTTGCCGCGTAACACCATTACGTTGGTGGGACCCTGAGTGAAAAGACGATAGAAGCGCTGGCGCATGCCCTCTGCTTTCGTCCGAGCAAATTTCATATGGCAAACGACAAGACAGATAATCACTCCTGCCAGGAGGAACAAGGCTATTTCAATGCCGTACAACGGAGAAAATCCTCCTGTGGACTGGGAGATGATGAGAGGACTGAGCAACAGCGTAGCTGCGATGGTCGCTATTATGCCCGGGCTCATTCCCCAGACCAGGGAAACAACCAGTACGATCAGCAAAGCAACAACGTCGGGAAAAGCAAAATTGGGAAGAACATGAGTGAATAACAGCATACTGGAGACTTGCAGGAGTAAAGCAGCAACGTAGCCTGCTAATGGGCCACGCCACCAGGCAACAGAGGGGTATCGCACCAGCTTCACCGAACTGAGGCAGTGTACCACCATCTGCCAGCGTCGCTGGGCATATGTTTTCCACCTCTGGCTGAAACGACCATGGGGCCGCCTCTTTGTCAACTGCTTCTGGAAATTGTTGGGAGCTTTGTAGGAATGTTCCATAGATTTCGTCCTTCACCAGGGAACACAGGGCCCTTTCGCAGCGTATGCCTAATCATCCAGGAAAGGGAGATCTCTCATCGGAGTACCATCCCTCTCTACATAACAACACTCCATCCATAGAACTTTTCTATCATCCCACGATTCTCTTTAGAATACGATTGAATATCTAAATTAGCTTCGGCTGAATGTATCAATCAATGATAGAAAAGAGCAGTGTATAGACGATAGCAGCAAAGTTTGTGGCCTTTGCCCATTGAAAACTTGATCGAGCTGTCCTACAATTGGAAACGTGTTATCATTGGTCCACAAAACGTTTTGTTTGGCCTTTGATACGAGAGGAGGATACCTTGATATGAGCAGTAACAGTCACCTGTTTGATGATACTGACACTATTTTGATAGAAGAACGCGTCTTTACGCCGCCCGCCAGGGTCGTGGAGGATGCTAATATTACTGCCTACATGAAGTCTAAAGGCTTCGATGATTACGAGTCGTTCTATCAGTGGTCGCTGGCGAACCGCTTCGAGTTCTGGAATGACCTGGCCCGCGAGCTGCACTGGTTCGAACCCTGGCAGACCACCTTCGAGTGGACCAATAGGCCTTTCTTCAAATGGTTCACGGGCGGCAAGTGTAATATTGTTGACAACTGCCTCGACCGCCATATGCAGACGCCCACACGCAATAAAGTGGCCTTTTACTGGGAGGGTGACAATGGTGAAACACGCACCGTCACCTATGAACAGTTATACGTGATGACCAACCGCTTCGCCAGAGGGCTGCAACGCCTGGGTGTGAAGAAAGGTGATCGCGTTGCCATCTATATGCCCGCCATCCTGGAGCAGATCGTGGCGGTGCTGGCCGTGGCCCGGCTGGGCGCGATCCACACGGTGGTCTTCGGTGGTTTCGCCGCCAGTGCGCTGCGGGACCGCATCAATGATGCTCAGGCCAAAGTGGTTATCACGGCGGACGGCAGTCACCGCGGGGGAAAGCTGATCCAGCTCAAGCATATCACTGATGAGGCCATTGCCGAGACGCCGACGATAGAGCAGTCTGTGGTGGTGCGTCGCCTGGGTATTGAGGTGCCGATGCAGGCTGGTCGCGATATCTATTGGGACGAGTTGCTGGCCGATATCCCTGAAAATACGGTTGTCCCGTGCGAGCCGATGGATAGCGAAGACCTGCTCTACATTCTCTATACCAGCGGCAGCACCGGCAAACCTAAGGGCGTTGTCCACGTTCACGGCGGTTACGGCGTAGGTGTGTATGCCACGACCAAATTTGTCTTTGACATCAAAGATGACGATGTCTTCTGGTGTACCGCTGACGTGGGCTGGGTGACGGGCCACAGCTACATTATCTATGGCCCGCTAATGAATGGCGCCACCAGTGTGATGTTTGAAGGCACGCCAACGTATCCGGCTCCTGATCGCTGGTGGAGCATCGTTGAGAAGTTTAAGGTGACGATTCTCTACACTTCGCCCACAGCCATCCGCGGACTGATGCGCTTTGGCGATGAATGGCCCTCTAAACACAACATTGCAAGCCTGCGCCTGCTCGGCTCGGTGGGCGAACCGATTAACCCGGAGGCCTGGATGTGGTACCGCAAGAACATCGGGCGCAACGAACTGCCAATTATGGATACCTGGTGGCAGACGGAAACAGGCATGATTCTGATCAGCCCGACGATCCGCCTCCCCCTGAAGCCCGGCAGCGCCAGCCGTCCCATGCCGACCATCGATGCTGATGTGGTGGACAAAAACGGTAATTCCGTGGGAGCGCGCAAGGGCGGTTTCCTGATCATCAGAGAACCCTGGCCCGCCCAGATGCGCACCATCTATGGCGATCCTGCGCGCTACCAGACGTACTGGGATACCATCCCCGGCGTCTACTTCGCCGGCGACGCCGCCACTATCGATCAAGATGGCTACTACCGCGTGCAGGGACGCGTTGACGATGTGATTAAGGTCAGCGGTCATCGCCTCGGCTCGATGGAGATCGAGTCGAGTCTGGTGAGCCACCCGGCCATTGCGGAGGCGGCTGCCATCGGCAAGCCCGATCCGGTTAAGGGTGAGCACGTCAAAGTCTTTGTGATTCTCAAGCAGGGGTTCCAGCCCTCTGAAGAGCTGGAAAAGGAACTCAGGCTGCACGTTCGCACGACTGTGGGCGCATTAGCGGTACCGGACGAGCTTGAATTTGCTCCGAGTCTGCCCAAGACACGCTCAGGCAAAATTATGCGCCGTGTCATCCGCGCCAGGGAGTTGGGCGAACCTGTGGGTGATATCAGCACGCTTGAAGGCTAGTAGCAGGTTGTTAGACAGCCTGACGTGGTGCTTAGATGACCACGGGGAGCGCTCCCTGTGGTCATCTCCATTGCAAAAATCGCTTGACCATCTCCACACGCTACGTTATAGTATGGGGAATTCTATTGGGTCGCGGGATTCGTCATCTTTTTGCACGGTTCTACAGAAATGAGCGTGACCGATGAAAAGTATGTGGAAACTTTTGTGTTCGCTGCTCAACATGTGCAAAAGAATGACGCGCACCCATCGGGTCGCAGAGGAGAAACATATGACCATACCAAATGAGGTAGATATGGCAGAAGCAATGCCAAAAGATTTCTATGAATATCTCACCAATTTCATTCAAGCAGCGGTGAAACAGTATCTGACACAAGAGCAGATTACAGTTGATGCTGAATTGCTGCCAATAGACTTGCGTTTCTCGGCGCAGAGCAGCTTCGGCGATTATTCCATGCCTGTGATGGCATGGGCCGGAAAGAACAGGCTGGGCCGCCCCCCACTCCAGATTGCCGAAGGGCTGGCCGAGATTTTACGCAATATGCGCGCCTCTGCTATCCGCGAGATTACGGTGACGAAGCCCGGGTATCTCAATTTCCGCCTGAATCGCCCGGAAGTGGGCAAAGAAATCATCGAACGAGTGCTCGAAGCTGGCGCAGACTTCGGTCAGAGTAAGGCAGGTGTGGGGACGAAGGTGATTGTCGAACATACCAATATCAATAGTAACAAGGCTGCCCATGTGGGGCATCTGCGCAACTCCTGCATCGGCGATACGGTTGTACGCATGCTGCGCTCTCAGGGCTACCATGTCGAGGCTGACAATTATATTGACGATTCAGGCGTGCAGGTGGCCGATGTTGTCGTCGGTTTCGCGCTGCTGCAAAAGGGCCTGCTACAACTGCCCCAGGGTAATGAGATGCTGCCCGGGGAGTCCTTCGATTACTACTGTTCACGCGTCTACGTCGCCATTGGCCGGGTCTACGACGACAAAGAATCGGAGCTGGGAAAGCAAGCGGTGGAACTGCGCAAAACAGTATTGCACGCAATTGAGCATGGAGAGGAGCCGGAATCGGGTCCTGATTACCCGGCAATGGCGGCAGATATCTCGCGCCAGATCGTCCAGGCCCACCTCAAGACGATGGGGCGGCTCAATATCTCTTATGACGTGCTCCCCTGGGAGTCAGCTATTCTGCAATCAGGGCTGTGGAAGCAGACCTTTGGGGTCCTGCGCCAGCGCAACCTGCTGGAGAAGCCGGAGGCGGGTCCTATGGCTGGCTGCTGGGTGTTGCCCTTTGGCGATGGGGAGGCACAGACCAGCGAGGGGGACCGCACCAGCGATAAGATCCTGGTCAAAAGCGACGGGACCGCGACATATACAGCCAAAGATATTGCCTACCAGCTCTGGAAATTTGGTCTCACCGACGATCTTGGCATCGGCGTGCAGTTCCGCTTCGCCCTCTGGGGCATTCAGCACGATGGGCGCAAGCTCTGGACGATGCGCACCCCTAAAGATGTCTCACCTCTTGCTGAAGAGGCCCCGCCTTCTCAGTTCGGTCATGCGAAACGCGTGATTAATGTGATTGATGTACGCCAGACGTACCTGCAACAGATTGTCTATGAGAGCCTGCGCCGCCTGGGTTATGTCGAGCAGGCTGAGAATTCCAAACACCTGGCATACGAGGTGGTGACGCTCTCTGCCGCCACCGCCGCAACTCTGGGGGTGGATACCTCCGATGGCCGGGAATTTTACCCTATGTCGGGGCGCAAGGGGATCGAGATTAAGGCCGATGATCTGGTCAACGCGGCGGTTAAACGGATGCAGGAGGTGAGCAAGCAGGAGGGAAAAGAGGATCTCTCCGATGAGACCATTGCTATTCTGGCAGCCTCGGCTATCCGTTACTTCATGATCCGCTTCAATCTGCAACAGATCATTGCGCTCGATATGGATGAGGTGCTGCGTCCAAACGGCGATACTGGCGTCTATCTCCAATATGCTTACGCGCGCGCTAACCGGATACTGCGTCGCTTGCATGAAGCCGGGTACGAGATACCGGAACAGCTAGAGCAGCTTCCAGTACAACTGGAACAAAGTGAATGGGAATTGTTACGCCATATCGATGCCTACCCACGACGACTGGCCGAAGCCAGCGCGCAAACGATGCCGTCAATGCTCGCCGCCTATGCCTACGACCTGGCTGCTCATCTGAGCGACTTTTACGAACATACGCCGCGAATTTTGAGTGAGACGAATGAGCAGGTGAAGGCGTTCAGGGCGCTGCTGATCAAAGCGACGATCCAGACGATGAATAATGTCTTGCGCGTCCTGGGTTTCGTACCACTTGAGCGTATATAATAGGGAAAAATCTTTAGCGCATTTCCACTTGACATCTTCAGTTGTGATACTATACTTCTCCTCAAGGGGAGCGACGAGAGCCGGTGGCTAGCTCGATCCGCTTGAGGATACTGAAATTAGCAAGGAGCGCAAAATTTATGGCTGTTCGCAAACCTTTGCATTTTGGCATCAAGACGGCCCCGCAGCATACCACCTATGAGGATATGCTGCGGATCTGGCAGGAGGCCGATGGTATCCCCTCTATTGAACATGCATGGCTCTTTGACCACTTTGTCCCCATCGTAGGTGATGTGACGGGACCATGTCTGGAAGGCTGGACGCTGCTCTCGGCCTTCGCGGCGCTGACGCAGCGGCTCCGTATCGGCTTAATGGTCACCGGCAATACTTACCGCCACCCGGCTGTGCTAGCAAATATCGGTGCAACTCTGGATGTTATTTCCCACGGTCGGCTTGACTTCGGCATTGGCGCGGGCTGGAATGAGCTGGAGCATTCCTCGTACGGCATTCCCCTTTATGCTACCGGCGAGCGCATCCGTCGCATGGGCGAGGCGTGCGAGCTTATTCGGCGGCTGTGGACCGAAAAAACGACGGATTTCGATGGCAAGTATTACCAATTGAAAGGGGCATACTGCGAACCCAAGCCGGTCCAGAAGCCCTATCCCCCCTTCGTTATCGGCGGAGGCGGTGAGCAGCTTACGCTGCGTATGGTGGCGAAGTATGCCGATGTCTGGAACTTTGTCGGTGGTCCTATTGACTCTTTCGTCCATAAAAACGAGGTGCTCGATGGTCATTGCGCCACCGTCGGACGCGATCCCGCGACTATCGCGCGTTCCGTCCAACTCGTGGTGCAGCCAAACGATCTAAGCGCGACCCGTCAAATAACCCAGACGTTTATCGAGGCAGGGGCCAATCATCTCGTCATGAACCTGAGACCCCCCTTCCCCGAACATATCGTCCACCGCGTCGCCGAAGAGGTGGTTGAGCCACTGCTGAAAGAGTATCACCAATAAGTAGTGAAGCTGGGAAGATATCTGTGCTTTATACAGATATATCCCAGCTTGAGAAGAGTGAAGGTCATCTTATCGAATCGCATGGACTATGAAGAGTGTTAGTTAGTACATGTACCTGTATTATGGAAGATGACGCAGGTACAATTCGGCGTGTTGTCAATAAAGCACATTGTCGGCGTTTTAGTGAAAAGCTTGAGTTCTGCCTGGAGATCCAGTTCACCTGCCGGATTGGTCTGACTAGAGATCTCAGAAACCTCCTTGAGACATTCAACTGTTCTCCATACGTGCAAGCCCCGAGCCAGGAGTTATGGGACGGTGCATTGTCCGGTGTGGTTGATGATGATACAGGTACAATGTCGCGTCCCATCGCCAAGACATATTTCTGGTATGTCCATGAGGGGCTGTAGTTCGGCACTTAAATCGAGCACCCCTGCCGGGTTGGCGGGAACACTGGCTTGTTCCTCGGCGCTGAGTTCGCGGAAGTACGCTTCATCCTTCCAGGCGCGCACGATATCAATCTGTTTGGTTAAAGTGGAAGTTGGCATCGCGTTTCTCCTTGACAAGCAAACATTATACGTATAACAAAATCCATTTGTACGATGGAGGCATTTAGCACTTCCTGCGAAGAAAACACATTTTTCTCATTAAAAGCCGCTACATATGTTATAATCAAAAAATAAGGTCTTTGTCAAACATAACTTTTAAATTTGTGTTCTTACTCAAATGACGAATAACAGGTAAGAACTGACGGATTACTTAATGCAAGAAGAGCAAGATTTAGCAACGAACCCAGAAGCGGTATTGTGGTATCTAGCAACAAGCCTACAAGAGCGCCTGCCGCTGCCTATTTCTACGGCGTCCCGCTCCTCAGTGAGCCCTGAACGCCTGGAACGAGCTCGCCGTAAGCTCGAAGAGTGGCTAGAGATCTTTGGCAATGAAGCAGCACTCTACCGGGAATGGCTGGCGCATAGATCATTGAGCGAGGCTGATCTCCTCTATCTTTTTGCGGAGACCCCTACGGAGCTAGGCGCTCGTCTTCAGCATGAGCCTGCCTGGTTCAGAACGTTTACGACTGCGTTTGCAAGCTATGGGGAGCAGGGTGAGAGCCTCGTAGAACTGCTCCAAAGTGGAGATGCAGCCGCTTCTCGGGAACAAGGGGGAGCGCATGCAGATATTGCTGTCTTGCTGACAGTGGTGGAACCGTTGCTGCGTCTGGCTCGCGAGCGTCTCCAGGAGAAGATTCGCTCTTTTGAGACGAACATAGCTGGGCCTGTACTTGTTGCGGATACGCTGCTTTCTTCGCTTTTTACCTCTCTGGTAGAACGGTTGCAGAAACTGCTCACACGGACCTTGATTTTGGAGTTTCGCGTGGCACAGCAGCGAGGGCTGCTTTCTGAAAGTGCAAATTTACAAGAAGCGCTCTTGCTTTATGCTCGTCACCTGCGACAGCGGGAGAACGCCTTTGCTTTCTTTATGGAATATCCAGTATTGGCGCGGCAGGTGACGGTTGCAGTCGAGCAATGGTGTGAGTGCAACGAAGAGTTGCTTACACGCCTGGGACAGGACTGGTCTGCCATACAGTCGTTTTTTTGTCCCGAGCGTGAGGCTGGTGCGTTGCGAGAGGTAGTTTCACATCTGGGAGATAGGCATCAAAACGGTCGGGCGGTGCAGCTTTTGCTCTTCGACTCGGGCTTGCGCCTGGTCTACAAGCCGCGCTCTCTGAATGTGGATGAACATTTTCAGGCATTGCTGCAATGGCTGAATGAGCGGGGGCAGGAACCGCGATTGCCCCTGCTGCGTGTGCTCAATCGCGGGAGCTACGGCTGGATGGAATGGGTTGAGGCGCGGGATTGCACCACTCACGAGGAGGTTGAGCGTTTCTACCTGCGCCAGGGAGCTAATCTGGCGTTACTTTACGCTCTGGAGGCGACCGATTTTCATTATGAAAACATCATTGCGGCAGGCGAAAACCCGGTACTCGTCGATCTTGAGTCGCTGCTCCATGTGACGCTTCAGCCTGGCAGTGGCAGACTTGGACCAGCCGAGTTGCTAGCCTACGAGAATGTTACCTCATCGGTGTTGCGCACGCTCTTACTCCCCTATCGCGCGCCGCATGAGCATGATCAGCCCTCGCCAGAGATAAGCGGGCTGGGAGGCGCACCAGGACAGGTTGTCGAGGGCAAATCGCTTCATCTCAGCGGCTTCGATACCGGCGAATTGCGTTATGTGCGCGGGCAGGCCATCCTGGAAGGCGGGAAAAATCGACCCCATTTGAACGGTGCTGAAGTCGATATCTTCGCATATTTGCCGTTCATCAGCGAGGGTTTTGCGCACACCTATCGCCTGTTGCTGCGCCATCGCGAAGCTTTACTGGCCGAAGATGGCGTGCTAGGGCGCTTTGCTCATGCTACCACAAGGCTCGTTCTACGCCCGACCGCTCATTATGCTCAACTCTCGCTCTCATTGCTCCATCCCTATCTACTGCACGATGAGCTCGATCAAGAGCGTGTCAGCAATATCCTCTGGCGCATCGTCAAAGATCGTCCCCAGATGAAGGCTGTCATTGAGAGCGAGCAGGTGGCTTTGCGACGAGGAGATATACCATTCTTTACTTGTCAGGGTGGCTCTCGCGATCTCTGGGCCAGTCCCACAGAGTATTTCAAAGATTTCTTGCCTCGTTCAGGACTGGAATCGCTGCGACAACTCTGGCAGAAGATGAGTGAGCAGGATTTGCAGCGGCAACTCTGGTTTATCCAGGCTGCATTTACTACGCTGTTGCCCGGCGAGGAAATGCGGCAGGAAGGGCACCCAGTTGAGCCTCTTCCGGTGGTAGAACAGCAGCAAGCGCCTCTGGATTCTCACGACGATCTCCTCCTGGCGGCGCGGGAAATAGGGGATCGTATCTGCCAGCTCGCCTCGCTGGAAGACGATGACGCCACCTGGTTTGGTCTGGCGCAGACGCGAGAGAGCCAGTGGACGTTAATGCTCGCCGACGCTAACATTTACTCCGGCCTGACAGGCATCCTCTTTACGCTGGCCTATCTCGGGCACATAACGCATACCGAGGTCTACACGCAAATTGCTCGCAAAGCCCTGACGACGGTGCGGAGGAAGATCGCGCGAGATCAACACGATATCAAGGACGTTGGCTTCTTCGCCGGCTGGGGAGGCGTCATTGCGGTGCTGGCGCATCTATCGGTCCTCTGGCAAGAGGAGACACTGCTCAATGAAGCGTTCCACATCGTGGACCTGTTACCTCCATTGATCGACGAAGATCGAGGCCTCGACATTGTGCGCGGGAGTGCAGGCTGTATTGCCGGGCTCCTTTGCCTGGAAAGCGTCGCGCCCGATCCCCGCATCGAGCCTCTGCTGCTACGGTGCGGCGAACGATTGATTGCCAGCGCCAGCCCTCAGTCCACAGGCGTCGGCTGGCAGGTATTTGAGAGGATGCCTTGTCTGACGGGGTTTGCTCATGGCAATGCCGGGTTCGCCTGGGCATTGCTCAAGCTAGCAAAACGCACCGGCGCTGAGCGCTTCTATCAACTTGCGCAGGATGCTCAGGCCTACGAGCGCAGCCTTTATAACCCGGATTTTAAGAACTGGCGGGATATGCGCTCAATCAACGAGGAGACCTACCGCCTGGCCTGGTGCTATGGAGCTCCTGGCATCGGTCTGGCACGCCTGGATACGCTGAATGTGCTCGATGATGAGGTGGTACGTGCAGAGATTCGGGTAGCCCTGGAGACGACGCTGGCGCGGGGGTTTGGCGGCAGCCACGCGCTTTGCCACGGTGATCTGGGCAACCTGGAATTACTGTTGCACATGCAACTGGTCGCTCCCGAGAGACGTTGGCAAGCTGCCTATGAACTCATCAAAGCTGCCATCTTTCAGCGGGGCCGTCAGCACGGCTGGCTGTGTGGGACGCCACAACAAGTGGAAACGCCAGGATTGATGATCGGACTGACAGGCATCTGTTTACAGTTGTTGCGCCTGGCTGAGCCAGAACATGTGCCGTCGATTCTGACAATGGACCCTCCAGGAAAGGTGCATGCCGTAGAGTCGGGATATGTCCGCGTTTAATGGACATATCCCGACTCTGGCAATATCCCCTCAGATCCTCAGGCACACTCTATTTTTCCCCTGGCTCGGAGGCTCCTTTTTGGAACAGGTACAGCCCGAAGCCCAGCGTGTCACGTCCCCAGCGTAGATAGATGTCACGCCAGGCATGGATGCGCGCGATCACGGCTGGGAGTTCAGGATCGTCAGACTGGCGCAGGGCGAATTGCTCATACATCTGGAGCCACTCGAAGCGATCCCACTCATCTTCATTCGCCACGCAGGCATACATCGGGATCAAACCCAGAGACACACCTATGGCGACAGTTTCCGCATGCGTTTGATAGTCATCGCGCGTGGCGTTCAGTGCTACGAGATACTCCTGGGCTGGTTCCTGTTTCCAATAACACTCCCCAATGAGGATCTTCCCGCCTGGGCGAGTAGCACACATCAGGCGCTGCAGGGTTGGGCGAAAACCACCAGCGATATGGCACGCACCCAGACAAATCGCCAGGTCAAACGCAGCAGGCTCCGGCTCAAACAGCGTGGCGTCGCACTCGCGCAGTTCGAGTTTGTCGGCAGGGATACGTCTAGCAGCTTGGTCGCGCGCATCCTGCATGTCGGATGCATCCAGTTCGAGCCCCAGCGCTTTCACTTGATAGCGTTCGACCAGACGGATCAGCAGTTCGCTTCTGCCTGAGCCAATGTCGAGGATGGTCGCTTGATCAGAGAGACCAAGCAGATCAATGACCGTCTCGATTTTCGCGATGCTCAACGGATTGTTATAGGGCAAGCCTGAGTGAGAAAGGGTTCCGTATGTTGTAAGCTGATTCAAAAGATAGTTCCTTTCACGGTACATGGTTGGATGCTTGCTTTTTTCAGGACACCACGACTCACCTGATAGACACAGGCATCACCAATACGGGCCCTGACCGGGAGCAAGAAATGAGGAAGCCAGGCACAACACGCCTGCTCAAGCACGCACCAATCTCTCCAAGCAGCAGTACGTGCCCATAGATCGTGAGGAGAGCTAGTGCGTAGTGAACACGCGGAGAATATTATTCATACAGAAACATCCTCCTTTCGTCTTAGGCAACAATCAGTGGGAAGCTCCCAACAAGCGTTTCCGTTGGGGGAGACATCGTCATTCTAGCATAACTCGCATGTGACCGCAAGGAATTCTCAGAAAGGAACCCCTCACCTTATAAACTTGATTAGCAGTGCCGGAAATACCTGTAGGCCCCTCCAGCACTGCTACTTCACCATGCTGATTACACCTCTTAAAGACTAGCCAGCCACCCGCTAACCGTATTACTGGGGATGGAAACGGACAGATCCCCACCAAAGATCATAGCGTTGATGCCAACGACCTGACCATCGGCGTTGAGCAGAGGCCCGCCCGAATTTCCGGGGGCGAGGCGTGCATCCGATTTGATGTACTGTACAGTCGTGTCGTTGGCAAGCCTGATCGAACTGATGCTGTTGACGATGCCTGCCGTGAGCGCCCAGCGTTGCCCCCAGGGATGACCGATGGCAAAGACCCACTCTCCCACACGTAACCGAGACGAATCGCCGAGCGGGAGCGCTTTCAGGTT
Source organism: Ktedonobacteraceae bacterium (assembly GCA_035650355.1). Taxonomy (GTDB): domain Bacteria; phylum Chloroflexota; class Ktedonobacteria; order Ktedonobacterales; family Ktedonobacteraceae; genus DASRHT01. The sequence continues at coordinate 32,402 of DASRHT010000049.1, forward strand.
GTCTGCCGCCACACTCAACAGAGCCAGATCAAGTTCGGGGCTGCGATGCAATACTGCCGCTTCCAGCTTCCGACCATCAGCCAGGAGGATCTCGGCCCTGTTGCCGCGAATAACGTGATTATTGGTGATAATCTGCCCGTCCGTTCGCCAGATCATACCCGTTCCGCCTCCTCGCTCGGTGGTGCGGACCTGGACGATTGCGTGCTGGACTGTATTGAACATTGCAACGAGCGCGGAAGAGAATGCGTCGGGCAATGGAAATGATGATGCTGTCTCAGGAACAATAGTTTGTGTCATCCTATACCTACCTGTCATGTTGCCTGATGATAAGTAAAATTAGCGGCGCTGCCCAATAGTCACCTGAAGCGTTTGTAACGCGCTCCCACGAATCACGTCTACCGGAACAGCTTTGTCCACCCGTTCGCCGGTCAGAAGCACTTGCAGGTCTTCCGAGTCGTTGATGGCATGACCATCGATGGCGACCAGGATATCCCCGACGAGTACGCCGCCACGCTGGGCCGGGCTGTTCTCATCAACTTTGACAATGAGCAAGCCATGCTCTTGGGAACGCCCGGCGCGTTGAGCTGTAGGCAATGGGATCAACTGGCTGCTGATGCCCAGGTAGCCGCGCTTGATGTAGCCATGTTTCGCCAGCGCATCGGCTACACGCTGAGCAATGGCTATGGGGATTGCCAGCGCGACGCTGTTCACCAATCCGGTCGTCAGAATGCCAAGAATGTGGCCCTGTACGTCGATGAGTGGCCCTCCTGAGAAGCCGGGATACGGGGTTGCATCGGTGCGAATGTAGCGTTCGAGTACTACGCCTCTCCCCGTTCGCAGTGGACCGCCAATGGTACTGACGATGCCGACGCTCGCCGTTGGTCCCTCGCCACTGGAACCGCCTATCGCCATCACCAGTTGACCAACGCGGGCCTGCTCGATAGCGGCTGTGGCTGGTTCAATGCCAAGCTCGGCTACGCGTAGTACAGCCAGGTCGGTCGCCAGGTCGCGCCCCACAAACTGAGCTGCCAATGTACGTTTATCATGCGTTTGAATGCTAAGATCGTCCTCGCGCTCAAGCACATGGTCGGCGGTCAATATAAGATTTGGGGCGTACACGACTCCGCTGGCGGGGTAGCGTTGCCGCCCGTTGACGAGGACGAGCGCCGGGCTCACCTGCTCGACGGCGTCCGCCATCTGATTGGAAAGTGTGCGTAATAGTTGCGTATTGTTTGTTGCCTGTTCCATAACGTTTTCCTGTCCTTTAGCCGCTTGCTATAGGGGATCAACTCTCTGCCCGTACTATATCCTGCTCACATAGGATGCGACATCACCTGTTTGGCTAGTTTGGTACCTGGAAAAAAGGCTAGTTTTTAAGCGGTTCTGGCTGCTTGCAGGAATGCTCTCACCAGCGGGTGTACAATGCGCTTGAATGCGGACCGCTCTGGCTGGAAAAGCGTTCCAATGAAAAAGGGATGCTGTTCCAGCTCGATAATGCGCGCATCGCCATTGCTGTCCACGCCGGTAACGCGCATGTGGCCTTGCTCAAATAGAGGCTGAAAATCGGCGTTTAGGCCATAATTGCAAATGCCGTATTGTTCGGTAATCTCATTTTTCCCGTAGATCATTGCGATGCGTGAACCTGGAGTCAGCGTAAATGTGCTGGTGAGTTCGTTAACCGAGCAGGCGAGCGGCGCAACCAGCGGTACTGAGGCAGCCGGATTCGATTCTGCGTGATCGGCCTCGGTGATGCCAAGAACGTTTCTTGCATATTCGATCAGCATGTGCTGGAAGCCACCGCATGTCCCCAAAAAGGGGATTTGATGCTCGCGCGCGAACCGAATGCCGTTGAGCGCACCTTCCATGCTGGTATAGGGCGTGCCGGGCACCGCCCATAAAGCGTGAAACTCAGCGAGCTTCTGCTCACTGTCTTGCTCTAATACCGGAGTCGCCAACCATTCAATTTTGATTTCGTGAGCAAGGTCACTTGCCGCCAGTTCCAGAGCCATAGGGATTGCCACATGAGCCTTTACCTGGGGATTAAAGTCTCCAAACAATCCAATCCGTATTGCCATCTTTTGTTCTTCCTTCCCTCCTGATTATCCCGATCATGATACACGAAAAGCGCGGGATAGTCATTACCTGATCTCCTGTTGAAATTCGTCTCAGTGTTCGAGATATAGGGCCTATTAGCTCAGGTATTGGTGTGGGGCAACGAGAGCCCGCGTATGAGGGAAGGATAATTTCGATGCAGAATATGCAGAACTCAAATGAGGATGCACCTTTGTCAACTCAACCCCAGGCGCATCAGGTGGGATCTGGCCCTAAACGCTCCGGTAAAGGGCTACGCGCGGGCGCTATTCTTGCTTTGGCACTGGCGATTGCGTCGGTCTTTGGCATTGGTCTCTTCGCAGGCTGGCAGTTTGGCAGCAGCGCCGGTACACTACCCGCCACCGGCAACCCCAGAACAGGCATCCCGGCGCTGACCGGTGACAATATTGAAGCCGTCCGCGAGGCTGTGGTGGCGAAGGTCAGGCCGACGGTGGTGCAGATTAATGTGACTACTCAGAGTGGCGGAGGGCTGGGATCTGGCGTGATTATCGACCCGCGGGGATACATTGTTACCAATAATCATGTTATTGAGGGTGGGCAAAAGATAGAGGTCGTCCTTTATGATGGGCGAACGCTTCCCGCGCAAATTGTGGGTACCGCGCCCGATGATGATCTGGCGGTAGTAAAGATAGATCCAGCTAAAATGAAGTTGGCCGTTGCTGAACTCGGCGACTCTTCGAAATTACAGGTAGGGCAGGAAGTGCTGGCCGTAGGAAATCCGTTAGGTATCACGCAGACGGTCACGAACGGTATTGTCAGCGCGCTGGATCGCAACGTCGCCGATGGTCCCAACGGCTCGATATTGCCGGGAACGATTCAGACTGATGCTCCAATCAACCCGGGCAATAGCGGCGGCGCGCTGGTGAATTTGCAGGGCAACCTGATAGGTATCCCAACTCTTGCAGCTCTGGACCCACAATTTCGTACCCCTGCCAATGGCGTGGGTTTTGCCATCCCATCCAATCGCGTCAAGTTCATTGTGCCACAGCTCATTGAATCGGGCAAGGTGACACGAACGGGGCGCGCTGCTTTAGGGGTACAGGTCGCCAGTGTCGATCCTGTTATTGCCGCTCAGAACAACTTGCCTGTTGATCATGGCGCATTGATTACGGCTGTGACTCCGGGCGGTCCTGCTGCCGCAGCAGGATTGCAAGCTGGTAATATCATCGTCCAGGTCGATGATAAGGCCATTACCAATGTCTCCTCGTTGAGTAGCGCGCTCGTTAGTAAAAATCCGGGAGATAAAGTCGTTGTGGGCATCTATCGCGGCAATCGACAGTTGACCGTGAATGTAACATTGGGGGAGCTGCCTGCCAGATAGGCATTTTCCCCATTAGGGCGTAAACCGTTTCCAATGGCCTTCGGAGATAACAGAGACTTCGCCGTCAACCACCTGGATAGCGGTTTGATCGTCAATCGCATACGCTGGCCCCGGCATGCTGGCGGCCCATCTTTCTGCATCAGCCATGGTGTTTTCCGGCAGATCGGGGTGATCCAGGTGCGGGAATATCGAGAAATCAACCAGTCCCAGCGCTCTATCGGAACCTTCAGGCGGCTTCCACCCGACGAAGTCCTCCCCGATGCAGGGGGCCATCACCATGCTCCCGGCGGAGAGCCCCACCCAGACTTTTTCGGGAAGCTCCGGCAAGAGGTTTGCCAGCCCTGACTGCCGCATCCAGTGGCTCAGATACAGTGCATCGCCTCCGTTCACCAGCAGGGCGTCTGCCTCTTGGACCCAGGGGACCCAGCGCTCTTTACCGATGCTGGGCAGCGCGGTGAGCTCCAGCACGCCCAGGGACTTCCAGCCCAACTCGCACATGGGTGTGGAGGACTGACCGGTGATGAAACGCCATGCCCCACCAGGGCTGCCCGTGGGGTGCCCGTACCCCGCAGTGGGGATGCAGAGGGCACTGGACTCGGCAATGGGTTTGCCCAGCAGATCAACCAGGGCGTTACGAATGCTGTCGTTTTTGATGCCAGCAGACGTGAGCAGAAATTTCATGCTGCCTCTCCTTGACGATTGAATGGGAGCCTTTCGGCTCCTGCGTTCCTTCTTTTTGAGACTGAAGCAGAACGACTTCAGCACGCAACGACTGCGTTTTCCATAGCACTGAGTCGTCTGCTCTCGCCGTCAGTCTTGCCCACAAAGGTCTTTCGCTCCCTTCTTGCATGCAAGACATTCTACCGTCCAAGATCAGAAAAAACTTCTCCGATCTTGCTCTTTCCTGAATGGTAACGTTTTCTGGCTCGAATAAGTGCGTGTGCGCATCCCGCTGTAATAGCATCGGGCCAGATACTTGCATTCCTTGTGGTAGTAATATAACAATGGATGATGCGGACAGAGACGATGGAGCTAACATCAAAATGATTCGTGTGTTTATTGTGGCCCCCACTCCTATGATGCAGGCTGGCTTGCATACCCTGCTGGTAGCCGAGGATATTTATATTGCAGGAGCCTCCACCGTTCCAGATGCTTTTTTTGAGGATGCCTCCACGATAGATGTGGTTGTGATGGCGGATGATCTACAACTGGACGCTATCACCTCTGCTATCACAAGCGAGTCACCCGCGCTTGTCGTTCTGACAAATGCTCCTGAGCGAGTGATACCTCTATTACAATCACTGAATTTGCGTGGCTGGGGTCTGGCCCCTCTGGATGCATCTTCTCCTCAGCTTCAAGTAACGGTTAGGGCGGTAGCGCAGGGTATAATAGCAGTACCGGTTGTTTATAGCTTATGGCTATATGAAAATCATTCTGCTAATACGCTTCTTACTCCAGAGGCGCTTCAAGTGCCAGTAGAAACATTAACGCCTCGGGAACGCGAGGTGCTGGAACTGGTCGGACAGGGCTTATCAAACAAGCTCATTGCACGCACCTTGTCGATTAGCGAACATACCGTCAAATTTCATATCTCTTCAATCTCCACCAAACTGGGTGCATCCAGCCGTACTGATGCTGTGCGACGAGGGGTGCGTTTGGGATTGATTACATTGTAATCGAGAGTGGATTCCCCTCGTACCCTCACGATGACGTTGTAATTTACATCCACCCTCTTACTAGCATGCAATGGCGGAGTCACCTAATGGCCCGATGAATCGTGGTACCCCCTGTGCATGCTCATTCTCTCTTTGGGAGAGAAAAATGCAATTGCGGCAAATGGGAGTTCTACATGAGAAGCCCGATCAGTTGGCTTTTGCCATAGAACATACCTCAGCCGAGGGTTCCTTACCGGAACGGGAGAAGCTAAGAGGAATGGCTCACTCTCTTGCGCAGTATCAGGGATGTAGATGAAGCAGTATTGTAAGCTGTCAGGATGCCGCTCTGCTACGAACGGCTCTGGCAAAGCGTGAAAGGAAAAGACAATGACCGGAAAAGATATGTTGATCGCCTGGCTCAATGATGCTCATGGTATGGAAAATGCTCTCATCAAGATCCTGGAGCATCAGGTCAAGGATGCCAAAAACTATCCACAGGTGCAGAGTAAGCTTGAAGAGCATCTAGAACAGACGCGGCGGCATGCCGAAATGGTGAAAAGTTGCGTCGAGTCGCTGGGTGGCAAAACCTCTGCGGTCAAAACTGGCATGGCTTCGCTCTTCGGTCAGATGCAGGCGATCTCTACGGGGCCTGCTCAAGATGAGATGATCAAGAACGCTCTGGCTGATTATGCCGCAGAGAATTTCGAGGTGGCCTCCTACACGTCTCTCGTTGACGCAGCTACAGTGCTTGGTGAACAGCGAGTTGCCCAGGTATGCCAGCAAATTTTGCAGGAAGACCAGGAGATGGCTCGCTGGCTACAGCAGAATATCCCCTCTTTGACAGAACGGACGTTGCAGGAGGTGGCGAGATAGTTTTTGGGGCAGGTCCTGATAGGGCCTGCCCGTAAGCACGTTGCCGGAGCGTATCAAGCATGACCTGGCTGAAATCGAAACCGATCACATGCCCTGCTGGTCCCACCGGGCAAGCTATCTCGAACACATTGGCTCCCTTTGGCAAATTGAGCATCTTCATCTGACTATCGTATCACCAAACTAACAGAGTAGTATTAGTTGGCAATGTTACGCTGCATTGATAGCACACCCAGACCCACCGCAACCAGAGCAGAGACAGATAGTACCAGGATATCCGTGCCCAGTTGATCTGACGAACTGTAGAAGATCGCCATCTGTAACGCATGGTCGCCATAAGTTAGCGGGATATAGGCCGCAATCGCCTGCAACCATGCCGGCTCAAAGGCCAGCACACTAATGCCGCCTGCCAGGAAAAAGAGGTAGAAAGCCGCGTTGACCGAGATAGCCGTAACCGGTTGCATCCGTTGGAGCAGCGCACCGAGTGCAATCCCCAGAGCAGAGCTGAACAGGGCTACCAGGACCAATATCAGCAGCGTACTTATCCAGTAGATTCCCTCCGGTTGCGTCCAGCCCAGTATATAGCCCAGCAGCAAGACGAACAGACCTAACCCAAAGGTTATGATGAAGCTGGCCAGCACCTTGCCAGTGATGATCGTCCCGCGCGCAACGGGAGCCAGCAGCAACTCTTTTGCTGTACGCGTTTCCCATTCGCGTGCGGCTGAGATACCGCCCGAAACCAGTCCGCTCAGCATTAACAGCATGACCATCGTGGGCAGGATAGTATATTGGAACATTTCTACGTCGCGCTGGCGCAGATCGCTCTCATGCATGCCAATTTTGATCGGACTGGCTGCTCCTTGCGCCTGATAGAACTGCGTAATCGCATCGGGAACGGAGCGGCGAATGTCATTGGTAAAGTCCGCATTGAGATTGTTCACCTCAACGTTGATCTGTGCTGGCTGCCCCTGCGCGATACGCTGCGAAAAATTCGGAGGGATGGTGATAATCGCGACCACATCCAGGTTTTTTAGCATAAGCTGCGCCTGACTCTCGCTACCGGCATCCGCTAGACGAAAGACATCAGCCTGATGAATGATCTGGGCCATCTGTACCGCTTTGGGACCCTGATCCAGTCGCACAAGGGCTACAGGGCTGCGCCCGACAGCCGCAGAACCTAGCGCCTCGACTAACAGCAGAGCCAGCACAGGGACGATCATGGCCGCCATATTGGCTGGTTGGCGCAGCCAGACTACCAGATCTTTCTTTGTGATCGCGCCAACGGCACGGAAAAAGTTGCGTAACATATCTATCTCTCTCCGCCATTTAATGGGCAACGGTACTGCGCCGCAGAGCCAGCGTGGTCAGAACGAGCAGGCCCAACGCGTAGATTATCAGGATTGCTGCGTTTAATCCCACCCCTAAGGTGTTCAGATCAAAGCCGTGGAACGCATGCTGTTGCAAAACAATAGCATAGTAGACCGGAAAGATTTTGGCGATTACCTGGGTAACCGGCACCTGAAACGAGATGGGACCAAAGGCTCCGCTAATGAAAAACATGGGGACCGACAAAGCAAATGCCAGAGCAACTACCGGCTGCCAGCGTTTGATCAGCGTGCCCAGCAACGTGCCCAGAGCGATAAAGATCAGCAACGTGAGCAGCGTGACCCAGATTACTTCGCCCCAATGGGTCGGCCAGACGCCCAGGACGAAGACCACCACGGCAACCACAAGCATAACTGCAAGCAAGCTCACCGCAATCGCACCCAGCATTTTGCCAACGAGAATAGACCAGCGACTGGCCGGCGAGAGCAGCAATTCTTTGATAGTACCGCTCTCCCATTCTTTAGCCGAGGACGTACCGGACTGCAACAGACTGCCGACCATCACACTGATCACCAGGATGGAGACGCCCAAGTAGGGGATGTAATCGGTTGTTTGCGGATACCAATCGATCTCATGTGGCGTCACCGTCACCAAGTTGGGGAAGGCTTTGCCGTAGAAGGAGGTGATAGAGAGCGGAATGGCGCGACGAATGTCGTTGGTAAAGTCGGTGTTCAGGTTGTTGATCTGGACCCCCACCTGAACGGGCTCGTTAGCTCGCACGCGTGCGTCAAAGTCAGATGGAATAGTCACAACTGCGACGACCTTCCCCTCGGTGATGAGATTCTGCGCATCCGCGGCGCTGGCTGTGCTCAAACTGAACGAGTGAGCGCCATCCATCGCGCGATAAAACGCCTGCGCGTATGGCCCGGTATCATGCATGACAACGGCGGTAGGTGCATGGCTCCCTGCCAGCACAAACAGGCTCATCATCAGTAATATGTTGACTGGCATGAAAATGCCAGCGATTAAAAAGACGCGCTCGGTCAAAGCACTGCGCATATCTTTCTTCATGCATGCCCAGATCACGCGCAGATTTCCAGTAATTGCGGCCATTGTGGTCATCTCCTAATGCTTTTCCACTTGACATTCTCGGATATGGAGTGTCTATTGCCTCTCGCGGGAGACGGCGAGAGTGCAGAGTAATCTTCGACCCGCTTGAGGGTACTGAAACTAGTCGCGTAATGCCCTGCCGGTCAGGCGCAGGAAAATCTCGTCCAGGTTTGGCTCCCGCACAGCAATATTGCGCAGTTCGCCCTCGCGTGAGACGATATTGATGATCTGAGGGACGACATTGCTCATGCCTTGAGTGGTAATCGTCAGGTGGACGCCATCCTGCGCGACCTGCTTCACCCCCTCCAGAGACTCGATCTCCGCGACGCCTACCAGCGGCTCTGCACTCTCCAGCTCGATGACACTGCCACCGTAGATCTGTTTAAGATGGGCTGCCGTATCTACGGCGATCAACTTCCCGTGGTCGATGATTGCCAGGCGGTCACAGAGGACCTGCGCCTCTTCAAGATAGTTGGTGGTAATCAGCACGGTCTTGCCCTGCTCGCGTAGAGAGAGGATGTAGTCCCAGATGGCCCGCCGCGCCTGTACGTCAACGCCTAGCGTTGGCTCGTCGAGGTAGATCAGGCTGGGATTGTGCAATAGAGCGCGCCCCAGCGCCAGGCGGCGTTTCATGCCGCCGGAGAAGGTACCCACACGCGAGTTTTTACGATCTGTTAACTGGACCAGTTCCAGAATATGCGTCATACGCTGGACCTTTTCATCGCGCGGAATGCCGAAGAGGTCGGCGTGAAAATCCAGATTGGCCCACGCGCTCAGTTCTTCGTACAGGGCCGTCTCCTGAGGGACCGCGCCCAGTATCTGCCGCACCTGGCGCTTATGGTTGCGGAGGTCGTAGCCCATAACTTTGATCGTTCCACTGCTCGGATCGCTCAAGCCGCTAATCATGTTAATGGTGGTGGTCTTGCCGGAGCCGTTGGGACCCAAAAGCCCAAAAATTTCCCCTCGCTCCACTGTTAAGCTGAGATGATCGATAGCCTGGAATTTTTTAAAATGCTTACAGACATCAACAATTTCAATTGCGGGACCAGTAGCCTTCTCCGCTACATCAGACCCCATTACGGTTCCCATTTCTATTTGATTCATGGAGTTTCCTTTCTCGGCTCTTTATATGCAGCATCGGCTCAATCGTCGCAAAGCTGTTGCTCTAAATCTGAGCGCAGGAAATCGGGCAGCAGGCCAAAACGGTCACCCATGCCTGGCCCAATTGTGGAGAGATTGGCAATCGTCTGCTGCATTAACAGACATAGCTCCTGCTGCTTCTCTACTGAGATCCCCTGGAGCGCGACCCGCGAAAAAGCCACGACCGCATCAGGCAAAAAACTCATTAGATCGTGCCCTTCCTCGGTCAGAAAGACTCTGACGACCCGCCGGTCCTCGCGACCATGCACACGCTCAACCAGTTCCACCTGCTCCAGCCTCTTCACAATACCGGTTATGGTGGGAGCGTCAAGCGCGCGCCTCTGACTTAATACCCCAATCGTCAGGCCATCCTCTTCTAACAAGGCTGAAAGCACACCCCACTGCGGCGGAGTGACCGCATAGGACTTGCCATGCTCCTGGCAGCAGGTCTTCAAAGCTTCGTTAAAGGCATAGGCCCAGCTCCGTTGCGCGTAAAATAACCAGTATCCTAAGGAATTTTCAGGCCGCTCCTCCATTTTCTGCCTCTTCTCCCGAATCCAATAACTTTACTTAGCATACCAAATATTTAGCGTGCTAATAATATAGCAGGTAAGGGAGATTTCCGTCAAGAGGCACACGTCTCCTCAGGAGAGACGCGAAGAGCATGATACAATATCTCAAGAAAGGAATTTTCCACAGCATGAGGCGCTTACTATATGGTCAATTGGTAGCGCCTTATGCCGTGGAGCGGCTACATTGAGTAGCTAGCAAATGGATCAAGCAGGAAGTGTCATGCAAACAAAAACCAATATTGGCATCATCGGCTGCGGCCAGATTAGTTCGGTTTATCTTGAAGCTCCCCGCACATTTGATATTTTAAACGTTGCTGCATGCGCAGACATTGATATGGAGCGAGCGCAGGCCCAGGCGCAGCGTTTCGGAGTACCCAGAGCCTGTAGCGTCGAGGAGCTGCTCGCAGATCAGCAGATCGAGATCGTTGTCAACTTGACCATCCCAAAAGTGCATGCAAGGGTGAGCGAGGCAATTCTCCAGGCAGGGAAGGCCGTCTATAGCGAAAAGCCGCTCGCCATTGACCGCGCGCAGGGACAAGCGCTGCTAGACACAGCCCACGCCAGAGGGTTGCGCATTGGGTGCGCTCCCGATACGTTTCTGGGAGGCGGCCTCCAGACCTGTATTCAGCTTATCAACGAAGGCCAGATCGGCACTCCAGTTGCAGCCACGGCCTTTATGATGAATCATGGACCGGAGCACTGGCATTTAGATCCCGATTTCTATTATCAGCCCGGCGCGGGACCAATGTTCGATATGGGTCCCTATTACCTCACAGCTCTGATAGCGATGCTTGGACCTGTGCGACGCGTCACCGGTTCAACACATATGGCATCCTCCGAACGCACCATCACCAGCCAGCTAAAATATGGCACCAAAATTATCGTCAACACGCCTACCCATGTGGCAGGCATGATGGATTTCGCCAGTGGAGCGGTCGGCACCATTATCACCAGCTTCGATATCTGGTCGCATCGGCTGCCGCGCATCGAAGTGTACGGGACAGAAGGTACACTCAGCGTACCCGATCCAAATACCTTCGGCGGCCCCGTTTATTTGCGCCGCGCTCATGAAAAAGAGTGGAGCGAGATCATACTTTCTCATGGCTATACGAAAAACCATCGTGGCATAGGGGTGGCTGATATGGCCTATGCGATGCGCTCGGGACGTCCCCATCGTGCCAGTGGCGACATGGCTTATCATGTCCTCGATATTATGCAGGCGTTCCACGATGCCTCCAGCGAAGGCAGGCATATTGAGCTGTCCAGCCAGTGTACTCGCCCCGCGCCACTGCAACCGGGAACACACACATGGGAAGAAGATTGCTGAACGCTTATGATAGAATCAATATCATCACACAGTCGCGAGAGAAAGGCAGCAAATACCATGGCACAGATTAAAGGACCAGCGATATTTCTAGCACAGTTTGCCCAGGACGTTCCTCCCTACAACACGCTGGAAAATATTACGCAGTGGGCGAAGGATCTGGGTTTTATCGGCATACAGCTTCCAGGATGGGATAGCCGCTTTATCGATCTGGACAAGGCGGCTGAATCCAAACAGTATTGCGACGACCTGAAAGGACGCTGCAATGGGCTGGCGGTGACGGAGATTGCAACCCACCTGCTCGGTCAGTTAGTGGCAGTCCACCCGGCATACGATATCATGTTCAACGCCTTCGCCCCTAAAGAATTGCATGGCAATCCACAGGCGCGCGCAGAGTGGGCGGTAAACCAGATGGTGAAGGCGATTAAGGCTTCGCGCAACCTCGAATTGCAGGCAATGCCGACATTTTCGGGCGCGCTGCTATGGCATACGATGTATCCCTGGCCCCAGCGTCCCCAGGGATTGGTAGAGATGGGCTTCAAAGAGCTGGCAAGGCGCTGGCAGCCGCTGCTTAATGTCGCGGAAGAGTACGGCATTGATCTTGCGTACGAGATCCATCCTGGCGAAGACCTGCACGACGGCGTTACATTTGAACGCTTTCTCGCCGCGACGGGCAACCATCCCCGCGTCCATATTCTCTACGATCCCTCTCATTTCGTGCTGCAACAACTGGACTATATCGGCTATCTCGACTACTACAAGGACCATATCAAGGCATTTCATGTCAAAGACGCCGAATATCATTCCTCGCCAAGATCGGGCGTCTATGGCGGCTACCAGGACTGGCAGGATCGCCCGGGTCGCTTCCGCAGCGTGGGGGATGGGCAGGTTGACTTCAAACAGGTCTTCTCCAAACTGACGCAAAACGGTTTTGCAAGCTGGGCCGTGCTGGAGTGGGAATGCTGCATTAAAGATTCCATTCAGGGCGCGCGCGAGGGAGCGGCCTTCATTAAAAGCATGCTCATCGACACGCCAACGAAGGCATTTGACGACTTTGCCGGCGGCGCTCAGGATGAGGAGACCAACCGGCGCATTCTTGGCCTGTAAAGCAATGTATAAAGAGTGAAGGGAGACAGAGTATGAGTCGAGACGTCTCGAGCAGAAAACTACGCGCTGGCATCGTTGGCGGCGGCCAGGGCTCATTTATCGGAGCCGTCCACCGCATCGCCGCTGAGCTGGACGGACAGGCCGAGGTAATCGCCGGAGCCATGTCAAGCGATCCACAGCGTGCTAATACTTCTGCAAAGGCGTGGTTCCTGCAACGTTCCTACGATAGCTACCAGAAGATGGCCGAGGCTGAGGCACAGCGGCCAGATGGCATTGATTTTGTAATGGTCACTGTCCCGAACCATATGCACTACCCGGTAGCAAAAGCCTTTTTAGAGCACGGTATTCATGTGATCTGTGATAAGCCTATGACCTTCAACCTCGACGAGGCGCGGGCACTGGTGAAGCTTGTCGAGAGCAGCAAGCGTATTTTCGCGCTCACCCACAACTACACCGGCTATCCTGCCGTACGCCAGGCTCGTCAGATGGTGCGCCAGGGATCGCTTGGCACTATCAGGAAGGTGCTTGTCGAGTACATTCAGGACTGGCTGATGGAGCCATTGGAGCACAGCGGCAATAAGCAGGCGGCATGGCGTACTGATCCTACAAAATCGGGGCTCGCGGGCTGCGTCGGCGATATTGGCACGCATGGAGAGAACTTACTCGAATATATCACCGGCCTCAAAATCGCCTCGCTCTGCGCCGATCTAAGCACTTTTGTCAAGGGAAGGCAGCTCGACGATGACGCTAATATGCTACTCCGGCTGGAAAACGGCGGCAAGGGCGTATTGACCTGTTCGCAAATTGCTGCGGGCGAAGAGAACGCACTGAGCATCCGCGTCTATGGGGACAAAGCTGGCCTGGAATGGCATCAGATGGAGCCAAACACACTGATCTTTAAGCAGCCAGGACAGCCGAAACAGATCCTGCGCACCGGACTTCCCTCTATGAGCGACGAGGCAAAAGCGGCGACTCGCCTCCCGCCCGGCCATCCAGAGGGTTTCTATGAAGCCTTTGCCAATGTCTATACAGCAGCCATCGCCGACATCCGCCGTGTAGAGTCGGGCGAGCCGCCGCTCGGAGGGTATCCCACCGTC
>DASRHT010000050.1:0-73465 GCA_035650355.1 Ktedonobacteraceae bacterium
CTTTTTCCTGTGAACAGACATAGTTCCCTCCTTGCAAAACGTTGAATGGAATTCACCAAGGAACGATATATGCCTGTATTATTCTCTAGAACCTTCCTCCTGGGGAAGGCTCTTCTTTACACATAATTCGGGATGGCATCCATCATCACTACAAGTTAAAGCCAACTCTACTGCTCGGTTGATTTCCTCTATCTCAATCAGTTTTTCATAAAAATCATCTAGCCGTCTATTGGCGTCTTTTGCTTGCCTATAGAATAATGTTGCCATTGCAGCGGGCACAATACTGGCTATTGATGTTAATATTCCAGCAATATTTGTGGCAGTAAATATTGCTATAGCTGCTCCAGCGATGATAACTATGAAAGTTATAGTGGCTGCAACTAGGCTACACTGAAACCATTGTTTGGCTTGATAATTCCCTTGTTCATAGATCTGGTTTAGCTGCTCACGATCAGTTTTTACCGCTTTAGAGATACGCTCGTATACCTCCCCTTGCTGTGTTGCTATAGCAGCTATCTTATCAGCAGTTTCTATCAGTTGTCCTTTATCTTCTACTATACTTTTTGGGTCTGGTTGTTTGGCTGTTGACGTTTCTGACCCTTCAGGGTTCTCTAAATATTTTAGACTTTTCGACTCTAATGCTCGGACTTGATCTTTTAACTGGTTGATAAGTTCTTTCAACTCATTGGAATTTTCTTTTATTAGTTCGTGAACATTGTCTATCGTATTATTAGTGCTTTCTTCGCTGATGGGATATGTAGATGGGGAAGAGTGAGTTAACTGATTATCGGTAAATTTTCGGAAAATTGCTACGACTTTTCCCTGTACCTGCCATTCGCGATCCCATACGCTTTTAGGGATTAAGATCGGCCCCAATTCTGAGTTCGCGGGCTGGAGACGAACCCGATCATGGTCCTCTTCCTGGAAGAAGCGTTTCAGCGTTGCGCTTCCGCTCATGCCTTCCTGCATATGGACGGCAACAACGATATCGCCGTTCTGACAGGTTGATTGCGGCTTAATTACCACATAGTCGCCGTCGTAAATATAGTCTTCGATCATCGAGCAACCCCGGACGATCAGGGCGTAGGCATTTTCTGTATCTGCTGCCCCGTGATCTATATCCACATGTTCGGTCGCATCGGTGAAGATATCGAGCGGCTCACCTGCGGCGATAGAGCCCATCACAGGAATACCTGTGGGTGATGGTCTAAGTTTGATCCCACGAGATCTTTTCGGCTGACGCGAGATTAGCCCTTTTTTCTCAAGCATCGTGAGGTGGTAATCAACGTGACCGGTGTTTGGGATTTGCAACTCGCGTCCGATTTCCCTGTTCGTAGGTGGCATCCCCTCAGACTTCATGTAGTTGACAATAAAATCATACATTCGTCTTTGTATTTCACTAGACTGTTCAAATGGCATGAATTGCTCCTTTTTAATTCTATGAGCGTATGTAAATAAACCGGCTACCCACTTACCTGAACTTCTACAAGCTTTGTATTAATTATGACGTAAAAAGTGCTTTCCCCTAAAAAGGGTTCTTCCGTACTTAACAGCAGAAGGTTGCTTCCAGTGGTCCAAAAGAAAGCAACTCCATACCACTCATAGCCACCGAAAAAGGGCATATCCTTGTCCTTCACAAGACGCCTATGTTACTGTACTGGAAAGCTTATATAGCAATGAATGGCCCGTTAACTGCTTTTGGGAGGAAGAGATGCGGTATACGATCCGCCCAGTGAACAAAGATGACGAAGCTTTTCTTTGGAAGATGCTCTACTATGCGGCCCACATGGAGGAAGAAGGCGAGACCTCGATTCACGCGGCAAAGCACAACCCCGGTCTCGTAAAATACGTCCAGGAGTGGGGGCGCGAGTCAGATCAAGGATACCTCGCGTTGGATTCCAGTAATCTTCGTCCGATAGGGGCAGCCTGGATACGATTGTTCGTCGGGCAGGAGAAGATGGTGAACTCTCTCGATGATGGTATCCCTGAACTCGCCATTGCGGTTTTGCCTGAGTATGTTGGAAAAGGCGTGGGAACCCAGTTGCTGACCCACCTGGTAGCAGCCGCCAAAGAGCGTTACTCTTCCATAGTGCTAAGCGTTCGTGTGACCAATCCGGCCAGGCGACTCTACGAGCGTCAGGGTTTTGTTGTCATTGGCACCACCAGCAATCGCGTCGGGACCGAGTCGGTGATCATGCGCAAAGATCTGTAAAGGGTTCCGCATACAGTTCTGACAGCTAAACGAAACCGCTTGTGAAGAGGCTTCACAAGCGGTTGTAGGCGTATGTAAGAATAAATTTCATGAGATGATAACATCCTACCAGTGTGTGTTGCTTTTTTTGGCGCTATGAATTATAGTGAATGTATAAGCTACAAGTTTACGCAAAGAGAAGTGAGTACGTATGAGCGAAGCGGAACAAAGACAACAGCCAACCGATGCGGTAAATGTGGCTATTGAGTGGTATATACCAGATGATATCCAAAGCAAGTACGCTTCTAATGCGTATGTTCAAGTCGGTGAATATGAGTTTACTCTTTCTTTTTTTGAGACATTTTTACCTATATTCTCTGGTTCTCCTGAAGAAAACAGAGCTAAGATTGAGCAATTAGGCTCTATCCCTGCAAAATGTGTAGCCAGGGTTGTTGTAAGTCCTGAGCTTGTACCAAAGTTGATACAAGCACTACAAACAGGACTAGATGGTTATCTTACTGCTAAAAAATTGTTAGAAGAAAGGTAGCAGTAGATGGCGCAAGATACAATGATAGGCATCCCAACATCATATACGATTAATAAGTTTTTTCTGTATATTCTGTCATCATCCACTTCTGCTACATTTAGTCCAGAAGCAACAGTTACTATTCAATCAAGCCAACCAACTTTAACCTCATCGGATGTTGAAATTACAACATCGAGTTCCTTGCACCCTGCAAGGACAGATGTGAAGCTTGATTCAGAGAGTGAAACGCAATGGCACGATATTGTTAATACCCCTCAAGTGCAACAAGCATTACTTCGTCTTGCCGCCGAAGCAAAAAGGCAAGTATCTGCAGGAGAAATTGAAGAAGGCGGCTTTGCATTTGAGTGAAAAACAGACGGACGAAAAAATTTAACGATGCCTTCGAACGACTGCCTGACGTGGTGCAGAAGCAAGCAAAAGAAGCTTATCGCATTTTCAAAGGTAATCCATATTATCCTAGTCTTCATTTTGAATGCATCAATCGCCAAGAATCTATATATTCGGTACGAATTGGGTTGCATTATCGGGCGGTAGGTATACGAGAAGGGGATACTATGACTTGGTTCTTTATTGGCTCTCATGAAGATTACAATCATTTACTATAGGCGAAGGAGCCCAGCAGGCGTTGACGACAGTCAGATGAGACAGGTAAAAATGGTTAAGCATAAAGCAAGGCTAGAAGCTACTTTATTCGATTGCTTCTAGCCTTGTTGCTTGGTGGAGATGAGGGAGAGTCGAATTACAAGACAGCCATTTTTAACCCTTTTTCTCATCTATTTTGATGAAATCGGACGGCTCCCCAGGTTAAACGACGTGTTCTCTGATGTTCCACTATGTCATATATGTTCGATCTGTTTGGTGTCAATTTTGGTGTCAGCTCTTATCCATTCTAGATTGCCTCAGAGGCAAAACGATACAGGTGCCACGTTATTTTTTCAGATCTTCAGAGCCTTTCATAATATCTTCGATAATTGAAACGAGCATTTCTTGTTTTCTTGCCTCATCTTTAATGCTATCGCACATAGTATGCGCAATTGAGGCTCGATTGGTGCGATCTAAGAACAAGAGATACATATCACTTCAGCTTCCAAAAGGTGTCAAATTGCTTTATCTGATAAATCACATGTCCTCCCACTCAGCCGTTGCCTCCGGCCAGGGTTGGAGTATGCGATTATCAGGAACCCAGCTTGCATCGCGCTCACGCATCCGCTCAGCATATGACTGAAACAGTGACCTGGCGGCAGAAATGTTTTTGAACTGACGATAATGAGCAAGGCACTGGCGCAGGACTTCAACACTACGAGCTTCATCAGGGATGAGCCCACTTGCTACGAGCACACTCTTTCGCAGAAGACTCACGGCGTATTTAAAAGCTTCTTGCTCTTTTTGGGGAGAGGGAGCGCTTCTCGCGTGGGCAAAGAAACGCTGCGCAGCATAGGCTAAGATATCCAGGCATTGATCCCGATAGTGGATATAATCTTCTTCAATCCAGGGCCAGATATGCTTGACGTCCTGATAGTCAGCCAGGAACCCCTTCCCACTAGTTTGCATGAGATAATCGCAACTGGTGCGCAACGTTTCCAAGCTAGGCTCTGTTGCCGGTTGATCAGATGCGACGTTCATAATCGCTTGATGTAATGCTGTCAGCTGACCACAAATCTCGACCTCATATCGCGGGTTCAACCGCCAGTGAGGGATGCCGTCAATGGAACTATGTTCCAGGAGTCGGATTTGCTCTTTCGCTTTCTCTCCATCCAGAAAAATGCCTGCGCTCTCTACCATCTCCAGAATCTGGGTATTCATCCGGTCTTTATCGACGTTGAAGCGATCCAACGTCGCTTTTTTAACAGTTCCGTAGACCAGTTTGACAACCACATCTCTTGGAATCCATTCTCCTTTTTTCAGCCGAGCCAGAAAGGCTACAATAGCTGCTCTATTTAGGTTCTTGAGCACGGTACTTTCTTGCTTGCCATCTTCTCCCTTCGCAGAGATACTAACTTCGTTGGTGAGCGAA
Organism: Ktedonobacteraceae bacterium; assembly: GCA_035650355.1. GTDB lineage: Bacteria > Chloroflexota > Ktedonobacteria > Ktedonobacterales > Ktedonobacteraceae > DASRHT01. The sequence goes on from DASRHT010000050.1 coordinate 4,753, forward strand.
ATCAGAAAATCAATGGGAGCTTTCTCCTCAGACTCGGGTTCTTGATTATGTAGACACAGTTCTGCGAGATCTCCCGTCGTCAGTGCTGGCCCTTGCACCCGATCCAAAACATTTGTCGGAGAAGGGTCGTGGAGGACTTCTTCAACAGTGAGCCATAAAGGCAACGAAATGTGCAAGAAGGTTTGCCAGGAAACCTTAGTGGATGGATTCCTTTGTGCATGATGCAACGACCAGAGCCCTTTGAGCTGTCGAATTTGTCGCCGTGTCTCTATGATAGCGAGAATGAGAAACAGTATAATCGCGACAACACCATTTACATAAAAGGACTGTGCTTTTATGAAAAACTTTGGGGACTCCAGAGGCAAAAGCAGTAAAGATGCCAGGGACAACAGCACGATTATGGTCGCATCAATAAACAAAAGAGCCATACTAATGGTTTCAAAGTAAGTCATCCAATCTGTTTTTGTCTTAACACGAACCACGGCAATCATTTCACGTTGTGGGTTACGTTGGCTCATAGAAACCTCCATGTACTCTACTTCCTATTCGGTACCGAATAGGCTACCTTCTCAACTTACATAAGCAATACAGAGAGAATCTCAGGTTCTCAATTCTATAAGACGGCATGGTGCATCATCTTGTTACACCCCTGAGATTATTCTGTACCAGGGCGTTCATATCGGAAGTATATAGCAGCTTTTCATAACAAAACCACTAACAACAAGGTACTTTTCTGCCCCTGTGTTCCACCCCGTTCTAACACATTCCATACAGCCGTATCGGCGAGCCCCTGTTTGTAGCCTTGTTATGAAAAGGTCTGCTACAGTCACTGACGCGGGGATATGTGGAAAGGTGGGTAGGTTCATCGCGACAGGAGACCGGATGGTTCCTAAACCCTTGACAACTCTACTGCACCTGAACAACTGAATATCGCATGCAGGTGACAGATGCATGCATCTCGTAGGGATCAGTAAGAAGTGATCCTGCGTAAGCTTAGGCGGGATGGAAGCGGACAGAGCCATTCTCACCACAATGAGAAGACCCGCGCCGTGCGGCTCAGTGAAAAACCTGATGTTGCCACAGTGACATTTCGCGTATAGCACGAGTGATGAAGACGCACTCACCACGAGCAGCCAAAGCCCTGCGGTGTGGAGCCACGCACGTTGACTTGTCCGTGCGCCACCCGTTCCGGCGGGAACAAGGAAACTGGCGGCGACTGTGCCTCTGGTGAGATATTCGCTCTCCCCCTCGCGAAGGGTACCTACTATAAGGTGATCTCTCCGTGTGACCATGCCATTTTTGATGCGTGCCTCTGCAAATTGGCTACTTATTTCTCTTCGGTACCGAATTGGCGACCCTAAACCGGTTGTGCTCGCTCTATATGCGTGTCCGCTTTCTCAGTACGCATGCACGTAGAATGGCAAGTGTAGAAAAAGCAATGGTATCCCCGATGAAAAGGAGGTAACTGCCCTATGCCTGCACCTATAGAAAAAACGCATCAATTGACGCCACGGGATCTGACATGTTTGACCTGGATTGGCATGCAGTATGCTATCCGGCTGGACCAGCTCCAGTGTCTTCTCTACCGGCACACTCCAGAGCAAGATCGTTACAAGCTCAAGCCTGGAGTGCATCACCTCTCGTTTGACCGGACCTATGACATGATCAATCGATGGTTGGCGCGGGACCTCATTGAAAAGGGAACGATCCTGCATGGTGATAAGCTCTGGGTCTGGCTTTCGCGTCAGGGACTACGGACAGTCCCGCTCCCATTCAATTATGGCGATGGGATGCCTGCCAGCGTCCGGCTCCCGCATCTTTACTATATTAACCAGGTCCGTCTGGCGATTGAGGAAAAGCGTCCCCATGATTTTTGGAAGTCGGAGCGACAGATCCGTCAGGAGGCCCTGCCTCTCGTAAAGGGTGAAAAGCGCCCGCATACCCCCGATGCCTTGCTCACCAATGCGACCAATGGCAAGGTGACGGCTATCGAGGTGGAGCGTCACGCGAAAAACGATGAGGAGTTGCTCGATGATTTGCGCGAACTGGCCGTCTCGTATAAATCCGTCTGGTATTTTGCAGCGAGCGGTTCACGCCGCAAAATAGAAGCGATGTTAGACGCCTTCTCCCCGGAGATGAAAAAGCCATTTGTTCTCTATCATCTCGCGGAGTATGGAGGCGACTATGGAATATCGTAGAAACAATCTGCCCGCAAGCGGTGACGGTTCAGTTGGCTGGACGGTATTCAGTATGATAGTTGCTCTACTCCTCCTGTTGATTGGACTTCCTGCTCTCCTCATCGGCTTCTGTGTCCAGCGTTTCACCGCCAGGGTGGTCAGTTCCTGGCGCTTGAGATTTATCCTCTGGTTCGTGCTGTTTGCTGGAAGTATCGCCATTGAATACAGGCTCTACCAGCAGGACCTTATCCAACTGGTCACGCGTGAATTGACAGCGTATGCTCTGGTGGTAAGGCACTATCAGGCGGACTTCAATCATTGGCCCTTTCGTGCGTTATGGTCGGCGACCTGGCCGATCTGGCTACAAACGCTTCCAGGGATAGGCATTGTTGGCTTCTGGCAGGAGATCAGCGCGCAGAGCAACGACGATACTGCGCGCCAGCTTCAGCAGAAAGAGCGCAATCGTCGGCGTTCGATTGAACGGAGGCAGCGCAAGGCCAGGAAGCGTACCAGTCGCCCTCACCATACTCCTCATGAAGCTGGAGGCATGATGGTGATCGGGGTTCCGATCAAGAACGAAGAACAGGAGTAACCGATGGACGATCTGCCGTGGAAGAAGAAAGGCTTGTTCTGCTTTCCTCAAGGCGCGCTCCGCCTCCATGCCACTGCGCTCGGGGCATCAGGCTCCGGCAAAAGTGAAACGCTCTTGCGTATCGCCTATGGAGCGTACAAGGTCTACCATCAGCAGGTGATTTTTCTGGATGCCAAAGGCGACACCAAGCGGGAAGAGGAGCAAGGCGAAGATAACGCCGCGCGCTTCGTCGCCGCTATGCTGGCAGCGGGAGCCTCAAGGGTGAAAGTTTTTCCGGCGCTTTACTACAATGGCTGGCTGGGTACTCCTACAGAGTTGAAAAATCGCCTACTCTCGGTGATTGACTACAGCGAGTCTGCATACTATGGCGATGTTGCTGCCAATGCCCTGGATCTGGCGCTGGGAACTCCGACGACACCACGTAGCAGCCGCCAGTTTCTGGCGAATTTGTCCTTTGATCGACTCAAGGTCATATATCGACATAACCCTGAGCTGTACCGAAGAGTGCTCCAACTGGATGAGCATCTGCTCCAGCAAGTTGAGATGCGCTATCGCGTCTTTTTCAGTGCGATGTCCGGCCAGCTTGACGGAATCCTTGACTACAATGAGGCCGATGCGGTCTATTTGCGTATCCGTGGATTCACGCTGCGCAATGAGGCGCCACGCCTGGGCCGGTTCCTCATCTCGGATTTTATGCACTACATTGCTGAACGCCGGCGAATCGGAACCCAAACGCTGCTGATCATTGATGAATTTAACGCGTTACGCATGCGGGAAGAGACTAGTATCCTCTTTGAGCAAGTACGCTCCTTTGGCGGCAGCATCATCATTTCAGCACAAGGCTATGCTGGCCTGGGGCCACAGGAGTACGCGGAACGCATCCTTGACGCATGCAGCACCTACATCTTGCACGCTTGTAGCGATCCTGGACCTGTGACCAGGCGCGCCGGGAAAAGCTTCCGCCTGGAAACCTCGTGGTCAGAAGATGAGGAGGGTATCTCACGCAAGCACATCAAGCCAGTCTGGGATTGGCGCATCCCCGAGACAAACGTCATTCAGCAGGCAACAGGGCAAGCATACTGGATACATCGTGGTCATGCACAGCAGGTGCAGACGGCACAAATCCCAATCACAGTCCAACAGGTGCGTGAGAGCTGGAAGGAAATACAGCAGTTGGAAGTCTTACAACGCCAGCAGTTGGAACTGGAAGCTCAACGGGAGCTTCCCCTGCTCGCTCAAAAGTCCCCTCAGCAGCAAACGAATCAGGAGCCACAGATAAAAGTTGATACTGGCTCCCCTTCTCCGGCAACATCTACAGGCGTACCTTCGAAAAAGGAACCGGTGGCTAGGTCAGGCACGAAGAAGAGCAGCCTATCTCAAAAAGGGAATGCACAAAAAAGACGGGAAACAGGTTCGCCAAAGCCTGTGCAAGCTATAGTCTCTCCTCCAACTGCTGAGCCGCCACAGATCCCGGTGCCAGATCCCGATGATGATGAGCCAGACCGGTTGTAAAGCATTGACTTGGCATGTTTCCTAAGACATCCAAGAATTGATAAACCAGCGTGATAGGCGAAGTTAGCATCCAGTTGGTACCGAAAAAGGTACTTACTAATGCTCAGTACTGATAATGCTAGTATGCATATTGCGACGGGAACAGGATGAATATAGCGGATAAAGAGAATTGCTCATTAAAACCCGTTGTGCTTTCACAATGTCGTTTTGCTCTGTGCCACTCCTTCATTTGTACTGTGAGCGCAGGAGAAGAAGTGGCACAAGCACGAGATGATCCATTAGGCCGATCCAAGCGTTACACGCGAGGCAAAAAGCTGGGTTGACTGATGACATGAAAGACAAACTGGACGGCGTTTTCAGCAGCGAGGCGCTGGTATTCCTGTTCGTGCTGCTGCTTGTTGCCATCGGCTCGATCTGAGATGGCTTTGACCACGATCCAGTTCACATGATAGCGCTGTGCCACATCGCAAAGAGTCGCCGCTTCCATCTCACCACCAATGGCCTCTGGAGCCAGGTGGCGCAACCGGTCACGAGCCTCTGGATGATCGACAAGCAACGATCCTGAGAGCAGTAATCCTGTCTGAACCTGAGCCGTCCCGCTCCATTGGTGTTTGCCTGCCGTAAAGCGGTCTAGTAGCCATTCGCTCGCTGCTACCCGGTTCCCCCGGCTATGAATGACTACTTCCTGGCCAGGCCCAATGCCCCAGCGTTGCGGATCGTAATCCTGCACTTGGCGGGAGAGCAGCAGATCTCCGATCTGCTGGCGCTCCGGTTGGAGACCAAAAGCAATTCCGACCAGGATGAGGGCGCATGGGGCAAGGACACGAATGCCATCCTCGATGCAAGAACGCACGCCAGATGGTCCCATCCCTGTCGCTTGCACCAGATACGTTCGTGTGTCCCCAACCATCCCCAGGTCATAATAGGTTCTGTTGCCGATCACGGCGGGAAGCGCACCAGGTACCATGCCAAGCACGGCTCGTACTTCTACGTCCGTGACGCTCACCAACAAGAGCGGCGCAGCGTTTTTTGTAGCGGCTGCTCTTCGTGGGAGTGCCTCAACCGGAAGCATCTGAGTATCCGTATCTGTGTAGCGACTTTCCCAGAAAGCTGTTGTGTTTTCCTCTGTCCCATATAGCCCAACACGAGATAGCGAACGCACTTTCATCCATCTCAAAAACTCTAAACTCACTGCGACCAGCAGCACAAGCAACCAGCAGGCGAGAAGTCTCCTCACCTGGTGGGAATGTGGTGATACGCGAAGATCCATCACCTTCTTCTCCCTTTCTTTTCTCACTTACTTGATAGACCGTTCGTAGACGTTTTTGCTGCGCAGCATCACGTTCGTCTACTATTGTAGAGGACTGCACGCGAAATAGGCTTTCGCATGCAGTCGCGTATGTGCAAGTGAGAAAAGAGGAAAGAACATGGGAAAGAGCCAGGAAGAGCCGTTCTTTGGGGAACTGCTCAAAGCGTTTCGCCAGCAAAAGAAGCTAACGCAGCAGCAAGTAGCAGAGCGGCTTGGTGTGACCCGCGAGACAGTGAGCTTGTGGGAGCGGGGGAACTATAAGCCAGAGGCGGAAGGGATTCTATATCAAATCGTGGAGGTACTTGGCCTCACAGCTCAGGAGCAAGCGCAGTTGTTCGAGGCGTATACTATCACGGCATTGAACACCTCCTTTCATCAACCGCCTTACAAAAGAAATCCGTATTTCACAGGACGTGGCGATCAACTGAAACAACTTCATACACTGCTTTCGGCGGGCAAACAGGTTGCCCTCACGCAGGCGATCAGCGGACTGGGAGGAATCGGCAAAACCCAACTGGCGCTCGAATATGCCTACCGTTATCAGAAAAGCTACCATGATATCTTCTGGGCAAGCGCGGACACCGAAGAGGCACTGATAGCATCATCTGTCCGGTTTGCTGAGATACTCCATCTGCCTGAAGTGAAAGAAGCGGACCAGAACAAAGTGAAAGCAGCGGTTTGTCGCTGGTTCCAAAAGCATACCAACTGGCTCCTCGTCGTAGATAACATCGAAGACTTGCACCTGCTCCCCTCCTTTGTACCAGAGAACAGGCAAGGAGCGGTGCTGCTCACCACGCGTAGGCAAGTAACAGAGCCCGTCGCACAGGCATTGGAGCTCGAAATCTTGCCGGAAGAGGATGCCATCCTGTTTTTACTCAAGCGGACGAAAGTGCTGGAGCTCGATGCATCGCTAGAGGATGCCTCAGCTAGTGATATTGAAGTGGCAAGAGTTATTACGCGCCTGCTGGGCAACCTGCCGCTGGCACTTGACCAGGCGGGAGCCTATATCCTGGAAACGATGTGTGGCATTGCCGAGTATGTGGTGTTGTTTCACACGCACCGGGAGCGCCTACTGCAACGACGGATAGCAGAGAGCATCCCAACAGATCATCCAGACTCGGTCACGACGACGTTTGAACTGAACTTTCAGCAGGTTCAACGGCGTAACCCTGCCGCCGCAGACCTGCTGTATCTGTGTGCGTATCTGGCTCCTGATGCGATTGCGGAAGAGGTGCTAACAGCAGAAGCACCATTCCTTGGCCCCGTGCTCTCCCCCGTGGCAGCCGATGCTTATTTACTCAACCAGGCGCTGGAGGTGTTACGAGCCTTTTCCCTGGTACGCCGTGAGCCTAAGAAAAAGACACTTTCAGTGCATCGATTGGTCCAGGCTGTGCTTCAGGACTCGCTGGAAGCGTCGGAGAGACGCGCCTGGGCAGAGCGGGCGATGCTTGCAGTCAACGCGGCGTTTCCAGACGTGGAGCCGGGGACCTGGCTACAATGTGAACGCCTCCTACCACACGCCTTACTGGCTGCCCAGTGTGTTGAGGAGTTTCAGATCAGTCGCCCCGAATCAGGGCGTTTGCTCTATGTAACCGCGTGGTATCTCAAAGAGCGTGCTCGTTATCAAGAAGCGGAGGTGCTCTATCGACAGGCCTTGCACATCCAGGAACAAGCTTTAGAAACGGAGCCTCTCGATGTTGCTCGCTCGCTCAATGGCCTAGCGGTCCTCTATGCCGAGCAAGACAAGCATGCCGAGGCGGAGACACTCTGCCAGAGAGCACTCTCCATCCGGGAGCAGCACTTGGGGATCGAGCACCCCCAAGTGGCCTATCCACTCACCAATCTGGCAGGCCTCTGCCGTAAGCAGAGCAAGTACGACGAGGCCGAGCGGCTCTACTGGCAAGCGATCTCCATCTTGGAGCGGCAGGAGCCGAAAGGTTCCCAGATAACCTATCCACTCAACGGACTGGCGAGCCTCTACGCCGAACAAGGCAAGTACGACGAGGCCAGGTGGCTCTACCATCGAGCGATCTCCATCTTGAAGCGGCAATTGGGGTTCAAGCACCCCCAGGTGGCCTATCCACTCACCAATCTGGCGATCCTCTACCAGGAGCAAGGCAAGTACCACAAGGCCGAGCCACTCTACCGGAGAGCTCTCTCCATCCGGGAGCAGCACCTCAGACCGGAACATCCCGACACAGCGGAGACCCTTCATAATTTCGCCACGTTGCGAGAGCAACAGGGACGCCACCAGGAAGCGTTAGAGCTCTACCAACGCGCACTTACCATCCGCGAACAGGCGCTTGGGCCGGAGCATCCCAAGACCAGCGCCACCCGCGAGCGGCTCACCGCCTTGAAGGAGCGGATTGGTCAAGAGGCTGATGCTTCTTCCGAGGACGACATCTCGTCGGAACAGAGCGAGTAGAACGTCAGCAACTCGTTAAAGGAAGCCAAACTACAAAGGTACATCTGTTGTGGGATAGCGTATTATAATGAACCTTTGTCCGTAGCTACAACGCTGGATATTGTTTTATACTAACTTATATGGCAATAGCCTTAGGTTAACTTCTGACAATGGTACGACCTGTATGAGGAGGGAACCCCTGGTGCAGTGGGAATATTGTTCCATCCAGTATATAGAGGATAGCTCGCAACAAGCAGCGGGACAGGGGGCCTTGCCGCAAAGAGGGGAAAGAAGCTTCTTCGAACGTCTAATGGGAATCTATCCCGTGTCAGGAAAGGCGACCGCAGACGCGCCATGCGCCGTCATCTATTGCTTCTACCGCGTACACGGGCTGGATAGGCATACCATCTACGAGGGGGACGATCTCGATAAAGCAGATGAGGAAACAAGCAAGTATGTTGCTATCCTGGGAATGTATGGATGGGAGGCTATTCACGTTATTCGGCTTGAAAACGGATGCGAGCACTGGTATTTTAAGCGGAAGATCGATCCATCCAATCAATACATCACCTTTTAGCCAGCCAGAGCATAGGTACCAATCACTAGCCCACCTCTTGTAAAGACCATTTTTGCTGACCCCCTCGGCTGAAAAATGGCATTGTAGTGGTGGATGTGTTTGCATAAGCCTCTTTTCTCCCAAATATATTGCCCATCTGATTCCCACCATGTTTAATGGTATAATAAAAGCTCTGAAGCGCATAGTCAAAACGCCCAGGTTTTGTGAGCCAACATCAAAACCTGGGCGTTTGGTGCCGTAAAGGAGTTCTTGCCCAAATAAGAGCACATCAGGGCATTTCGACGCCCGGTATGCTAGCCACGTCACTGGCTGGCAGATACAGCAAGCTCACCCCATCACGTCCTAGCATTTCCAAAAACGAATAGCCGTCAGGGAGCGTAATGGTATAGCGGGCATGCCATATCCGGGGGAAGGAGCTGAGGGTACCACAAAAACCGAGCAAGAGTGAATAGGGGTTGATACTCCCGTGACAGGAACAATTCCAAGAGGTATAATTGCTAACGATAGTATCCTGGTATTTTACACCTGATTTTTCAGACAGGAGAAACAACTTGCAACGCTCGACTGAAGTGCTCATAATTGGAGCAGGGGTCATTGGTTGTTCAATCGCTTACTTCTTGCGCAAGAAAGGCATCGATGTGCTCGTTCTGGAGAAAAACCATATCGGCTCGCAAGCATCCAGTGCAGCCGCTGGTTTACTCGCTCCCATCAGACCACTTGCGAAGGAAGACGACTACAGACGTTTTCTCCTCGAAGGCATCAAACGCTTACCTGCCCTCGTGCCAGAATTGGAAGAATGCAGTAGTATTGATATCGAGTACCGGCTGACCGGTACATTGCGCGTTTTACCTCACGAGAAGGTGAAGCCTGTCTCTGATTGGGTCGTAAGTTATCAGCAAGCAGGTTTTCATGTGGAAATGCTTTCTCCTGACGAGGCGTACAAAAGAGAGCCGCAACTCTTCCCAGAAGTATCTGCAGCCGTAGCTATTGCTGAAGAAGGCCAGGTAAATCCCATCAATTTAACTCTGGCATATGCTCGCACTGCAAAAGTTTTAGGCGCAACTTTTTGTGAACATTGCGAGGTCGTAGGACTGCAACGATCAGCGAACGACAAGGTTCTGGCTGTTCAGACGGCTCAAGGTGAGGTTCTCTCGTGTAACCACCTGATTATCGCCGCCGGAGCTTGGTCTGCATGCTGTAGCCAGTGGCTCCACTGGTCTCCTCCGATTTTTCCATTGCGCGGCCAAATTGTCGCCCTACAGCAGCCGCCTAATCCGATCCACCACATTATCTTTGACGAGGGGCTTTTTGACGAGGATATCTATATTGCCCCCAAATTGAATAATGACTTGATCATCGGGGCAACAAAGGCCGAGGTCGGGTTTGACACATCAGTAACTGCTGAAGAGATCCTTCACTTGCTTGATGTCGGCACTCGTCTTGTTCCAGCTTTGAGACAGTGTTCGATTCTCCGCATGTGGGCGGGGCTCCGACCAAAAACAGTGCATTCCCGTCCCATTTTAGGGGCGGTTCCAGGGCTGGCAAATGTGTCTATTGCCAGCGGGCATGGTGGCTTTGGTGTCATGCTCAGTGCTATCACTGGCGAAGCCCTTGCCGAACAAGTCGCTACAGGATCTGTTCCAGACATTATCCGTCCATTTCAACCGAAAGCATCATATGAAATATGAGCACTTATTTATTTTTCTATTGCTCCCAGAAATTTTAAAGAATTCTTCTGTACCTCTGTTAGCCCTCGTACACCTGTAATGTTCATTCTCTCATAAGGTCTATCAGGTCTGAGCGTTTCGACGCACTGCGCCGTTTTCATGTCCCAGATCATAATAGTGCCATCGTGGCTTCCAGTCGCAATTTTGTTGCCATTGGGGCTAAAGCTAACAGACAGAACACGGTTGGTGTGTCCCTCTAGTGTGCGAAGGTGCTGATGCGTCTTCAAATCCCAGAGCATGGCGGTTTGATCTTCGCTGGCACTGGCCAGCACAGAGCCATCGGGGCTGAAAGCAATCGACCTCACATGATTAGTGTGACCGGCAAACGTATGCGTAAGCTGCTGTGTATGAAGATCCCAGAGAAAGATAACTTGGTCATCTCCACCCCCTGCAACGGCATTGCCATCGGCACTGATAGCAACGGACCAGATCCTGCTCGTATGCCCCCGAAGATGCCCTTTACACTCTCCAGTGGCCGTATCCCATATCCTTATCGCTGTATCCTCGCCACCACTCACCAGAAGCGTTCCATCAGGGCTGAAGGCAACTGACCATACCCATCCCTCATGGCCTTTCAGGATATGTAGGCACTCTCCGGTTTCCACATCCCATAACCGAACTGTCTGATCTTCATTGCCGGTTGCGATAACCCTGGCCGACGGACTATAAGCAACGCTCCACACACGGTTGGCGGGAAGAGCAAGCGGGGTTGCCTCGCTGGAAGAAGCCTGAAAAGTCCATAGGCAGAGACCTCCCTTGAATGACCAAAGACGGGCTGTCTGGTCCTCGCTGCAGCTCGCCAGTGTCCTGCCATCAGGAGCAAACGCAATCGAACGGATTCGGTTGGTATGCCCTCCCATTGCTTGAAAGCAATGCTTCGCATTTACATCCCAGAGTCGAATAGTCATATCCTCATCGCAGCTGGCTATATACTCACCGGAAGGGCTCCAGGCGACTGACCAGATCCAGTTTGCGTGGCCTTGCAACGTATTGAGGCTTTGGCCAGTTTTTGCGTTCCAGAGCCTAACCGTCTGATCATCGCTGCCGCTAGCGATCACGGCCCCATCAGAGCTTGCCGCAACAGACCAAATGCGATTGGTATGTCCTTGCAGTGTTTTGAAGCACTCCCCTGACTCAACATGCCATAGCCGAATAGTTTTATCATCACTGCCGCTGGCCAGCAGGGCTCCGTCAGAGGAAAGCGAAATAGACCAGATGCGGCCAGTGTGTCCTTGCAGTTTCCTGATGCACTTTCCCGTCTCGATATCCCAGAGCCGAATAACTTCATCATCCCCAGCCGTTGCAATCATCTTGCCGTCGTGACTAAAAGCAACCGACCAGATTTGATTAACATGTCCCTCAAAACGCTGGATGCAGCATCCTGAGATTACATCCCAGAGCCAGGCTGACGAAGCGCTGCCACCATTGAGCAGTTTAGTCCCGTCTGGACTGAAAGCAATCGGCCTGACGCTCTGTCCATACCCCTCCAGAAGTTTGAAGCATTGGCCAGTAGCCCTTTCCCACAATCGAATCGTTTGATCTTCGCTCCCACTCGCAATCAGCGTAGCGTCGGGGCTAAAAGTTACAGATCGAACACGATTGGTATGCCCATCTAAAACAGCGAGGCATTTTCCAGATTGGACATCCCAGAGACGTACGGTTTTGTCTTCGCTCCCGCTTACCAGCAAGGACTCATCTGAGTTGAAGGCAACTGACCAAACCCAACCCAGATGTCCTGTATAATGATTTAATGGCGTTCCATCGTGGACTCTCCACAGCCGGATCTCACCATTAGCCGTTCCGGCCGCCAGCAAGCTTCCGCTAGGACTCAAAGTCACGGTTAAAATGCTCCCAAAGGTATCGGTAAAAACTGATTTAGTAAGATCAGCCCGGGTAAAGTTCACATCAGGCAGACTAGCACCACGTAGGTATGCCTGTCGCACTGTAAGGCCAGAAAAGTCGAACGCTTGCAATGGTGCGTTTAAATAAATAAGTATATTCAGCACATTGCCCGCAAGATACCCTGCCTGCCCTGTATATTTATCGCGATACCGGTTCAGCATGCACTGAAGTTTCTCCACAACTTCAGCTTCTTCAAAGTTTCTAAGAAGTTGCTTCACAACAGGCGCAAGAATAAGGCGATCTTGGATGTTCCGCACATAGTCTTTTGCCTGCGCCTTAATCAAAGCATGGCTCATGCATATTCCATTCACCTTTTCCTGCTCAATCTCACGAATCACTTCTTGAGTAAATTGATCTGTAATATACTCTGTAATTACAGGCTGGAGAAAAAAACGAGGGCGTTTAGCGGTATCAACCTCCACCAGAAAACGACGTCGTAGCGACCAGAGTGCTCCAGGCAGTTCCTCCTCAGCGAGTCGCGAGACATAATTGTCTTGCAGTTCATCAAACGAGACTGCCTCACGTTCGATTGCTAGCCAATACAGAATATTCTTTTCCAGATCTGAAAGTCGCGAAAACTGGAGATCGAGGGGATCTCGAATATCCCCCAGGACATAACTCCCTTTTTCTAAAAATTTTGCTATATCTCCACCAAATACTTCCCGCACAGGTTCTGACACTAATTTCAAATAAAGAGGATTTCCTGCATAAAGTTGAATAAGGGCTTTCCAAGCCTCATCGCCCCCAAACATCTGAGCGTTCTGGAGTAACGCCTGACTGGAAGAGGCTCCTAGCCCCGATAGTTGGAGTGAACGAACAGGCGTTTCCTGACCTTCCAAGCGTGCCACTTCGCGCATCTTTTCCCGGCTTGTCAGCAAGAGACAACTCTGGTGTTTGGTCTGACCGATGGATTGGAGCAGCATCCCGTACTCATCGTAACCTTGCCGATAGGTTCCTACACGTTTTTCTTCAAGAAGGGATTCCATATTGTCTAATATGACCAAACAGCGATGATTGCGTAGATAGTCTAAAAAAATCAAAATTTGCTCGTTGATGGGCTCTGGCAAGTTTATTTGCTGTTGTTGGGAGAAAAAGTGAATACAACTCCTCAGAACCGATTTCAAGAAAGGGGCGTTTTGTAAGGATCTCCAGAATATATACTCAAACTGTTCCTTTACCTGCTCGACAAATCGGACCGCCAGGGAGGTTTTACCAATACCTCCAATACCTACTAGGGCCACAACAGAGCACTTATCAGCCAGCACCCACTGGGACATTTTTTCAAGCTCTTTATCTCTTCCATAGAGCATTTTTACGAAAGGAGCCTCACCCCAGTCTTCTCGCCGTATGGGGGATACATTCATGCCCTCCGCCCCCGAAACGTCCTCCGGGTGCCCCTCTCCAGAAGAACGTGAGCGGGCCAACCTTTGGCTTTCTTTTGATATGCCAGACCTATCGCCTATGAAGCCAAGTTCTAAAGCGGTTTTGTGGAAGAGGTCACAAAGTCTTTCCCTGAAGTACGGGTCAGGAACATTGATACCACGTTCCCACTTAGATACTGTATCTACGTTCGTGCCTATTTCATCTGCCACTTTGCGCTGAGACCAGCCACGAATTTCTCTCTCGTGACGCAACTGACGATTTGGCCTCGGTTCTTTGACAGGCATCTCCATACTAATCATCCCTCCTGAATAAAGGGATAACATGCGTACTATGATTTTACGTCCTAAGGGTAATTTTACCTGATCTTATCGCAAAGTGACAACTTATATATGCACGCTTATTCTGGATTCCTATCTCGTTTTTGCTGCTCCGTAGGATGTAATCCCCGAAATTTATCCAGATCTGATCGGCGATAATACACCCGCTTTAATGCACCTGGCTTGTATGGCTGTAGCTTCTCCTTGACATTCTCATAAAAAGTATCTCTCGAGATATTAAGATACTGAGCAGCCTCGGAAGCTGTATAATAAACTTCCCCTTCGACTTCTAAGGGCATAGAACTCACCTCTTTTCAATATTTTCGGTTCCAATCCCTCACTCGGGCAAATTGTCGTTCCGAGAGTGGATGTCTACAACAGAAAAACTAGGGGTGGACATGTTGCAATCCCGCGCTCGGGCTTTTCCTCTTTTCGATCCTAATGGCTCATGACGACTATATAAAATTCATGGGGTTGCAATCCCTCACTCGGGCTACTATTCTTGGTCGAATAAATATATGGTACACACTCCGACAATTGCAGTCAATCCCCTATATTTTTATTATTCACTTCCACATAACCCGACACTTACCTACAAGTATTGACAAACCATATTGTACATGTTATTATTCTCATAGGTTGACACTCTCGTACATAAGTAAACAGATATGGACAGATACGCACAATTTAGAGGCGGCTAAAAGGCGAATGGTTCATGAAAGATAGTCGAGTAAAAGCTGTTCCTGCTCAGAAAATGCTGAGGCATAATTGTAGCAAGAAAGCCGACAGCAACCACTGTAAACGCTTCTTAGTTTAACTCAGCAGCATTTTGAGGAGGTCACAGCCAATGATGAATATCACTGTCAGCATGAATTTTTGGTTTCTCGTCTCTCTCTGCCTAGTCTGTGCTATTATAGGCGGTCTGTTGTTTAACCGTCGATCTAAAAGCGACCGCTACCGTTACTAGGAGGGTGAAGGCGTGGTGAACGTTTTCATCTGGTTCATCTGGACGCTCATCGTTTTCTGGATTGGGTTCTTTGTTCACTGGTGGGCGACACGCAAGCAGCGACGATTGCTCAGCCGCTATCGACAACAAGCACGGGCACGGGAGAAGTGGAACAGACCTATTGAGTAACGGAATGAAGATGTTACCATTAAGCAATTTCGCTTTTACGAAGTAGTTGTATGTCGTTAGATGAGGAAAGCACTCATGGTTGCTGCCATAAGTGCCTCCAAACCACCCGTTTAGTATATGCGCTGGACAAAGTTTTCCAGGCTAGGCCAGCACATATGCCAGTCACCGGGCTTGTGAGCATTATATCTCACAGGCTCCTAGTAATCTACTGCCCAGGAGGGCGAAGAAGGAGCCAATAATGGCGATTGCATACCCAACCCGAACGTTTGCACAGCGAATCGGCTATCTGGTTACCTGCTGTATCCCTGCTGATATTCTCTCTGATGAATCCACCTGCTCCGAAGATTCTTCCAGCTTGCGCAGCGATGCTAGTTGCAACGGCCTCAGTTACATCCAGGTCATTCGTGCTCTTGAAGACCATGTCTATATGGCTCGCGTCGCTGCGTCCCCGGAGGGTATCTCTCACGGTTATACGGTCCTGCTGACGGAGCAGCAACTGTATGCCTCCCTTCCGTGGGAGGAGCGTTTGGAGTGGGAAGATCACGTCTGCACTCAGAGACGGAGTCCTGACGCAATATTGGCTCTGCTGCACGCCCATGCAGCAGAGGTCCAGCCCCTCACGAAACTGGCGCTAGAACAGACAGTAGCACCCGCGCTCTCCTCTCCTGTGCTGACCCCTCTGGATACGGTTGAAGTAACGCAAGAAGAGCTCCAGGACGCCATCAAGATGGTCACGCACCAGGGCAAGAACGTTGATCAGAAGCTGCGCCGCACGAGCTCGTTCTTACTACAGCAGGCCCTGCTCAGCGCCGCAATAGACACACTGATGAGCCAGCTCTACCAAACCCAAGAGCAGGTACACGCGCTGACCATTAAAGCGCGTTGCGCGCTCCTGGCGCAGTTGCAACGCTGGCATCGGCATAGCCAGCACGAGCGGTTGGTCAACGTGGCTCCTCGATTTTCGCCGGAACATGAGAGAGTGGTATGGCGGCTGACTATCGGCCTTCCAGCAGCTTTTTCCGTTGCCGCTGGCGTGTAGTAGTCCTCTCAGCCAGGTTTAGGTTCTTCAACAAAGGACGTGGAAAGGATTTGAATATGAAAGAGCTAATTCATTTGTTGAACGGCACACCTATGGAGGCTGAGGTGACTGGCCGCTCTCTGGACGGCAAGACAGGCTATGTGGCTGTCGTTCCACCTGGTAACTACCCGACTTTTGAGGCATATATTCTGGCCAGTTTCCTGACTCAGGTGGTGCGCAGAAGCGACGGCTCCTGGGAAGAAGTGGGTGACGTTCAGAATGCAAGATAGCCATATGCAAAATGTAAGGCCTACCATCACATCTGACGATACCACTCTGGAGGAAGAGTACGAGATTGTGCGCTTTAATGCACTTCCTCCTGAATTGCAGCGGTTGGCGGCCCTGCATGTTATTGACCAATTCGAAGCAGTCCCTTCGTATGTCGAGCGTTTTTCTAGCAACACCACGGAGTAAAGTATGGCCGAACAAGCTAATGCGAGCACGAAATCCTATAACCCGCGAGATCACTTAGTCCAGATTCGGACGAAGGAGGGGTTAAAAGATTATTATCCGGCGGCATGGCGCCTGTATGAGCTGAACATGCGTTATCCCAATGCCAACTTTCGTAGCGAGATCCTTCATATGGATGTGGAGCGTAACTTTGTGATTGTCAAATGTACCCTGTATTTGGGCAATGGTGATCCAGATCTGGCGACGCGCAAAACTGAGGCACTGAAGCAAGGCTTACTTAGCCAGTTGGATAAAGTTGAAACTGCCGCGAAAGCGAGATGTGCGCGCGATCTTGGCATTTCTACTGAGCTGGCCCTGGATATCGAAGACGGAGAAGATCGCGACGAATCCACGGTGCAAGCTCAAGACGCCGCAGTTCTTACGGCAGTACGAGCCGTCGAACCGTCTGTAGGAGGAACCAACACACCTCCGCCGCTAGATATCGCCGTCATCAAAGAACGTATGAACTCGCTCTATACCTTAGCAAAGAAGCTCGGTGTGTGCAAGACGGACCGGGAGTTTATCAAGCACCTTTGCAAGCTCCTCGACTTCACATCTTTTGAGATGAAAGCTCTCACCAGTCAACACCTGGACGCGATTGAGCGAGACTTGAAAGCTCGGGAACAGCAGTCTCAGGCCGCGTAAAAGGCCCTATGTGTTCTGAGCACACAAGGCCCATTGAAGAATCCTTATAGCCACCTGTAGCAAAACGACAGGTCCAGGTTCTCCTCTTCACTGTACATGAGGTCCCCTGGCCTGTCAATTTTTATGGAGGATATCCCATGAAGAAACGACAGGCTCCCTCTCCGGTCCCGCCGGTGGAAAGCAGCCCACTTCCACGGCTCACTGCAGCGCAAGAGCAAGCATTAGTCGAACGCGCAAGGGCTGGTGAAGACGTGCGTGACCAGATCATTCTTTCTTTACAACGACGCGTTTGCGCCCTGGCTGCAAGGTACGCACGTCCCCAGGAACAAGAAGACTATTGCGACCTGGTGAATTCTGCGAATGTTGCGCTCCTCAGAACATATACACGAGCGCTGAATCATCCTAATCCCTACGCCTACCTTCTTTGTACTGCACGCTCTACGATGGTCAATTATTGTAAAGGATATGGAGAACACACACAACGAGAACGCATTGGGACGCTGAGCTTAGAGAAGCCTCAAAATAGCGACGGGACCTCACTCGCTGACACTCTGTTTACTGGACAAACGTTTGTTTCGACATCAGTGCAGGAAGCCACATCTGCGTTACTTCGTCAGGCAATCTCAAGCTTGCCGGAGAAGCAGCGCCAGGTGATTGAGCGGCACTATGGCTTTGGCTATATGCCTGAGTCCTTGAATAGCATGAAAAACGAGGCATCTTCGGCGCGTACCAGCTCTATGAACGCTTTCTACCATCATAAGAAAGCCCTCGCGACCTTACGCCGTGAGCTAGCGCCATTGTTTCCCCAGTATACCGGAGGTGATCTCTAGTGGAGAGCAAGAAACTTTTCCCGAACCCAAAAATGACCCGTAAAGAAGCCCTTGCCATCCTGCACAAAGTCTATAGAGCTGGCGGTATCCACATATTCTCTTCAGATGCTTCTGAGGAAGCAAAAATCCTGCAAACACAAGTTCATAAGGCGTTCAGCATTCTTGATGCTGCCATTCACGGGGCAGAAGCGCGTCTACTGCTTTTCGGTCTCTGCGACTTCTGCTATCTCCAGCTAAGTCACGGTGTTCGCGTTCAGGTCAAAGGGGACTGCTTTCTCCGTCCATGCTGCCTCACTTGCAAAAAACAATTGCAGGCAGCTCAAGAGATTGAGTGTATTAAGAATGAACTAAGTGAGGAGGGAGACCCGTGTTAGCTGTACCATCAGAGCCAGTTCTTCCCACCATCACCCTTCGCCCTTATCAAACGGCCTGTATTGAACGGGTTCTTGCTGCGTTTCAACACCGACCAAAGGGAGGGCGAGCATTAGTCGTTCTTCCTACCGGATGCGGGAAAACCATCGTGTTTACTGAGGTTGCACGTCTCCTCGGTCTCACAACGCTGATCATTGCGCATCGCCAGGAACTCCTTCAGCAGGCAGCGGATAAGTTTCGCATCGTTGATCCGATGGCGGTTATTGGACAGGTTGGTGCAGGAAGGCATGAGTGGGGCGCGCCCATCACCGTCGCCAGCGTTCAGACGATTAGCCGTACAGAACACTTGAAAGCATTACGGCAATTTGGCTATGGCTTGGTCATTATTGACGAATGCCATCACAGTTCCGCAGCTGGCTATCAAGCCGTCCTGGATGCGCTGCCCGAAGCGTTTGTCCTGGGCGTGACGGCGACGCCGGATAGGTCAGACAAACAACGTATTGAGCGGGTTTTTGGCGAGCCAGTGTTTTCGGCCAGCATTATTGACATGGTTGAACAAGGCTTTCTATGTGACCTGCGCGCAATAGCCATTCCAACCGCCGTCTCGCTGGACGACGTGCATATCCAGGCCGGAGACTTCAAGGTGGACGAACTGGAGATCGCGATAGATACGCTGGCGCGCAATGAGCATATTGCACAGGCGTACCTCAAGCACGCAAAAGGCCGCCAGGGCCTATGTTTTGCGGTAACTGTCGCGCATGCGGAACATTTAGCGGCCACCTTCAATGCCTTTGGCATACGGGCTGCCGCAGTGAGCGGGGACACTCTGCCGGAACAACGAAGGCGCATTCTTCATGCATATGAGCGCGGCGATATTACAATTGTCTGCAATTGTGGGGTCCTTCTGGAAGGATACGATGCTCCCCAGACATCCTGCATTATCATGGCGCGGCCCACGAAATCGCGGGCGCTTTTTGTTCAGGCGGTTGGAAGAGGTACGCGGCTTGCTCCCGGGAAGCGGGATTGCATTATTCTCGATATCACGGATAACTGCCTCAAACATCGCTTGCAACCACTCACGCTCAATAAAATGCTAGGCAAAACCCTCAAAGATGGTGAAAGCATCGTTGAAGCCAAAGAGCGAGAGCAACAAGAAGACGAGCTGAGGGAACAACAAGAGCGTCGGGCACGAGTCACGAAGCGGACGCAAGACGTTGCCATTAATATGCTAGCGCGTATGGACTGGCGGCGCCTCTCAAGCGGTGCCTATGTGCTGGAGGTCGGGGAGCAGAAACATAAAATCATGCTGGTACCTTCTCAGGAGCCGGAAATAGAGGGGTACTATTCAGTTTGGGCAAAGCTGGCTCCGGCTTTCCGAGCGCAACAATGGCTAAAAAGTTCACCGCTTGAATGGGCACAGCAGCACGCTGAAATGAAGGCGCGCCTGCTCCAGGCCGACGAGAACAAGCTCGTTCTGGTCGATAACAATGCCCGATGGCGGTCTGGCCCTGCAACCGAGAAACAGATATACACGCTCAGAAAATTCAATATTCCCTTCTCTGAGAAGATCACAAGCGGGGAAGCCTCGGACCTGATCGGGAAGGCGATAGCAGAGCGAGAGCAACAGAAAGCGGCAAAGAAAGGCGCGAAACAGAGTGCGAAGGGGAGGGCCAGCGCGTGATATGGAATCGTAACGGCATATACAGAAAGGTAAAGTGAAAATGAGCGTATATGTCGATCAACTGATCAATACAAAGCCTTACCGCAGATCAGAAAACGAGCGTTGGAATTGGTCTCAATCGTGTCATATGCTTGCTGACTCAGAAGAGGAGTTACATGCTTTTGCCAGGCGGCTTGGACTCAAACGGGAATGGTTCCAGAAGAAGCATCAGAATCCTCGGCTCTGGCACTATGATCTGACAGCCAACAAGCGTAGACAGGCGTTGCAGCTCGGGGCCAAAGAGCTCACACCGGAGCAGTTTGCAGAAAGAATTGCAGGGACTTCGAAGTAATGGCATGCATGCCATTTTATTGTGGTGTTAAACCATATTCCTCGCAGCTGGAGAGGAAGGAGATCAAGATGAAGCGACGTTTTACCAGAGCTCAAGTTGAGCAGCAGATAATGAGCACGCATAACCGCAACCACGCGAATGAAGCCATACACATTATTGATGTGTCCTTGCTACGCTCGTTAGGCGATGATTGGTCTATTCCTGTGTGGGTTGTGAAGTTTAAGCGGGTGTACAACGAGGGAACTCCTTTTGAACAAGCTCACCAGACCACTGTCATCCTCACCGAAAGATTCCTGCATGGGGAGTGGTACCTCTGGTATCTGTCCGAAGCGACATTGCCGGAACATTGTGCAACGCCTGGCGAAGAGGATGCGGCCTTACACAAAGTCTCGAAAAAACGAATGTATGAGGCATGTTCATGAAAACGACAAGCTTATGGGAGGGCGAACGGCTCACCCTTGATCATGCTCTTGAGCTGAGCATTGAATCCTTACGTCTCTATGGTCCTCTGTTTCGCCATTGGGCAATTGCGTATAGTGGCGGAAAAGATAGCACCAGCGTCGTCGTTCTAGTTGCGTACCTGATTGCCTCCGGGCAGATCGAGGCCCCAGAAAGCTTGACAGTGCTCTATGCCGATACCAGGATGGAGCTTCCTCCATTGCAAGCTGCGGCTATGCAGGTCCTGGAGGCGTTGCATCTGCGAGGAGTTACCACGCGCGTTGTGGTACCCGCTCTCGATAATCGTTTCATGGTCTACATGTTAGGCCGGGGAGTGCCGCCCCCTAAAAATCGGTTCCGCTGGTGTACGCCTCAGCTCAAGATTGAGCCAATGGAGCGCGCACTCGTGGAAATACGGCAGCAGTCTCAGGAGAAGTTGCTGCTGCTGACAGGGGTTAGGATTGGGGAGAGTGCCGCCAGAGATCAACGGATTGCTCTCTCGTGTGCGAAGGATGGCGCGGAGTGTGGGCAAGGCTGGTATCAGGTCAAAACGCCGGATGCAGTAGCGGATATCCTGGCCCCTTGCCTACACTGGCGCGTATGCCATGTCTGGGATTGGCTGACATTTCATGCCCCAAAACATGGGTTTCCCACACAGGTCATTGCGGAAGTCTATGGAGGCGATGAGAAAGAGGAAATCAATGCCCGTACTGGCTGCGTGGGCTGCAACCTTGCTTCCAAAGATGTAGCCCTCGAAACAGTACTAAGCCTCCCTTCTTGGCGGTACCTGGCTCCACTCAAACGGTTACGTCCACTCTATGCTGAACTGACGAAGCCGCACAGCCGACTACGCAAAGATGGAACAGACCGATGTAAAGATGGGCGATTAGCCGCCAATCCGATGCGGTTGGGGCCGTTGACAATAGAGGCTCGCCGTTATGGACTGGCACAGGTGCTGGCTATTCAGGAAGAAGTGAATGCGCAAGCGCGACAGGATGGGAGGCCCTCTATTGATCTGATCAATGCAGAGGAACAGGCCCGTATTCTGGAACTCATCGCTGAAAATACGTGGCCGCAAGGCTGGACGGGTGAGGAAGTCCGTGGTGATGTGCTTGTTCCTCAAGTGGTAGCTGACGGGATTGTTCAAAGCCTCCTGCTAAGCTAAAGGGAGTACGTATCACACAGAAATAGCAGCTCAAGAGGGTGTCTTCAATACATATGCACCTCTCTGAAAAAGGAAAGTACCAGTAGCCATATGAGAGCCGTTGTTATCAACTGTTCGTCCACTTCCTCACATTCTTGCTACAATCTTGGCGCTCGTAAACTCACGGATTGGCTGAAGATGCAGGGATACCAGGTGGCCTACTATGATGGAGATCCTGGTATATGGGAGTTGGATGCGGACCTGGTCGCTTTATCAGTCGTTTTCAGTTGGCATGCGCCTCTCGCCCGTGAGATCGCGCTCAGAATGAAACAGCGAGCAGATGTCTGGGCGGGAGGCCCTGGATTGTTTGCGCTGGCATCCTGGTGGCAAAAAGAAACGGGCTTAGAAATTGTGCGCGGACTTGATCAGCGGTTCGACAAGCAGCGCGGCCAGTATGACATGTGCTTTGCTTCGCGAGGATGTCCAGTCAATTGCAGTTTCTGTATTGTTCCGCGTTTGGAAGGCGTCTCGTTCACCTTTGATCCTGACTTCATTCCTGCCCCTAAGCTGTGCGACAACAACCTCTCTGCCCTCCCAGCAACCTATCAGGAGCATATTATTCGCCGCTATCAAGCATTCGATCAACCTCTGCTTGACGCAAACAGTGGCTTTGAACCGCGCTACTTCGATGAGGATACGTACCATCGATGGAAGCCCTTGCTTGACCAGACACGCGCCCCCTGGCGATTTGCGTTGGATGAGGTGCGAGAGTTGGCGGACGTAGAACGCATGATGCAGATTCTGAACCCGGAGATCCCTCGGCGGAAAAGAGTCTATTGTCTTGTTGGCAATGAGCCAATTACCGCTTGCTACGAACGGGCAATGAAAATCATTGCATGGGGCGGTGAGCCGCATTGCCAGTTTGTACTCCCGCTCAATTGGCTCGGAGATCCTGCAAAAGTGAAGATCCGGTTCGACTGGACGAATTACAAGCAAGGACAAGATTTCTGCCGCTACTTTAACACCTGGGGATGGCGCTCCTACCCCATTTGGGAGTATAAGCCGCGTGTTCATGAACCGTGTCCTTTTGCCTGCCTAAAACCCAAGACAATGGTAGAGATCGTTTCATAAAGATGTTCCCTTCTGTTACTGCCCTGTAGGTAAGAAGCTTTTCTATAACCAAGCTCATTTGAGCGCAAAGAATGGCACTTCGTAATGCTGTGTAGGAACGCTAACTCCTTGCCACTCAAGAGACCTCTTTACCTATCGTCATACTGTGTGGAGATAAGGACCCATTGCCCCCACAAAGGAGAACCCCCGATGAAACGATGGGAACAGCAAGTGATTGCCCATATGCGGGCCGCCATTGCCCACTATCACAGCGACCGGCCTCTGGCACAGGAGCACTATCGCCAGGCGCGGGCGCTCTGGGAGTCGAGAAAGTGGACCACCGCCTATGCCGAGCTTCATCAGCAGATGCATCGCCTCTGGTGGGCCTATACGCCCATGCCTAGATGGCACCTCGTGGAGAAGCGGGTCACCCTGAGTCCCTATAGCTATCATGTGACGCAGCAGCCGGTCACCGACACGGTGCAGCCGCCTGTGCCGACGACGGAGGAACTGCTCAGTCGTTTTGATCAACTCATTGATACCTATACCAACGCGCATCCAGGGACCACACCCTCACTGCGCAGAAAGCGAGAACACGGACGATGCAACCAGCACACCATCTGGCCCGATTGAAGCCCGAGCACTCTGACATCAAGGCACTCCTAAAAAAGCATGGACATTGGTACCACAGCAGCAAAATCCGCCGCGCTGACGATTGGCTGATCTTCTTCTGTTTCGGGGCGTTCGTCTCTGCTGATGATGTGGAGGTGGACTGGACACGGGAAGGCGAGCCAGCGGACACCGCGCTTGGTCAATGGGAAACCTGGTGCCATGCACCACGCAAGCCTCTGGCCCCAGCAAGCAGATTCGTCACTGAGAAGTATCATATCCGTCTTCGGCAATGGCACACCCCGGAGCAGCACCCCGTCTACCTGATGGAGGAGGTAGTGACCTACCTTCCTCGTGATGGTTTGCAGTTCTGGTACGTCCAAGAGCATGGGGTGGTGCTAGCAACAGAGCAAGATGGGCAGCCTGTGGGTGTCTTCGCTGAGTTTCGACCGCGCGTTCCCATTGTTGAACTTTCGGCGAAGCCGTCTCGTTCCTCCCCCAAAAAACCTGGAAAGTGAGGGGTCCAGACAGATCACCTCTACCGGATCTTTTCTTGTTGAGACTATCCCCCGCACTGTTACGAAGTGCCCAAAGAATCATGAGGGAGGTAGCATATGCCAGATAAAACGTACCGTGCGGAGATGGCGCGCATTGAAGCAGAGTTGCAGGAGGAATTGACAACTACCTTCCATCGGCTAGGGACTCGCTTCTTTCAGGAAGGGCATTCCCTGGAAGAGGTGATGGCACTGCCAGTCCATCCGGCAATGTACCAGATTGTCCAGACCCACTTGCCATTGCTCATCTGCCAGATCCTCTTAGAGCGTGCCTGCCAGCAGAACCAGATTACAGAGGCGCAGCTTTGTGATCTGGTCGCCTACCTGAATGATCTACACACGCATGCAACGAAAGGAGAAAACACTCAATAGCGCCGCAAAGCATGGCAAGCAAGGCGCTTGCGAGCTACTCGTACAGATCAGATGATCTGTTTCGAATACTCGTAATTTTTACAGCTATTGCCCTCTCGCACTTGCCCCACGATGAGGGCATTTTCTTTTCCGCTGCCACTTCTTAGATCACAATTCTTCCTAACTCCTGGCCGGAGGTTGCCTCATGATGAAAGATACACACGTTCGCCCCTCTGAAGGTATGCAAAATTTTGCATACCTAGAACCCTACGAAACTTTTTTAGATACCAAACGGGTAACGGCGCATGCAACGGGGATTGATGTGCCCCTTACTGCTCTGCATCAGAAGCTCTTCCCATTTCAACGGGACGTGGTGCAATGGGCGCTGCGAAAAGGATGCGCGGCCCTCTTTGCTGACTGCGGACTTGGCAAAACGTATATGCAGCTCTCGTGGGCAGATATCATCCATCACGAAACTGGCAGGGATCTCCTCATCCTGGCTCCACTCGCCGTCGCCAGCCAGACGGTGAGCGAGGGCATAAAGCTTGGTATCCCTGTCCACATCTGCCGCACTCAGTCAGATGTACAGCCTGGAATCAACATCGCCAATTACGAGATGCTTAGCCATTTTGATGCCGGTCATTTTGTTGGCGTAGTGCTTGACGAATCATCAATACTCAAAAGCTATATGGGCAAAACCAAACGGGCACTGGTAAATGCGTTCTCGCATACGCCGTATCGGCTCTGTTGCACGGCCACGCCAGCGCCCAACGACGTGATGGAAATAGGCAACCATAGCGAGTTCCTGGGTGTCATGCTCTCCAACGAAATGCTGGCACGATGGTTTATTAACGATACTATGAAATCCGGCCATTACCGTCTGAAAGGCCATGCGGAGAAGGATTTCTGGGCCTGGGTTGCTTCCTGGGCCATCTCCTTGCGCAAACCCTCAGACCTGGGCTATTCCGACGATGGGTTTACACTGCCAGCGTTGCAAATCCGGCGGCTCTACATTGAGACAGATATTACTGTGGGAGTAGAGCAGGGGCAGCTCTTCCGCGCCCCTGAAATGAATGCCACGAATCTCCATAGAGAAATGCGCTTGACTGCCGCAGATCGAGCGCAAGCTGTGGCTGACCTGGTGAATAGCAGTTTGGAGATGTGGGCGGTGTGGTGTAACACGAACTACGAAGCCGACGAACTGGTAAAGCGTATCCCTGACGCTGTTGAAGTGCGAGGCTCAGAGAGCATTGCTGAAAAAGAGCGGAAGATTACAGCGTTTACCAACGGACAGGCGCGGGTGATTATCGGTAAGCCCCAGATGCTGGGCTTCGGTCTGAACTGGCAACATTGTCACAAAACAGCCTTTGTTGGCCTTTCCTACAGCTTTGAAGATTTCTATCAGGCTGTCAGGCGCTTCTACCGCTTTGGGCAAAAGCAGACGGTGGAGGTGCTTATTGTGGCAGCGGAAACAGAAGCACCACTCGTGGCCGCGTTGGAGCGGAAAATGCGCGCACACATGCAGATGAACGCGGCGATGCATGCGAGCGTCTCCAAGTTATCGCCGCAGGATGATCTGCGGCTGCAACGGCATCAGACGTTCACCTACCATCAGGGAGAGGGATACCAGCTCTATCATGGCGACTGCGTAATTGTGACGCGCGCACTCCCTGCTGACAGCATCCACTTTAGCATCTTCAGCCCTCCTTTTAGCAGCTTATACATTTATTCGGATGCTCTAGAGGATATGGGCAACTGTGCCAATGATGCGGAATTCTTCCGGCATTTTGACTTTCTCATTCCCGAATTGCTCCGTGTCACCAGGCCAGGCCGCCTCTGTGCCGTCCATTGCAAAGATCTGGTGAACTACAAAGGTCGCGACGGCGCAGCGGGCCTGAGGGACTTCTCAGGGGAGATCATCCGACATTTTAGTTCCGCTGGCTGGCAATATCATAGCAAGGTCACCATCTGGAAAGATCCCGTTATCGAGATGCAGCGTACAAAAGCGCATGGCCTTCTCTACAAGCAACTGCGTACGGATAGCACATTCTCGCGCCAGGGCCTGCCGGAATATCTGCTGATCTTCCGTAAATGGCCGCAGAATGCTGAAGAGGAGACGCAGATCGAGCCAGTGACTCACACTAAAGAAGATTTCCCATTGGAGGTTTGGCAGCGTTTCGCTTCGCCCGTCTGGTTTGACATCCGTCAGACCCACGTTCTCAATGTGGAACAGGCGCGTGAAAACCAGGATGAGAAGCATATCTGCCCTCTCCAACTGGATGTGATCGAGCGTGCATTACAGCTCTGGACAAATCCTGGCGATACGCTGTTTGACCCTTTCACCGGCATCGGTTCAACTGGCTATGAAGCTCTTCTCCTGGGACGCCAGTTCATCGGGGTTGAGTTAAAACAGGCGTATGTCCAGATCGCTCAGAAAAACCTGGAGCGGGTGCTGCGGCAAAAAACACAGGCCACACTCTTTGAGGATGTTGGCGCGGGCGAGGTAAGCGCGTGAACTCTTTATCAAGCCTCGCAGGACCTCACAACGAAGCCATCCGCTTTTATTGTGGACTGGGAGAGAAGCATTATAATCATCATCCCGTGGTGACTGGCCCGTATGCCTGTGTCTCGCCGGTCAGCGGGAGCCAGACTCGGAAAGTCAATTCCGTCGCAGTTCCTCAGGGCGTGCTCGTCCTTCAGGATAGCCTCGGGCCTTCGACGCGACCGGTCAAGAAGGACCGGCAGACGGGCTATGCAATGTGGGGATATGCTTCCTGGTGCAATAACGCCTATCCGGTCCCGCCGGTCCTCGCCAGTTGCAAAGTGCTAGATGCATCCGGCGGGAAAGCGCCAACCTGCACGCCGGAAACCCGGTGCCGTGGATTAGAACGAGCGCGCCATGTACTGCTGACCTATGAATGGTTTGCGCACTTCCGCACTCGCGAACCGCGTCTCTACCGTGCGCCCTGTTATCAGCTCTCCTGGCTGGAATGTACTTCATGACCATGCGGCCAGGGGAGACGGATACCAGCCTTATTGATTTCTGTCGCTCTCAACACCGTGAAAGGATACCCATGAGAAAATCATCTGATCTTACCGTGACTGACCAGTTTTGCGGAGCTGGAGGTTCTTCTCTGGGCGCGAAAGCTGCCGGAGGGAATGTCGTTCTCGCCATGAACCACTGGAAGCTGGCAGTCGAGACACATAATACCAATTTTCCTGAGACGTTACATGATTGCATCGATATTAGCGCCTGCGACCCGCGCCGCTATCCACGCACAGACCTATTAATTACCAGTCCAGAATGCACGAATCACTCCCTGGCCAAAGGCCAGCGTCGCAAACAGCAGGCGCAGCTGCACCTTTGGGAGACGCCAAAGATCGACCCTGGGGCAGAGCGTTCTCGCGCAACCATGTTCGATGTGCCGCGTTTTGCTGAGTATCACCAGTATGAGCTGATCATCGTGGAAAACGTTGTGGAGGCCAGAGACTGGCTTCTCTTCGATGAGTGGCTCTTGATCATGCAAAAGTTGGGCTACGCCTGGGAAATAGTTTACTTCAACTCCATGTTCGCGCACCCCACGCCACAATCGCGGGACCGGATGTACATCGTTTTCTGGAAAAAGGGGAACAAGGCCCCGGACTTGCGGTTTACGCCTCTGGCCTGGTGTCTGCAATGCAGCAAGGATGTTCCCTCCATCCAATCCTGGAAAAATCCGCTCAGGAAGTGGGGGCGCTATGGGAAACAGTACATCTATCGCTGCCCATCCTGTGCGTGTGAGGTGGCACCGTATTATTATGCAGCAGCGAGTGCCATCAACTGGCACCTCCCTATCCAGCGTATTGGCGACCGCTCGAAACCCCTCAAGCTGAAGACGCTCCGACGGGTCGAGATCGGGTTACGCAGGTTCCACGAGGCGTTTCTTCTCCAGGCGAACAAAACGACGGACCGTGTGCGTCCCGTCTCCGCTGTCTTGCCAACCCAAACTGCTGATAACGGCCTGGCCCTGGTATCGCCTTTCCTGGTTGGCCTGAGTCATGGCAGCGATAGCGGAAGGGTTTCGTCGGTCCACACCCGCCCCATGCAGACACAGACGACCCGCCAGGATCAGGCCCTGGTTATTCCTTACCTCGTCGAATTGTACAGGACCGGAACGGCACGCTCCGCCGGGGAGCCGTTGAGCACCGTCGTTGCGGGAGGCAATCATCACGGCTTAGTGCTTTCGCCAGCTCTCTCATCCTCGTTTCTGGTAAGTTACTACGGCCAGGACGCTGTCCATTCCCTTGGCTCGGCAATGGGGACGGTCACCACGCGAGATCGCCATGCGCTCGTCACCCCGACAGAGGCGCATCCTCGCGTGGAGGATTGCTCCTTTCGCATGTTGCAGCCATCCGAGATCGGGCGGGCAATGGCATTCCCTGAAACCTATGTCGTGCTAGGCAACAAGCGCGAACAAACAAAGCAGTATGGTAACGCGGTCACTCCACCGGTCATGCAGATGATTATGGAGCGGTGCATTGCGACGTTCCAGTGAAGGAGAGGTTATGACGCAAACAACAGATCACCTGTTTGAACAGGGGCGCGCGGTGTATACCTACATCCAGGCCCTTTGTGAGGGCAGGCGCCCACATCGACCAGAAGACCTGGGACCGTACGAGCCCTTTGTCATTCCGCTCGAAACAGCCCTCAATGCGGAAGCTCCTACAGCTATTGATCGTACGTATGCGTCGCTCAAGGCAAGTAATACCTCTTTTCAACGATTCCTCGCACGCTACGAACAGGCTACTGCGTCCTCGTCGGTTGTCCTTCCCGGAGCCAATGACGAAGGGTACGTTCCTTCTCTGCCCAAAAAAGCCTGCCTTGCAGAACAGGCGGGGCGCGGCGCGTGTCCCTGGCTCGATGAGGGCTATATCCCTTTTAGTAAAAAGTGGTCGCCTCGCGGGTATGAATTATTCCACGAAGCAACCGGACTCTGGCTGCTTTCGACGATTGCCGCCCGAAGAGTTGGTTTCCACTTTGGCGGCCCGCAATACACGCCACTTTATATTGCCCTGGTCGGTATCACGACGCTTCATAGAAAAAGCACAACGGTTAAGATTGCGACGACGGCACTAGAAAAAGCCGGATTACTCTGGCTCCTCTCGGCGAATGTGACGACGCCGCAAAAGCTTATGTCCAGCATGGCCGGAGGTAGCATACCAGCCGGATATGCTGCCCTGAGTCCTGAAGATCAAGAGCAAGTAAAAAACCGTCTTGCTTTCTCTGCTCAAATCGGATGGTTCTACGAAGAGTTCGGGATGCAGTTAGATGCAATGGTGCAAAAAAATGGCCCAATGGCAGATTTCAAAGGCTTGCTGCGCATCCTGGATGACTGCCTGGACACCTACAGGTATGATACCGTCGCGCGCGGAGCCGAACTGATCCGCAAGCCCTATCTCGCGCTATTGGCCTGTATGACCCCCTCGGATATACGGCCTTACGCCGGAAGTACCTCGAAGTTCTGGAAAGATGGCCTTTTTGCGCGATTTGCTTTCATCGTCCCGCCAGCGCACATGCGCAACCGTGATCGATTCCCTCGCGGAGAACAACGCGTTCCGGGCGAACTTTTACGGCCACTGGTTGACTGGCATCGCCGCTTAGGGGTTCCGTCCGTATCCATCGAACCGCTTTATGACAAACGCGGTGAAATGACCGAGCAGTATCAGATGGTCAGAGAGGAGCTGCACGAACACTTCTACCAGATCCGCCCCGAAATTGAGGACGCTTTTTATACCTACGAAGAGAGCCTGCTGGACATTGCGCAGGAGCATGGGACTGAAGTGCTGTACGGGAACTACGGACGGCTCCCGATGAAAACGTTGCGGATCGCGGCGCTGTTTGCTTCGCTCGCGAATAGTCCGCATATTGAGTTCAAGCATTGGGCGCGGGCGCAGGAAGTGACCGAACACTGGCGCAACTGCTTCCACGAACTCCTGGCCCAAGTGAGCGAGCCGGAGCCGACAGCAGAAAAGCAATTGGAGGACAAGGTGCTTGATGTGGTGATGACTCTGGGGACGCCAACCGCCCGTGAAGTCGCGCAGCGTGTGCATGAGTCTACGGATCGGGTGAAAACAATGCTTGACAGCTTAACCAGCAGTGGTGTTCTGGCCCGTGATGTGCAGCATCGAACTATTCGCTATTATTACAGCCCTACCACACCGTAACCGCTTTCCATTGCCAGAATGCCATTTTTCAGCCGAGGGGGTCAGAAAAAAGGGGCCTTGCCAGAGGAAGGGGGGATATATATATACCTTTTCCAAAATACCATGCCTGTGAGGTTCTTTACCCCTCTCCCGAAAGGCAAAGTGTAGCAAGTGTAGCAAAACCTTTCTGAACTCACACCGTCCTTCAACCCGCCATAATCCTGACGTTAGACAAAGTGTAGCAAGTGTAGCAAGCGTAGCAGGGGGACACCAGGGAAATTTGAGCGTATCTATTGCTACACTTCCGGTACTCGAACAAAGTGTAGCAAGTGTAGCACCGTAGCAAGTGTAGCAAGAAGGAAAAATACGCACACCTGTTGCTACACTTGTTATATTGCTAGCAATATTGCAAGTGTAGCACACCTTGAGCGTAAAATAAGGGGATTGCTACACTTGCTACGGTGCTACACTTGCTACACTTCACCAAACCATGCAGAAACCAGGACAAGAAGCAAAGAAGAATACCTATGTTAGCATAGGGAGTTTTCTAATAGAAAAGTCTATAGTACATGTGCATTGTCCTCTCAGCCCTCTCTTCTCTGCCTAGTTGCTCGGGTATTGCATGCCGCTTCTTCTTTCCACGTTTTTCCTGCAAAATTTGTGAGGTGTCTATGTCTGTTTCCGCTAGCTCCCTCAACGTCGTGGGAGTGTTTCAACGCTATACCCGTCTTTCTCCTGCAAGTCATACTGGTAAGCAATGGCAAGGGGCATGCCCTTTTAGCGATTGCAGTGCTGATGAGGATGGGTTTGTGGTCTGGCCAGCCCTGACCGCGCGAGGATGCCATTATTATTGCCGAGGATGCGGACGCGCGGGCGATGTCCTGTCTTTTGTCTGCGCCTATGAAGGCATTTCCCGCCGCAGGGCCTGCGAAATGCTCGGTATTCCCTACGACGAAACCGGCCCGTTAGATGACCTGGCGCTGCCAAAGATAGCACCCGACGATCCACCGACTGATGCATGGCAGCGTCGTGCCTCTCTTTTTGTCCAGGAGTCAGTGAAACGATTGTGGAGCGACGAGGGAGGGCCTGCGCGGGAGTACTTGTACCGGCGCGGGTTCACTGATGATCTCATCAGGCAGGCTCAGCTCGGGTATCACAGAACAACGCGTGTTGACCCCGCTGGCGAATGGGGAATTGCTGAGGGATTGCACATCGAAAAAGTATGGTTGCCACGCGGTATCGTTATTCCGTGGATGGCCGGACAGTGTGTCTGGAAGCTCAACATCCGTCGGGGCGATAAAGACATTGAACACGACCTGCAGCAGGCCAGGGCCAGCGGGAAAAAGCCGCGCAAGTGTAAATACGTCGAAGTCCAGGGCAGTGCCAATTACCTCTACCAGACCGATACCATCATGCCAAACCGCCCGGTTCTGCTCGTAGAAAGTGAGTTTGATGCTCTGGCGGCCATCCAGGCAGGCATTCAGGATATTGCGGGGTGTCTTGCCACCGGTTCGACCGGACGAGGACGCACTCCACGCGCTTTGAGTGCGCTTGCACTGGCTTCTCGCGTCTTAGTTGCCTTTGATGTTGACGAGAAGGGGCATGGAGATGAGGCGGCGCGCTGGTGGCTTCGCACCTTGCCGCATGCAACCAGACTACAACCCTGGATGCACGATGTGAACGAAATGTTGCAACAGCACCAGGACATTCGTCAGTGGGTCACGCTTGGGCTGGAAATACCAACCCAGGCCGTTACAATTGAGCCGCAAGAAGAGCGGCCCCGAAAGGATGAACAGAGCATGTACTCCTCTCACAACGGCACACAGGATATGCCAGAACTATCACTGGCCTGTAGTATCTGCGGGGCGGAGGTCGAGTATTATAGCGATCAAGGCGTTGCCTATTGCGAGCAGCACTGGACAGCATATACTCAACCTCCAATAGCTGTGTCACAGGAGCATGGTTCCACAACACCATGCCTCTCCCTTCTCACATCAGCACAAGAAGTCATGGACCTGGCTGCACAGTTCAGCGCAACACAACCCGGCCAGATGGTGCTTGATCTGGAAACGACCGGATTAGATCCGCGTAGAAGTAAAGTGATTACATTGGCATTGGGAACACCTGAGCAGGTGATGGTGATTGATCTGCGTAGCTACTATACCGCCGATGCTTCTCAGCAACACGCCTGGAAAGAGGCCCTTCAGTCTCTGCTCCATCGCGAGGAGACGCTTTGGATTGGACACCACCTGAAGTTCGACTGGTCCTTTCTCGCTCAACACTTTGAGGTACAGCTACGGCAGGTCTATGATACGATGCTGGTTGAGAAGCTGCTCCATGCTGGAATCCACGTTTCTACCTCGTTGAAGGCCAGTGCGGAACGCTACGGGATTGAGGTTTCGAAAGAGCAACGTTCCTGGTTCATCGATCTGGACCAACGGTTAGCAGAATGGCTCGCTCCACTGCCGGTAGAGCAACTGGCCTACATCCAGCAAGATATTGTGGTTCCCTATCACATCTATGAGCGTCAACAGGAGGCTATTGCCCAGCACGATCTGGCGCGCGTGGTGTCGTTAGAACATCAAGCCTTGCCCGCCATCGCAGCGATGGAAGTGCATGGAGTCTGTATAGAGGGCGCACGTTGGCGCAGCATTCTCACCACCAGGCATGAGCAAAAGACAACACTGGAAAAACAGATCAAGCAGATATTGGGTCAGGCGCTAGCCAGCGCACAACCGACACGAGAAACGCTCTTTGGCGAGAGCATCCTGCCAGCAGTGAATCTCGCATCTTCTGAACAACTCCTGGAGGCCCTCGGAGGATTAGGGGTGTATGTCACCTCAACATCAAAAGAGGCATTGCAAGACGTCGTCCAGCAGCACGCAGTCATTCCGCTACTACTGGAATGGAAGGCGCTGGAGAAGTTCGAAACGGCCTTCGGCGAGAATGTCCTGGGTTATATCACAACCGACGGGCGCATTCATGCGACCTTTGACCAGCTCGGAGCGGCCTCTGGCCGGATCATCAGTCGCGAGCCAAATCTGCAACAGATTCCCAAGCCGACAGAAAAAGATGATCCGTTTGACTTACGGCGCTGCTTCGTCGCCCCAGAAGGCTGCAAGCTGCTGATCGCGGATCTCTCCAATATCGAATTGCGCATCCTAGCCGACGTCTCCGGTGATGCTGCCATGCTACAGTTTTTTGCCCAGGACAAAGACCCGCAGAGTGAAAAAGACCTGCATGGTGAAACAGCAAAGCTGATGTTCCGCCTCCCGGCAGATACTAACCCGAGGGAATACCTGGTGAACGGGAAGAAGGCGCGTGACATCGCGAAAACCGTCAACTTCGGATTAGCGTATGGGATGGGAGCGCAGGGCCTGGCGAACCGTGTTGGGGTAGACCTGGAAACGGCGAAACGCTTGATGCGTACCTACTTTGCAACCTATAAGGGCGTCGCGGCATATCTTGCACGATCTGGCAAGGAAGGTATCGCTAGAGGATATGCGCGCTCGCTCTCCGGGCGCAAGCGGTTTTTTGCAAGCGAAGAACTTCAGAAACGGCGAGGGGAAGCCGAACGCAGCGCGAAAAACCACCCGATCCAGGGGACTAACGCCGATATTCTCAAGCACGCCATTGCCCTGCTCTACCATCAGTTGCCAGTCGGAGTCCACCTCGTCTTAACTGTCCACGATGAAATCGTGCTGGAGTGTCCCGAAGCCCTGATTGCAGAGGCAGAGCAGGTTCTCAAGGATGCAATGGTGCAGGCGTGCAGGGAGTATCTCAAGGTAGTCCATATTCCAGAGCCAGATGTGCTGGTTGAGGGATATTGGAAAAAGGGGTAGATAATACCCTCTCCCCTTAAACACTTCATTGATGCCCTGCTTTTCTTACATCTGGACACTAACCCACAAAAATTGACGACCCCTTTGTCATCAAAAGTGAACAGCTTGTGTTCATTTTGAACGAAAGGAAGCAGGACCATTGTGAAAATTCGTCACTTGAAAAAGATTCTTCACCAGCGCGGCTATACCGTCCGCGCTGGCAAAGGGAGCCACTTTATCTGGACGCATCCTCATCGGCCAGATAGACCCATTGTCTTAAACGGGTCAGATAGCGAAGATGCCCGTCCCTGGCAGATTGCACGCGTGTGCAAAGGCCAGCGATATCACCGGAGTGCGTCCTTCTCTGATGCATGCAATCACACAACCGGAAGGAGCAGCCATCATGGGCACTGAGTTAGTTCCATATTCATTCCAGACAGACGTTCTTCCCAGAAGGCCAGCGCAACCTTTAGCCTCTGGAACACTGCAAGGGGTGCATCTCACAATGGCACCCGATAACAGGGAATGGATTTTTGAAAAGATCGAGCAATGGTTTGCCGAGCGCGATGACGTGGGGATTGTCGATACGGGGATCTCTGACAAACAAGGCGTGGGCTACATTATTCTCGAATGGTACGAGTATGAGATTGACCCCCTTTTTATCGCCATCCTCACACATGACGAACTAATCGAAGACTACACCGTGTATGAAGCGGAGGTGCAATAATGGCACCAATACGACGCGGTAGAACCGGCGCACAGCAGGCAGTCGGCGCTGATCACTTCATCAATGGGATTGTTGCCCTCTCTCCGCTCATGTTGATTGTGCTCATCCTCATTAGCGGCGTGGCATTTTTCTTCTTCTCCCAATTGCAGATTACCAGTACCGAGCAGACTGTTTTTGATATCCTGCAGGTTTCCACGCAGCTGGTCCCTGGGATGACGGCTAACCAACTTCAGCAATTTATGAATGGGCAGCTTGATCACTACCAGACCATCGCGACAGCTATAGGCTGGGCGGTGCAGATCGCTCTCTTCATGCTCTCCTTTCCGGTCGATGCCGCGCTCCATTCGCTGCACCGGCGGTTCAATCAGGATGTCTCACCAGCTCTGACGGCGAGTGCGCTCAACTATAGTCGATGGCGTTCGTTTCTGACTCGGGCCCTCATTGGCGGCGATATTCTGACTGATTTCTATTATGTCGCCAAAGGCCATAACCTCATCACAAGCACGGTCCTGGGAGTCATTCCCACGAGCTTCGGTCCCGATGCCTTCGGGGTGATCCTCATTGGGATTGTCTATCCGATAGCCGTTTGTTTTGTCACCATTTTTGTTGGGAAGTACCTGCTCGTGTTTGTTGAGGCCCTCATTGAGAAATTTCCGCGAGGGGTATAAGGAGCATCACTATGGACAAGCAGGAGCGTATTGACGAGGTACCAGAAGAACAGCAGCGGGGCGCTTTGCCCCCTGCTCTTGTCGTGGAGACGATGAGCCGTTTAGAGAAAGTCAAATACTTTGGTAGCGCGGCCCTCACAACCACGATTCTGGCGGACCTCGTTGGGATGGGAGCGACGAGTCTGGCAATAGGGCTGGTCGCTGGCGGGATTGCAGCCTATTGGAGCGAGGAGATACGCGAGACGATTATGGACCATCTGCCAGCGCCCAAACAGGCAACGACAAGACAGAGTAAACTGCAATGGCTCCTCACCGGCCAGGTAACGCCCCCTCAAGCTCCTCATCGTGAAGAGGAAGCGCAGGAGCGCGACGAACCGCAGACTGCTAGCACGCAAGGAGTGATTGATCTGGCACCGAATTTGCAAATACCCATCAACGACATTGCAGGCAAAGCCATTTTTATTGTGGGAATGCGCCGGTCAGGAAAAACCACACTGGGAGCCAAGCTCGCCGAAGAGTTCGGCAGGCACTTCTTGCCTTTGCTTATTCCCTGCCTGGAAGGGGACTATCTCTCGCTCGTTGAGGTGCTCCCGCGTGCGATGATTGTTGGTCACCAAAGTGCGGAACAGCGCCACAGCCGCTACGATTTTACGGCCATCATGCCGGAAAGGGACGACAAGGGTTACAAGCTCAATGAGGCGGTGAAGTTTGGCTATGAACTGCTGGAGGTTGGCTATCAAGCGATTCTGGACCTCTCCTCCTATCCTAGCCTGGATGAAGCCATCATGATCCAGGTTGGGATTATCCGGGGCATGTTCTTATGGGCAGATACCCATCCCGAGAGCCGCTGCCCCAGCTATGTGTATCTGGACGAGGCCCAGCGGTACTTACCTGAGAACCTGAAAGAGTCCGTCGTTGATCATCCGGCCATCCTTGATCAGTTATTCAAAGCCTACAAGGATATTATCGCCATTGGAGGCAAGCGTGGGATTTCTCCAGTGATCCTGACCCAACGGTTTGCCCAGGTCAACAAAAAAATTATGGCGCAGTCGGAGGTCATGTTCATTATGAGGCAGACCTTTGATATTGACCTAAAACGGTGTATGGAGTTTGTGAAGAAATCGACTGCCATAGAAGAACAGATTGCCGAGTTTAAGCAGGGCCAGGGCGTCTATATCGCTGCTGATGGGTCGCAATTGCTCACCCGATTTCATCAGCGACGCTCCAGTGGGGAACGTTCACATACGCCGAAGGCAGAAATGGCGCGGCGGTATGCGATGTCACCCCGCGAGATCGGACAAAAGATGCCATTTACCATTCCAGGACCCGCATTTGCCCCTTCGTTCCCCCCTTCGGATCGTCGGATAGCATCCCCTTCGCCTTCCCCTTCAAACAACCGAGCTTCGTTGCGTCTCGTGGAAGGGGGCAATGAAGCGATGCGAAGGGGCAACGAAGGGGCCGAAGGGGCCGAAGTGGAGGAGGAGACCCTTTCTGAGCTTGAAAAACAGATTGGGGAGATGTTCTTCGTTCAAGCCATGAATCCCAACGCCATTGCCAAAGAACTCTGGCCCAAAGTGAGTGGCGGCGATGCCTATCAGAAAAACGCCGGCATTGTCGCCGATGCGATTCGCAAAGTCGCCCAGAGGAAGCGCCTGTAACGTGCCGTTCAAGTGGTTGAGAAAAGGAGCCATCGTATGGAAATGATCACGCCATCTTTGATACTTACTATAGCCATCGCCGTTCTCGGAGCGATGACCCTGGCATCGCTGGTCTTATCCTGGTCTGCCAGGAGAATGCGAGTGACTCCTTTGCAGAGCCAGCCTGCTCAGAACCAACCAGCAACTGCACCAGTGCAACAGATACCCAGGCGTTCACGTTTCAGCTTGAATATGGGGATTGCCAGCACCTATCAAATCGCGAACCAGCTCATTGGGATGCAGATCTCCGGCGGCAATGTGCTCGCGCAAGTGGTCTCGGCTTGCTCTATTGTGGCCGGGACAGTCACGTTTGCTGTTCAAAGTGTGCCGGGAGCCTGGCCGTTCTGGATAGTCGCTGGCTGCGTCGGCTTTGGTTTGGCCTATCTCATTGAGAACTTAACGCTCTCGTCCTTGATGAAAATCAGGATTAGCAGTAAACAGATCAAAGAAGCGGAAGCCGCTTTTGCCAAAGAACGCGACGAGCAACTGGCGAAGGTCGAGCGGCCAAAGGTCCAGGCAGATCTCAAAGCCTATAAAACGGCGCGGAAAGTGTACCGGCTGGCTATTAAGGATATCGAACAGGAATTTCGGCGCAAAAGAAATAACGCTATTCGAGAACTGAGCAGCAACCGTCTGATGTCATTGCTCATCGCTACCGGCGGCGCGCTCGCTAGTGCGGCCAGTGGAGGCGTTTTCTACCACACAGTTTTTGCGCATCTTGGACTTTTTAGCTTTGCCCTCTCTGTGTTACTGGCGCTGGTCGTCACGGGAACATTTGTCGCTAACGAACTGCACAAAGACATGCAAGAGCAGGCTATCCGTGAGGGGTTTGCCGGAGGAAACCTCTTTGATGCTGCGATGATGGAAGAAACAAAGCGATTATCAACGCAAATTGTTCACGAAGGCATCTTGAACCACCTCCAGGGCGAGGAGGCCCAGAAGGAACTCAAGGGAACCTCTATTGCCCTGCTGCGAGACATTATTCGTAAACTGCGTCCGGCACTCGAAGAGCAGATGATCGTTGCTCGTGAGCAAAACAACCAACAGGAGAGCCATCCTGCCGCTGCACAGAACGAGGCACCGTCCGGCAACGAGACACCGTCTGGTCAGGAACAGCCAGAAATCCACCCCCAACAGCCACGAATTACGCGGGCTGACCTGGGTATGGTTGAAGGAGTCATGTATGACAAGGTGACAAATAGCCCAGAGATCCTGGAGCGCCTGCAACAGATTGCACAATCGACCGATCTTTCTGGCTTAACGGTCTACCTCAAACGGCAGTATGCCAACTATGCCAACTACATCACAGAAGAGCGCGTTGCCAGAGTTATGGCAGCGGTACAGAACATTCAAAAGCCTGATGCCTCGTCTTCTATAAAAAGTGAGGCATCCCCTGGGAAAGATCAAGAGGGTCGTGTTCAAGCGGATGGTGCCTCGCCTTTTATAAAGCAAAATGCTCCTGTCCCTCTACAATCGCAACGACCGCATGCCCAGCAGCCCGTCGAAAGTCCTATAACGAATACAAGACACACACCCCCGCCTATACCCGAACAAACCGCATCGGACGATGCCTGGGAATATGCCGATGTGATGAAAAGCTATCCAAAAGTCGTCCAGGTATGGCTAGCGAAAGGGGTGAAAAGCGTCAGTGTCGAGGACATTATAGAGGTGACCGGTCACTCAAGACAGAAGGTCGTATACCACGCGAAAAACACCTTTGCCAGGACGCCTAAAAACCCTGAGAAGTATACCGTGGCATCGATCCTGAAGTGGCTCAAAACAACGCCGGCTCCAGCGGTAAAACCTGAGAAGGGGAAGGACACAGAAGAGAGTCAGAACGGATACCAACTGCCTCAAGATGCGCAGCAGTTGGAAGAGCTATCGATCAGCTAATCAACGAAAGAAGCCCGAATCCGTCAAAGCGGGAGCCAGGTGCAAACCCTGACCGGGCTGCGAGAGGATCGGAGGGTGCTGGTTGTGTGGTGTTTTCGTCTCGAAAAAAGCAAAGGAGGGGAATACATGAGAAACCGCAAGAAGCAAGCGACACCGCCGGTTCCACCGGCCATTCCCGTAGAGCCTATTCAGCTCCTTACCATCCCACAGGTAGCGAAGCGGCTCAGCGTAGGACGTACCAAAGTATACCGGCTCATTAAGTGTGAGGGACTTCCATCGGTGCTGGTCGGCAACGCTATGCGTGTATCCGATCAGTCTCTGCAAAAGTGGATACTGGACCACGAGCAAGTTTCATACGAACGTGCTTCATAAAATGCCGATATATCCGTAGGATGAAACCCAGGCTGAGGGAGGTAACAATCTCTCCTCCCTCAATGGTCCAATAAAGCAAAGAAAAGGCATTGCTATGGTAGAGATCAAAGAAAGGCAGAGAGGAAAAGTCTATCCTGTAGGATATGGCAGGCATGGCGCACTTGAATATGTAGACCGACTCATGATGCAACCGCAGATGCTGCTCATTGATACCCGGTTTCGTCCCAAAAGCTGGTGCATCGACTGGCGCGAAGGGACGCTTCAGAAAAAGTATGGGAAACGATACCGGCGGGCAGGAGCCTATCTGGGCAACGTGAACTTTCAAGGAGGCCCAATTACACTTTCTAACCCCACGGAAGGCATTCGAGGGCTCTGCATGTACCTTGACGAAGGCTATGATCTTATTCTGCTCTGCCAATGTCCGACCTATCATACTTGCCATCGGAAAGTTGTGGTGGATCTTCTCTTGCAGCAAGTCTCTGTAGAAGTAATTCAGCCAGAACTGCTGGGGCAAGAAGACGAGGCGCTCCTGTGCTTATCAGTGCGCCAACCATACGCCTACTGGCTTTCTCATCCTGAGAGCTTTATCCAGGCCGGAATACGACCAAAGACCATTGAAAATCGCGATTGGGCAACGAAGTATCGCGGCCCTCTACTCATTCATGCCAGTGTCACCTTTGAACATGATGCCATTGAGACATGGATAAGTCGGTGTCCAGAGTTAGAGCATGCGATCCCCCTGGATGAGCGTGCCTACACAAAAGGCGCAATCGTTGGCATCGCTGAGCTAGTGGAAGTCGTTCATCAAAGCGATGACCCCTGGTTTATCGGCCCTTATGGCTTTGTCTTCGCAAACGCACGCCCCTTCGAGCCGGTTCCCTACCGTGGGCAGTTGAAATTGTTTCCTGTGCCGGTTTCGCTTATTCAGGCGCAGTTGCTATCGACAGTGTGATGAAAGCGTAAAGCCAGCATGCAATGTGTTTGGGAGAGATTTTATAACAGGGAAAGGAATTTTTGATGGAGAAAAAGCGTGTATCGCAGCGGGAGGTTTATCGGCTCACTATCAAGCAAATGAAACAACTGCTTGAAGCGGCACAAGAGCACGATCTTCAAGCATTGATGACGGTTGCCGTTACCACTGGACTCCGTCGGGGAGAGCTGCTCGGGTTATGCTGGCAAGATATTGATAGCCAGAACCAGTTCCTGCAAGTGCGCCGAATGGTGTCTTCCTTTGGCCTAAGAACACCAACAGAAGCAGCCCGAACCATTGCCCTACCTACAATGACAATGCGTGCGCTTCAGGAGTATCAAGTAGCGCATACGGGGCACGGCAAGCCAGAACATGATGCTCATCCGGTGTTTTCCAACGAAAAGGGCCAACCCCTTAATCCCAGCGCACTGCGGCAGCAATACTATCCATTATTCGTCGCCATAGGGCAACCGCATCTGCGGTTTCACGATCTACGGCATAGCACTGCCGCATTTTTCTACGAAATGGGAGTCAATATCGCGGTTATTCACTCCATTCTCGGGTTCCGTTATCGGAGCTTTACCAACGCCCTTACGCCCGTATCGCTCTCAATGCAACAAGAGGCGATGAAGAAATGGGATGAGGTTTTTGGTGGAGCTTAGCTCCACATCTTTACCATCCTCTTGTAAGTAGCACTGGAGATCGGCTATGAGGTTCTTCGCCTGAGTAGTTTCAATTACAACGAAGAACCTCATATACATGTCTCTAGCATCAAATGCGACGAGAGAACTGCCTCAATAATGAAAGGTCCCTCCTGTTTTTAGCTCTGAAGACATCTCAGCTTAGCAGATGTTTTAGTATAAAAAGAGTAAATATGATTTTTATAGGTATTGACAAAGATATCATGCATATATTACAGTGTATTAGATGCAATGACTATTTATAGGTTCTTCTCAGTTATAGTGACATTTTCAGAAAGAAAGGGAAGCAAGACGCCATGAAAGAGGAAGTTACGGAAGCTTTGGAGGCCGGTATTCTGGCAAGTGTACCAGATGCTACCTCGCTGTTAGATTGGCCTATCGCGCGGCTGCAAATTGTCCAGGCGAGTGCCGTGGTCAATGCTGATTGGCTGGATCGGTCAATGCTTGAGCCGAAGCTCGTACAGAATGCCGACGGGCTATGGGTGCTTACTTTGCATCGACAGGGAGAACACAGTAAGTTTAGCGTGCCTTACATCGGCAGCGAGATTATCCTTGCTGACCCTGATCTTGGCCTAGTCGTGATACTGATCGGGTATCATGGCGCACAACCCGAGAAGTATGGGCGGCTGGGCTACATGACTCAGAAAGGCCAGTTCTACCGCTACTATCGACAAGAGACAACCGGCGGCTGGGTAGCAGTCCCCTGGCGTTTGCTCAATGATGAAGTACGGCAGCTCGTCATCCGCACTGTAGAAGCGCACGGCCCTGCTTGGGCAAAGAAGCCAGGCAAGCTACAAGCAGAGCGCAAGCCGCCAGCGAAGCC
This sequence comes from Ktedonobacteraceae bacterium, assembly GCA_035650355.1. Classification (GTDB taxonomy): domain Bacteria; phylum Chloroflexota; class Ktedonobacteria; order Ktedonobacterales; family Ktedonobacteraceae; genus DASRHT01. The sequence goes on from DASRHT010000050.1 coordinate 47,236, forward strand.
TGTGGCGATGACTTCGTACAAGGTGGTACGTTTGATTAATGGCCGGTACTATTCGCTCTATGACCCAACGGTCGAATACATCCTGGGGAAGCGTATGAAGCAGCCAGCTAAACCGCATCATGGGGGCGGCTGGTTTTCCTATCCAACGCTAGAGAAAGGCACAGAGTTCTTAGCTACTTGTGTCAGAAGTATCCCCTTCCATGCAGAGGTCGCTACTCCGATGCTTGCCCTCCTGGAATGCGAAATCGGCGGGAAGATCATCGACTACGGACATAAGCTTGCCTCGACATACCTCTGCCCGATGCGTGTGCTTGAAGTGCGCTCGAAACTTGAGTAGCCTGCTTAGCTGGTGAGGTGGGAAGTCTTCAACCCCGTTGTGAAGCTACCGCCTCACTTCATGTGGATGAATCTAGCACAGAGAACGCTCAAATGAGAAAAGACCGCTCCTTTAGACATCCTGGTTTCACCTCTCTTCAAGCCGGAGCGCCTCCTACCTTCTCGCCCTAACGAGACATTCAATCATCAACCTTAGAGTTTCCACTGTCTTTGAAGCGGAACAAGGGAGTATCACAATGGCAAAGTTGTTTGATGCGCAAAAATTTACTGCGCAGGTCAGAACAAAACGGGGAAGCCGCTCGCTACGAAATGCCGCCAAAGGGATCGGAGGCATAAGCATTTCGACACTTTCTCGTATTGAGAATGGCGGGATTCCAGATACAGACACGTTCCTCCAGTTGTGTGAATGGTTAGAAGCCTCGCCGGATGATTTCGTGAAGCTCCCAGCACCTCAAAAAACGACCGAGAAAAGTACTGTGGAGCAGATCCTCTTGCTACTACGCATGGATATGACTCTGGATGCCGAGATTGTTGAGCCTCTTGCCATTCTGTTGCGGCGACTATTGGAAAAGTGAAGGAGGAATGGCAGGATGCTTACAGTCACAGTCGCTGATAAGAGCGGCCTCCAGTGGGCTCAAGACCAGGTAAAACGTCACCACTACCTGCATACCCCTGTCGATGCCCGATGTAAGCCGATAGCCATGCTCGTAACACTTTTGAACGAGCGAGTTGGCTGTTTGATCTTTGGGCGGCCAGAGGCAACCCGCGTAAATGGATGGTATGGATCGGTAGAGGATGTTCAGGCAGGAAAATGCCGCCTGACCAGATGGGAGATACTCAACCTGGCGCGTGTCTGGCTTCATCCTGATCTACAGCAAGATGGGCAGTGGTATCACCCACAAGGGCTGATCGGGCCCAGTATCCTCCCGGGATTTTATGATCGAAAGGGCCAATGGCACTCTTCTGTAGCAAGCTACGTGATAAGCCTGGCATTAGAGCAGGTCGTATTTGAGTATCTTTTTTATCACCCGCCGGTATGGATGGAAGAACCATATCAGGTACGAGAAATCCTGAGTTATTGTGACTCGCAGAGGCATAAAGGGACCCTCTATCGAGCTTCAGGCTTTATGCTTGTGCGTAAAAATGCACGCGGCATAGAAACCTATACAAAACCCGTCCGAAACCTTACCCCTACTGAGCAAGCGATTATCGCGCTTCGCTCTAAACAGGACCTTCGCGCCCGAAAGCTCAGGGAGGCCCGCAACGCCTCCGCTTATACGCAACTTTCATGGATGTTCGCTTAAACGGAGATGTCCAGGCAAGACAAAGCGCACCAGTATCTGGGTGCTTTAATGCCAGTGATCAAGGAGCAAATGATGAGCACCAATTACGTCATGCATCATAATCAGAAAAACTGTACCGATCCTGATTGCAGTAAGCAGCATGAACATGTCAAATGTCCCACGCTACAATCTGGTGTCCCCTGCGGCATCGAAACCTGTGTAAGGATTGCTTATCAGGGCCGATACTGCTCGCAGTTCCATACGCCGCAAGCGATGATTCCCTATGTAAAAAGGGAAAAGCCAACTGAAAAAGCATAGTCACGTATCCTGTCGCCTGTTATCCCTTACCTCATCATGGAGCGGAAAGCGGAAGCAATTGTTATCAGGATGGAAGTGTAACCCCGCACGAATAGCCAAGTTTCACCGCTTTTTGTCATCAACAGTGAACCTCAGAAAACACCTGTAAACAAAGGGAGGTATAAACCCATGAAAAAATACAACAAGCTCAGTATGCGTCTGTATAGCCCGCATAGAGAGGAAGCAAAAAAGTGATCAGCAGGCCATGGGTGGTCTCAATGATACAGGCCATTTGCTCTTGACTCTCGTGACCCAGCATCTGTCTCAGCCATTCATCCAGTTTGGCAAGACCCTCCGGCGTATGCGTCACCTGAATCGAGCCGCGTCTACGCCCAGTGTCGTCCACAAGCACTGCATCATGTTTTTCATCAGCCCAATCGATCCCAGTGTAAAACATGGAAAAGCTCCTTTTCTCCAGAAAACATTCCTGAGCAGCTATACCCTTTTACTGCGGCGCTCGAAGCGCGGCTTTCTCATCAACAGTTGCGCTCAGGAAGGCTGCCAGAGAAGTGCGAGCTTCCTCAATCGGTCGAGCCGTGTGGAGAAAAGAGCTTTTCTCTGGCATCTTCAACGGTTCCATAGAGCAAGTGTATCGCTTGCTCCGGCCCTGTGTCGAGGGGCTTGACTTTATCTTAACGTAAAAGGAGGTAAGCATGCCGGTGTCCCGCTGTTCTGGCTGCAACCGCACGTTTAGCAGCACCTCTGCCTTTGCCCTCCACCGCATTGGCAACTTCACCCGCGATGAGCGGCGTTGCTTAACACCACGCGAAATGAGCGCCAAGGGCATGGCCCGCAATGAGAGAGGTCACTGGACGCTTCCTCCAGAGGAGAAAGAAGCTCCCTGGTATAGACCTGTTAGAAAATCCGCGACTGCTTCTTGAACGTTGAGTGATATCAATAGATAAGCATCGCTTCCGAGTGCCATAATGCAGCGATGCCTTGAAAGGACAGGTCACTATGGCAAAGAAAAAACGGTTGCTCTATGGGAAAGGTTCTGTGTTTCAACGGAGTAATGGCCGATGGGTAGCAAAGTTTCTCGTTGAAGAGACTGGAAAGTATAAATTGCTTTATGCCAGTTCGGAGAAAGAAGCCTATGAGAAGCTGGATAAAGCCCTCTATGATCAGAGACAAGGGAAGCTTGCTGCGGGACCACAGAGGAAACTTGGCGATTACCTGACGCAGTGGTTAGAAGAGGTGCAGAAGGATAAACTGCGGACCAGTAGCTATGTAAAGTATAAAAAGATCATCGATACATATATCAACCCTGCGCTAGGGCATGTCTATCTGCAGAAACTTACTCCTCAGCAGGTCCAGGCATTCTACAATAAAAAAAGAAGTCAGGGCCTATCGCCAAAATCGATCAATCTGATTCACGGTGTGCTGCATAATGCCCTGGATAATGCCGTCAAGTGGAGTCTGGTTGCTCGAAACGTCTGCGACCTTGTGAAACCTTCTAAAGTCGTTAAGCCGGAAATACAACCGCTGACGATAGAACAAGCGCAGCAGTTACTGAACGTGGCACGGGGCCATAGAATCGAAACCCTACTCACTCTCGCCTTAACAACAGGCATGCGGCGTGGTGAACTCCTCGCACTGCGCTGGGCTGATATTGATTTTAATCGTAACAGCCTCCAGGTCCGTCATACCGTCGATTTTATTGCCAAGCATGGATATGTTGAGAATGAGCCTAAAACCGAAAGCGGGAAACGTCATATTGCTCTCCCTCCATTCATCGTAGAGATGCTGAAAAGTCATCGTATTCAACAGCTAGAGCTGCGGCGAAAGGTTGGTGAAGCGTGGCAAGAAAGCGACCTCGTGTTTACCGGCTTGCGAGGAGGGTACCTTAACCCGCGTTATGTGGTCAAGCTCTTTGATAAGTTACTCAAAGAGGCTGGCCTTCCTCATATCCGCTTTCATGATCTGAGGCACAGCGCAGCAACATTATTGTTGAGCATGGGAGTTGAGATGAAGGTGATTCAAGAGATCCTGGGCCACAGCAATATTGCCATGACCGCAGATGTCTATTCTCATGTCTCGCTCTCGATGCAAAAAGTGGCGATGAGCAAGTGGGATACCGCATTTGGGGATGAAAAAAGTAGTGGGTAAAGGATGTCTTTGTCTCGATCAAAATCGCCCTTTTTCGTTTGTATCAGTACTGATTTGGTGTCAAATTTGGTGTCAATCGCAAAAATGTAGCAACGGTAGCAAAACGAAACCGCCTCTAGAGTCAGTCTAGAGGCGGCGTGCTTGGTGGAGATGAGGGAGAGTCGAACTCCCTGTCCAAACGGACTAACCGGAGAATGTACTACAGGTTTAGTCGATGCTTTGCTTAGGCGCTGAGACCTCCCATCGACAGGATGCGCCAGCGCTGGCCCTCTGGTCTTTGATGACGACTAGAAGGCGGTGATCGTCACCGCAACTCGTGTCTTTGACGCCCGTTACCAACCCCACGAGTAAAGGTTGGGCGGACGACGCGTCACTACTTCTTAGGCAGCGAGAGCGTATTGAGGAGTTGCTGTTTTGGCAACTATTGTTTTGTCGGTTGTTTAACGAGAGTGCGTACCGACACCTCGACCTGCAATTCTTCAATCTGTTCGCCTGTCGAAACCCGACATCCCCAGATGAAGTTGCATCTCCAGCCTTTATATCTCTGGCTTCGATGCACTATCAATTATAACATATAGCTTGACAAATAGCAAGTGTTATTTGGGTACCCGTCATGTTGTTGCACTACCGCCTGCGGCGGCGTGGAAAGAGAAGGATCGGGGGCTGTGCCCCCGCGCCCCCAGTCCAGGGGCGTTGCCCCTTGCATCCCCGTTGTGCAAAAATTGCCGCACACCCGTGTTATTTCGTCAAGCCGATATTCTGCCCAGAAAACGTTCCAGGTTGACGATGAAGCGCTCGTGCAGACCTTCGCCGATTTTTTGCTTTTCGTCGTGCGCTTCAACTCTAAATACTAGGCGGCGCCCGTCGATTTCGATCAGTTCGGCGGTGGCGCGCACCCGCTGGCCCAGGGGGGTGGCTGCCAGGTGCTTGACATTAACGACGGTGCCGACTGTGACATGACCGTCATCCAGTTCTTTTGCAACCGCAGCCCAGGCCGCGTTTTCCATCAGCGCAACCATCATCGGGGTGCCAAATACTTCAACGCCTCCCGCTCCAACGGCTGCGGCTGTGTTTTCATGGACGACGGTGGTTGTCGCCTCTCCCTTTATTCCAGGCGCTAGTGCCATGTTGCTGCATCCTTCCTTTCAAACGTGCTACCATAACTATATAACAAATGCTCCCACGCTTGTATTTCGGGCGTTCCTCCCCGAAATATGTTCATGATATGAGGGCAATTTTGTCTTTTCAAGGAGGTATCGTATGCCGACCCGTTTCGAGCGCGTCGCCCATCGTGGCGGCTCTCAGCTCGCACCCGAAAATACCCTGGCGGCTTTCCGCAATGCTCTGACTCTACCAGTTGATGCCATTGAACTGGATGTGCAGATGAGCTGCGATGGACACTTGATTGTTTTTCATGATAATACGGTGAATCGTTTGACCGATGGCACCGGCAATGTGCTTGACCTCGATTTCGCGTATTTACGCTCTCTCAATGCTGCCGCGCACTTTGCAGGCGGTTGGCCTGAAGCAGAGCAAATTCCAACGTTGCAGGAAGTGTTTGCTCTCGTCAAAAATCGCGTACGGGTCTATATAGAGATCAAACGCAGCCAGCGAGATGGCAGCTATGGACGCTATCCGCAGATTGCAGAGGCGGTTGTGCGCGAGGTGCAGGCGGCTGCGATGCTGGATCAAGTGGTTGTTATTTCATTTGACTGGTTGGTCCTGGCTGAGGTAAAGTCGCTTGAACCTGCGATAGCAACGGGGATGATTGTTTCTAGAGGCGTATGGAATCCAGATGTGGAGCATGCAGTAGATATGCTGATGGAGCAGGCGCGCTCGCTCAGGTGTGGCTGGATTAACCTCGATCTGCGGCTATTCACGCCCGCAATACTGGCCGCTGTTCATCAGCATGGCCTGAAAGAGGGGATCTGGACGGTCAATACAGAGCAAGAGTTGCGGCATCTCGCGGCGGCTGGCGTGGACTCTCTTACGACTGATCGCCCGGATCTTTTCCTGGCACTCTGATAGCCAGAGTGTATGCGATGTGTCTCTTCTCGGTGCTTATCCGTTCTATTAGCAGAATGGGCAATGGTACCATGCCGCTATAATTGAGCAAAGATGGTGTGCTATAATTGGCACCATCTTTAAGATACAGAAGTAGCAGCCACAAGACGGTGAGCGGAGAATAGAAGATATGCAACAAGCGGAGACAGCAGTAAAAGTTAAGCCCGGAACACTTACTCCGGCTCCTCCCCAGGAGGTTGCGCTATCAATCGTTATCCCGGTGATGAATGAAGAGCAAAGCGTTCGTCCCCTTTACGAGAAACTGTCAAGCCAGGTTGAGCAACTGGGGAAACAATACGAGGTAATTTTTGTCGATGACGGCAGCAAGGATGGAACCTTTGCCGAATTGAAGCGGCTGCACGACGAGCACCCGGATATTGTGCGCGTGATTCGCTTTCGGCGCAACTTCGGCAAGACGCCCGCGCTGGTAGCTGGTTTTAGTCGTTGCCGCGGCGATGTCATATTTACGATGGATGGCGACTTGCAAGATGACCCGGAGGAGATCCCGAACTTTCTGGCGAAACTGGATGAAGGGTATGATCTGGTCTCCGGCTGGAAGTTTCCTCGCCTGGACCCGATCTCCAAGACGCTGCCTTCAAAGGTTTTTAACGGCATGGTCAGCGGGTTGACCGGCGTTCGTCTCCATGACATTAATAATGGCTTTAAAGCCTATCGTCGCGAGATGATTGAAGATCCGCATCTGAAATTATACGGCGAGTTCCATCGTTTTGTGCCAGTGATGGCGCAGTGGCGCGGCTACCGGGTCGCGGAGATCAAGGTACGCCATCATCCCCGTCAATTTGGCGTTTCGAAATTTGGCGTGCGCCGTTTCGCCAGGGGATTGATCGATCTGCTCAACGTCCTCTTCCTGATATCGTTCCTGCGTACACCGCTGCGGCTATTTGGCCCGTTAGGCTTCTGGACATTGCTGATAGGCATCCTGATAGATCTCTTCGTGGTCATTCGCAGCTACTTCGTGATCCACCAGCCCATTCATAACCAGCCTTCGCTTTTCATAGGCATTTTGCTGATGATCTTTGGTGTGCAGTTCATTTTGACCGGCTTACAAAGCGAGATGATCCGTCATTATGCCTTCCAGCCTGGCGAAGAATTTAGTATTAAGCAGGAACTTGATTGATGCAGAGGGCGAAATTGATAAAAGTGGGGAAGCAAGTGCTGCGTTTTGGCTTGCCTGCGGTAATACTGATATATCTGTTCTTTTATGTACAACGGAACTGGAACGACCTGACAACCTACAAATTCCAGCTCAATCCCTGGCTGGTGCTGCTGGCTCTGCTGGGCTTTCTTCTCCAGGAATTGTCCTTTGGCATCATCTGGCGCATGGTTCTGGCCCGCCTCAGCTATCGGCTAGACTTACGTACGAGCCTGCGCATCTACCTGGCCTCAGAGTTCGTCCGCTATATCCCCGGCAATGTCTGGCATGTGCTGACGCGCATTTTATGGGTGGGCAAGTACGGCGTTCCTCGCCCCATTGCCTTTGCCAGTATGACAATTGAGCTGATTACGAAGCTGGCTGCGGGGGCGCTGATCTTCGCTGTCAGCCTGCTCTTCTGGGGCGATGTTGGACTGATAGGTAAGCTGCTGAACGGTTCGCCGCTGATTGTGGCGTTGGGACTGGTGACGATTGTGGCATTATTAGTAGTGCTGCATCCGCGCGTGCTTAGCGGACTGTTAAACAGTGCGCTGCGGCTGGTGAAACGCGCGCCGGTGGAGCTTACTTTACGCTATAGCGACATCCTGCTGGTGACGCTGGCATGGTGTGTGAGCTGGCTTGTAGCCGGCATCGCCTTTTATGTGCTGCTCCTCGCTCTCTGGCCCGCTGCTCCACCAATTTCATTACCGATTTGTATTGGCATCGAGGCAATGGCCTGGGATATTGGCTTTTTGAGCTTTATCACTCCCAGCGGCCTGGGATTTCGCGAAGGCGCGGTAGTTGGTCTCTTCGCGCTCTCGCTGCCGTTGCCCTCAGGCATATCCGCTATTCTGGCGCTGCTCTGGCGGCTGGTTTCGACGCTGGCGGAACTGATCTGCGTTGGCATTGCTTATGTAAGTGGTGGGCGACAGGCGCGCGCTATCCGACAGGAGCAGCTTGATCAGGGATTAGCTGATAGCGCGGCGAAAGGGGGCGATACCGATAGCACATCGTCGGAGCTGTCGTCGCGCGTCGGTGTGGAAGGAGGGATAGGACGTGATTAGTGCAACGTGGCGCAAACGCTTCTCAATTCTGCGTAACCGGCTCTACCTCTATCCACCGCCGGAACCAATGCCGCGTACCCGCCTGTTCTGGTTTGCCACCGCGCTGGTTTCTCTTGCTGTGATCGCATTTAGCCTGTTCTTTATCTTCTATATGGCCGCCCGGCAGGATGCCTTCGGCCTCAATGCTGAAGATTTTGGCATTATGGACCAGGCAATCTGGAATACGCTGCATGGCAATATGCTACATCAGACGATCTGCAATATTGTGACCGATACAAACTGTTATACGACTGATGGCGTTTCTCGCTTTGCTATTCACTTTGAGCCAATCCTGTTCCCGGTTTCACTGCTCTATCTGATCTGGCCCGATCCCAAGATATTGCTGGTGGCGCAAACGCTGATCGTGGCAAGCGGAGCCTTTCCAGCTTTCTGGCTGGCACGCCTGCGCTTGCGCAATGAGCTGGCAGCGGTGGCAATCGCGGTACTTTACCTGCTCTATCCTGCTCAGCAGCAGGCGACGGTCTCCGATTTTCATGCCGTGACCTTTACGGCGGCGTTCCTGCTATTTACGCTGTATTTTATGTATACGCGCCGCACGGTCTGGCTCCTGGTCTTTGCCATCCTGGCGATGGCTTGCAAGGAGGAAATCCCGCTCGTTGTGGCTATGCTCGGCCTCTGGACGATAGTCTTCCAGCAGCGTTGGCGCAGCGGCCTCGCGCTGATCCTTATCGCGGTGGCCTGGTTCGCTCTGGCCTTTCAGATGTTTCATCTCTTCAGCCCCACCGGACATCCCCTGCTGGCCTCTCGCTATGGACAACTGGGCAATGGACCGGTGCAAATTGTTACTAATATCGTCAGGCATCCCTTTGGCTTCATAAAACTGTATGTTTTCTCTCCTGGCCGACGGACGTATCTGGATACGCTGCTCTCGCCCACCCTGTATTTACCGCTGCTCGCCCCCTGGGTGCTGGTCATGGCTCTTCCGTCGCTGGCGATCAATCTGTTAAGCTCGAACTTCCAGATGTACAGTGGACTGTTCCAGTACAATGCTGAAATCGTGCCCATCCTGATCTTTTCTACAATTGAAGCTATCGTGCTGCTTTTGTGGCTGGTATCGGTAATTGGCGCTCGTTGGCGCAACTGGCAGCAGGGGACCCCAGAAGAAACCGCCGCACCGGCTCGCTCCTGGAGATATGCACGGGTAGCACATGTGGGTATGCTGGTAGTGCTGCTGGGGCTGATTCTCTTCTCGACGGTGCGCTGGGATGATGATTTTCATGGGCAGATGCCGTTCTCAAAGGGATTCGCCTGGCCCACAATTTCTACCCATATTGCCTTAGCCAATCGCTTCATTAGCATGATTCCGCCCGATGCCTCCGTTTCGGCTCAAACACATCTGGTGACGCATCTCAGTCACCGGACGAAAATCTATCTCTTTCCTTATGGGGCCGATAGCGCCGATTATGTCTTCCTGGATGTCACGAGCGATATTTATCCTTACAGCGTGCCGCGAACTTATATGGACACGCTAAAAAAGGTCCTGCTGAGTGGCAATTATGGCATTGTTGCTGCTCAAGATGGGTATCTGTTGCTCAAACGCGGTCTGCCGCCACCGGGCATCACTTCATCCTCGACGGCACAACCCGGACAGAATCTCGAAAATACGGTAACATCCATGAGTCCGAACCTGTCGGAGAATTTTTGCTCGTACATATATGCTGCACCAGATGCGGCCACGCATCGGCTTCAGGCAACATTTGCCGATCAGAGAAATAGTATAAACCTGGTCGGCTTCAAGATTGACGCGAATAGTACGAGCAACACCTTCAGCAGAAATGATGGACGTATGGTCATAACAACGTACTGGCAGACTAGCAGGCCAATAGCCACGCCGCTTCAGATGGTCGTATTGTTGCATGAGAGCGATGGGAAAGAATATTTTGAGACCAATGATGTCGCCGATCTCTCTTTGTGCCAGACCACCTCATGGCAGCCCGGCAGGGTTGTGCGCATGACGACCGAGACATTTAGCCTGCAAAACTCATCTGTGCCAAATGGGCTAGCATATTTGTCCATAGCCCTTTTACCTCTCGCACAGTCTTCTAGTACAATGATGGATGTGCAGGCCCGGCTGCCTTTACAAATGGTGAATGCGCCGGGGACGGTTATGCCAACTCGCGGTACTAATGCTTTGCAGTTGATGCCAATCACAATTGTCAAGTAATATCTAGCGTATGCGGCACGAACAAGAAAACGAAAGAGGTTGTAGTGATGGGCACTTATTTGGGTCAACTCCCGCCCGCCGAACTCGCCCGGCTAAAAGCTGAATTAGCCGAGACGCTGATTGCTAATTTCTGCTATCCGCGCTTTTTTGATTATCGCACCGAGTCGTTACGGATGCGCCCCGTTGATCGCGCCAAGCGCCAGGAAGTCTGGCTTTACCTCAGTTCGTTCGACTTTACTTCCTGGGGGCGCTTAGACCTGATGTCGCCTGATCTCCAGCTCCAGGTGGAAAACCTCTTTATTCAGTTCGTGCAGCGCAACCGCAGCTTTTTTGGCGATCAAGGCCGCAAGAGAATGGCCGATATCCGCCTGCTGATTAATACATCAGCGGCATCGGTCGTCCAGGGCTTACGGAACCATATGGCGGGCCAGAAGCAGGGCAATACCGCCTTCGGTAGCCCTCGCCCGGTCGTTTCCTGGACTACGCCAATTGTGAAGGGACGAACAGAGCCGAACTGGGAGCAGATTTCCGCTGCGACAATGGCATTGCAGCAGCAGTTGCAAGAACTACGCGGAGAAGTCAAGCCCGCTCTTGTAATCGAAGGGCGTCCCGCAGCAACCCCTTCCCCTTCAGCGGCCCCTGCATCTCCACGACCGATACAGTCGCGCATCGTGGGGCCTGGCATTGAGCGTGACAGGCAGCCGATACCTCCTGCTCCAGCAACGGCGCCCCCGAGCATTTCTCGCCCTATGCCGGATGCCGCTCCATCGATTTCGCGAGGCGCGCCTCCTTTGAGTCCTGCCGCTTCGATGGGGCTACCGCCTATACCAACACCGAACAACCCGGTATCCGCGCAGCCTTTGAGACCTGCCGTTGCTACAGGATCACCTCCGGCGCCAAACAACCCGGTATCAGTGCCGCCTATGGGAACGCGGCCATCGGGATCGCTTAATGCTCCCGTGGAACCTATGTCCAGGCGCAGGTCGGAGCCGCTGGTTACCCGTATAGAACTTTCTCCCGCTTCCAATCCATTACCACCAAAGGCGCCAGCGAACAGCACCCATACCGCACCTGCGGCTGGTCCGTTGCCTCCTAAGGCGCCAGCGAACAGTGGCTATGTTGCGCCCATTTCGGGGATGGTGCCAACGCCTGCCTCAGTTCCTTCGCGCGGCTTGACCCAACCCACGCCAAAGGTGACGCAGGCGGCTGCCGGTCAGCGCGACGCCTCGATTATGCCGATTGGCGAGGATGATATAGCCATTTTTGACCAGATGCGCCACCAACTCCTGGTATGGATGCGGATCGAAGCGGTGAAAGCGGGCCTGGATATCTCTAATCTGGGGCCTGCACAGTTGCTAGAAATACTGCGTCAGCAGGGCCGTATCGACGAGACGCGCTTGCAAGTCGTATCAACCCTGCTCAATCTCTCTAATCAGGTCGTGCGCACCGGTATGGTGAGCATCCTCGATTATAAGCAGGCGTTGATGTTCCATCTTATGCATACCAAAAGGTAAGGGCGGGGCTTGCCCCTGCCCTGCTAATACCAACCCCCTTGTCTCCGCCCATCGGGCAACCGCAAGGGATTGCCCCTACAGCCCATTTCTTGTTAAGCTGTTGAAGAAGCGGAGGCCGTGATTTCCGGTAACAGGTCGCGGATCTGTTGCAACCATTCTGGACCCAGAAGGCGGCGAGGGATACGAATCACTCCCTGCTGCACCCGCGCCTCGTTGCGGAAACGACGGTACAGCAAGATTCTGTTTGGCACGACCGTGCGCCTGACCGTCAGTACGAGTTCGTTGTCTTTCATCGCGATAGCTTCGAATCCACGTTGCACGGCCTCGACCTTCAAGCGTACCAGTGTCAGCAAATTCTGCACCGGCATGGGCAGCGCGCCAAAGCGGTCGCTCATCTCCGCCGCCATTGTTTCGACCTGCTCCGGCAGGTTGAGATTTGCCAGCCGTTGATAGAAATTGACCTTGAGCGCGCGATCCCCGATATATTCATCGGGCAAATAGGCGTCAAGCGGCAGATCGATAGTGGCGCTGGGCAGGCCAACCTCGACCTGCTTCCCCTGCAACTCCTGCACGGCCTCCGCTAGCAATTTGCAGTAGAGATCGAAACCGACCGAGTTCATGAAGCCGGATTGTTCCCCGCCGAGCAGGTTGCCAGCGCCACGGATCTCCAGGTCTTTCATGGCTATACGAAATCCTGCTCCAAGCTCGGTAGCCTCGAAGATGGCGCGCAGGCGCTTCTCCTGGATGGGCGTGAGCCTGGCATCCTTGTTATAGAAGAAGTAGGCATACGCCTGATGCGTGCCGCGCCCAACGCGTCCGCGCAACTGGTAGAGTTGCGCCAGCCCGAAGAAGGCCGCGTTATTGACGATGATTGTGTTGGCATTCGGGATGTCCAGCCCGTTTTCGATGATCGTCGTCGAGATCAGCACGTCGTATTCGCCGTTGGAGAAGCCTAGCATCACTCGTTCGAGCTGCTCTTCGTTCATTTGTCCGTGCCCGACGATGATGCGCGCCTCCGGTACCAGCCTTTGCAATTTCTGAGCAATCACCTGAATACCCTGCACGCGGTTATGCACGAAGAAGACCTGCCCACCACGGTCGATCTCGCGCAGGATCGCTTCGCGAATAAGATCGTCGTCGTACTCACGGATCGTCGTGCGGATCGGTAAACGTTCCTGCGGAGGCGTTTCGATGACGCTCATATCGCGCAGATTGACCAGCGACATATGCAGCGTGCGCGGGATAGGCGTAGCCGTCATGGTTAGCACGTCAATTTCGTGGCGCATTTGCTTCAGCCGCTCTTTATGCGCCACGCCAAAACGCTGCTCCTCATCAACGATCAATAGGCCCAGGTTCAGGAAGACAACATCTTTTTGCAGCAGGCGATGGGTGCCGATGACAATATCGACCTTACCAAGCGCGAGATCCTCCAGCACATGCTTCTGTTCCTTTTCTGAACGGAAGCGGCTGAGCAGCTCCACGCGCACAGGGTAGGCTTTCAGGCGCTCTCTGAAGGTATTGTAGTGCTGCAATGCCAGCACGGTCGTTGGCACAAGGACGGCAACCTGGTGATGGTCGAGCACAGCCTTGAAGGCCGCGCGGAGCGCAACCTCCGTCTTGCCATAGCCTACGTCGCCGCATACCAGACGATCCATCGGTCGAGGTCGCTCCATATCGGCTTTGACCTCTTCAATGGCGTGGGCCTGATCGGGCGTTTCCTCATAAGGGAAGGCGTCTTCCAGCTCTTGCAACCAGGGCTGCTCCGCATCTGGCGGGTACGCGTGGCCTTGAGCTGCTTCGCGCATGCTGTAGAGGCGCAGGAGGTCGCGGGCAATGTCCTGAACGTTTTCCTTGACCCTCGATTTGGCGCGGGTCCATTCGCTGGTGCCCAGTTTGCTGAGCGCGGGAATGGTATCGCCCATGCCGATGTAGCGCGTAACGCGGTCAAGCTGGTCGGTCGGGATGTACAGCTTATCGGTGCCCGCATACTGGATCAACAGGTATTCGCGCTCGACGCCGGTCATATTCATTCGCACTAGGCCCTCAAAACGCCCAATCCCGTGCTCCTGGTGAACAACGTAATCGCCAGGGTTGACCTCGGCCAGGAAAGAGGCGGGAGTGACGGGCTTGCGCCGTTGCGCGCCGCGCCGCTTCGACCAGCCAAAGATCTCCGTGTCCGTATAGATGCGCAGCGCCAGCGAGCGCGATTGCCATCCCTCTACCATCTGCCCCTGGATCAGTGTTAAAGTGCCCGCATCTGGAGGTTGGTTGATGTTTGTGCCAGGGCTAACGTGAATGGTTGCTTCCGGCAAGATGCTTTCATCGCTCAGCACTTCTGACATGCGCCGGGCCTGAGCGGTGACTATCACAATCCGTTCCCGATTGTCGAGCATCTTGCGGCAATCCTGGACGAATGCTCGCAACCTGCCACCATATGAGCTGGCACTGCTGAACGTTGGCACTAGATTCTCAGTTCCACCCTGCTGCCGTACCTCAAAATCGCTTTCCGCCACCGAGAGGATATCCGCCAGGCGCAACTGGAGCCGCTGCTGAATCTGCGGCTCTAGCTGCTGCCACGTTACATACGCGTCTCGCAGATGTGCAGGATTTTCGCGCTCGCGTTCCAGCCGTTCCTTCATCTCCACGGCCTGGGCATCAAACTCGGCAATATGGCTCTGGATGCTGGCGGGGTTGTCGAGGATCAGCAGCCCGGTGCGCGGCAGGTAATCCAGAATGGTCGCCTGATTATGCAGGTAGGGCAGGTAGAAGGTAATATCATCAAAAGAGCGGCGCTGGCGCAGTTCCTCTAAATCGTGCTGCCATCGCTCCTCGGCATCGCGATGCAAGATATTGCTATCCAGGCGTTCAAGCTCTCCAACCGCCTCCGGTCCGCGAATGGGTAGCGCCTCGCGAGCAGGCCCAACCACACAGACATTGATCGGATTAAGCGAACGTTGGGTCTCCTGATCGAATGTGCGCAGGGACTCGATCTCGTCGCCAAAGAACTCGACACGGACCGGACGCGGGAGGGTCGGCGGGAAGAGATCGACGATGCCGCCGCGATGACTAAATTGCCCCGGCTCTTCCACCTCCGCTACAGGCTCATAGCCGAGATTGTAGAGATGGTCCAGCATCATCGTGAGATCAACTTCCTGCCCTGGCTGCATGCTAAACAGCGAGGCGGATAGCTCCTGCGGCGGAATGACGGGCTGAGTGAGGGCGCGAGCGCAGCAGACCACCAGGGGCGTGCGCTCGCGTTCCACCATAGCGATCAGCCCCTGCATACGCTGCTGCGTTGTCACGGCATCGCCAATGAGGCGTTCATAGGGCAGGGCGTCGCGGCCTGGAATATAGAATACGTCGCTCGGACCGGGCACGAACTGTTTGAGCGTCTCGACCATCTGGCCGGCCTCTGTTTCATCTTTGACCACCAGCAAGAGAGGTTGTTTCAGCGTGATAAAAAGGGTGGCAACCACGTAAGGGCGCGCGGCTTCGGTGATCCCGGTGAGCGCGGGCACGCCTTCAGCTTTGCGCAGTTGTTCTAGCAAGCGGCGGTATTCGGGCCTTTGTGCGAGTAATCCGAGTAATCCCTGTAATGTCAACATCATCCTCCGAGGGCACAACAAATAGCGCCCCTACAAGCATCAGCCATAGGGGTGTTGTGGCCCTTTCTCTAAACCTTCAACTGTTATCATAGTTCCAAAAACCCTGGCAGTCAAGGGACTACTCACGGTTTTCAGCTTCAGCTTCGCCGGTTTACAAAGCAACTGACTCGGCGGCAGGTTACACTACGGGCAACCTCTCACAGGGGAAGAGGAGACACGCATCACAGAGATGAAAGAGGGGGCCGAGGATTTCCCTCGTCTCCTGCGTTTCACCGGACTTGCCGTTTCCATTCCCTGTTGCTGTTTCCATGCCTCATGCCGTTGCATGAGCATGGCCTTGATGGCCTTGCGGTCACGGCAAGCGGGTAACGCGTTGTCCCCGAGCCGCCGACTGATATTGATCGACGCGTTATAGTCAGCATGGGCCTCGAAGCCGCAGACCTGGCAACAAAACGTTTGTTGGTTCGGTCGGTTGTTGCGGTCGGTATAATGGCACACACTGCACTCCTGGGAACTGTACGCGCTCATGACCGGGGTGGCCTTGACCCCACGTTTTTGACTATTCCAGACGATCTGCTGGGGAATGCGTCCTAAGTTGGACGCCCGCAGATAGGCGTTTTGGGCTTTGACCTTAAAGCGCATCGAAGCCACCGATAACTGCTCATAGGCAAACTGGACGCCTTCGTGCGCAGGATCAGTAAAGCACGCTTTGACGGCCCGATTGATCTCTTGCTTGACATGGCGCAGCAGCCGCTGCCCGCTCCGACTGCTGGTAGAGGGCAGCTTCTTCCCCCCTTTTTTCTGCAAACACGCTCGCAGTTTCGCTTTCCTGCGGCGTTTAGCGCGATCTCGCTTATGACGCGCCCGCAGGTGTTTATGGAACGAGCCGCACTGCTTGCCGGTGCTCGTTGTCACAAAATTGGCAATGCCCACATCAATACCGACCACAGGCGCATCGGGAACGAGTTCTTGCATGACTTCCTCATCGTAAGAAAGCGTGAGCCACCAGACGCCGCCCCGCCGATTGAGTTGGACGCTGCTGTTGAGCTTCCTCGGTTGATGCGTCTTCTGGAAAGACGCTTCTAAAGGTCTGTGGTGCATTCTCCATCAGGGCCTCTATCCAGCCAACGATGCGTCCAGCTTTCCAGAGAACGGGAACACAGGGATCGTGGAAGATGGTCATAAGATGATCACAGATTATCTGGCTAGTCAAGGGGAAGGACGGTCGATGCCGCTCATCATAAAATTCCAGGTAGCCTGTAGTATGTCCATCGCTAAAGGAATCGTTGATGCTTGTCAACACAATGATGCCGTTTCCCATCTCAAAGGTTTGTTGTTCTACCATGACACAAGCTTTTCCTTTCGCTTGACGACTGGCCTACCTGTGGTATAATCACCACAGAATTGAGGCAATATGCTTCCATTCACAGTTGGGGGTGAGTGTTGCTTGACTGGCGGCTTCACCCCTGACACACACTATAAAATACATTTGCAGCTTTAGTACAGATTTAAGCCTAATTGGTCCAGTGTGACTGGTGAATTGCCTGCTTCAGTGAGCAATTCATTGACCGCCTCAAGTATTTGTGTCGCGCTTTCGTAGGTCACGCGTTTTCCTCTCTCGGCATTGGCAACTGTACGTGTCGTCAGATTACGTGTTCTCCGCGCTAATCCCTCCTGAGAAACACCTAAGTGCTCCCGTATCGCTTTTAAATTGGCATCAGCCATCCTCTCTACGAGCCTCTTTTTCATTGCATTGGAAAGTGGACAGGTCTTTTCCTGTACAGAATTTCCTACATAAGTATACCATCTGTATTTTTTCCTGTAAAGGGGTTCCTGTACTAATTGCTCTGTATGAGAAGAGAAGATATTGAAAGAAAAAGTGATTATGTATGCTTACAGCATTGAAGGCATACTGACACATGCCAGAAGCATAGAAAAATGCTAGGAAGCCTCCTGAAAGTAACGTACGCTGGGTTGAAAGACGATACTCGCACAGCTATTTTGCTTTCACACAAGGAGGTCTTCATGCCGGCATTCTCTTCTCTGGAATCTGAAGCGCAGCTCAACAGCGATTTTTGGAAATTCTGGACCGGACAAACTATCTCGACACTTGGAAGTTCCTTTACGAATTTTGCTCTACCCCTGTTGATCTTTAAGCTTACCGGTTCAGCCCTCAATCTCGCGCTTACAGTAACGGTTACGGTCCTTCCCTATCTTCTCTTCGGCCTGATTGTGGGTGCCTGGGTGGATAATGTGGACCGCAAGCGTTTGATGGTGATAACAGACCTTGTTCGAGCTCTTGTCATTGCTTCCATCCAGCTCGTTTTCGTCGTCGGATATCTCTCCGTGTGGTGGATCTATGTAGTGGCATTTATTACTTCCACGCTCACTATTGGCTTTGATGCAGCCAACTTTGCCGCTATTCCTGCCCTTGTGCAGCAGGAAAAGATTGTTATTGCTAACGGACGTCTTCAAGCTGGTTACTCGACTGCAAAAGTCTTTGGACCATTGCTTGCCGGTCTTTTGATTCTCATACTTCCCCTTCCAGAACTTCTCCTGATTGATGCTGCTTCTTTTTTAATCTCGGCTGGCTCACTTGTGCTCATCCATAAGAGCTTTAATGCAGCATCCAATGAGGAAAGAAAACAGATGAACATTACTCAGGTAATTGGCGAAGGATTGCGTTATTTACTGAGTCACCCTATTTTTCGCTCACTGACGCTGCTACTTCTACTGGTCAATTTCATTCTACCAACCTCAAGTGTTCAACTGGTGTTGTTTGCAAAGCAATGGTTCTCCGCAAGTGATACCCAGATCGGATTGCTCTACGCCGGAGGGGGCCTGGGCACTGTTGTCTTTTCGCTTATCGCAGGCCGGTTACGCGACCGCTGGTCCTTTGGCATACTGATATCAGGATCACTTATGATAGAGGGATTGCTTACGCTTGTGCCGTCTATGACCCACTGGTACCTGATATTACTGCTAACGTGGATTTTGCGCAGTGGAGCTGATGTTCTGTTTGTGATCAATACGTACAGCCTAGCTCAGATTACTGTTCCCAATCAGCTACTCGGTCGCGTCATCACCTTCATCAGAGTTCTGACCTGGTCCACAGCCTCTCTAGGAGCGTTACTCGGTGGTTTTGCGATTGAACAAACGAAAAACATTGCTCTGGTCTATGCCGTCGTGGGTCTGTTGATCTTCACTATCGCCCTTGCTTTCTTCTTTACACCTTTAGGGCATCCTGAGAGAGGAGACTGAGAGGGCAACTATCTCTCAGCCTCCTAAGATTACGCAAAATCCGATTTGTCAGTTCCTCCCCAAGAATTTGTTCAGGTTTTCGCGCCCCCCCGGTAAACCAAAGGCTTGCATTATTTGAGACATATTGACATTGATCACCCATGCCTGATCGCAAGTTGCAATTGTCGTCAGGACTGTTTTTTGAACGTCGGTCAGATCATGGACGGTCATGCCTTTTTGCACAGGGCTGCGACCAAAAACAAAGTAGAGAAGGGCATTGGTCAGATTGAGCGCGCTGTAAGAAGTCGCTTTTTTGAGCGCCTCTAAGCAAGGTACAAGAGCGATACTGGCAGCTTCAGGCTCAAGGTTGCATAATACCATGCTCATATCGGCGACTATACCAGAGTTGGACCAGGGCAGCCCGTTGTATGCCTCCTCTACCTCTTCAGGGTTGGCAATGGTCTCGACCAGCCTTTGCACAGCCTCCAGTGGTGGCGCGCTATTCTTCATCATCACCAGCGCCATTGCGGCGGCTAGCCTGACGAGGGCGTGTTCATTTTCTGCGTTTAGCATATCACTAAAAAGCTGGCTATACCGTTCAGTTTGCTTCCCCACTAAAATGCCCATACAGAGCAACAGGCTGGCGCGAACCTGTGGATCGCTTTCAGTCTCAAGACGCGCCTGAACGATTGGAATGATCTCCATCGCACGCTCTGCCAGAGCGGAGAGCGTGTATGGTACACATTTCCTGGTTTTTGGATCAGCATGCTCCAGTAACTGGAAGTAGACCAGCACCCCTTCTGCAACGGCGTTGTGCGCTTGCTGTACCCAGAAAAGTTCTACCTGCATCTCCGCCTGATACTGGAGGGAGTTGACCTCTTCCTCGCCCAAAAAGCGTGCCTGGATTGACCGATGGACCTCCTTGTAGGAATGGCCGTTGGCAAGATGGAACAGGAGGATCAGAATCTCGTGCTTGTCCTGAATCTCGTTACTTTCCAGCAGTTCAATCAGGAATGGCGCTGCGTAAGAGGTAGCTTCATAGACCGTACCCTGGTGCCAGATATTCCCATAAAGCTCATAGATGGCTCCCCGACGAGCACCTTCATTGTCTGAAGCCAGCTCCCTGATCAGCTCTGGTACATCGCTCGCCTCGCCATAGGCATGATTGAGTTGATGCCAGTCTATTTTATCAAGATTCTCTAACATAAATCCTCCATTGAAGCAGCTTTTAAGTTCCCTTACCTAGATGATTTCTCTGGATAGAGCGTGTAAGCGGTAAAAAAAAGTACTAAAGTAGGGTCATGGGCAGATATTTGCTTGCTCCATGACTTTTCTACCTCCTGGTACATTCTCCTATGACTAGCAACAAAAAACTACCATTACCTGCCGTTATAGCTTTAGACGTATGACTACGAAGCATATGTAATTTATGCAATATGCCTGGGGCGTTACATATATTCAAATTTGTAGAGGAAGCGTTTTATGCTTTAATCACCTTCAGCCATTTAGCGACGTACGGGACGGATGTGCCCTGAAGGAGCACAGAAGCTAACACAACGAAAAAGACCAGGTCGAAGAGCGTTGTGGCTTTGGGCAGGCCAGCCAGCAAAGGGAAAGTCGCTAGCACAATAGGGACGGCGCCCCGCAACCCGACCCATGAGACGAAGAGCTTTTCTCGCACAGACATTTTTGTGAAGAGGAGGGCAATAAAAACGCTCAGCGGGCGAGCAATGAAGACCACAATCCCTGTGATGAGCAACCCATCTACCATGATAGCAGGCAGGCGTGAGGGAAATACAAGCAGTCCCAGGATCAGAAACATCGCGATCTGCATCAACCAGGCCAGGCCATCATGGAAGCGCGAGAGCCGATCCACGCGCTGCACGGGACAGTTACCCAGCAGCAGTCCGGTCAGGTACACGGCCAGAAAGCCGCTACCGCCCAGTATAGCGGTCAGGCCATAGCTAAACAGGACGAGCGCAATGGTAAACACGCGATACAATCCCTCAATATCAAGATTCAGTCGCGTGATCAGCTTTGCTGCCAGCCAGCCAATGAGCAGCCCCATAATCAGTCCCACCATTAACTGCTGCACAAAAAACATGATCATGTTAAGGAGAGATGTATGGGCATTGGTCAGCAAGCTTATCAGGTCAATCGTGAGCACAACTGCGATAGGATCATTCGTGCCGGATTCCAGTTCAAGCAGGGGAAGCAGATTACCGTTGAGTTTGAGGTTTCTAGCTCCCAGAATGCTAAACACTGCTGCTGCATCCGTTGCGGCAATAATTGCTCCCAGCAACAGCCCCTCTGGAAACGATACATGCAGCAGCGGGATCGCCAGCACAGCCACGATGAGCGCCGTCAAGAGCACTCCAATGGTGGAAAGGGAAAAACTGCTTTTCAAGGTGGGCCGAATGACTTCCCACTCTGTATCGAGTCCTGCCGCGAAGAGAATAAAAGCCAGCGCCATCACGCCAACGGATTGCGCGATCTGCGCATCATCGAAATAGATACCACCCGGCCCATCAGAACCTGCCAGCATTCCAAGCCCCAGGAAGAGCAGCAACGCGGGAATGCCGAGCCGGCTGGATATTTTCCATGCCAGGATGCTCAAGAAGAGCAATATTGCGGAAACAAGCAACCATTGATCGAAATGCATGCGATTATTTTCTTTCCGCTGATCAGGCACATATCCCTTTTTTGGAGTACGATACAGGTTAGTGATTCCCGATTAATTATTCATCCCTAGCACGTTCTTAACATGTGAGAGTATACATGTGCCAGGAAAGCCTTCGCTATGGACAAGGAACTCAAGCAACTTTATGAACAGGATCAGGCAGACCGCCTTGATACCCAAAATCTCACCCAGGCGCAGATCGAGGGGATGGTACAGAGAGATCGTGGGCGTCGTGAGCGCGTAGAAGAGCTGATAGCGATAGCGCATGAAGCCTTGCAGGCTCCCGAGGATTATTTCCATGCGGCAATGGTTTTTCAGCATGGCGAAACGTTAGAGCATTACAGGCAAGCTCACGAGCTGGCTAAAAAAGGGGCGGAACTGGGTCATCTCACCTGCCGCTGGCTGGCTGCTGCCGCGTACGACAGGTGGTTGATGAGACAAGGGAAAATAGGATCAGTGCTTCACAGCCCAGAGATAGGCCAGGGCGATACGATCCTCTCGCTGATTCGTTTCGACCAGAGGACGCAGGAAGCTTGTGAATTCTTCCATTTCGTCAGCCGTAAGCGCCTCGTGCAACAGTTGCCCGTAGGAAGGGATATTCGGATTGGGAGATTGCCGCAGGAACGTTTCCCAATTCTGGCAGTCTTCAATCCCATCCTTGCCTATACCGCCGGGGACAATCGAAATCTTTAGTTCGAGATGCACCTCCGAGAACCCGGCCCTCTCCGCAAAGGCAATCAGGTCGCGCTCGTCAAAATCTATCATCGATTCCGTCTGGCTGGAATGATAGCGCGCATGCACAGCCCACACTTTCTTGACGAGAGGTCTCATTGAGAGTGGCACACGGTAGCCGAGGAAGAGGTGCGGTGGCTCAGGATAGGTAAAGCGGTTGATCGGTTCAAAAATAGAGAGCCGTCCATTGGGTCTGAGGACGCGATAGAACTCATTGAATGCCTCTTGTTTCTCATGGACATAAATAAGCACAGAACGGGTAGTAACTACATCAACCGAGCGGTCTTCAATCGGGCTCAGGTCCTGTGCAGCAGCTTGAACAAACTGGCACCGGTCAAGTATTTTCATCTCTTGCGCCAGGGCCTGGCAATGGTCTAACAGGTTTTGCGAAATATCGCTGAAGATCACCTTCCCATAAATACCCACACGATCAAGAGCACCGAAGGCGATCAGGCCGTCGCCGCAGCCCACATCAAGAATGCGATTGCCCTCCTTGATTTTGGCATGTTGCAGAACGTTATCGCGCACCTTCGATAATAGTTCTAACATGGCCTTCAATCGCTGCGAGTCGCCGCCAAAGCGCTGATGGAGCAACCATTGTGCCCAACGGTCCTGGTTTTGATTCCCCATAGTAGTGCCTCTCCTAAAAGGTATTCTGGAGTGCTCTCCTGGTTTATAGTAAAAAGAATGAAGGAAATATTACACAAAAACGGATAACGTACCGAACGGATGTAGCACCCAGCCAATATATTTTTTCTGCTTGCGAGACTGAAGTTCGATTTGCATTAGTGTACCATAAATTTGTGAAAAATGTTAGGACATTGCTAAGACATTATGTTTAGTTTAGATATTTTCTGAGATTCTTGTCAAGCAGTTGCTCAAGATAAGGGGTTATGTTCCAGAATGCTTTCAGTTCTTTATATTCTCGTACGGCTTGAGGGTTCCCTGGCTGCCGCGACTTTACCGCTCGAATCATTACGTTCTTAGCAGTATGCTCGCTGGAGACAAACTGGACGATATCGGCCTGATAGCCCATGATCTGTAAAATCAGGACGCGGAAACTATCGGTTAAAATATCGCCGAGGCGTTCCTTGAGAATGCTATGTCGCAGTACCGGTCCAAACGGAGGGGCAGGTGGCTGCTGCTCTAGCTGGAGTTGCAGGTGGTGATGACAGCAAGGAACGCTTACCAGCAGGTGGCTCTGCCATTGTATGCCCTGGGCAAGAGCTTCATCAGTCGCTGTATCGCAGGCATGAAGAGCAAGCACAATATCGGGCATGGCTACCGGATGAAAATCGATAATGGCGCTGGTTTGAAACAGCAGATCGGCCCATCCAAGCTGAGCCACCTTCTCCCGATGCCGCTCTAAAGGTTCGTTCCTGCTATCGATTCCGACCATAGATGTCGCCTTTTGAAGGTAGTCATGAAGGTAATAATAAAAGGCGAATGTCAGATAGGCATTGCCACAGCCAGCATCAACAACGCGCAAAGGGGAAGTTGCAAGGTGATCCAGGGCTCCTGTCTGGGAAATCAGCTTGATAAATTCTTGAATCTGGCGGAATTTGCCATACATATCTGCTTTGATTTTCCCATGCTCTCCCATCAATCCCACTGCTCGCAAGAAGGGCGCCGCCGCAGGCTCCATCAGGAAGGTCTTCTTTTGGCGATCATGCGACCAGCTATCTCCCTGTTGCGCGGGCTCGGGTTTAGTAGAGTGGATCAGCACCTTGTTTTTCCTGGTGATCTGGATCTGCGTCGTCTGCTCGTGCGTGTGAAGATGAATATGCTTAAACTCCAGTGAGAGGAGCAGCTCAACCTGTCGCGGCAGCTCCTCTCCCGCATAATTTTTCATAACATCTTTTTGTGCATCAAAATACGAGAACTGAAGATGCTTCTTCCCCCGCAGCAATACCGGTCGAACTACAACCTTCATCCAGCCCTCATCATGCCTTTTAGCGGGACCGCTAAAGGTAGCCTTGATAAACTGGTCATTGGCAAGCAATGTATCCTTGACGAGTCGCTGATAATCGGCAACAACCGCTTCCGAGGCAGATTTTTGCTCTTGTTGCTTTGGGAAAGATGTAGATTCCATACTATGCATCTCAAATTCGCTTCTTATGTTTCTACTGACATATCTTGTTCCCTGTATTGTAGAAGATAGGTGACACATACGCAAGCCTGTCTAGCCTCGCTGCAGGGTTTCTCAAAAGTGGTTTTTTCAGACAGAACGGCTCGCAAGCGAGCCGTTCGAGAGGAAGGTGCTGGCTGTGGGCTGCGCCCACAGCCAGCACCTTCCTCTCCCAGTGAACGCCTTCGGCGCGAGGAGTCAAAGCGTGCAGCGACGTTTGAGAAACCCTGCGATGCGAGTCATAGGGACGCTATTGCGAGAAGTTTTTGCATATGTTATGCTCCCAGCGGATCTAGCGAAAGAAGCTCTTTTATAGAGAGAGGAAAAGCCATTTTGATGAAGATCAAATTTGATTGGAGCGAAGTCAACTCCTTGATTGCTCTCTTAAACGCTAATGGCGTTAACTATCTCTGGGGGAGCGACGAGAGCGTAAATGAGCCTATTGAGAAGATTGAGCCTGTACATTTGATTCAACGATTGGCTGCGTGTGGTTATCCTCTCGTAACGAATGCCAGTATTTCGCTGTTTATTCTACACCCAGAACTGGCCCCTACCGTTGTGGAGGCCCTTGAGTCAAGCGAGCCCGATATCGCTGAAAATATCGCAGTGACGACGCTAGCCTGCCTCTATATGCAGCAATGGTGGCTATTCCGGTTAACATTTGCGCTTGGTCGGCTCCCATCTTTCCCTGAAGAGCCATTTGCTGCGCTCTGGGAAGAGCGCGGCTTACCGCCCCCGCGTTCTGGCTACGGCTTGAACGGACTCCTGGCGCTGCAAGAGTATCAACAGCGCAGATACAACGCGCCTCTTAACTTCCTTCACGATTGGCAGAACCAGATTAATCATCTACTTACTCAAGAGGAAGCCCATCAACGAAAATTGCCAGAAGAACTGAAGGAAACGCTGGTACAGTTCAGTAAGGTGAAAGAGAAGCCGCTATGAGCATGCGACAATATGTTGGAAAACCACAAATTGAACAATTTCTTATTCAAGTAGGACGGACGCGGCAGCCAGGACGCTTATATATCACTGGAGGGGCTGCATTGGTTCATCGGGGCATTCGTTCTGGACAAACGCTTGATATTGATATTCAGATTACCATTGATCCGGCTAATCTTATGACGCAAGTTGTGCAATTAAAGCAGAAAATGAATATCAATATCGAATTTTCCTCTCCAGGAGATTTTATGCCTTTGCCGCAACAATGGGAGGCGCGCTCAGAGTTTGTCAACCGTTATGGTCAGGTTGATGTCTTCTATTTCGATTGGTATAGTATCGCGCTCTCTAAAATGCAGCGAGGGAGCCAACAAGATATCATTGATGTACAACTGCTCGTAAATCAAAAATTTGTCGATGTGCGGGAGCTTGATCTGTTATATCAAGATGTTCTGAATAAGATCGGCAACCCTCCTTATGACAGGCTCCTGCCTAATCTCTCACAGCAGCAGTTTTCACAACACTATCAGGCTGTGCGTCAGTTGCTATAGACTGTGCTGCTGCAAATGCCGTAGGGACCCGATTGATCGCGTCTCCCACGATGAATCGGGGAGCTACAGCACCCGCCCTCTTCCCAAAATCGTGCCAGCCCGCAACAGGGCAAGCGCCTGACAATTACCCACAAGTAAGCCCATCGGAGCAGAGGCTCCGGTGTGATACACTGGTCAGGAGGAAAAACGACGAAGAGCATGAGAGGTTGGCAGCAAGCAGAAGGAGGAACCCCATGCAGATCCAGCCAATGACCAAA
>DASRHT010000051.1:0-24906 GCA_035650355.1 Ktedonobacteraceae bacterium
CAAAGACAAACAGGCGAAACAACGCCTGCCCAGGTTCTTGCCTCTTGCCACGCAGTTGCCACGTTTGTTGCGCCAGGTGCCGCACATCGGCTCGCTCGATATAGTCCCACAGGGGACGATCCTGCTTGAGCCATGCTTCTATTGCTGGACGCAGTGGACCGCACAGCCAGGCATCCTGCGGCACCTCAAAGGCCAGCTTTGAGCGGCGATGCAGGATTTTGCCCGGCAAGGCATGACGTAGGCCAACACGCAGCGGCCACTTGGTCCATCCACAGCGATAGAGGGTTTGGGAAGTAAATGACAAACAGAGCTCGATTAATTGGTGATCCAGAAACGGGTAGCGTCCCTCAACCGAGAAGGCCATTGAGTTGCGGTCATCCCATTTGAGCAAGCGCGGCAGAAACATCGTACGGACCTGCTCCAGGCGCCATTCGGGTTCATTCAAAGCCAGCAGCTTTTTTAAAACGCTCGGCCTCTCTACGTCCAGTGTTTGACGAAGTCGCACCAGGGATGCAGGTTTTCGACGAAGCAGGTACCGCCTGAACATACTAGGGATTTGCGCGAGCAATAACGGATTGCCATCCCTCATGGCCGATCCCACCAGATGCTGCATGAGCGAAACAAGCTGTCCATGACGGGCTAATCTGCGCAAATAGAGCAAATAGGATTGCCAGTACCCGGAGAGAATTTCATCTCCCCCCTGTCCGTTTAAGGTCACAGTGACATTACTCTTTTTAGTCAGGCGGGCAATACAATACCCTGCGTACATCGAGAGACTGCCAACCGGCTCATCATGGCAATACAGGAATTGATCCATCTCTTGCAGGAAGGTCACCGGGTCAGGAGTCACATAATGGGGCACGGCGTGAATATGCTTCACCACCGCATCCACATAGTCTCGCTCGTCCGTCAGAGAGCCAGGAGTCGTGACCGTGAAGGTATTGAGAGGAACCTCCTGGTGGTTCGTTAATCCAGCAACCAGGACGGCAAGAGCAGAGGAGTCCATGCCGCCACTTAACGCGCAACCGACCGGAACGTCACTGCGCAGATGCAGGGCCACACTTTCATGCAACTTCTCGGCAAAGAGTCGTCCTGCTGTCTCTGTATCGGTGATCGTCGCCTCGATCCGTTCAGGATACCAGTAACGCTGAGGGGGGGAGGGGAAAAGTGTATTGAAAGAGACCGTGAGCCAACAGCCCGCAGGAACGACCTGGACATCACGCAAAAAGCTTCTTTGCGGCTGTTCATATCCTGTCTGAAGATACTCTGCCGCCGTCACGCTATTCATCACGGGCGTAAAGCCTGGCAAGGAGAGCAACTGTTTGATCTCTGAGACAACCGCAACCAACCCCGCTCGTTGCCACAGGTAGAGGGGCTTAATGCCTATTCGGTCTCGACAGAGGATGGCCTGGTTGCGCTCAGCGTCAAAAAGCACCAGACCCCACATGCCGCGGAAACGGGCAAAGCAGCTCGTCCCCCACTCGGCATAGGCAGCCAGGATCACTTCCGTATCCGCGTTTGATCGAAAGCTATGACCTAATACCTCTAACTCGTGCCGCAATTCCAGGAAGTTATAGACCTCCCCGTTATACACGAGCCAGTATTTGCCCTGATAGCCCATCGGCATATGCCCGGTCAGGCTCACATCCAGGATAGATAGGCGGCGAGCGCTCAGAGCGAGCCGCCATTGTCCATCATCTGCCGAACAGGTTTGCCAATCTCCCGCGGGAGTTGGTGAGAGCAAGATCATTCCTGCGTCGTCTGGTCCGCGATGATGAATTTCTTCTGTCATCTTTGCGACAACATCAGGAGATAACTCTACCCTTAGATCCCTGAACAGGGCCGTTATTCCACACATCGCTGTTCTCCCTTTCCACCTATGTTCCATACGCTTCTTCATTCATGACGAAACGTGCTTATCATTGAGAGTTTTTTGATACAGGCTGATGAGACGCACGCTATCTTCCTCCCAACAACACTCTCTGGCAGCCCTTCCTGTGTTCTCCCGCATTCGTAGCAGAGCCTCTTGGTCTTCAAGCATGGTATTAATAGCATCCCCAACATCTTTGGGAGCAAGTGAAGGTATGATGCATCCAACATCATACTGCTTCACCACTTCCACAATGGCAGGCACTGGTGATGAAAGCACTGGAAGACTGGCCATAAGGTATTCAAAGAATTTATTTGGCAAGCAGGTGCGCACATTTAAAGAGTAGCTGGGAGGAAGAATCGTTATCCCTATGTCAGCCGAAGCCGTCCATTGCAGCAATTCCTCATACGGCACCGCCGGGATGATCTTCACTCGATCTGCGACATTCTGGCTGGATATCTGTGCTTCGAGCTTTGAACGTGTTCCCAGCATATCCTGGCCCATCATCACGATGACAATATCCCTGTGCAGGTACGCAGCAGCAGCAATAAGCAGTTCAAGCCCACGTCCTGGCTGCAAGCCGCCTTGATAGAGAACAACATGGGTTTTGGGGGAAAGTCCCAGGTGCTGGTGTAGACGATCATTTTTCGTTGCACGGCAGTAGAGAGGAACATTGCGCACAAGCGTAATATCTGTGACATGATACCGCTTCCTTAGCTCTTCCGCATGTAGTGGTGAAGTCGCAATGACCCCTGCGCAGCGCGGAAGCATCCACCCCTGGATATAATCCAGAAGCCCTCCTAATTTCCCCCAGAACTTTACACCAGTAGCAGGGGCAGGAAATTGCAGATCGTATACCTCGAAGATGAGCGGTTTACGACGAAGTTTCGCGACAATATAGCAAGCAGGGAGTGCAGTTAATTCACTCGCATGATACACATCAGCAGGGCACAACAATAACTGGCGACAACTGCTCAAGAACAGCCGTACCGATTTGAGAAAAAAGCGCAGCTCCGATTTCCTGGCTGTCTGCCAATCGGGTACCAGCATGTGCTGCATGCAAAAACCACGCGTCTTTTCCTCTCCTGGATGCGCAGGCACATCTACAACGTCAAGAATCTTTACCTCAAACCCCGCTTCGGTCAGGCTCACAGCCTCACGCATTGCCCGTGTATCATAGCGTGCATCTCTTAGCACATGGAGGCATACCTTGATAGGAGTATTCACCTGCGAAGTCAATGGAGCAGCATCTGGTTTTCTTCTCATATCCGTCTCTCCTCACTTCTACGACCAATCCTGTTGAAAATATGCTGGTAAAGCTTTATCAACTGGCGATGTTCTTTTTCCCAGCAGAACTCGTTTTGCGCTGCCGCAAGTGCGTTATGACTCATACGGTTAAGAATTGAAGTATCCTGCAGGACTGTGTTAATAGCCTGGCCAATATCCGTTGGCGTAAGTGAGGGGGCAACAACTCCAACATCATATGTCTTGACAACCTCCGCAACGACATCAAGCGCTGAAGCAAGCACAGGGAGACCTGCCATCAAGTACTCAAAGAGTTTATTGGGCAAGCACATCTGGATATTCTTTGAATGCTGTGGCGCATAAATAATCAACCCAACATCTGCCGATGCGGTCCACTCCAAAAGCTCTGCATACGGTACAGGAGGTAGCAGTCTCACTCGATCTGCAACGCCCTCACGCTCTATGAGCGTTTTTAACTGCTTCAGCGTCTCCTCTGGCCCTTTTCCCATCATCACGATCACATTATTCTGCTCCAGAGAGGCTGCTGCATACACGAGCCGATCAAGCTCGCGGTCAGGCTGGAGGTTTCCCTGATATAAAGCAATACGTGTATCTGCTGATAGTCCAAGATGCTGCCGCAATCTATCGCTTTTTGCCACCTGCTGGTACGGTGGTACATTGCGGAGTAATTGCACTGTTGATGCCCCAAAGCGATGACGAATTTCCTGTGCAATAGGCGGTGAGACAGTAATCACGCCCGCACAATGAGGAACCATTCTTTTGAGGAGGTGAGATGACAGGGTACATAATCGGCGCCAGCGTGTAATGTGCTGTTCAGATAATGGAAGTTCATGGGCATCGAAGACCACTGGCTTTCTGCGCAGACGAGCTGCCAGATAACACGCGGGTAACGCCATCTCTTCATGCGCATGATAGATATCTGCCGGGGTCTGCAACACGCTGATCATACTCTGGACAAACATACGCACCATCTTCACAAGGAACCAGGGTTTGAAGCGTGTGGGAACGAACCAATGAGGCATCATGATATGCTTGAGATACACCCCATCCACCATTTCAGTAACAGGGCGCGTACAATCGGACTCAATATCAACAATGGAGACGGCAAAACCGGCTTCGACCAACGCTTTTGCCTCTCGCATCACACGACCATCCGTTCGCGCCTCTCCTAAAACATGCATGCATATTTGCCGAGAAGCGCTCGCTCCATATTTATGGCTATAGGAAATCTGCGCTGTATCAATGGCAGAAACTATTTTCATCGTATTTTCCCCTTTGCATATCGGTACGTTTTCTTCTGGTTCCAGTCTGGAAGTTTGCCTATCATTACAAGGCAGCCGCCATAGACGACAAGAGCGCACAGGTGAACCACGCCAGACCAGAACAAACTCCATGTCTGTGTCAAAAAAGCGCATCCCAAAGAGAGCAACATCCCGACAAGCAGCGCAACAATAAAAAGATGGCTATCAAACGGTATAGGATAGATGCGCTGATTGACGAGATAGGTCATGAGCGCCAGCAGGGCATACGCAAGCAGCGTTGACCAGGCAGCTCCCATTGCTCCATAGTGTGGGATGAGGAAGAGATTGAACAAAATGTTGGTAATGGCCGCAGCCATTGTCAGCACCACGACTAACCACGTTTTACGCCGTATGGCAATGCCAACGGTCAGAAATAGATGCAGGCCATAAAACAGAATAGATACGGCGATAATTGGGATGATAGGAGAAGCTGAATGATAGCTGATTGGGAAAAAGAGAGAAAGGATGCCCATTCCCGCAAGAGAAAACCCGTACGCAGCGAAAAGCAAAATCAGGCTAAACCAGCGAAATACTGTACGGAATGTCTGGGCAGCATCATGTTTTTTCGCGATAGCATACATCATCGTCGGCCATGCAAGTGAAAAGGGGGAAATAATCACAGTGGCAAGCACTCCGCCCAGGCTGTAGGCGACTGCGTAGCTGGCAGTCTGAGCAAGAGAGCCAAAATAGCTGAGCAAGTAGCGATCAGAGAGTTGAAGAATCCAGATGGAGATAAAGCTGGCGGCATTGGGCAACCCAAAGGAAAGCAAATCCTTTGCGATATCCAGACGCAGACACAACCCGGCGCGATAGAGAATCAGCGGAAGAGTCCCAAGCACCACCGTTCCATAGCCTCCTCCAATGGCAAGCAGCGCTCCCACAACTCCCATATGGAATATCCCGACAAAGATGATCGTCGTGACCAGCGAAACCAGCAAATTCATCACGGAGAGAAGCGTAAAAAACATTGGGCGCTTCTCAGCACGCAGCCACGAAAAGCCGGGCACAGAAAGATTTTGTAGCAAGACCACCAGTACCGCAACTGTGATTGCGTTGCCAAGAGCCGCGTTATTGATGAGAAGGCCCGCTACCCATGAAGATGATAGGAACACCGCGATGACTGTGAGCGCGGTTATGCACGTCAGTAGCTGCACCACCGTCGCAAGCACGGCGCGCTTCTCACGCTCGGTCTCGTAATCATAACTGTATGCCCGAAAAAAGGCAGAGCCGAGCCCGAGTTGTGTGATGCCCGCAATCAGGGAAATGGCGGTATTTAAAACGGCCAGAATGCCGTAATCTGTGTGAGACAAATTACGAGTCAAGAACGGTGCGAGCACGAGCGAGACGATTGGCGATGCGAGGGAAGCCAGCGCATAGATACCCGAACTTTGAATAAGGTTGCGAGCAAGTGAGATGTAGCTTTCTTTGCCCACCTCCTGCGACGGTACGCCAGATTTTCTGATTACAGGTAGGACCAGCGTCGGCTGCTGATCAATAGGAATGACATCCATGCCAGAAGGAGGGATGACATAGACCGACGGCCAGTTCAGCTTCTCAGGCTTTTGTTCATGATCTATTGAAGATAAGGCTCTCTGCTGGAGGAACTCAGCCTGATACCCTTCCTTTCCCAAACGTTGCTGTTTTTTCCGTACCGGTAGCAAGCGAAAACTTTTTTTCGCTTGCTTGCTCTGTTGCCCCTGTGACATTATATTGAACTCTCATTTCTCTTTAGCATGGCCGCCTCATGTTGTTCACTCCAGGACCAGGAACTGACTCGGAGTACATTTCGTGCAAACATAGCGCCACTATGTCGATGGGCAACGTAATTGCGCGCACGGGCTCCCATGCTGTGGCAGAGATCAAGATTGTGCATGAGGGTAGCAAGAGCTATACCTGTCTGTTGAGGTGCATTTGGCCGGACCGCGATCCCACGATCTTCAGCGAGAAGAACGCCATTCGATATCGGTTCAGTTGAGGCAACAACGGCGCAACCAGAGGCCATCGCCTCCAGAACAGCCATAGAAAAACAAGCCCCCCGGGTGCTGGTATACAGAAAAATATCACTACACTGCAACAACGTGAGTACATCCCCATGAGGCATTGCTCCCCAGAGCATGATGTTCTCTGTTAGCTGGCGCCTTGTAATCTCATGCCTGATATGTTCATGTAATGGGCCATCCCCGGCGATCACCACCCGTACCCGCTGCCGTAACGTATGAGAGCATTCTGCTAATGCCAGGTCGAGACTTTCTAAGGCAACATCTATCCTTTTTTCAGGAGCAAGGCGACAAATCATTGCAATAACAATGGCATCAGATGCAAGACCCTTTTGATCGCGAAGCAGTTCCTTTGTCACACCTTGCGGGAGCGTGTGACGGTTGATATCGACCATGCTGGCAAAACGTGTGATACGACTCGCGGGTATACCTAAGCGCCGACAGCTCTCGTCTATGGCATCCCCAGCAACGCCCGGAATGAGAAAATGATCGACAAGATGAGCAGCAAGCCAGGCAAACACGTTGAGAGAAGGCCAGTAGTATGCGTACTGCAATCGCCCCAGGAAAATACGAAGCTTCGACCAGCCCAATGTTGACAATGCTTCCAGGCGCTCAGCGCGGTACGCTTGATTTTCAAGCAGTGTCAGGTTTCCATGATCAATACAGACGACGCGCACACCGGCAATTTTTGCTGTGAGTGCAGCAAATGCCGCCGTAAATACACCATCCTGAGGCATGATCAGATGATACCCCTCCGTATGTCGCAGCAGGGCAAGCAATTTACAGCCTCCAGCAACGGCATAGAACCAGACCGCAGGAAATTGCCAGGGAGCCATGTGTTTCGTCCCAAAGGCATGGACCACCAGAGCTTCCCCATGCGGCTCGACTCGCTGCGCCAGGTACTCGATATCCCATCGCTCCGCCATCACCTCAGCCATATTCGCCAGCACCGCTCGCGTTCCTCCCATCACCGGAAAGCCATAGACAGGAACACATACGCGAAGAGATCCCTGCTGAGGCGCTTTGGGGAAGAAGCGCGATCTTCCCCATGCGCAAACAGTACGACCGGAGCTAGAAAGCTTTCTTTTCACAAGCGAGCGGAGATGCGCGCCAAAGCTCTTGTGATATTTCTGCCAACGGGAGGCGAGTCTAAAACAATGCGTACAGCCTGACTGACCAGCAAGAGCTTTAAGTAACGCGATTTGCAATGTAAGATCAGCAGAGGATGCCAAATTGCCGGAAAGCAGATCAGAGCGGGTCCAATATCCGAGATCATATTCCTCTAGCAGATGATGCATGCCCACAAGAGCACGCTGAATAAGCTGCTCGACAAGCATGTCCCCGGTAAACGACAGATAATCGTATAATCCCAACATAGCAAAAAGAAAGCCACAGAGCTGATGCGAAGCGGGATACGCAGCTATCTGTTGAAAAAAGATCCCGTCTTCACCCACCGGTGTGCTGACGCCTCCATCGAGTACATCGCGTTCAAACGTACGCACAACATAGTGTGCCGCCTCCAACAAGGACTTCTCTTGCGTGAGCTGGTAGCCTCTGAGTAACACGGAAAGACCTGCTCCTTGAACGGCGGCAGATAGATAAGGATGCGCAGAGTGAGCGCCTCTCGTCGGGGGGAGCAGCCACCCTCTTGCATCTTCTTCTATGGGACATGCATGCTCTCCAAGCCAGTGAACCTGGCGCAGGAACTGTTCTCGATGGGTAGTGTCACCGGTAATCAGATGTCGATCCCAATGAACAAGGGCATAGTATATAACAAGCTCAGGATTACACCCTTGCCTGCTGGGGTTGTAAGGGATGCCCGCTTCATCGAGCCCGATTTGCTGCCACGCTATCCAGGGCGATAGATCAATAGCATAGAGATGAAGATGGCTTGCTGAGCTTTCATCGAGCTTTTTATTCCCAGATAGAGGTACATCTTGTTTTATCATCATAACTCCTGGAATTTACTAAGTCGTTTTCGTCATTCTTCGTTGCATACAATGAGAGGTTTTTTTGAGAAGGGGGGAGGCAACGGCCCCAAGGATCAACCACCCTGTTGCGGCCAGAGGAGGAAGCGTCCAGCCATTAATACTCAAACTATTCACACTCAACGCAACCACAGCGGCGATAGCCCCCCCAATCAACGATCTGGTACGCACATCGGCTTCTAACCAGTTATGCAAAGCTGCCCGCAACGCAACACCAACCAGGGCAATAAATACGAGCAGGACGGGAATGCCAGCCATAGCAGCCAGTTCCAGATAAGAATTATGAGGATGAGCTAAAGGGAGAGTCTGAGCTGGCACACGGTAAGGCGCGGAATTAACCAGATACGTATATAGCCCTAGACCAATGCCTGTGAGAGGAAAGGCCGCTATTACACGCAGCGCTGTGCCCCAGGCGCCGACGCGCAAAAGCACTTCTTTTGCGCCAGATGCATGCTGTACCTGGAGCAAAATATCCGATGGCAGCAAAAGAAATAGCGCAACAATGGTTACTATGATCAGCAGCAACAGGATGATCCGATAGAGAGATCGCCCTACAAGCAGGAAGAACGTCACCACACCTGCGCAAATCCCAATAAACGCCCCCGTGCTAAAAGTAAAGAGCAACGCAGGTATGGCGAGGGCGATTTCAGCAAGATAGCATACTTTCCCGAGCAACGTCTGGCAATCAACAAATAACCCGAGTTCGAGACAGAGCATCATCGCAAGAAACGTTCCATTCCAGTTCGGATCGACGAAGAACGAACCCACACGATTTGTATCCGACCCAGTAATTTGATAATTTGAAACGCTGCTAAGAAAAGCATCATAATGTGATGATGCGAGCAAAAATCTCCCTGTTACCTCTTGAATGATCGTATGTAGCGCGACAAGCGTGCCAATCGCTGTCACCACCAGACACAATCGACGAAGGGAGCTTTTGTTTTGTGCTACCACTAATCCTAACCAGAAAGTCACCAGGGCTCCTACAATGAGATTGGGATAGTAATAAGCGGCATCATAAAGGTTTGTCGCCCCCCGAATGGCTGGCACAAGAGTCAGGAGGAGCAACAGACCCCAGAGCCAGATGGCTTGCGGTTCGACCCATCGATGCCGCACGGAGCGTTGCCAATAGAAGGAGAGCAGCAGCACCAGCGTCATTGCCAGCGAAACAACATATAACGCTAAATACCAATCAACATAAAGATGAACCGCCACTAGCAGTGCCGTTGTAAACTCGTCGAAACGAAACATAATGAGGAAAGCTAGCATGAGCAACCCAATAGCACTTCCCCATAGATAGATGCTACGGGAACCGAATTTCCCCGCAGTCAAGGCCATCCCTAGCCCTAGCAGACCACATAGGACGAACAAACTTATCATCATCAGTTTGCTCTCTTTAAGAAGATATACTCTCTGCCACATACCCTGCTTTTCCTTACACAAAATCCGAGTACACTTGCCGTTGATCGGATGACAAAACGGACGATGAAGAGGCAAGGGCAGTAGCCTCATTTCTTTGCGGTGAAGAATGCCGTAGCGTGTTCGTGTAGTAATAGTCAGTAACCTGCTTTTGTGTATAGACCTGCTTATTCACCACACAGCCCAACACGGGGATACGTATGTTCTCGGCTAATATTTTTATTTGTTCCAGATACCTTTTGCGTGCGCACGTAATATCGATGACAACAAGAGCCGCATCAACCCTTGTGGCAAGAACTCGCGCATCCGGTACGTCCAGCAAGGCCGCAGTATCAAATATCACCACTTCTACATCGCTGCCTTCTAATGTTGCTAGAAGTCGTTCCACGGTTTTTGAGTCAAGCAGTGTTCCAGCTTGCGCCCCCATTGAGCCTGCCGACATAACGCGCAGATTCGCAATACCTACCGCATGCATATAGGGCTCAAGGTCGATGCTAGAGCGCCTGCCCGGCAGGGGCTGTATCTGTCCATTGAAGGGTACATCTCTGACAAAAGGACGCTGGGACAAGACTGCCAGGGCATTACTCAACCCTGGCCTCTCGCCTGCTATACCGAATCTCTCATGTAATACCGGGCACCGGAGATTAGCATCGACCAGCAGGGTATTTTTCCCGCTGCTCGCCATAAAAATCGCCAGATTCGTTGCTACAGCACTTTTTCCCTCCCCAGGTAAAGCACTTGCGACGAGAATAGAGCGAGCCTGTTTGTCCCGATCAGCAACCTCAACGTTGGTAGAGAGCATTCGGTACGCATGTGCATTGATATGCCCTGAAAGAGGATTGACACGATTTGCTTCTGGAGAAGATGCTGCTCGCCAGATAGTGGCTAGCAACGGATATCCGATGAACAAAGCCACGTCTTTTGGGGAGCGCAACCGCGTACTGAATGTATCGTACTGAACGGCAACAAAAGCGCCCATGATCAGGCCCAGAACCAAACCTGCCAGGGTATTGAGCGACACATCGGGACGTATAGCGGTGGATTCGGGCCTTGCAATCTGAACGATATGAAGAAAATCGTTACTCTGTGTATTTGTCAGTTCAAGTTGCGTGAGTGCGTCTTCCCATTGATTGTAGTGTTGCTGCAACACGCTCAACTGCGCTTGTAAGACACTGTCACCTGTCAGTTGTCCACCTTTTGCCTGCATCAAGGCTACCTGACCTGTCAGATCCGTGATCTGGTGCTTGATAGAACTCATCTCCTGCTGGATCTGCTGGATGGCTTTATCATTACTTTGCTGCGTTTCCTCAATTTGCATGTTGATTAACGTCTGCGCAATATCATTTGCCAGATCTGCCGCACGCTTTGCATTGGTATCTTGCACATCAATTTCAAAGAGCTGCGTATTCAGCTTGACTGAAGATGTGACCTCATGTGAGAGTTGATCAACGGTAATATCGCTGCGGTGAGAAACGACATGACCGAGAAGATCATCGCTTACCGCTAAATCAGCTTCTGTTTGAGCCAGTTGACCACTTGCCAGCAAGCTATTACTATCTATCTGGTTGCTCCCCGAAGGAATTTTGACATGGACAAGGACTGTTGACTGATAGGTACGAGGAGTCAGCCGACTTCCTATGTATGAGCCCAATCCCACAACGAGCAAGCAGAGGAGTACAAGTACCCAATGCTTCCTCATAATTTCTAAAAAGCGTTTCAACGTCACTTCGACCTCTCCTCCTTCTCTGACTAATGGGACACCGCAACATGTTCCTGCTTTTGCACAATCTCAAAAAGATGTTCTCGCAGTAGCTCGTGATCCCCACGGCACAGCGTCTCTTCCAACCGGCCTATCCATTGAGTCATCGCCGTGGGAGCAGGAGCGTTTTCTTGTGAAGTAATGCAAAAAATTTTGCTTTCGCTGGTGGGCTGTAACGTCTCCCCAGAGGCAACGAGCATCTCGTGCAAGCGTTCACCGGGACGTAGGCCAGTGTAGGTAATGGCAATATCTTTTCCAGGATGCAAGCTCTGTATGTCAATCATTTTTCTTGCCAGCTCGATAATTTTTACCGGTTGACCCATATCTAGCAGGTATAGCTCACCCTGTCCTTTGAGTGTCGTCGTAAGAATCACCAGGCCACATGCCTCAGGGATCGTCATAAAATAGCGCGTCGCCAATGGATCGGTCACAGTTACAGGGCCGCCACAGGCAATTTGCCGAGCGAACACGGGAACTACACTTCCTCGACTGCCTATCACGTTCCCAAAGCGCACAGCACAAAAACGCGTTCTACAGCTTTCCAGTTTCGTGAACGTTCGAATCAGCAACTCCCCAACGCGCTTTGATGCCCCTAGCACACTCGTTGGATCAGCAGCTTTATCAGTCGAAACGAAGACAAATTGTTCAACGCCATGTCTGTAAGCCAGTTGACAGAGA
Source organism: Ktedonobacteraceae bacterium (assembly GCA_035650355.1). Classification (GTDB taxonomy): domain Bacteria; phylum Chloroflexota; class Ktedonobacteria; order Ktedonobacterales; family Ktedonobacteraceae; genus DASRHT01. The sequence continues at coordinate 12,279 of DASRHT010000051.1, forward strand.
TGGTAAGTCGCGATCACATTGGTAAGCGTCGCCTGATCGGGATGGGATTCTAGCAGTGGAACATGCTTATAGGCTGCCGCGTGAAAGATGATATCAGGCTGCGTTCTCTCCAGGAGACGAGACATCCCCTCTACATCCCGAATATCACCGATCTGTACTTGCAGAGAGGTGTTCTGTGGATAGTGACGCACACTTTCAGCAAGATCAAATAGACCTGTTTCATTCGTATCCAGAGCAATCACCTCTCCAGGCTCGTAAGGTAGGAGCTGACGGCAGAGTTCGGAGCCAATAGAGCCTGCTGCCCCTGTGACAAGAATGACCTTCCGTTGTAGAATAGCTTGCACATTGGAAGATTGAACCGGAACTACATCTCGTCCCAGCAATTCCGAGAGATTAAAGCCGCTTACGTGAGTGATTCGAGGATCGAAAACAGCATGCAGGGTACCCCTGCCGGATACGCAAGAATATTCTTCCAAAACCTGTTACCTCTATCTTCTATGAGCTTCAATGATTTGAGTCACCGCCGCAATAACATCCTGGACATCCTCATCTGTCATCCCAGGATAAATGGGAAGCGAAACCGCCCTTTGATAGGCATAGAGCGCCGCGGGAAAATCATCAGGCGTGAAATGATAGGTAGCACGATAGAAAGGATGCAAATGCAGCGGGATAAAGTGAACACTTGCACCAATGTGCGCGTCTGCAAGCGCCTGCATAAATTCTTTGCGTGTAATGGTTAAGCGCTCCAGACGTAATCTCAGCAAATAGAGGTGCCAGGCATGTTCCACATATGCTGGCTCAGGAGGAGGCTCTACCTCCGGTAGTTCTGAGAAAGCCTCGGTATACAGATGAGCAATGGCTTTTCTCCGCTGCAGCAGCCATTCGCTGCGAGCTAACTGATGCAGTCCGATTGAGGCAGCAATATCGGTCATATTATACTTATATCCTGCCTGTAACACCTCATAGTACCAGGAGCCTTCGGCAGAATACCGCTTCCAGGCGTCATGGCTAATGCCGTGTAACCTCATCATACTTGCCCGCTCTGCATACTCAGCGTTGGCAGTGGTTAGCATTCCTCCCTCTCCTGTCGAGAGCGTCTTCGTCGCATAGAAGCTGAAGGCGGTGATATCTGCAATTGTGCCAACCATGCGTCCTCGATATTTGGCGGGGAACGCGTGAGCGGCATCTTCAATGACTGCGAGCCCATATTTGTGAGCTATCGACAAAATAGCGTCCATCTCGGCAGCAATGCCTGCAATGTGGACCACAATAATCGCCCGCGTCCGCGATGTAACCAGTTTCTCCAGACCGGTGGGATCAATATTGCAGGTTACCGGATCGACATCAGCAAAGACCAGACGGGCATTGCAATAAACCACCACTTCTGCTGTTGCTGCAAAGGTATAGACGGGAACAATAACCTCGTCGCCGGGCTGTATCCCTATGGCATCAAGGGCAAGATGAAGCGCAGCGGTGGCCGAGTTGACAGCTACAGCGTGGGGAACCCCGAGATAGTCAGCAAATGCGCGCTCAAAACGCAGCGTCTTAGGGCCGGTCGTCAGCCAACCAGAACGCAATGTATCAACAACTTCATCAATTTCTGCCTGGGTGATATGAGGGAGAGCAAACGGAAGAAATGCTGTACGGGGAGCTCTCCGATTTTTTACTTCAACGGGAACAGACTGTTTATCTACCATGACCCATCACCACCTCTACAACTGTTTTCAACAAAATACTGATATCCAATATCACTGATCGATGATCAATGTAGTAAAGATCATATGTCAGTTTCACCTGTTCATCCTGTTCGGTATCTCCATAGTGATATTGCACCTGGGCCCATCCTGTCAGGCCCGGCTTCACGAAAAAACGCCGACGGTAATTTGGTATAGCCTTTTCCAACTTGTTCGCGAAAACCGGCAACTCTGGCCGCGGACCAATCAAACTGATCTCTCCACGCAAGATGTTCCAGGCTTGCGGCAACTCATCAATGTGGGTTGCCCTCAGGATACGCCCTACGCGCGTGATACGCGGGTCCCGCTCTGTAGCCCACGTCATATGACCAACTCGGCTGGCCTCAGGATGCATTGAACGCAGCTTATACATGCGAAACGGACGGCGGTAACGTCCTAAGCGTTCCTGGCTATAGAAAATAGGCCCGGGTGAATCCAGATAGATGAGCGTCGCCAGTATAGGAAGCAATAAACAAAGCAAGAGCGAGCCAGAGAACCCCGCGATCACATCCAGTATTTTGCACCAGCAACGGTAAAAGAACGCAGGGAAAGAGATCGGCGCTGGCTCATCTAACAAACGTATGAGATACCCTTCGAGCGTTTCTACCAGACGATGGCGATTAAATCGCGTCTCCACAAACGCCCGGCCTCTCTGCCCCATTGCTTCAGCAACTTCAGGATGCTGGTGGAAATGGAGAATAGCTGAACCGAGCGCGTTAGCATTCTCCGGCTCTACTGCAATAGCTGCTTTCGCTTCATCCACCACCAGCGTACACGCCTCTCCCTCTACTCCGAGAATGATAGGGCGAGCGCAGGCCATGATTTCGTATATTTTTGAAGGCAATGCCCCCTGAAATAATGGGACTTTGCGCAAAGGAACCAGACAGACATCAGCACTGGCTAACAGCAATGGCATACGCTGGTGCGGGAAGGGATCTAAAAATGTCACGTTGGTCAAGCCGCGTTGTTTTGCAGCGGCGACCAGGTCAGCTTTGGCAGCCCCATCACCAACAAGCAGCAGATGCACATCCTCCTGATCGCGTATCATCTCAGCAGCATCCAGGACCGTCATGAGTCCATGCGCTAATCCATGAGTCCCGGCATACAGCACGGTAAATCCGTCATCCAGCTCCAACTCAGCTCGCGCCTGCGCCTGGGGCAATGGACAAAATTTTCTGGTATCGACGCCGTTGGTGAGAACAAATACTCGCTCGGCATCAAAACCACGCCGGATCAGTATCTCACGGATACCTTCTGTCACCGCCCAGACGAAGCCCGCTCGCTGATACGTTGACCACTCTAACCACTCGGCGAGACGAATGAAGAGGCGATTACGCAGGACTCCTAGCTGCACCGCCGATTCCGGCCAGAGGTCGGAGACGATGAAAATAAAAGGACATCCCTTCAACCAGGATAGGGTACGAGCGGCAATAGCATCAAAGAGCGGCGGCGACTCGACGATGACTATTCCTGGAGAGCCTAGCGCCTTGCCCCCAATAAGAGGCGCAAGGCAACCGAAGGAAAGCTGCGCAAGAATGCGACGGAAAAATCCCTTATTTGCCGTAATATAGCTCCAGACCCGGATAACGCGCACACCATCGAGCACTTCCTCCCGTCGCAGGCAGCCATGATATTCAGGCGCTACGATCCCTGATGGATAATTGGGAAATGTGGTAAGGACCGTTACCTGGTATCCCTTTTGCACCAGGAGAGATGCCGTCTCGCTAATACGCACAGCAGGCGCCGCCTTCTCAGGAGGATAATATGGTGTGACAAAAAGAATATCTGCCATTGTTCATCTTCCCTCCCTACCAACTCTGTACAATTCTCTGCGCAGCATCACCTTCTCCAAAGGGATTATATTCAGGTGGTTGCGGTTTAGGCGCTGCGACAGCATCAAGGATCGCTTGCCAGTGTGTGCCAGCCAAAATATTCCAGCCCGTCTGCACCGTCTCTACCCACTCAGTCTCTTCACGCAGCGTGACGCATGGCACGCCTTGCAAATAGGCTTCTTTTTGAACTCCCCCAGAGTCAGTGAGGACGCGAAAGGCCGAACGTTCCAATGCGAGCATATCAAGATAGCCTACCGGGTCAATGATCTGCACATGTTTCTCCCACTTGAGCTGATAGCGCTCCAGACAAGCGCGTGTGCGTGGATGGACAGGAAAGATCACCGGCATTTCCAGCGCATTGAGGGCAGTCGCAATCGCAGACATAATGGCAGGATCATCTGTATTGGACGCCCGATGGACCGTTGCCAGGATATACCCTTGTGGCGTTACTCCAAGCGAACGTAAAAGCAGGCTGGAGCGTTGTTCCAGTTGTGGACTGAAGAGTAAGAGCGCGTCATACATCACATCTCCCACAACAGCAACATCGTGAGTGATCCCTTCCCTCTGTAGCTGCATGCGCGCAGTTTCAGTAGGACAGAAGAGGCGTGAGGAAAGATGATCAGTGACCACACGATTGATTTCTTCAGGCATCGTTCGATTGAAACTGCGTAATCCGGCTTCCACATGGGCAACAGGCAAGTGCAACTTCGCAGCAGCTAGCGCCCCGGCAAGCGTCGAGTTTGTATCGCCATACACAATCACCCAATCGCAGCGCTCACGGAGCAATACTTGTTCAATTGCTGTCAGCATGCGAGCAGTCTGCGCTCCGTGCGTTCCAGATCCACAGTCCAGATGATAGTCCGGTGCAGGGATCATCAGTTCTTCGAAGAAACGGTCCGACATCCCATAGTCGTAGTGCTGCCCGGTATGAACGAGACATTCCTCATGGTGTTCACGCAGAAGCCTGCTGACCACTGCGACTTTGATAAATTGGGGACGTGCCCCTACAATTGAGACAAATCGCATATGCCGTATCCAACCTACCCCACTACCGATACTATCGCCTGCTCCGCTGAACAATTCTGCTGAGTCCTCATGAAGGTTCCATCCCCAATAGCTACATAACGAATACCAGCTTCCTCAATGCTATTCCGCTCTTCGTAGAGGGCATGTCGTCCATCCAGCAATACACGACACCTGCCAAAACGCGTGACATCAAGGGTATGATAGCTCTTATGATCACTTTGCAAGATCAAAGCTACGATCTTCTCTTCCTGTTCGGCAGGCAAAGGAGTATATCCCCATTGCCGCAACTCGTCGTCACTAAAGAGTGGATCATGGGCATAGACCATCGCCCCACGTTTCCTGAGCGCATCTCGCAACAAGCTGGCACTGGTGAAGGCGGTTTCTCGTACATTCCCTCGATAAGCTATCCCTAGAATGAGTACCGCTTGCTTTACTAATGGCCCCAGTATTGCCTCAAGGCAGTCTGCCGCGTACATGGCCATTGCATCATTGATGAAGCGAGCATGACGTGCCAGGCGTATCGTTGTTTCATCTCCAGGTTGATCGAGCGGATTAGCAAATAAAAAGTAAGGATAGACAGGGATGCAGTGCCCCCCAACTCCAATGCCTGGCGTATGAATGTGCGAATACGGCTGTGTGTTTGCAGCAGCAATAGCAGCCATCACATTGAGCTTATGGGTATCAGCATAGCGAGCATATTCATTTGCCAATGCAATGTTGACATCACGATAGGTTGTCTCGATGAGCTTCACAAACTCAGCTTCGTCAGTAGTAGCCATCGTGATCGTGATTGCTTGCAGCACGCGCTCATAAAATATCTTTGCGGCTTCTGTACTTGCGGGAGTAATCCCCCCTATCACTTTAGGATATCGCTGTAAGTCACGAAAGATAGATCCTGAGGAGACTCGTTCAGGGCTATAGGCCAGAAGGAAATCCTTTCCTGCTTGCAACTGCGCCTGCTGTTCTAACAGAGGAGCTAAGCGGTGAACTGTGGTTCCTACGGGCAGCGTTGTTTCATAAATCACCAGCGTACCTGCTCTCAGCCCTGTCCCAACGGCTTTCGTTGCTGCGTCAATCATCGTAAAATCGATCTGGTGGTTAGCATCAATAAAGACTGGGACAATGATTACCACTACTGAAGCCTGTTGTACAGCGGTAGCAGTATCTTGCGTAGCAGAAAGATTTCCTTCATGCGCTAATCGAGGAACTTCTGTAAGCAATTCTGGTTCCTCGTGTACATGAGATCGTCCTGCATTAATCGTCTCCACCACCTGAGCATTGATATCGCAGCCAATCACACGATGCCCTTGTTGCGCATAGCGCACAGCCAATGGCAAACCAATCTTGCCCATACCCACCACTGCAATGGTCAAGGGGGCTTCTGCGTTACTAAGCCAATTCTCTTGCACTGTATCTCTCTCCCTTCACTCCCACCTGCTCTTCTAATGTATGTTCGAGGTTCTGCGTTGAGGCAAGTAATTGCGAGGCAATTTGCAACGCTGCCAGGCCATCCTCACCGCTTACTGTCGGCAATGTGTCATTGCGCACGGCAGCCAGTACATCTTCATATTCCAGCCGTAATGGTTCTGCTTTCTGCACTTTTAAACGGGTCATCGTGCCTTCGCTCACGCCGGTCAGGCGGCGTAATGCTTCCCAGGAGGTTGCGCTGTAATCGTTTTCATAGAAATAGACATCCTGCGTCAGGTAATTGACCAGGAACATGCCTTTTTCGCCAGTGATTGCCAGTTCACGAATTTTCGTTGGGGTTAACCAGTTCACATCCAGCATCGCTATGACCTCATTTGAGAAGCGCAGCATTCCTAAAATGGCATCTTCGCAGGTAGTATGAACGCGCCGCTGTGTTTGCGCATAGACGTGGCACACTTCAGCATCCACCAGATAGCGCATGACATCAACATCATGCGTCGCCAGGTCTAATGTGACTCCCACATCACGAATGCGAGGGGGAAATGGACCCAATCGCCGCGCATGCAATTGAAATACCTGTCCGAGTCCTCTGGAAGAGAGCCGCCGCTTGACCTCAATAATGGCAGGATTGAAGCGTTCGACATGCCCAATAGCCAGCTTCACATTGTATCTCTGAGCTAAGCGTACTAGAGCGCGCGCTTCCTCGACATTACGCGCAATTGGTTTTTCCAATAATACATGGGTACGATGCTCGATCAAGTAGGATGCAACTTCAGCATGCAGATGTGTTGGTACTACCACTGCAACAAGATCAGGTCGCAATTGCTCGATCATAGATTGGTAGTCACGATAACCAGCCACTTGAAAACGGTTGACCGCCCGCTGTAAAATCGCTTCCTCCGCCTCTGCAACCCCAACCAGTTTGACCTGTTCTTCGGGAAACTCCTTGAGCACGCGCAGGTGATTCATTCCCATCGAGCCTGCCCCCACCACAGCCACTTTTACACACATAGCGCGCGAACCTCTCTCACAATTGTCATAAGGTCTTCTTTACTGAGTGCAGGATGAACTGGGAGTGAAAGTACCTGTTGAGCAGCCGTCTCCGCTACTGAAAGCTCTTTGCTGCCAATGCGGAACGTATCAGCATGCTCTACATACCAGGGCTGCTGATGAATGGCTAGTGGATAATGTACAGCCGCACCTACTCCATGATAACGCAATCGTGCTACCCAGCCATCGCGATTTTTGGCGGCCCGAATAGTATATTGATGATATACATGAGAGTATCCAGTTCGCACAATAGGCGTCTGCACATACTCTTTTAAATTTTCAGTGAGGAATGAAGCATTCGCGATACGCTGTTGTGTCAGTTGCAATAATTTCTTGGCTTGAACGAGGCCAATAGCTGCCTGGATCTCTGTCATACGCAAATTGTATCCGAGCCCGGTATGGACATAGCGTTCCCTTTGCCCATGATTACGCAAACATCGCACGCGCTCGGCTATCACGGGGACATTGGTGGTAACCATCCCTCCCTCGCCAGTCGTCATATTCTTTGTTGCATAAAATGAAAATGCTCCTGTACCGAAGCTGCCGACCGGTTTCCCCTCTATTGATGCAGCATGAGCCTGACAAGCATCTTCGATAATGATGAGGCGGTGCGACGCAGCAATCCGCTCCAGGCGTTCCATATTACAGGGATGCCCATAAAGATGGACGGGCAAAATGGCTTTTGTGCGGGGCGTGATCGCCGCTTCAACTAACTCTGGATCAAGGGTATAGGTATCTGGCTCAATGTCAACAAATACTGGCGTTGCACCGACAAGCAAAATGACGTTTGCGGTGGCAGCAAAGCTAAAAGGCGTGGTAATGACTTCATCACCTGGTCCAATATCATGTGCGAGTAAAGCGAGATGGAGTGCAGCAGTACCAGAAGATACCGCCACAGCCTCTTGCACCTGGCAGAGTTCAGCAAATCGTTGCTCAAAAGCTTCTACTTGTTTATCTTGTGCTAATTGTTGCGAATCGAGAACGCGAAGAATCGCTTCTTTTTCTCCAATGCCAAGAAGAGGATGGGCTATAGTAATCACGATGACCTTCTTCATGTTATTTTGATACTACGCGACGTAATCCTTACGACCCGTTGACAATTGTGGCATACATCCCTGTCAAAATGCTCGTCTATCTTTAACTAAGCATTTTATAGCAAATCATTTGCATTAAAAATGCTCTACAATAGAACCAAACGAGCAAGTACAAGAATCTCATATTTACATAACTTTTTGCGCTTCACAAGCGTTTTAAGTTAATTGAATATTATAATCAGATTTATAATAAGTCAATAGATTACAAAGCCTTTTTCGTCATAATTCTATAAATTTATATATTCTATTTAGTAAATGAAACACCACGAATTGCGCAAAAAGCTATAGAAGTGCCCGCTATCCCTGAGCGCACTTTTGTTGCCTAAAAAAGGCGGGAACAAGCGACTCACTAGGGCATATAGACATATGGGCCAATATCATAGCGGGACGTATTAAGTGGCGGGCGAGGATTGCCATCAAAATCGGTGGGAAAGGCCCCAGTTGCCGTCCCTGTACCAATACAAGGGCTAGACGAGGTCAGATGATAATTCCCTGTGCCATTTGCTTGATAATTGACAAACTGCGGATCGGAGGAGACCGTATAGAATGCCTGGAGCCCATTCTGTAGGAGCACTTCAATATTTTGTCCGAGCAGGCAATTATTCAGGTACCGATTATGGATACCAGTATCCCCATATTCACGAATGCCATAGTTGCTATTGTGGTAGACAATATTGTTGCTCACAACGCAGTTATCGCAGATCTTCTGCCAGGAGTATCCTCCGCTATTGCCAACGAGAATCCCTCCATAACGACCTGCAAATACCAGGTTATCTGAAACAGTAATCTCGGTCGCTGCTTGCCAGAGATGAATACCATAACCCGAGATGTCGTAGACGAGATTGTTTGCAAGAGTACCACCTGTGCAGGTATGATAAATGCCATGAACAATGGTACAGCTTGCTTGAGGTCCAATATTGCCTATGATATTACTAATAACATCAACATTTGATTGCTGGGAACCGCTATTGTACCCTCCCTGAAAGATACCTGCACCGCCGACGCTTGGACAAGAAATGAGCAGGATATCATGGACACGATTATAGCGAATAGAGACAAAGGACCCATAGTTATTGATACCATGCAATCCATTAGCGATGCTATTGGTAATGTCAAACCCCACAATATCTACATAGTTGCCTCCGTTGTACCAGGGGTCATCGCTATTGCCAATAATCTTTGCCCCCCATTGTGTATCAGAAAGGTACGTGATGCGGGCCTGAGCGGCACCACTGGTATAGGTTTCTACCGAATTGGGATATGTCCCCGCTGCTACATGAACGGTATCACCTGGAGCACAGCGAGTAGCGGCATAAGTGATCGTCGCAAAAGGCTGTGCCTGGGTACCTGGGTTGTTGTTGTTTCCGGTTGTTGCTACATAATAGTGCGTCATTTGGTTTCCCCTCCGCTTTCCTCACCAATTCCTCTCTAGAACAGGCAATTTTGTGGATAGCCTCGTAAGAAGGGTAAAGGGCTCAGGCAGCATCTATCTCGGCGTGAGTCCAACAGGAGTGATGCATGTTTCCTTAGTAGCAAGAGACAGGAAGCTTTCCTCTCTGAGAGATTAAGAAAAGGGCTGCAGCGTCAATATAGTGCGGCTGACAACACGAGAAGGCCCGCGACCGTGACACAAGCCTTTTGCAACAGGAAGGTGGAAGTGCAAGAGAACGTCCTGGATGAGAGGAAGTGCGCAGCATTGTAACACTAATCCCTCTTATCCATATGGACTTCTTATAATCCTCTCTTGATATTCCTCTCTCTATTTTCTTTTCCAAATCTTTAGAACAAGAGAAAAGATTGTTATTCACGTAAACATATAGAAAATAGTAGAATATTTGTAGCACGTTGTCAATAGGTATTATCACCAAAACGTCGAAAAACACCAAATATTTGTAAAGTTCGATCATATATACTCGATTTCCCCCGACAAATTGCTCCTCTGCGTGTTGCTTATCATCTCTCCCCTTGTGAAAAGCAGAGAGAGATGACGCTTGCCCTCTCAAGAAAATATACGGGCATTTCCCATCAAGATCATGATGAGATTGCATGACGAGGGTATAGTTAAAAGAGCAATGTGTATGTATGGATGCTCTTCCCGCATGTGTTGAGGAGAATCCTTGAAAGAAGGAAAGGAGTAGACAAGAGATGACGCTTCGCTTCAGCGCCCGCAATCAGTTACGAGCCACCGTGAAGTCCGTGAAGCTTGGAACGGTGATGGCCGAAGTGGTTGTTGAGCTTCCCGATGGACAGCAGATTGTCTCCGCCATCACCCGCACCTCCGCCGAGTCTCTGGGTCTCAAAGAAGGAGATTCCATCGTGGTCGTCATTAAATCGACCGAGGTGATGATCGGCAAACAAGAGTAACGTCCTCACGGAGCCTATTAGACAGAGACCTTGTTGAGACAACCTTGACAAGGTTGTCTTTTGGGCTCTATACTCAATTCATGAGTATTCATCCGATGAGTATGGATGTGAAAGAATAAGCGCTTCATCGACCCAGCTCTGGCAGTTGCTGGTTGGAACATGTTGTACTCATCGGAAGATGCTTTCTGTTGCCCTCTTCTCATAGAGCGCATTGTACGCTAGTTCTCTGAGCCGTTTGACGTCGTCCTCCCTCCTCGTAACCGGCTGCTCCTGCACAGCAAGGAGAGATCATGCTCGCAACGCGAACTGAAACATCTTTGAATAAACGCTGCGATCAAGAGAACCCCTCAATGCTCCTGCTCTTTCTTCTACGACATGAGCCGTCGTGGAAGAAAGAGCGGCAGGTGGGCGCTTGCAAGCGAAGTGTTGGTTATTGAACCGCGACGTTCGCTGCAAATTCCGAGGTCTCCGTGTTGGTTCCGCTCGTCGTGGTCGTAGCCGTCACAAGTTGACCATGAGAGACGCTTCCTGCAACGAGGGTGAGGCTCCAGGTGCCATTTGCACCAACCACTACGCTACCGAGGAAGGTCTGACCCTCGCCATGCCCCTGGTCATCGGCATCATTGCTGGCGATAAACACCTCAACTCTGGTGTTAGCCGGCGCGGTGCCACTGACCTGAGTGGTTGTCGCCCGCGCAATTACCGGGGCAGCGGTGTAGTCATTGGGACCCGGTGGAGGGGTGTTGGTATTGATCACACCCTGCGGCGCCAGATCGATGCCGAGGCCGCCGTTGGCGAAGATCGAGTTCTGGCTGATCGGCGTATGAACGTGGGTATCGGTAGCCGATAAACCAACAAGGATGCCAGATTGACCATTGTGCGCGATCACATTGTTCTGGATGCTGTTGTTCAGAATCTGACCGGTAAAGCCCTGGCTTGAGGCAACATACACTCCATTGGTCCCGTTGCCGAGAGCTTTCGTGCCGGTCGCATCCAGGCCGATATAGTTGCCCTCAATCAGGTTATTTTCTGTGATCCCGGTACTGCCACCTCTGTCTTCTACAGTGATCTGAATGCCATTGAAGGCGTTGCCGCTAATCACATTGCGGGCCGCGCTGGTCGTTCCTCCAATGGTGTTATTATTCAGGTTAACCGTAGACCCGGTTGTGAGCAGCACTCCGGCGCTGTTTTGAGCTGAGGCACCATTATTGCCGCCGTTAGCCAGGGCGACCTCGCCGGTCACATCGGTCCCGATGTAATTGCCTTCGACGACATTGTTGCTGCCTTCCGCCAGGTCGATCCCGAAATTGAAGTTGCCGCTGATAAGGTTGCGTGCTGCGGGAACAAGGCCGCCAATGGTATTCTTGCTTGACGAGAATGAGGAAGTGATCCCCTCCTCGTTGCCAATCGCCACCTTCCCGGTGACATCTGTGCCAATCAGGTTGCCCTCAATCAGCGTGGAGCTTGCCCCTGCCAGACGGATTCCCGAAGCATTACCACTGATGATATTGCCAGCCCCGCTGGTCGTGCCGCCGATGAGATCATTGTTGCCAGCAAACACACCATCACCAGGAAGGCCCCCGGCTAGCAGGTTTATCACGGCAGTATTGCCCGCAGCGTTGAGTCCGACAATGTTGCCCTGGAAGGTATCACCATTGCCGAGTTCCGCTTCTGTGGAGTTGCCGCTGATGACATTGCGACTGGCAGAGCTGGTTCCTCCGATAGTTGTCCCGTCTCCAGACGAAAGACCGGTCTCATCTACCGACGGGGTCAGGCCGTCAGGCTCCAGCCCGATAAAATTCCCTTGAATGGTATTAGAGGCTCCAGCACTAATATCGGTCGTAAAGCTCGTCACGGAGAAGCCCTCAATTGTATCACCAGTTCCAGAGAGCAAGAAGCCAAATTCTGTATTGTGAGCCGAGCCGCCATCGATATGCAGCGTGAGAATAGCATTGTCGCCAGAACTGAGAGGGTTGGTATTGGCATGCGCTCCCGGTTGCGTATACCCGTTGATAGTGGTATTCGTCGCCGTGAGCGCGGGCAAGCCCAGGATGCTGCTGGTGACGCTAATCGTACAGATGGGACTGCCGTTGCTCGCCCG
>DASRHT010000052.1:0-74284 GCA_035650355.1 Ktedonobacteraceae bacterium
GGTTGCATCTTCAGATCGGTCTTTCGCCAGGTTTTACCGCTAAGGGAAACTAATGACATGAACAGAGTATTCATAATGTTTGCTCCTCTCCAAACGCTCAGTAACCTCAAAACATCTACTACCGACATTATGAGCCGTTCACCGACCTGAGTAATGCCACATTTATAACTCTATACGATTGCTTCCTGCTTTTTTGGGGTGTCAATTTTATGGATCACTCAGTATAATTGAGTTTAAAGTGAAGGACATTTTTTGCTATGACGACGATAGCAGCAAAAATGGGTCTACCTTTTTTCTCACAAAGCCTTGCTTTTGCAGCAAAATTTGCGTATGATATGCTCCCCAATGGCAGTAAACTGGTCTGTATTTTTATTAGGGACATAAAGATAGAGCAAGAAATGGCAGGAATCAGCGTATGACACAGGTGGGAATACTTCAATCGGTGCAGGTGGGGAAGCCAGCGTGGCGCCAGGTTTCGGAAGGAGTAGAGAAAACGAAACGCTGGAAAACGTCGTTTGTCCGCGTCCCCAGCTCTGAGCCGCGATGGCTTTACCGCACGCATCTTGAGGGAAATGAGCAGGCTGATAAAAAGCACCACGGCAGCCTTGATCAGGCCGTGCTGTTGTACGCTGCTCAGCACTATCCTGCATGGCAGGCAGAACTCGAACGCCCGGAGATTGGCTCCGGTGGCTTCGGCGAGAACTTTACGGTTGAAGGATTATCGGAGGAAACAGCCTGCATCGGCGATACCTATGCCATTGGTGAAGCGCGCATCCAGGTTTCCGGGCCGCGCTATCCATGCTGGAAAATCGAGCGACGCTGGGGTATTGCGGGGCTAACGGACCGTGCCGCAGGGACCGGACGCACCGGCTGGTACTGCCGCGTCGTGCAAGAAGGCATGATCCAGCCGGGAGCGCCCATCTTGCTTGTCGAGCGCCCCTACCCGGACTGGACCATTGCCTTGACAAACGATTTCGTGCATGGGCGCAACCACGACGCGGAAAAAGCCCGAGCTCTTGCCGCCTGTCCGCTGCTTAATGAGTTCTGGCAGCAACTTGTGGTCAAACGGGTGAAGGAGAAAGCATAGTGATCTCAGGCTACGAAGGCAGGTCGAGGAACAGGGCTTCAAATTGTTGCCAGACCTGCTGCTCGGCCCGCAAGGTATCAATCGGCTGCGCAGCTTTCGTCGCCTCCACCATCACCTCCGCCATACGCGGGCGGAACGAACTCAGGTAGCGCAACTGATCTTGAGCTGGCGGCATAGGCTGGAGATCAAATGCCTGGATATCGTAGAAATCCTCTGAAGCAAAAACCAGCGCCAGCAAATCGGCATAGCGGTGCAGCAGCGAGAGACGAGTCGGGGTAAAATATCCCTCTTGCGTGCTTGCCATAAAGAGACAGCCAGCAACACGCATACCCCGCTCAATCGGATGGGCCGCCGCGCTCATCTCATCAGGAGTTCTCTCTTGAGCCGGAAACAGATCATAATCGGCTAAGCGGTCGATCACCACCGACTGATGGGATATCACGGCATAGCTAGCCAACGAGCCAGCTCCTAACAGGACGGACGTATGCTCCAGGCTGCCGCGGGTAGAGGTACCAAGCCCAAGCGACTCGCGCAGACTGAGAATCCTGCCACGGCCTGACGGCGGCATGCAGCAAACGACTTTAATGACCAGACCCAGGCGCAGGGGGTCAAGCTGCCCCAGCGCCTGCTGGATCACCATATTTGCCAGTGACCAGAAACGAATAGGATGGGAAAGTGCGGTACTGCCACTCAGGACGTGAGCGTAAAATACCGATGGGATGTCAATTACCTGATTGGTCAGTCCAGGCACAGCCAGATCCATCTGCTCAAATTCTTTGGCAATCAAGGGGTGGAGAGTTTTTTGATAGCGAGGAAGCGCTTGCAGTAACGACTGCAATTGTTGTGTCTGGGGAGTTGAGGCGCCCTGTACCCAGCGAGTCAACGTGAGAGGAGTGACGTTCAATTCCTGTGCCAGGCGAAACTTCTCGTCCCGGTCGCTGATCACAGTGCTAAGGAATTCGCGCCAGCTTTGAAATTTTTGCATATTCTTTTACCCTTCTGCTCAAACACTACGACATACCCTTAATATATCTAATAATATATATTTACATGTGAAAGAGCAATTAAAATCGTATTAAATTTATTAATTTCCTGTTATATCCTGGCCCCTGCTACATAAGTCAAGGTTTCTCAAAAGTCGCTGCACGCTTTGACTCCTCGCGCCACAGGCGCTCACAGGGAGAGGAAGGTGCTGGCGGTGGGCGCAGCCCACCGCCAGCACCTTCCTCTCGAACGGCTCGCTTACGAGCCGTTCTGTCTGAAAAGACCACTTTTGAGAAGCCCTGTTACATAAGCCTACTCTGCTTGCGATGAAGACTGCTCTATGTTATGATGCAGCATGAACACTCGTTCTTATTTGTTCTAAATGGAAGCCAGAGGAGTTACCGGTTATGGCTATACATCAACTCGCGCCCGACCTCGCCGCCAAGATTGCCGCCGGGGAAGTGGTCGAGCGGCCCGCATCCGTGGTGAAAGAACTGATCGAGAATAGCATTGATGCTGGCGCAACTCAGATCCGCGTCGATCTGATGAATGGCGGGCTACAGTTGATCCGCGTGACCGATAATGGCTGCGGCATCTCTGCCGCTGAACTTCCTCTGGCGCTGGCACGCCATGCCACGAGCAAGGTGTCTCAGATCGATGATCTTGAGCACATTAGCACGCTGGGATTCCGTGGCGAGGCCCTGGCTAGCATCGCCGCGGTGGCGGAGGTGACGCTGCTCAGCCATCATAACGAGGCGGATCAGGGAGCGCAGATTAATGCCGCCAACGGGCAGCTCTCGGAGATTACTCCGGCGGCCTCTCCCCAGGGAACGACGCTAACGGTGCGCAACCTTTTTAACGCCGTTCCTGCTCGCCTCAAATTTCTGAAGAGCCGCAATACGGAGGTCAGCCACTGCCTCCACCTGCTTGAGCAATACGCGCTGGCCTATCCCGAAATTCGCTTTAGCGTCTCCAGCGAAGGACGCCAGCTCTTTGCTACCCCCGGCAACGGTCAGCTCTCAAGCGTGCTGGTCGAGGTCTACGGGCTCCAGGTCGCGGAACAGATGGTGCTGATCAGAAGAGCCGAACATCCAGATAATCCAGAATATCCTATCGTTACTGGCTATGTCAGCCGCCCGGCCTGCTACAAGAGCACACGTCAGCACATCTCGTTCTTCGTGAACCGGCGTTGGGTGCTCAGCCGTATGCTCACCGCAGCCGTGGAGGACGCGTACCATTCGCTTTTACTGCCTGGACGCCACCCCATTGCCGTGGTGAACATCCAGATCGATCCCACGCTGCTCGATGTGAACGTTCATCCGGCCAAGACTGAGATCCGCTTCTTGAAGGAGCGCCGCGTCTTTGCGTCAATCCAGCGAGCCGTACGCGCCGCTTTATTAGAAGAGCCGGAGATGCCGCAGTGGAGGCCACGCCAGGATCGTGAAGCAGACCCTTCCTCCCAGAAAACTCCTGTTGCTGCCGACGAAGACGCGGATCTTGTTATTGATGAGCTCGCGGAACTGGAAAATAATCACACCGAGGGCCATGCAACCGAGCCGGAGGAAGAGGCCGGAACAGATGCGTTGCCACGAGATAATCCCTGGATTACAGTGACAGAGGAAGAGACGGGGACGAGACCTCCTATGCTGCATCGCCTCTGGCAAAGCCATGTGCGCCCGCCTGAACGCTCCGAGCCCGAACCAGCGCCGGCTATGCCACGCGAGGATAGAGAGGTTACAAAGCTACAACAGCGCGAGTATCCGCCAGAGATGCCCGCTTTTCCACAGCCGACCAGACAGGAGACGATGGAGATATGGAGCCCGCCTGCGCCTGCTGTGGAGGAGCAGACGCAAGAGCCAGAAAGCGTTCCCTTTGCACCAACAGCGCATCAGGAACTGGGAGGCACGGTTGATCCACAGCAGACGCGCCGCCTGCCCCGCCTGCGTGTCATTGGGCAGCTCTCACAGAGCTATATCATCACAGAGGGCGAGGAGGGCATGTACCTCATTGATCAGCATGCAGCTCATGAGCGCATCTTGCTTGAACGCATGGTAGCCGCGCTTAAAGCGCGCAGCGCCGTGTCACAGCTCTTGCTCACGCCCATCGCGCTCGATCTTTCGCCGCGGGAACTGGAGGCCATCGAGGAGCACCAGCCACAACTGGAACGGATTGGCTTTAGCATGGAGATTACCGATCACCGCACGCTGACGATGCGAGCTGTGCCGGGCGTGCTGGTCAAGCAGATCAGCGCTCGCTCTCTGCACGAACTGCTGGTTGATCTGACCGCTGAGGAGAATCTGGGGCATACTGAGACGTGGGAGGAGCGGGCGCTGGCGAATGTTGCCTGCAAGGCTGCCATCAAAGCGAACTACTTTCTTACGGTCAGCGAGATGCGCGAAATGATTGAGCAGTTGGAGCAAACGAACGCGCCGTATAGTTGCTGTCACGGGCGGCCAACGATGGTGCATTTTAGCCTTTCCGCGCTGGAGCACGAGTTCGGGAGGCGATAAGCTATGCTGGCCGATGTAGTCACTACCGCCGCCAGTTGGAGCAGCGAGCACGCGCAGCTTACCTATTTTGTCTCTCCTACAATGGAAGCGGAAGTGCGACCTGGGCAACTGGTGGCCGTTCCCTATGGAGAGAGGCTGGTCGAGGGCGTCCTGTGGCGCATCCATCGTCAAGACGACGCCTCCGCGCTCGATCCTGATACTGAGCTTCGCCCGCTGCATACAATCATTGACCCCCAGCCAGCTCTTTTACCCCATCAGATGGCGTTGGCTGAGTGGATGGCCGAATACTATGTCACTTCCCTGGCGCAGGTCGCGCTGACGATGCTCCCGCCTGGACTCGTACAGCGCTCGCGCTACGTTCTGCAACTGGTAGAAAGCGACGAGCAGGCGTTGGATGAGATAGCCAGTGATGCCTCTCCACGCCTGCGCGCGCTGATCGGCCTGCTGCTCTCCGATGGAGAAATTGACATTGCACGGTTACAGGAAATGCTGGGGAAAAAGAAAACCAGGGAGCTACTCAAAGAGATCAAGGCTCATAACCAGATTGAACGAACGGCCCAACTGGACGCCCCACGCGTCAGGCCACGGATTCAGCGTGTTGTACATATAGTTGCGCAAGGGGCCACACTGGCGCAATGGCGTGAGCAAAAAGAACAGCAATTGCAAAGCTACCTCGCTATAGAACCTGACGGTAGGGGCAAGGGGATGGGAGAATGGGAGGATGGGGCCTCGCGCTTGCCCGATCTGGCTACCACGTCTGCCAAAGAACACAGGGAGGTGGGAGGATGGGGGGATGGCTTGCCCGATCTCGCCGCCGCGCCTGCACGGGGGCGCAAGGACCTGCGACCCGATCCGTGGGCCTTACCGGCGATTGCTCAGGAGCCACAGGATAAAGAAAGCCAGGCCATACAACGCCGGCTCTCGCGACAGTTGGCCGCCATCAACCTGCTGGAGCAGAGTGTCGGCGGCAATGTCCACTGGACTCCCAATAAGCTCTGTAAAGCCAGCGGGCTGACGCAAGCGCAACTGCGACTGCTGGTGCAGGAACGCATTGTTGCCATTGAAGAAACTGAGATCAGGCGCGATCCCTTAAAAAATCGCGCCATCATCGCCGATGCGCCGCTACAGCTTACAAGAGACCAGCAGCAAGCCCTGGATGATATCATGGCACCAGGCCATCACCATACACCCATCCTCCTGCATGGCATTACTGGCAGTGGCAAGACCGAGATCTACCTCCAGGCCCTGGCGGCTGTCATCGCGCAGGGCAAACGGGGCATTGTGCTGGTGCCGGAAATAGCTCTCACCACTCAAGCGGTCCAGCGCGTGGCGGCTCGCTTCCCCCAGCGCGTGGCGATTATTCATAGCGAACTGGGAGCAGGCGAACGTTACGATGAGTGGCGGCGCATTCGTTCTGGAGCGGTTGATGTGGTCATCGGCTCTCGTTCGGCGCTCTTTTCGCCGCTCCCCGATCTGGGCATCATCATCATCGACGAGGAACACGAGTCGGCATACAAGCAGGCCGAGCTCAGACCGACCTACCATGCTCGTCGTGTAGCGACCGTGCTGGGGCGTCTCCTGAGCATTCCGGTTGTGCTGGGCAGCGCCACGCCATCGGTCGATAGCTTTTATCGGGCCGAACAGGGCAATTATCGCCTGATCGAGTTGCCAGGCCGCATCACCGGAGCCCTTCCGCCTGTTGAGGTTATTGATCTGCGTAACGAGCTGCATACGGGCAATACCAGCATTATCAGCCGACGTCTGCAAGAAGAGATCGGGCTAGTGCTGGAGCAGCGGCAACAGGCTATTCTTTTTCTGAATCGGAGGGGCGCGGCGAGCTGCGTGCTGTGTCGCGATTGCGGCTTCGTGGCCATCTGTGACCGCTGCGATATCCCTCTGACCTACCATGCCACCGAGCGCATTCTGCTCTGCCACTACTGCGGCAGGAGAAACGAGGTGCTCCACTTCTGCCCCAATTGCAAAAGTTCAGGGATACGTTACTTTGGCGTAGGGACCGAGAAAGTGCAGGCAACTATTCAGCGCGCCTTCCCCAAAGCGCGCCTCCTGCGTTGGGACCACGATACCGCCCGCAATCGGCACGATCATGAGCAGTTGCTTGATCGCTTCGCCAATCGCGAGGCCGACATCCTGATCGGCACGCAGATGATCGCCAAAGGGCTTGACCTGCCAGGGGTCACGCTCGTTGGCGTCGTCTCGGCTGATATCGCGCTCAATCTCCCGGACTTCGCGGCTTCCGAGCGAGCATTTACGCTATTGACGCAGGTAGCCGGTCGTGCTGGACGTGGGCTGGAGCCTGGACGTGTCATTATCCAGACCTTTAATCCGCAGCACTTTTGCATCGATGCCGCCTCTCGTCATGGCTATCATGAATTCTACGCCACGGAGATCGAGGCGCGACGTCGTTATGGCTATCCCCCGTTTCGCCAGTTCGTCAAGTTCACCTACAGCCATGAGAACCGGCACCGTTGCCAGAATGAAGCCCTGCTGCTCTGCGAACGGCTCACCGAGTGGATCGAGCGCCTCCGTTTGGGCGAGACCGATATTGTAGGTCCCGCACCAGCCTTAATGGAGCGTATCAGAAGCAAGTATCGCTGGCAAATGATTGTACGCGGCCCTGATCTGCACCAGCTCTTGCGCGTCATCGATGCTCCCGGCTGGGAGATCGATATCGATCCGGTAAGCACATTGTAGGCGCAGTCACACTCCCCAGGCGATGAAACGCGTCGGCGTGATCCGAATAGCTTGCGAGTAGCTGGCTGCCATTTGCGCCGCGCTCATCCCCATACGCTTCAGCAGGGCATCGTACTTTTTAGCGTAAGCAGGCATAGTTGTTTTCAAGCCAGGCTCATCGACCAGAGTCGCAACCCCCTCGAACATCACAATATCCTCGCCCTGATTCGCAGCCTCCAGAGCCAGCATCACCGCGGGATTGTTGCGCAGATTGCGTATTTTCTGGTTATCCGGCTGGCTAAAGATCAGAATGGTCGAACCATCCCAGAGGAACCAGACGGGCACCAGGTGAGGGCGACCATCGGGCCTCACCGTGCTGAACCAGATAATAGGCTCACTGCGCA
Source organism: Ktedonobacteraceae bacterium (assembly GCA_035650355.1). GTDB lineage: Bacteria > Chloroflexota > Ktedonobacteria > Ktedonobacterales > Ktedonobacteraceae > DASRHT01. The sequence continues at coordinate 7,677 of DASRHT010000052.1, forward strand.
GACGCTGATCAATGTGGGTATCCCTTTTGTTGTTCAAATTGAGCATAAAGACCTCCTGGCAGAAACGCATTTTCCAGATAGTACTACTGAAAGTATAGAGCATTGTCCAAAGTTTCACTTTTGTGGCATAATCAAATAGGTGCGTCTCGACGTGTTCTAGCAACACAAAAAATACGTACGCTTTCTTGCTTCTTTTTAAGAAAGTGCCATTGTATATCACTACATGTCACAGAACCCGTAGGAAAGGAGGTGCCAGTACTCCTTATCTCCCGTAACATTTATGTTTGTAGGCGCATAATGTGTAGCAACAACATATGCGCTTTGAAGTGTTTTTTCTTCGTAGTATTGGATTATCTCAATTTTCCAACCCACGCAATCATGTAACCCGATCCCCTTTGAAATGTTCCGCGTTCCAACGCTGCTGACGCGCTCCCACGATGAATCGGGGAGCTACAGCTCAGGAACGCAGAATCGAAGTATTTGAAAGTGAGGCCATTTCCATGCAGTCTTTTGTTCGCTCAAAGATGAGCGTCACGATCTCGCTTCTCACCCTGATTACACTGCTGGCGTCAGTGGCTATTTTTCAAGCTGCTATGCCTTCGGTAGCTCATGCGGCTACCGCTTCAGCTCCCACACAAACGCTGCTCACGCTTAACTCTCTCGGCGCTGCCAGGCTGACGGCTGCCTCCGGTCAGACCACACAGGGCGCATCTGATATCGAAGTGTCGCCCGCCGCGGATAGAGAGAGTAGCCCGAAGCTGGAAATTAATGGCTCAACGCCACCGCCCATCGCGCCTCCTCCGGCAGGCACGGCTCCGCCCAATCCTGCGGGCCTGAACGTGACGACCAACAACCCTGGCTTCAGGGGCTTCAATGGCCTGTCACACTTTGACCAGCGTAACGCTGGCACGGGCGCATTCACAAACACGCAGTTCAGCCTGGAGCCGCCAGACCAGGGATTGTGCGCCAGCAACAATTTCGTGCTCGATACCGTTAATACCGCGCTGGCAGTGCGCAGCACCAATGGCACGATCCTGACCGGCCCGACGCCCATCAACCAGTTCTTCGGACTTGCCCCAGAGGTTGTCCGCAGCACTCCGCCCGTCTTCGGTGACTTCACATCCGATCCCAAGTGCTTCTTCGATCCCACCACGCAGCACTGGTTCCTAACTGTATTACACATCAGTGTCGATCCCGCCAGTGGCGCTATGCAGGCTCCCACACATACACTGATCGCGGTCAGTCAGACTGCGGACCCGACGGGTACCTGGAGAACGTTCTCTATCGATACCACCGATGATGGCAGCAATGGCACTCCCAGCCATCCCAACTGCCCATGTCTCGGTGATCAGCCACTCATCGGCGCCAATGCCGACGGCTTCTTCGTCAGCACCAATGAGTTCGGGCTTGCCGGTGGTTTCAACGGCGCGCAGGTCTATGCCATCTCTAAGAGAGGGCTGGTCCAGGCTGCCAGCAACCCTGGCTCCGCGTTCACCTCTAAAGTTGTCCATATCGATGCTTCTCAGGCGCTGGTGCCTTTCGGCGGCCTGTCCTTCTCTATTCAGCCTTCGACTCAGCCCTTCGGCATCCCGTTGGGGTTGGAGAATAACGGCACCGAGTACTTCCTGAGCTCGCTCGACTTCACGGGTACCGTTGACAATCGTATCGCTACGTGGGCACTGACCAACACGCGTTCGCTCAATCAGAGCACTCCGAATGTAAGCCTCACCTTCACGGTTATCAAAAGCCAGCTCTACGGTCAGCCGGTTCCTGTAACCCAGAAGAATGGCCCGACTCCGTTCGCAACTTCGCAGGGCGCGCCGATTGGCTTCCTCAACAGCAACGATGATCGCATGAATCAAGTGGTCTTCGCGGCTGGCGTGCTCTGGTCCGGTGTCAATACCATCGTCCAGAAGCCGGGAGAGGCTGCCCGCACCGGCATTGCCTTCTTTGGCGTCCTGCCGTTCTTTGCCGACGGCCAGTTGCATGCGATACTGGTCAAGAGCGGCTATGTCGCGGTGGACGGCGAGAATGTGCTGTTCCCCTCCATTGGCGTTAACGCGATTGGCGAAGGCGTGATGAGCTTCACCCTGTCCGGTCCCGACTTCTTCCCGAGCGCGGCCTATATGCCTATTTCGCTGTTCCATACTGGCGATGTCCATGTTGCCAGTGCAGGAGCCAGCCCGGAAGATGGCTTCACCTGCGTCGCGCCTGACCGTCTCTGCCGTTGGGGCGACTACTCAGCAGCGGTGGCATCTCCTGATGGCCGTTCCATCTGGCTGGCAACTGAGTTTATTCCCAATACGCCTCGCACTGTCCTGGCCAACTGGGGCACGTTCATCAGCAACGTCGATGTGTAATTCAATAGGCTATAGTGCTGAAAGCTGGTAATACAGCGATCAGTGCCTTTCCTTAACACATGAAAAGCAAGCCATTCCGTACCGGGGTGGCTTGCTCTGGTGCTGGCTGATACGATATTGGAGGAGGATGGCGGTAAAACCGCCTGTAACTCTGTTACCTGCCCTTCCAGCGTCTCCCTGGTCTGGAGCGGTTCAAGTACGCCACAGAGCGCAGAAAGCTCCCTTGCCACAGGGGCCATCTCTCCCGGCGCGCCCGGCTCGCCATGAATGACGGCTACCTGATAGGGTGCGCTACCGTAGATTCTGAGATTGTTCTTGGTAAGGTACTATCAAATTCACGCACGTACCTTGTGCGCTACAGCGAAAAAGACGGCAATCAGTTTTATAGTGTGGCTGGATAGAAAGTGTGAGTCATCCCGGATTTTTCTAGAACCCGAAAAGCTGTATTCGCCCGTTCTTCAAGCGGGAGTGCAGAGGGCCGCCCTCTGCCGGGGTTCGGGGTACGTCGCGATCTAGCGAATTGTCCCCGAAAAACTCCTTTTTTCTCTTCTCGCCGCTGCAGGCGGCGAGAAGAGAAAAAAGGGAAAGAATGGGGAGATCCCATCCCCCCCAAAGGGGCTGGCCGCCCCTTTGAACCCCGCAAGAGATGTTTTCCGGGCATCTTAAAAATTCGGGATGACTCCTGCCAGTTACGACGATTTGTTCTTCTTGCGTAGCGTCTTTTTATGATCGCGGATGATCTCGTCGTAGATGTGCGAGAGAGGCTCGCCATCAGGCAACTTAGCCCGGAACTCCTTCAACTGCCGCACGCTCTCTTCCGTAGGTAATGGTGGCCTCGACAAACTTCTCCAACGGTTTGGCGTGCAACACACTTCCTTAACCCTCTACAGATGTTTAATGCTGCACTGTAGAGCAGGAGGCTGGCCTCGCACCTCCTGGTACCTAATTTCGTTGGGAAGGTAGGCTCTCTTACAAGCCTGAGTCTGCTCATGTCCAGGGCTTACAGAGATGCTTAAATCACCTCTGCAAGCCCTCGCATTTGATGCGGGGTCCATGATGGTCAAAATCCATATGCGCCTCTAGCGGCATCACCGATAGGATCTTTCCCTTTCTACGTCAATTAAACTGTGGTGCGTGCGTTTTCTCGGGTCGCATCGGCGGCTGCTGGAACACTTCGCGCAAACACTGCATCAGCCGATAGGTTTCTGTGGCGTCCAGATGAAACTCCTGAGCGGCTTCCTCAGTCTCGTCCTGCTCACCGCGCACGATGATACTCTGATCGCTCAGGATACACAGATGATGCACACCTAGCGTAACCTCATGCAGGAGCGTTGCCGGTTCTTCCAGAGGGTGTCCTCTAGGGTGATTCATCGCGTTCCATGCATCGGGGCCGGGCCTGCTCTTCTCTCCAAGAGCAGAAAAACGAGATGGCACTGGTTCATCGGTTAGTCGTGTGATGTTCTTGCTGATCAGCATGAGCTCCTCCTAATCGTTGCTCGTGTCTTCCTATTTTGCGCCATGTGGGATGCTGTCGTGGTGACATCCCCACGCGTTTTTTGCCTGTGGCAGCGCGATTTCCTGCAATTTGCTGTGAAAAGCCGCAATGGCGCGGCGGCCTATTTCCGCATCGATGACTTCCAGTAACGCGTATGCTTGCTGGAGGGTCTCATAGCATCGCTGTCCTTCCGCAGTGAATGACATGGTTTTATTCCCTCTTTCCAGAGCGGTAATGAGGATTTTCACGTCTTTGCGCTCGTGTTTCAGTTCGAGGTCGGTCAAGTCTTGTACAGGTTTTGGCGTCGTCGCCATGAGGTTATCGCTCCTTTCGGTGTTCTGACCTATGCTTCACGATAGTGAGATGTAAGCGATCCCCGCGTCTGGACGCTTTCCGGCTTTCGCCTGTCTCCGGTGGCTTCACAGGTTCCTGCGACGCTTTGGCTGGGGTGTCCGTACTGCCCCCCTCTTCCGGCTCAAAGTTTCCCATCACCATCCACAGGTTTGCTTCTGGATCGGGAGCCGGGCAGTGGATATATTCAACGGCGGCGGCGCGGGCTTTTGCCAGTTCTTTCATCACCCGGTCCAGGGTGCGGCAATAGACCGGGCTGCCGCCGGGTGCCTGAAGGACACACAGGTAGCGAAATGGCGCTGCCGGTTCTCCGAACTCTTCGGCCTGGCGCTTCAGCTCTCGCCTGATCAGCCGGGTGATATCGCGGTATCCCCATGTGCTCAGCAGTTCATCCACAACTCGGGCTAGTTTTCCGGCAAGCCGTCCCGCTTGTTCCTGTTCGATGGCCGTAATCAGCTTATCGGCGGATTTGAGTAAGTACTGCCGTACTGATTGCTGGCTGTAAGGAAGGGCGGCCATCTCAGGCTTTTGTAAATCCTGGATGCAGCTTATCGCGTCCTGTCGTGCTGCTTCCAGCTTTTCATCAGACCATTCGGCCAGGGGTCTCATCTCTTCGTTGGTATTCATTCGTTCTCCTTTTCCTCCGGTTGCTCTTGCTCCGGGAGGACTATTTCCTGTGCGTACTGGGAAATGGCGAGGGCCATTCTCTTGGTGATCTCGCCTTCGATGGCCGTTAGCAGCCTGCGCGCCTGGTGCATGGCATCGGTATGCTCTTTACGGCGCTCATAGGGCAATTCGGACACATGCACGATTTCCAGGGTATCCATGATATCCACCATCTCCAGGCGGCGGGCTTGTAACTGCTCCATTGTCATTTCCTGTACCGGTTTAGGCCGCGGGGACATGGTGCTATTCCTCCTTCGGGTATTCTGCCGGATATTGCACGATGGACAGATGCGAATGCTTCGCGCTTTTGGTCGGTTCCGGCTGTCCGGTGGGCTTTTCTGCGAAGATCGTCTGCCTCTTTATCTGATAGCCCCCTGGTTAGCCTGATGGTGTTCTCCATCTTCTTTCCCACCGCAATTGAAAGATGCTGCCATTTAAGAAAGGCGTTTGAAACGTCTCATTGATGTTCCTGGCGAGAGAGCTCGCCCGCCTTGCAAGCGACGGCTGTTTCTCTTTCTCCCATCGTTGGGCGGATTGTTGCAACGCATTCACAATCACTTGCAGATCACTACTGCTCAGTTCTATGACCTCATTCGTCATTGTCGGGCTCCTTTCGTGCTAGTGGGGACTCCACCAGCCGCAGATAGTCAGGACGCGGGCGGAGTTGCGGAGCGGCCACCTGCCGCGCGAATGCTTCGGTGGCCGCTTTGGTAAATTCACGTAAGCGATAGACAGCGATTTTCCTGCGGCGCAAGGCCCGATGGCCGGAGCTCTGGCAGATGGGGATGAAGGCGGCTAGTTGCAACCTGGCCTCCTTCGCTTGATCTATCGCGTAGTGAAGCGCCACCATCTCAACGGTAATCGGTATGGTTAAGCCGAGTTCCCTGCTCTGCCCATTCCTCTCTAATGCCTGCTGCAACAGCGCCATAAGGGCTAGCACTGCCTGTATGGCGTCCTGGCACTGCCCAGGGGATGCTGGCATTTCGTACGCTTCCAACTCGCGGATTGTCTGTTCAAGCCGGCCAATCTCAGGAATGGCGCTCATTGTCCGTCCTCCTTTCCCAGGCGGAGCGGTTCCGCCCTCCGGCTGTTCTGGAGGGAGAACAGGACGCGCTGCTGCTCCTGCCAGGCGTCCCTGCTCTCCGCCTCTTCCTCTTTCTGCGCCAGCACCGCGCGGGCAAGCACATGAAGGGACCGGCGCAGCTCGTCCAGTTCGAGCGTGTTTCTCTGGATGTCGGCGCGGACGGCGGCGATCTCGCTGCTGATCTGCTGGAAATCGGCGTGGATCGCCTCCGCAATCGTAGTAATCTGCTGGCCTTGTGGTGCCTTGCGTGCTTTCTTAGTCGGCATCTGCGTTCTCCTCCTCACGCTCCGGGCAGGATGGTTCCCCGGTGGCTTCGGTCTTCCCTTTGGGGGGGCGGCTTGTGAGCAGGGAGGTCCCGCATCCAGATGCAGGTTTTGATGATCGCGAACCCTTCCACCATCACAAGCACGGCTATCAGGGGAGCCAGATGATCCGCGATGAGCCTGGCCGAGGCGGCGGCAATGGCGATAGTGTCCGTCAGCAGCACAAAATCGCGCAGGGCGAGGAGATGGGAGCCGGAGCCATGCTCGTCCGACGCATCCTGCTCGTTCTCATGCTCGTAGCCGTCATAGTCGCTTTTCGCCTCGATCTTGTAGATGCGGCGCTTGGCCTTGTTCAGCACGCGCTCGCTATGCCCGATGAATCGCCCAACGCAGGCGGATAGCGGCGGAAAGCAGATGATTATGTACCCGGCCAGTCCAGACTGGAACGCGGCATAGCCGAATATGCTAAACAGGCCGATGAGCAAGGACCAGACGGGAAGCCGCGTATTCTGCTTGTCCCGTTTCTCGTCATAGAGCGCGGCTAATTCGAGGGCCTCGCATTGTTCTGCGTTCACTCCTGCACCTCCCCGCCTTCTTTTTCCTTCGGCGCGATGCGGAAACCCGGAAGATCGTCATGGGCAATGAGCCGGTAGCCATGACGGGCCAGCCAGGCGTTCAGCGCCTCATGAGACACGGGAGCGGGAAGCTCCGTGGCCGCTTGCTGCATGAGGGCAAGCATTCGCTTTTGCTCCGCCTCCCAGACGATGGTGCTTAATGCTTCCGCCTCGGACGGATGCAGGCGCAGGTAGGCGTCGCTAGAGGCGGCTAGCAAGGCCGGGGCAACGCGCAATACACAGGCTGCCGTGCTGATGGCTTCTTCCGCCGTCAGAAACAGCACGCAGCGGGCTTCTTCATAGATGAGGATGCCCATGCCCTCATCAGGGTTATCGCTGACCGCCTGGGCGATCCACCGCTCATCCTCAGGACGGATCAGGCTGGCCGGTTTGGTAAGCAGGGAATACCCGTCCGGCCTGGTTGGCGGGTTCTCATCCTGCGGCGGCGGATAGGCCACAATGCCGGGCGCGCCTGGTTCCCCGACAGAGCCGACAACCACAAAATCCGTGATGGTCGCATCGTCGTAGAGTTTGTCGGTGAACCGTTTCGGGATACCGCCTTTGATCAGCAGCAGCAAAAACCCCCGCGCGCGCTTGCCAGTGATGCCATAGGAGAGCACAAGCGCCTCAGCCGGGGCGCTCCCTTCCTCTGACACCTGCAAGGCGTAGGTGATCTCGTCGCAAAGCAGCTCCATCTGACGGACGCTCCTTGCGTCGCAGGTCAGGATGAGATAGTGTAACGTCCCTTCCATCGTTATTCCCCCTTTTCCGTCTGGCGGGCTTTCTGCGCCAGGGCGCTCAACTGTGATACGGTGTCATCATAGGCCGTAAGCAGCGGCGGAAACGCGGCGCGGATGTCCATGTGGATGCGGACGCGTTCCGGCGAAAGGCTCTGGTAGACGCAGCGGAACATCTCCACCTGAAGCAGGGTCTCGGTCAGCAGCTCCTCCACGCTTTCCAGCCGTGTGATCACTGCCCCCGGCCTGATATGCGCCATTGCTTCGGGGTCCAGGCGTCTGATGCTGGCACAGGCCGCGTTCACCAGGCGGCGCAGGGTCGTGAGATGCTCCATCGTCGCCTGTACCTGCACCGGCAGCAGCGTCAACTGGTCGCGGTACAGGATCGCGATATGGGCCAGCCTGCGCCGCTTCCCGCAAAGCGTTGCGGCAGTGCTCTCCAGCATGGCCCCTGCCAGTGACAGGCTAGCCGCTTGCGCTTTGCGAATGGCGCGTTCGGCCTTGATGCGGGCGGCCTCGGCTTCCACTTCCGCCAGGCATTCCGGGCAAATGGTGCTCGACCATGCGCGCGGGTAGGGTTTGTCAGGATGGCGCTTTTGCCAGCACCAGGCACATTGCTGGTACCGCTCTTCCAGAGTCGTGGCGATGATGGCGGCGGGCAGGTACGCCGCCGTTTCGGATGATTGCATGGCTGCTCTCCTTACTTCTTTGGCGCAAAACTGCCCTTGCCGTCGCCATAGAGGACATAGACTTGCTGATAGCGATGGAAAGGAAAATCATAGAGGTCGGCGTAAATGGTGACGGTGAGATCGGCCTTGCCATCCCCGTCCACGTCGCTGACCGTGAGATCCACGACGGCGGCGAAAGGATCGGGAAAGCCAATCTTTTGCAGGTCGGGGCCGGTCATGATCTGGGCTTTGCTCGCATCGTTGCCAGCAACCTTGAGAATCAGGATGTGGCCGTGGTTATTCCAGCCGATAAGCTGGGTGGGGCTCTGCGGGCTGTCCCCTCCGACGACGGCGCTCATGACCGAGCCCTGGAGCTTGCCGTACTGCGCCGGATCGCTCATGTGGGTCGCCCACCAGGCCAGGCCGCTGGTGGTGATGAGCCAGCCAACCCAGACAATGAGCAGCGCCAACCCTATCCAGACAAGCGGATGGATCTCCCTGCGGGCTTCGGGCGGCGGCCCGTAATAGGTTCTGCGGCGTCCGCCCGTGGTTCGGCGCTGCGGGACGTAGTCGTCGCGCTCGTCCCCATCCTCTTCGGTGATCCGGCTGCGCATGCGCTGCTGGTACGGGCCGGTGGTAGTGGGAGATTTGAGGGTGGCGCGGCGCGTGATGGGGCCGGCAATGCCCAGACGGGTCGCAATCCGCTCGGCTTCGTTGCTCCTCTCCTCATCCTTGACGCGGCGGGTGCTGCTGCCCGCATGGAGAGTGCGCGCATCTAGCATGACGTTTCTCCTTGCGTGGCGCTTGCTCCCAAAGCGCAATAGCAGGTGGGAGCGCCGCAGCAAACGCCGTTTTCCTCTGTGTGGGCGTCGTCATCCTGGTCATGGGGATACCAATGGTCCTGTGCCATCTTGCTTCAAGCCTCCTTGTGCTTGACGCATAGACGCCTCTCCCCGCTATAATAGGGCAGGGAGAGCGTCTAATGCCTACGGTTACAATGGTCATTAGACATTTCCTCGCGAGGCCAGTGTTACCAGCACTGGCCTCAATCGCACTTACCAGTCCAGGAGCTTTGAACTTCCTACCGGGCTGGCTCGTGGTTCCCATTGGGACAGTTAAAGCTTACACAGGTGTCTGGGGAAGTAACAGACCACCCGTCCGCCAAAAATACCCCATAAAAACATCACCTGTTTGATGGCACAAAAAAATCCTCCATCTGTTAGCCAGATAGAGGGTTTTATACATTCCGTATTCATTTTTGCTTTTAAGATACAATCAGGTGATTTTTAATCCCTTCCACCACTCACGGGGCTCAACCTGTAAACAAGTATCTGCTAGATCTTTCGCGGCTTTGGTTTTCAGACCGGCATAGCAGCCGGTAATCCAGTCGTCAGCATCCGCATAGCCTTGCGCCTGGTACTCCCGCGCCTGGAATATACATTCAAGCAAATCGGCGTCATGCGCGAGCTGCCCTTCGAGCGTTCCCCGCTCTTCATAGTCATGGACAAGCGATATCACCTGTTCCGCCATGTCCTGCGGAAGCCTTTGTACCTGCTCGGAGAGGGCTCTTGGCTCCGCCTCCTGCACATCAACGTACCGCTTCGCCACGCGATGAAAGTCGCTGATCCTTGCCTCAGCCGTATCGTGAAAAAGACACATGGTCGCCGTCTTCATGGGATCAGCACCTTCCAGTGATGCTAGGATATAGCCGAGAATAGCGGCGCGAAACGAATGTTCGGCAACGCTTTCCGGGTGAGGGATGCCCAACATTCCCCACCCCGCCCGCTTGAGATGCTTCAGATATCCCATCTCATAGACATATTTTGCAATATCATTTAGTTCCAAGATTGTGCTCCTTCTATAAGCTTTTTCAACCGGTTTTTTTCTTGCCGGAATATGTCGCTCTGGTTCGGATGCTCCTGGTTTAAGAACATGTTCAGAAACGATAACTGCCAGGCATACTCATGAATAATAGATGTTCCTTGCATTTCAAGGAGTGTAGATAACGTCAGCATGTCGAGCGGCCAGCCATTGCGGTATCGCTCGTCCTGCAAATGGCGAAAAAGGGCTTGTACTGTTTTACCACATGCGTCGATAGATTGCAAAGAAGATACGTCCTTGAAATGCTGCGCGAGATCCCCATAATACACCAGATGGTACTTAATATTAATCATGGCCGCGTCTTCATCCTCACGGATCATCTGGAGGTAACGGTCAAGGATCTCGGCTCTTCCGCTATAGAGGCCAAGTCCAACCATGATCCCGCGCTGCACCCATTTGTCGGACTCGCTCTCGCATGCCTGTTCCAGAAATTGAATGGCGCGTTCCGTGCCCAGACTTGTCAGGTAATGGCTGGCCTGCTGCCTGATAGTAGTTAATCGCTGATCCTCCGATCTGTTACGCTGATAGACATTCATAAGATTGGTTGTAATGCACTCCTTTTCATAGAAAGTGCTGTCCTTGAGCATTTCTTTCAGAAATGTTGCTATATCAAACGGCAGGCTCACCTGGAAGATATGCTCTATGGCGGCTAAGGTATCGTGATCCTGCTCTGCGCGTCTCATACAATCAAGTATATGCCTTGCAATATAATATTCCTGAAACGACTTATGGAGAAACATATAATTTTCTCCCTCGGACACCGTAAGGAGTGTGCGAAAGCAAAGATCATCAAGAAGCTGTAGCTCTGTCACTCCAGGATGGCGGGAAGCTATGGTTTTCACGAAAACCGAAAGTTCTTCATGCGAAAACACGGCCTGCTCGTTAAACTGCTCCTGGTGGGCAAAAGACGTTCGGTAGGTAAACCAGGCTACCTCCTGCAACACGAGGGCTTTCTCATTCCATCGCAATACTGAATCCGGTTTGGAAGCTTCGTTCTTCAGCCATTGCTCGGTGTACTTGCGGTACAGCCCGGTCACATTCCATTTTCCTCCGTCCAGCCCTTTGGAGGTTGTAAACACCTCAAGAACCATGAGAAGCAGGAGCGGACGTTTCACAAGATCCTGCAATTCCCTGCTCGCCTGAATGGCCTCGATAATCTTCTCCGGGGCAAGCGTTTGCTTGCGCTCGCAGAATGCCCGGATATAGCCAAGCACAGCATCGGTTAAAGCCAATGGTTGCAATTCAACGTGGCGCGGATAGCAATCCTGAAGCGGGGACAGGGAAAGATAGGTATCAAAGAAGCTTTTACGGCAGGCAAGAATGGACGGAAACGAAAATACCTTGCTCGTGGCTCGCTCGTTAATAAGCCGCTGGGTGATCTCCCCTTTGATTTCGTCGAAGCCATCAAAGAAGAAAACCACCTGTCTCTCGCGTACCAGGGCTGCGAACGCCTCATAGGGCAGAGGAAACTCCTCGCCAATATGTGACCATAATACATCAACGGGATCTCCGGCAAATGAGTAAAACTCACGCAAGGGGATATAGAACGGCAGCAGGGAAGGATACTCAGGAGAGGCGTTAAGGAAGCAGTCCACCATGCGGCTGAATACCTGCTTGAGCAGGGTTGTTTTCCCCTGCCCCGCATCGCCAAGCAAAAGGATATGCTCGCGATACAAAAGCGTGCTGATCAGATAATCGGTGAGGTTTTGCGAGGAAACATCGCCCTGTTCGTTTTGCCAGAGGGGAGCAATAAAAAGGCCCTGCTCGCTGATAATATCCCCTACGCGCAAGTAGGTAGACCCGGAAGCCTGTGCATAGGACAGGCGCTGCTGTTGTTGCTTGAGGTAAAGGGCAAGCTCATCAAAAGACGATTCGAGCCATGAGGAAGAGGCCGGTTGCTGCTGCATGAGTCTGTACCTGGATCGTCCGCCTTGAGAAACGGGGGATTTTTCCAGGAAACCCAGATTATCCGGGGTGGTGCCGAAGAGCGTGCAGAGTTTCTTTTGCCAGAAAGGGCTGGGCGTGTGTTCGCCCCGCTCCCATCCGCCCACCATGTTCGCATTAATAATGCCGCGCTCCCGCTCTTCGTATTCCTCCTGTGAACATAACTGGTAGAGTTCATCCGCCAGGTTGGCCTGCGTCCAGTGCCGCATCTTCCGATGGTATCTCAGTTGGCTGTTAGGTTTTAAGAGCGTTCCCGGCCTTCTCCTCTTCGTATGTATCCCCATACGTTTCGCCCTGCCCTTTCTGCTGCCTTTCCTTACAAGAGTAGCGCCGCCTTCTATAGTAGCGGCGAAGCGGTGCCCGTGGCATATGGTTATGGTAAAAGGCTTCCCTTATATCGACAGGCAAGGCCGGACATGGTACACTACCGTCAGACTTTTAGCCTGTCCTGGCAGCAAAAAACGCCTGTCACAGCGTCTCATGCCGCCACTGTGTTTACAGTACAAGAGATCGGTAATTTCTTTTTTGCGCTGTGGAACTTTGCAAGGGTATGCACAGCACAAAGCTGATTGATAAAAGTCTGCGGAAGCGCCTGGGTTTGACCTGGGCGCTACTGGCATCACCTCCTTAAATTAGCCTGGATGCGTCAGTCTGCAAGGTTAAGCCCTTCAATATCCTTGTAGGTTATTTCCTGCCCCAATCCTTTCGATATGGCATTCGCGATCCTTCCGGCTGTCGCCTTGTAGATACGCTTCCCTGCTATTGCGTCACTCAGCGTGCCCGCATCAACATGCGCTTCGCGGGCAAGCTTCGCTTTTGACCATCCAAGCTTAACCCGATAATCTTCTAATGTCATAGGTTAAGCACTCCGGTAAAATAAATTCTTTGCCTCTCAGTATGACATGCGTTTACAGGAATGTCAATGATTGTGCCTGATAGCTGCCAAACATAAAAGACTATCATGGATACTATTGGAATGTTGCTGGTAATATAGTATAATTAGTGGAAGATCCCTATACATCGAGAGGGGTTGTGAACGATTGGGATGCAGAGGGAACGGCTGATGCCTAAACGCTCCCTGCGCAAAACAAATTCACTGTCTGGTAACAATTTTATTGAAGGGATGGTACGAAGCGTTGCAAGCGATACGCGTATTCATTTACCTCCGTGTTTCCACGGATGATCAGGAAGATAACACCAGTTTAGAGCAGCAAGAGATTGATTGCAGGGAATATTGCGAACATAACGGCTTTATCGTAGCCGGAGTGTTCAGGGAAGTTTACAGCGCCGCCACATGGCAGGGGCGGCAGGTTTTTATGTCCATGCGCGAGCAGTATCTGCGCGGCGAAGTCCAGGGCGTGGTGGTGCGTACCTATAGTCGCTTTACCCGTGATATTGCCCATTATTACATCCTGTGCGAGGAAATGAAGCATTACGGCATTAAGCTCTATTGCGTAAAGGAGCACTACGACGATAGCCCTATGGGGCGCATCATGCAGACATTGCAGATGGGCTTCAATGAGCAGGAGCGGGCGACTACCCGGCAGCGCACCATTGACGGCAAGACGGCGCGTGTTGTGAACAAGCATCAATACCTTGCAGGCAAGAAGCCGCCCTACGGCTACCGCTTCAACGATGAAAAAACCAAAGACAAGCTGGTTATTCATGAAAAGGAAGCGGAAGTGGTGCGCACCATCCTGCGGATGCGCGCGCAGCGGGTCGGTATCCTTTCCATTACACATTACCTGACGGACAATAATATCCCCTCGCCGAACGGGGGGAAGTCATGGAATGATCGTACTGTCAGGATTATCATTGATCGCGCTAACGATATGTACCGGGGTATAGGCTATGCCTATAAGTACGAATTCACCAAAGAATTCCGGCAGGGCAGGGAATTCATCATCAAGCGCGAAAAGCCTATGGAAGAGCGCCTTATGCTGCCGGAAGGAACCGTGCCGCGCATTATCGACGATGAAACCGCTGCGCTTGCTCTTGCCGCCGCTGCGCTCAATACGCAGGATGCACCGCGCAATAACCCGAATCCGTATGAATTCCTGCTGCGTGCCGGGTTCATCCGCTGTGGATATTGCGGCGGAACTATGATAAAATTTACGCACGGTAAAAAGCTGGGGAAAACCTATAATAACTACCGATGTTCCGGTGAACCACGCAGAACCTGTAGCGTGCATATGGAAATATCCGCGCCCAGAATAGACGAGATTGCGTGGGATTACGTCCGCTCGGTGATAAAGGATATGGAAATTATCGGGGAGGCCGTCAATGCCGTGCTGGAAATGGATGTATTCGCCTCTTCTGAAAAATCGGCGCGGAAAGCCATTGCCGAATGCGAATTAATGGTGGAGCAATACCGGGAGGATTTGAGAACCCCTAATCTTAGTAAATCCGCCCGCGCAGTAATTCTGGAAGATTTAGGCAAGCAGACGGATTTGATGGAGCGCCTTGAAAATGAATTGAGGGCGATTCAGAAGGGTGTCATCGATTATAATCAGGTGATGCTTGAATATCGCAACTTTATTGAATGGTGCCAGCAGTTCAAAGAGCATGGCAGGGACGATGCAACATATCAGAAAAAGCGCGATGCCTTGCGCTTTCTGGGAGTAACAGTTTACATTTACAAACTGGACGATCCGCGTGGAAGGTACGTCATCAATCTTGCCCCTCAGCAACTCATGGAGGCGTTGCGGATTATGCCGAAAAGCCAGAAGTTGATAGTACCTAACGTGGGTCATACCAGCGGAGGGAAGCGGCACTGATTTACCTACTTAGTAAGATGATTCAGGCCACGGCCCTCGGGCTGTGGCTTTTGCTTTTGTATCGATAGAGATCGGGCTATGCTGATGAGGTTTATGGAATGCGTGAAGATACACCACGGCTATTAGTACAGGGCGTGACTAAAGCGTATCGCGAGGGAAAGCGCACGCTGGAAGTGCTCGCGCCCATCGATTTGAGCGTTGCCGACGGCGAGTTTGTGACGATCATCGGTCCGAGCGGCTGCGGCAAGAGTACGCTCTTCAATATCATCGCTGGGATCGAAACGCCGGATGAAGGCGCGATTACCATCGATGGCGAGACCAACAAGGAGCGCGCGGGCAAATTCGGGTATATGCCGCAGCAGCCGCTCCTACTGCCGTGGCGTACCGTGGAAGAGAATGTGCTGCTAGGGCTGGATGTGCGCCACGTTCCGCGGCAGAAGGCACGGCAGGACGCGCGCGAACTGCTCAAAAGCTTTGGCCTGATCGAGTTCGCCAGGAACTATCCCGCAACACTCTCCGGCGGCATGCGCCAGCGCGTGGCCCTGCTACGAACGGCCCTGTTCAACCGCTCGTTTCTCCTGCTGGATGAACCCCTGGGCGCGCTCGATGCTCTGACGCGGCTCTCGCTGCAAATGTGGCTGCTCGGCCTCTGGCAGACCTTTCGCTCAAGCGTCCTCTTTATCACCCATGATGTGCGCGAGGCGATCTTGCTCTCAGATTGCATTTACGTGCTCAGTTCGCGACCGGCGCGCGTCTTGCGCGTCGTCGAAATCGATCTGCCCCGACCGCGACGGCAGGAACATCTGGCGCTGGAGCGGGCCGTGCAACTGGAGCAGGAACTGGTGGCGTTGTTGATGAAGGAGTCCTTATAATTCCGCCCGCCAACGCCGCTACCGCGTCTAGCTATCGCTCAGGCTGGCGGCAAGGAGGATTTTGCATGAGTTTACGTAAATTGGCGAACTATGGTCCCGCGTTCATGCTCACGGCGGTCCTACTGCTCTTGTGGGAACTTTACGTGCGCTCCGGCCAAATCAGCCAGAACGTCTTACCTCCGCCGACAGCAATCGTGCAGGCTTTAATCGATAACTGGGATGTCATCTATGGACATACCGTGCAGACGTTGCTGGAGACCGTCATTGGCCTGGCGGTTGCTATTGCGCTGGGTTTACTGATGGCGGCGCTGCTGGATGTCTCGTCGTGGATGCGGCGCGCCATCTACCCGTTGCTAGTGACATCGCAGACCATCCCGATTATCGCCCTGGCACCGCTGCTGATCCTCTGGTTTGGCATTGACCTGACCCCAAAAGTCATCGTTATCACCCTCTATTGCTTTTTTCCGATAGCCGTAGCTGGCGCCGATGGCCTGCTGGGGAGCGATCCAGAGCTTTTAAAGTTGATGCGCAGTATGGGGGCATCGCGCTGGCAGATTTTCTGGCTGGTGCGCTTGCCGGGCGCCATGCCGTCGTTTTTTTCAGGGCTGCGTATCGCCGTGACCTATAGCGTGACCGGAGCAATCTTCGGTGAATATGTCGCGGCGTACCAGGGGCTGGGCGTCTATATGCAGACCTCGTTCCACTCGTTTGCAATCATCCTGGTATTCGCCGCCATTGTGGTGACGGCGGTGCTCAGTCTGGCGCTTTTTGGCCTGGTATCTATCGTCGAACGTATTATGCTGCCCTGGTATCAGGGGGCAAGGATGCGTATTTGATTTCAATCCCTCAAGCGGGCGAGGTAGCCCCAACTCCTACGCCTCCTTTGAGGGGAAGTGTAACATCAAACCCGAAGATGTCAAGGAGAAATGCATTATTCACGAAGGAGGAGTTTATGCGATCTGACTTTGAAGCGTTCCGCGTTCCAACGCCGCGACAGGGCAACCGCAAGGGATTGCCCCTACGGAACGCGCAGGCGCAGTACACGACGCGCCTGCGCCTGCTATTGAGCGTGGGCTTTCCTATCTTGCTGGTATTTGCCCTGGTAAGCGCCTGCGGTGGCGCTGCGGGCAGCCCGGGGTCGCAACAGTTGACGCCGATGACGCTGGCCCTGGACTGGACCCCCAATACCAACCACACGGGCATCTATGTCGCACTGGCGAAGAACTGGTATCGCGACCAGGGGATTGATCTCAAGCTGCTGCCTTATTCTTCCAGCGTGACGCCCGATACGCTGGTTGCTAACGGCAAGGCGGATGTTGGCATCGGCTTTACCGAAGGAGTAGTAGCGGATGCGGCGGTGGGACAGCCGGTTGTTTCCATTGCCGCGATCATCCAGCACAATACCTCCGCGCTGGTCACGCTCGCGAGTTCGGGGATCACACGACCGCGTGACCTTGATGGTAAGATCTATGGCGGCTTTGGCGCCCCCTACGAGAATCCCGTGGTAAGTCAGGTGATTAAGGATGATGGAGGCAAGGGCACATTCAAAAACGTGACGCTGAATGTGGACACGATAGAGGCGCTAAAGGCGCATCAGATCGATTTTGCCTGGGTTTACGAGGGCTGGGAGGTCATTCAAGCTCAGCGCGAAGGTGTGCAGCTAACAACGTTCCCCATTACCAATTACGGCATTCCCGACTATTATTCGCCGAACATCATCACCAGTGCGGCCACCATCAAGCAAAAACCGGATCTGCTGCGCAGGTTTATGATTGCCACGGCGAAAGGATACGAGTATGCGCGCACGAATGCTAAAGACGCGGCCCAATTGTTGATCAATGCAACTCCTAAAGGAACGTTCCCCGATACGGGGCTGGTCTTCAGCAGCCAGGATTTTTTAAGCGTACGCTATGCCGATCCTGGTCACAAGTGGGGCATGCAGGATGCCAGCGCGTGGCATAATTATCCAACCTTTATCCTGAATGCCGATGGCGTCACAGATGTGTCCGGCAAGCCCGTCAAAAGCCTGAACCTCAATTCCCTCTACACTAACCAGTTCTTGCCATAATCATGGGTAGGGGCAGTGCCTTGCCGCCTGCCCCTATGGAAACGAAACGCCGTAGAGACCAGATTTATCGCGTCCGCTTTAGCGCCTGTCTTGCCCAAAATCGTCATT
Source organism: Ktedonobacteraceae bacterium (assembly GCA_035650355.1). Taxonomy (GTDB): domain Bacteria; phylum Chloroflexota; class Ktedonobacteria; order Ktedonobacterales; family Ktedonobacteraceae; genus DASRHT01. The sequence continues at coordinate 25,565 of DASRHT010000052.1, forward strand.
GCCACAGACCCTTAAACGCTCAAAATTTTCCATTGGAAATGTTATCTTGTTGGTGATTTCGGCGTTGAAGGAAAATTTGGGGAGGGGCAAGAGGATATATGGGCGCTAAAGCGGACGCGATAAATCTGGTCTCTACGAAGATGCAAGCAATCTCCCACATAAATCTCATGTAATTCCTGAGCATTATTGAACCAAATGCTGAGTAAATATTTAGCCCCCCTTGAGAAATTCTTAACTCCTCGCTGCTAGACTAAGTTTCTAGAAGAACCACATCAAAAGATTGAAGGAGTGACCTATGAATTGGATTATCCGTACGCGTCGCTGGAGCATTCTTGTTCTGGCAATGCTGTTGCTTGTGCTATCACTTACCATAGCTGCCTGTGGTCAGGCCAGCCAGCAGGGTAGCTCGAACAATACGAACAGTAGCGGCAGCTATTCGACCAGCCAGCAAAGCACCTCTCAGGGGAATGATAGCACCCAGATACAGAACGCCGATCAGGACGTTCAAAGTCAAATTCAATCGCTCGACAAAACGCAAAATGACGTGACGAACTCCGGTTCAATGCAGGACGACGGGCAGATGCCCTGATTATCACCATCATCTGGTAAAAAATTTTCATAGTATAGAGAGGAAAAAACCTATAATGAAACTACTGACAACCATTCGACGTTTTCCGCAGCGGTTCGCGCTGTTGACCGCGCTGGCGCTGATATCGCTCTTTGCCACGGCTCCCGCCGCTATGGCCGCGCCCTCGCAAGCTCAGAAATGTGCCAATACCGATGTAAAGTGCGTCATTACCTTTGGTGACAATCTGATTGTTGCCCGTCAGACCGCACTGGATAAACTGGCTGATAGTGTGACGGCGCTGCAACAGAAGCATCATATTAGCGATGTCGAGGCCGATGCTCTTCATACAGATATCAAAACAAACAGAGATGGGCTGACCGATATCAAGACAAAGCTTGATGCGGAAACAAGCGCCCAGGCTGCGCGCCAGGATATCAAAAATGTCTATGAGCAACTGCGCATTTTCGCGGTTGTGCTCCCGCGCGACGCTCGCCACCTTCATATGGACGTTGAGGTTACTCTTGCCGACAAGCTAAGAGACCTGGAACAGCATCTTCAGCAGGTTGTTAATAATGATAACGACGATAGGAAAGCCAAGCTCACCGATCTGTTTAACGATTATAAAGCGGCTGTCACCGACGCAGAGAGTCAGGTCGATATCGCTCAGGCTGTTTTCCCGATGCTGACTGTTGCCAACTTCAATGCCAATCATGCCGCATTTGGCGCTGATCTGCACAATTTGAGCAATGCCGAGCAGAGAATCCATACCGATCTGCACAAGGCAGCCAGCGACCTGCATCAAATTGCCCAGTTGCTCAAGAGCAAATAAAGCTCCTTCGATGGCCCCTTGTCTGTGAAGAGCGGATACGTGCTAAGCGCGCGTATCCGCTTTTTCTGCTCTGGCTCTGGCGGCTGCGATCCCTCGCTCCCTGGCCTGAGCATCTACCATCGCCCGATAGCTGGGGTTCTGGTGCTTGAGCGCGTGATGGGCCGCGCTGCGCAAACGTGGATCGGTCTCGGTGCGCAGTATCTCCTCCAGGGCTGCTACAGCGCGAGGGTCCCGCGGTTGATAACGCAGTCCTCCTATAGCATTCTCACGCACGCGTCTGTTGGCGTCCGAAAGGGCCGCCTGAACAAGAAGGCCGACGAGGTCTTCAGTCAGTGGGCATGGCTTGCAACACTGGCAGCTTGCCGAATGCACCGCTACGCGCCGGACCGAGGGGGCCGGATCATGAAGCGCTACCTGCTGCAGCGCAGCAAAACACGCGTCAGTACCATGATGGTCCATAAAACCGGCACATCCTCGTCGCACGCTCACATTCCGGTGCGAAAGACCCCAGAGTACGGCATCGATGCCCGCCTGACCTGCCTGAGCCAGGGCGTTCTCTGCTTCCATAACGATACGCCAATTGTCTGCTCCCAGTTGGACGACCAATGCTTGCAACTCATCGGTCGAGTAACGTTCATCGCTCATCAAGTTGCCTCCTTTCCTGTAGCGATGAGGTTCACCGCGTCCGCTTCAGCGCCTGATTTTCATTTCATCATATAAAATCTCCAACACTCTCTATCCCGTTAGATACCGGTAAAGCGATATAGCCCGCTAGTGCATTTTTTATAACGTCACCGTCGAGCCGTATGGCACTGCAAATGGGGAGGATGGGCGATAAATCGGACGCGCTAAAGCTGGTCGCTACGGAGATAATTTGTACGTTTTTCAGCCGAAGGAGCAAACACTGCGCCAGACGGATCTCCTCAGCCGCCGCACCATCGTCGGTATGACGCGCGATTTCGCTCGCTTCGTGCAGGGCGGATTTTAATTGCACTTTGAGCTTCTGTCGAGCCGAGTGCAGGCGTTTTTTGACGGTTGTCAGCGGGATGTTGAGCAAGGTACTTACTTCGTTGTAGGAGTAACAACGCCCATAAAATAGCACTGTGACCAGACGTTCGTGCTGTGGCAATGCTGCGATGGCCGATCTTACAGATGCAAGGACCTCCCTTTGCAGTGCGATATCTTCAGGATTGCTCTCCATTAGCAGGTCGTCTAGCAGATCGTCGCCCAGCGTTTCGAGCGATGTGGATGCTATGGTTGTCTGTCTCAGGACGCGGGTACATTGCCGGAAGACAATCTGGCGGAACCACCCTGGGAAGGCGGCTGGCTCCTTGAGCTGGGAAAGATGAATAAAAGCCTCGATTATAGCCTCCTGGACGACATCCTGGGCCAGGTGGTGATCGTTAAGATGGCGGTAGGCGGTGGCGTAAGCCATTGGTTGGAAACGCTGTACCAGGGCGTTATATGCCTCGCCGTCACCCGATTGTGCAGCCTGGACAAGTTCAGATAAATCTTTCATGGCTGAGCCTCTTCAAAAACAGCTTTCTATTAGAGAAGTGCCAGAAAAAGGGATAAAAGTTACCGTATGCAGGCTTAAATGGTTGTATGAATAAGAAGCAGCATGCCGCTTGCCAGCGATACCTCGGCCTCGTCGTGTGTGAGAACGTTGCTCACGCCGCGCGGCTTGCCAAATGTCAGCGAGTCGCCGTGCAAGGGATAGTACAGATGCTGGGTTTGTATCCCTGTTGCCTCGGTTGTTAGAGGGAAGAGCGAGAGCAGGTCGCCTGATTTCCCGCTTACATGAGTGCTACCAGGCCCGCGTAACAGCCAGCAGGTTGTAACCCCATCCACGATCCGTAGAGGGGTCTCGTAACCGGCGAGCAGCAGGATATTGGCTATCGTATGATCGAAGCGAATACCGCCAAGCCCTCCGAGAATGGTGATAGCACTGGCTCCGCGCTCGATGGCGATTTGCACCGCCAGTTCGGTATCGGTCTCATCTTTTTCCCGGGCGGCATGGATGATCTCACAGCCCATGTCCTCTAAAGTCCTTAAAGGAGTGACGAGCGAATCGAAATCGCCTATAATAATAGAGGGTGTGAGACCATAGCCAAGCGCGCTATCGGCTCCGCTATCGGCGGCGATGATAAGGTCCGCGTGGGCGAGGGCGTCGTCAACCGCTTTGCCTGGCTGTAATGTGCCTCCGGCGAAAATGATGGCATGCATAATTATAATGGCACCTTCTTTCAGTACCCTCAAGAGGTCGAGCCTGGCTGCTGGCTGCCGTCGCCTCTCTAGAGGGAGAGTATACGTATCAAATTTTAAGACGTCAAGCGGAAATGCACTAGAGGTATATATATGGCTTCTGTAAACAATGCGCCCCAATCATGGGGACGTTATCCTAAGATAAAGCCGGACCGCGTAATACCGGTGTACTGGCGCAATGAAATTCCTGACCTCTCTTCATTGGAGGAGCTTGTTCTGCCCTACGCGTATGGGCGGAGCTATGGTGATAGTTGCCTGAACGAGGGCGGCGTTTCCCTGGATGTGAGTCACCTGACGCGCTTTATATCTTTTGACCAGGAAACGGGCCTGTTGCGCTGCGAGGCTGGCGTATCGCTCGCGCAAATATTGGAGCTGACGGTGCCCCGTGGCTGGTTTTTGCCGGTGACGCCTGGTACGAAATTTGTCTCGGTGGGTGGCGCGATTGCCAATGATGTGCATGGGAAAAACCATCATGTTGCCGGAACTTTTGGCTGTCATGTCACGCGCTTCGAACTGTTGCGCTCCAGCGGCGAGCGTCTTATCTGCTCCCCCACGGAGAATATCGAGCTGTTTCGCGCGACCATTGGCGGCCTGGGCCTGACCGGCGTTATTCTCTGGGCCGAGTTCCGCTTAAAGCCAATCACGGGACCATTTATTACGATGGAGCGCATCCGCTATTCGTCGCTCAAAGAATTTATGGAGATCTCCGACTCCTCGGACCAGGACTATGAGTATACTGTCGCCTGGGTGGATTGCCTGGCGAGCGGGCAGCAAATCGGGCGCGGCCTGTTTATGCGTGGCAATCATGAGACTTCGGCGGCCCACGCCGGCAAAAAAGCTCCCAGAAAACTGTCCCTGGCTGTGCCGCTTGACTTCCCATCCTTTGTACTGAATACCCTGACGATCAAAGCTTTTAATACGGCTTATTATCACGCCCAGCTCGCCAGAAGCATACGCAAGATTGTTCCTTATGATCCTTTCTTCTACCCGCTTGACTCGATTCATGAGTGGAATCGCATGTATGGCAAGCGAGGATTTATGCAGTACCAGTGCGTTGTGCCCTTCGAGAACGGGTATGAAGTGATGCTAGACATTCTGCGCCGCATCAGCCGTGCGGGCGAAGGGTCATTTCTGGCGGTGCTCAAGAAATTTGGTGATGTGCCTTCGCCTGGCATGCTCTCTTTCCCCAGGCCGGGATTGACGCTGGCGCTCGACTTCTCCAACAATGGTCAGAAGACGCTGCAATTGTTTGAAGAGCTGGACAAAGTCGTACGTGAGAACGGCGGCTCCGTCTATCCCGCCAAAGATGCGCGCATGAGCGCCGAGAGCTTCCAGGCGTACTTCCCGCAGTGGCACGAGTTTGAGCCATTGATCGATTCAAAGTTCTCTTCTAGCTTCTGGCGACGTGTCACGCTGCCTGTGGCTGTTCCTGTGAATGGATAACGTTGTGATGAAAGTACTTATTATCGGCGCAACATCGGCTATTGCCTATGAAGCCGCGAAATGTTTTGCTCAGGACGGAGCTGATATGTTCCTGGTTGCTCGCAATGCTGAGAAGCTGGCGAGCGTGGCGGACGATCTCAAGGTGCGTGGCGCGCATTGTGTAGAGACCGAGGTGCTTGACCTGAGCGAGCTTGACCGTCATGAGGAGCTGCTGGAGCGGGCTTTTAGCAGCCTGAATGGCTGTGATATGCTGCTGATCGCGCATGGCACGCTTGGAGATCAGCGCAAGTGCGAGCTGAGCGTGGCTGAGACGCTGCGCGAATTCACCAATAACTGCACCAGCGTCATCTCGCTGCTCACCATTGCCGCGAACTACTTTGAGCAGCAGAAGCATGGTTGTATCGCCGTCATCTCCTCCGTCGCGGGCGACCGTGGGCGGCAGAGCAATTACGTCTATGGTACTGCAAAGGCGGCGATCAGTGCCTTTTTACAGGGGTTGCGCAACCGTCTGGCTAAAGCAGGCGTTGCTGTTCTCACTATAAAACCAGGCACCGTCGATACGCCTATGACCGCCGACCTGAAAAAGGGACTGCTCTTCGCCAGCGCGCAAAGCGTCGGCAAGGGGGTATACCAGGCGATGAAGCAGGGAAAAGACGTTGTCTATCTCCCTGCGTACTGGCGTGTAATCATGTTCATTGTCAGGGCAGTCCCCGAACGGATCTTCAAGAAGATGTCGCTGTGACGTCTCTACGAGGCTCAGACGCATTTTTCGTTGGGACAAGCTCCGCCAGAGCGGGCGCTTTCCTCAACGGACGATAAAAGGTTGCGATCAGCGTGAAAAGGCCCTGCGGAACGAAGAGCGCCAATACGGTCCAGACCGGGCCGAGCCATTGGATTAACGCTCCTGTCAGTGCAAGCCCCAGCGGTTGGGTGCCGAATGAGAGCAGGCGAAAAACGCTCTGCACACGCCCTTGTAGTTGATCCGGCACGACCAGCAGGCGATAGCTGTACTGAACCGAGAAGTAGATGGGGACGATGATAAAGTTCAGTCCATTGGCGAGACCCAGAATCCAGAGATTGGGCGCGATTGCCAGTCCCAACCAGGAAATGCTCCAGACCCAGGCGGAGCCAATGGTCATCTGCCCAAAGGTAAAACGCCGTTGCAAGGGATGCGTTAGCAGTGCGCCGACGATGCTGCCCATGCCGCCACTCGCGAAGAGGATGCCAATCGCAACGGGCGAAGCGTCGAAACGCTGGGCCAGCACGATCAGAATCAAGGTGAAGCCGATGGTGGGCGCGACCAGACCCCACATCAGGATAGCCAGGAAGCGCAACAACGCATCTCGCCAGATGAAATGCAGCCCCTCGCCAATCTCGCGCCAGATCCGGCGCGGCTCCTCGACACGCTGCTCCTGGAAGCTCGTACGGATAAAGAAGATGCTCAGGACCGAACAGATGTAGGAGATGGCATCGGTCAAAAACGGTATGGCAAGGCCTAGCTTGTAGAGCAGACCGCCCAGGAACGGTCCCAACGTCCAGGACGTAGACTCGATGGACTGGTTTTGCGCCGTGGCCGCCGGCAATTGCTCCTTCGCCACAACATGCGGCAGGCAGGCGGCCTGGGCAAGCGAGAAGAAGGTCATCAGCGTGCCCTCGATCAGGGCAACCAGGTAGAGCTGGATCATAGCCAGATGACCCAGCCAGAGCGCCACAGGGATACTGCCTAAAGCAAGGCCGCGCCCGGTATCGCAGAGCAGCATAACCCATTTCCGATCCCAGCGATCCACCAGCGCACCGGCGGGCAGGCTGAGCAGCACGAACGGCAGACTCCGCAGCGCGCCGATAATACCAGCCTGCGCCGGTGAGTGGGTAATCGCCAGCACCAGCAGCGGAAAAGCCAGCAGCGATACCTGACCGCCAATACTGGAGATCAATTGCCCGATCCACAATAACATATAATCGCGATTGCGCCAGAGGGGCGAGAAACGCCGCCCGCCCGCCGCCTCCACTGGCGCGGAAATATTTGTGGCAATATCTCCCGCGCCCACCTCAGATGAATGATGTAGCTGTGACATAAAATCTTGCTCCTGGAAAAACATCGCGCAACAATCGTCAAGACATAAAAGATGAGCGCGTTTCATCTATGATGGAGAATAGGGAGAAGAGACGCGCTCGCCTGGCGAACACGCCTGGGATATGGTCAAAGCAAGGAGAAAAGCGCCGGATGAGTCCTGTCAATCCTGTAAAGGCGATTCAGGCAAATCTTCTTCTTCGATAGGTATTTCTACACGCTCATAAAGTGATGTAACAGGAAAACGAATATCGAGGCTCTCTAATACAACTTGCTGCCCTGGCGTAAAACGCCGATATATCCACATATCGCCTTTGCGGCAAAATATCTCAACCCCTTGAAATTGCGCATTGACAAGTACATATTCTCGTATAGTTGGGCATTTCTGGTAATACGCGAACTTCTTCCCACGATCATATCTCTCCGTCGTTGGTGGGAGTACTTCAACTACCACCGAGGGAGAATGGACTATGTCAGCTTGCTCTTGCCAGTCGTTCTTAGCACAGCTAACAGTGATATCAGGATAGACATAACGCGACTTGGATAAACGCACCCGTACATCTGAAGTATAGACGTAACATGGCTCTTGCAATCGCTCATCGAGCAGCTTTGTCATATTGAGAGCAATACGTGCATGTGCAATTGTGCCACCGGCCAGCGCGTACGCATGCCCATCAATATACTCATAGCGCGCATCCTGACTTGCACGATCCAATTGAAGGTAGTCATCAACACTCATCCAATGTTGCAGGTCAGCAGCCATTCTTTTCAACCCTTCCTCTGCTCGGAAAGAGAGATTTGCGCACAATTATATCATAGAGATCGAAGACGTTGACCATAATCGTAACATCAAGGCAATAACTCTTATGCTGGCTGATGATCGTCCTCGGATAGTGCAACGCCTTCATAAACGGCAGAAACAGCAAAGGCTATGCCCAGATCCGTTAATGTCACCATATCATCAGGGCCGAAAACTTGCAGCGTCCAGAGGTTGTTTCTTTCGCGCTTGAATACTTCAACGGACTGATATGTTGAGCTAATAAGCATATACTCCTGTATCGTTGGGCAGGCACGATAATACGTGAACTTTCGGCCTCGATCATAGTCTTCTGTGCTGCTAGAGAGCACTTCAACGACAAGACGCGGAAACTGTATGATATCAACGGTTCCTCGGTCTCGTCCATCGCAGCTAACAGTGACATCGGGGTAGACATAACGTGATTCAGATAAGCGCACCCGCATATCCGAGTTTAGCACTCTACAGGAGCTACCACGCAGCAGATCATAGAGAATTCTGGCTATGTTCACACTAATCTGAGAATGGTTAACCGTTCCTACAGCCAGCATCCTAACGTGCCCATCAATATATTCGTGGCGTGTTTCTATGCTATCGCGGTCCAGACTAAGATACTCTTCGACGCTTATAGCTGCTCGATTCGGTAGCGCCATATGCTATGCCTCCCAGCAAATTCGACTGCTATTCTTCTCGCTTATTATATCCGATCCTAGAGCCTTGCGTTTTTACTGTCCCGCCAGCGACTGCCCCTTTTTTATGTTATCCCTGTGGCGTGCGCGGAATCTGCGTACCTTCACCAGGTTAGCGCATTTATCGATGGTGCAATAGCGGCGGGTGCGGCTCTTGCTTTCGTCGTAAAAAACGCTGCGGCAATGGGCGTTGGCGCAGATTTTGATGCGCCGGAGATCATAATTGGTCAGCAGATCGGCGAACGAGGCGACGATCTCCTCCTGCACCCAATCCCAATTTTTCTTGATCGGCACCAGTTCCAGGCAGTATTGTTTATCAGCCAGCTTCAGGCGACGGCCCAATGGGACCTTGAGCATAAAAATATTCAGGGTTTCCAGATCAGCAGGCGAAGGCTGACGGCCACCCGCCAGATCATCCACAACACGCGCCAGTAAAGCGCGTAAGGCCAGAAGAGCCTCCAAAGTAGCAGGATCAAGGGGATCAGCAATCTGTAATCCCCAGCGAGCCAGAAACTGCTCTAACCAGTCAGGTTGCAGGAGATCATCACGCACCCATCGACCACGAAAATCACGAAACTCGCTGTTCAAAAAATCCAGGCAAACACTATCCATAAATAACATCACCCCTCAAAAAATCTGTAGAGTCCCTCTTCACCTTCACATCCCATCCGCTATGGTACAACACTTCCGTGAGCATGAAAAGTCCCCTCTGTAACCGGCAAAAATACATTGACAGTTACAAATTTTCATGCTATGCTTTTCCTTGCAACGATCTTACGGCGCTTTGTACGTTACAAGGGGATGCTTGTAAACTTCATCTTTAGCAAGGGGATGGGTCGGCAGTCCCATCTCCTTGTTAAAGGGTTGCATTATTTCTCGGGGGTAGTTGAAGAAAGGCGAGGATTTCGCGAGAGTATGCTCTATGCCCCTTTCCAGACCTGTCGCAACAGGAAATGCAATTTGGCAATACCCCAGCCGCTGAAGCCAGATCATATGACGGCGGCTATGAAGCATCATCACATTATAGAAACGACTATGAAGCAAGTTCCTTCGATCAGAAGCTAAACGCGCAAAAGGAGAGAGACGCGCACCTGAGAGAGCACCTGCTCAACCTGCGTATGGGCATGGCTATCACTTCTCTCGTTCTCTGGATGATCTTCTTCTTTTGCGCCATTGCCATCTTGCTGCGCTTTCCAGAATCAGCCATCCAGGATTTCACTTATATGGGGATGGGAGTCTTTAGCCTCTTCGTTATCCTCGCTAACGTCCTCATGAACCGTCAGCAGGTGTGAAACCATAATTAGAAGAATAAAACAAAAACAACCTCTTGACAGGCGACATTCCCTGAGTTATACTTTTTCATGTTGACAAACAGCAAATAACTTGTTGGTTGTCCCGAGCATGGCGTTATCCCCATTCTTTTTGAAGGAGGCAGGACAATGAAGCTTGCAGAGGCACTTGTGCTGCGGGCGGATGTGCAGAAGCGGCTGGCACAACTGCGTACACGACTCCAGCAGAGCGCGCTCGTCCAGGAAGGTGAGCAGCCTCCTGAGAAGCCCGCCGACCTGCTGGTCGAACTGGAGCAGTTGCTGGAGCAGTTGAACGACCTGATCGCGCGCATCAACCGCACCAATCTTGAGATCCGGCTGGCGGACGGAACTACATTGACCGACGCCCTGGCGCGGCGCGATGTGCTCACCCAGCGTTACAGCATCATCGATGGACTCGCTACAGCAGCGGCCAACCGCGTCCAGCGTTACGGACGCGCCGAGATTCGTATGCTGTCCACCGTCGATGTGGCGGATCTGCGACGCCAACTGAGCGAGATTGCGCGCCAGCGTCGCGAGTTGGATACAGCCATTCAGGCCGCGAACTGGAACTCCGATCTGATCGAGTAAGTAAAGCATACAGCGAGCGCGAGCTGGTAGCCGGTTGCGTCGGCGGCGAACGCCAGGGTGGCAACTGCCCTGTAGTTGCAAACAACGGTTAAAAGTTCCGTCTTGCCCGGGGCGGGGCGCCTCTCACATTGCACCGCCCAGCATCGTTACAGGTGCATCGGGTACCGCGTACTGTTTCACTACCACGGCGTTGAGTCGATTCCACCGGTGAGGGCGGGTTAGGGGCAACTCGCGCTCGTTCGCTTTACAGACAAGAGGAGAGGGATTCGCACAATCTCTCTCCTCGCACAATCAAAAGATCACCTCTCATCTTTCACCAATATCGCTTCCCGCCTATGCTGCTAGCATGCGTTTCCTCTTGTGAAAGCTATATAGGGCTGGTATCGTTCATATCAGGAATGATGACGGACTTTGAAACGTTCCGCGCTAGCAGGGCAGGGGCAAGCCCAGCCCCTACAGAGCGCGACGTCGAAGTCCCTATTTTTCAAGAGGAAAGGGGCGAGATATGCGCGTATTGGTCCTGGGCGGAACAGGATTTATCGGGCCATTCGTGGTGCGGGACCTGGTTGAGCAGGGGCATACGGTGGCGGTTTACCATCGCGGGCGGCACGAGGCCGATTTGCCCGCAGCGGTCAAGCATTTCCATTATGACGATGAAGCCTCCTCTAGCAGGTTGATCACGTTTCCTCCAGGATCGGTGGAGGAGCTGGCAGCGTTTGCTCCCGAGGTGGTGCTTTTCATGGTGCCGATTGGGGAAGAGGACGCTCGCCTGGTGATGCAGACGTTTAAGGGACTGGCACGGCGCGTCGTGGCGATCAGCAGCCAGGATGTTTATCGCGCGTATGGGCGTCTGCTGGGTAAGGAACCGGGGCCGCCCGATCCCGTACCGTTGACGGAGGATGCACCATTGCGCGAACGGCTGTACCCGTATCGCGGGGAGCAACTGCGCGCACCGGACGATCCACAGCAAGCTATGGACCTGTACGATAAGATCCTTGCTGAACGTGCAATCCTGGGAGAGCCAGCACTGCCGGGGACGATCCTGCGCCTGCCGATGGTCTACGGGCCGCGCGATGGACAGCATCGCCTCTTTGAATATCTCAAGCGCATGGACGACGGACGCTCCGTAATTTTGTTGCCAGAGAACGTAGCCCGCTGGCGCTGGACGCGCGCTTATGTCGAGAATGTCGCGGCAGCTATCGCGCTGACCGTCACCAACGCAGATACCGCCGGACAGGTCTACAATGTGGGCGAGGACCCGGCCCTTTCTATGCTCCAATGGGTAGAGACTATTGGCAAGGCCATTGGCTGGCAGGGAAAAGTTGTTGTAATCCCCCCGGAGAAGCTTCCGGCCCATCTCAGGGTCGAGATGGACACACGACAGGATCTGGCAACAGATAGCACACGCATTCGCAATGTGCCGGGATATCACGAGCCGGTTGCGCAGGATGAGGCGCTCAAACGCACCATTGAGTGGGAACGCGCTCACCCTCCCGCCCAGCTCGATCCACAGCAATTCGATTACGCGGCTGAAGATGCCGTGCTGGCGCAGCAAGATTAATTTTTTATCTTGCCGCGCTACGCGACCGTTGCTGTTGCTGGACGCGCTCCTCTTCGTATTCCTGGATGTTGACTTGCAGGCCGCGCTCGCTCAGGATCTTCTGCGTGAGGTCGAGCGGGAAGCCATAGGTGTCATAGAGCTTGAAGGCTTCACGACCTGACAAGATCCCGTCATGTTGGCAGGATGCAATGCTCGCTTCCAGGAAGCGCAGACCCTTCGTCAGCGTGCGTTGAAAGCGGATCTCCTCGGCTGTCGTCAGGTCGATGATGCGCTGCCGTTCACGCTGTAACTCTGGATAATAGTCGCCCATCTGGTCAATCACAACCTGCGCGAGCTGCGACAGGAAGGGGTGCTCCAGGCCGATTGTTTGCCCAAAGTAAGAGGCGCGCCGGATCAGCCGCCGCAGCACGTAGTTGCGGCCACCGTTTCCTTGCTGAATGCCGTCCGCGATCAGAAACGCTACCGCCCGGCTATGATCGGCAATCGCGTTGTAAGTGGCAAAGTGCTGCTGGTAATGCTCGCTCCCCTCGCCGGTGAGCTCCATCAGCCTGTGGAGCAGGGGCGCAAAGAGATCCGTCTGGTAATCACTTTGTACGCCCTGAAGAACCGCCGTGAGACGCTCCAACCCCATGCCCGTGTCAATTGATGGCCTGGGCAAGGGGGTCAGGATACCCTGCTCGTCGCGATTGAATTGCACGAACACGAGGTTCCACAGTTCCCAGTAGTCGTCATCGTCCGAGTTGACGCCTTCGGGTCGCTGGGACGCGCTATCTGACCCTTGATAATAGTGGATTTCAGACGAAGGACCACAGGGACCAGTCTCCCCCATCGACCAGAAGTTCTCTTTGTCGCCAAAACGGAGAATGCGTCCCCGTTCGACGCCGATCTCCTCCCAGAGCCGCGCAGCCTCGTCATCGTCGTTATGGACCGTCACCCAGAGCCGCTCAACCGGTAGCTTAAATTCTTCCGTGAGCAGTTCCCACGCGTAACGCATGGCGCCACGCTTAAAGTAGTCTCCTAAGGAAAAATTTCCCAGCATCTCGAAGAAGGTGTGGTGGCGTGACGAGGAACCGACGCTCTCAACATCGTTATGCTTGCCTGAGACGCGTAGGCACTTCTGAGAAGAGCAGGCGCGGGAGTAGGGTCGCTGCTCCTGCCCTAACAAAACCTGCTTAAACTGCACCATGCCCGCGTTGGTGAAGAGCAATGTGGGATCGTTCAGCGGGACGAGCGAACTGCTCGGGACCAGGGTATGACCGCGCCGGACAAAGTAGTCCAGGAAGGTCTGGCGAATGTCGCTGCTTTTCATGATTGTTTCCTCTTTCTTGCATGATAGACAATAAAAATGCTTGCGTTACGCGATGCGTTTACCTGCTCAGCGACAAACAAAAAGCCCGCCCTGAGCATCTGACTCAGGGCGGGCTGAATATGCTTATATCATTGCCCGTGGTACCACCTGGCTTGGAAGCTGCCAGTTCCCAAAAGAACGCAGCTCTCCCACTCTATAGGCACGGAGGATGTTTCAATGCGCGAGCAGGGCAGGGGCAAGCCCGGCCCCTACGGAATTTCGGGAAGATGTTTCATCGTATCCCGAAACGCGCTAGTTGTGAGACATCATCGATGCCCTGCCCCAGGTAACGGAGGGCTACCGGCAAGAACTACTGGCAACTCGCGTTCGTCCCGCATCGCGGCCCATTCCCAGGGCCAGAGGGAGGCATTCCACGCTGCGATGAGAGGCCGGACTTCCACCATCTCCGGCTCGCTGGCGGCTCACGCACGCATGTATTCGTCCCTTGTAACGACTACTCTATATGCGATATGTCAAGTATAAAGCGAAATACCTGACCTGTCAAGTTATCCACAATTTAGAACATTTGTCCACATGGTTATCCACAATGGCGAAGATTATGCGCGTAGCCAGCGATCAAACCAGGAGCGGACCCGTTGCAACAGATCAAGCTGGTGGGCACGTTCACCGATGCCGTGCGGTTCGCGGGGATAGACCACGAATTCGCAGGGCACCTCGTATTCGCGTAGCGCGCGATGAAAGCCTGTTACCTGGCTAAGCGGAACGCGAGCGTCGCGCTCGCCGTGCAGGATCAAAACGGGCGTTTTTGCCTGACTGGCGAATGAGATTGGGCTAAGTTTCGCGTGTTGGTGCGGGCCGATGCCTTCCCAGGGTGCGCTTCCCCCCAGCTCGCGCTCAAAATCGGGCACGTCACTGGTCTGGACCATCAGACCCCAATCACTGACCCCGGCGCCCATAATGGCGGCTTTGAAACGATTGGTCTGCGTGATGGCCCACGCGGTCATAAAGCCGCCCTGGCTCCAGCCGCCGATGCCCAGGCGCTCGGGGTCCGCGATACCTCTTGCAATGGCTGCATCGACTGCCGCCATAACATCGCCGTAATCGGCCCCGCCCACATCAGCGCGCGCGGCTGCTGCGAACTGCTCGCCATGTCCCATGCCACCGCGTGGATTGGGCATCAGCACGGCATAGCCAGCCAGGGCCAGCCACTGCGCCCAGTTTCCCCAGCTCAGTTGAAAGCCCTGCGACCAGCGCGAATAAGGTCCGCCATGCACCAGCACCACCGTAGGTAACGGACGATCCTGGGGCGCGTCTGGAGGTCGTATCAGTATGCCGTCCAGCTCCAGTCCATCGGCTGCTGTCCAGCGAAACGCTTCTTGCGAGCCAAAGGTGATCCCGGCCAGATGTTCTTGATGCGACGAGACTTGTCGCAGCTCCGTTACTCCTCCGTCTCCCGATCCGGCCCAGACCTCCCACGGTTGCTCGCCCGTGCTGCGTACAACTGCCAGTACCGCCCGGCCATCTTCAAGAAGACGGGCATGCCCCTCGCGATATTCCGCAGCTTGCTCTGCCTCACTTGTAGGAGAAAGCGGAGCCATCTCCCCTGAGACAACATCCATCCTACAGATGCGCGTCCCCAATCCTTCTCTCAGTAGAACCGCAACTTGCTGGCCCTGCGCGAGCTGCCAGAGATCACCGACGCAGTTCGTCTCTCCCCCGGCGGTACAGCGCGGCTCGCCTCCCTGTGCCGACACCGCGTAGACTACCTGCGAAGACTGGCTTTTTTTGGCTGCCGGGGCTATAAAGAGCAGCGTCTGCCCATCATGAGACCAGGTGAGGGCATGAACCGCGCAGGGAAAGCGACAGACGAGGTGCGGCTCGCCTCCTGCCAGATCCACGCGTTCGATCAACGTTTCATGAGCATGCGATTCCAGGTCGGGCGTCTTAGTGGTAACGTAAGCCAGCTCTGTACCGCGCGGGTGCCAGGCGAAGTCGATCACATGGCGATCAGTCTCCACCAGCGTCGTCACTTCCTGCGTGGCAACGGAAAGCAGGCGCAGACGAGCATAGGGCCAGCGTTCGCCATAGACCCGAGCATCGTCACGTTCCTTCTCGCGCCGCTCATCCTCCTCCGTTGGCTCGTCCGCGCTGGTAAAGGCGATCTGACCTCCGCCGGGCGACCACAAAAAATCTTCTACAGCCTTCTTATTCTCGGTTGAAGTCAGCGGGCGCGCCTCGCCGCCATCAACGGCTATCAGATAAAGCTGCGCAGTGCCACGTTTGGCACGGTCGGAGAGAAAGGCGATGCGGGTCCCATCGGGCGACCATTGCGGCCCGCTATCCGCCACATCGCCACGCGTAAACTGCCGGGCGGGCCGCGTTCCATCGGTCGCCGCGAGCCAGATCGCGCTCGTCCCATGCTCCTCTTTCTTGCTCATTGGGGCTACTGTATAAACCACTTGCGAGCCATCGGGCGAAATTTGCAATGCCTGGGGACTAGAGAAATCTGCGATCAATTCGGCGGTTAGTTCAGTCATACATACTCCTCACTAAAAGCATATCAGTCAAGCATCCATTTATCTCTGCTGATATCTTACGCCGATTTCCGCAAATCTCGCAACAGGGCTTCTCAAACGTCGCTGCGCGCTTTGACTCCTCGCGCCGGAGGCGCTCACAGGGAGAGGAAGGTGCTGGCTGTGGGCGCAGCCCACAGCCAGCACCTTCCTCACGAACGGCTCGCTTGCGAGCCGTTCTGTCTGAAAAGACCACGTTTGAGAAACCCTGAATCTCGCAAGAATGACCATTGCTTTCCTGTTGAAGTTATGGTATTCTCGAAACATCACTACTACAAAGAAAGAGGCGCGTGTAATGCATACGTCAACAAACAAGCACGATAGCCATTCGCTAAATGGCAATCCAATCATGGCTTCTATGAGTGCGCCTTTTTTTGGGACTTCTGAGCTGTATCATTGAGCCTGTATAGGCTGGAATGCGAAAAATAGAGGTAGGCTGCTAGCAGGCAATTGTCACGGGCGCGCTCTTGCTCGTGGCTTTTTTGTGCTCAGTAATCACCCACGAGCGCCCTTTGCTCGTGGTTGCGCTAGTCTTTACCATTCTCCCACAAGCAATGCCGATATCCTTTGTTGATTGCTATGATTTTATCTCGCCGCTATGCATCTTTTTGTGAAAGGAACGCTCAATGAGTTCTATGCTTAAACCGTCTATCATGTCCTATCGGGATTTGTTTGTTATTTACCTCAAACCGCAATGGCGCAGAACAACGTTGATGGCGGCGCTGCTCCTCATAAGCATTGGCCTGCAACTGGTCAATCCGCAAATCTTGCGCTATTTCATCGATACGGTTACATCCGGCGGCAATTTACAGCCGCTCTTGCTGGCAGGAGCGACCTTCATGGGCATCGCGTTGGCGAACCAGGCCATCACCGTCTTTGCAACCTACGAAAGCGAATATGTGGCATGGACAGCTACCAATCAACTACGTACTGATCTGGTTGCCCACTGTCTATCGCTGGACATGGCTTTCCACAAGGCCCGGACGGCAGGCGAACTGATCGAACGCATCGATGGCGATGTGGACACGCTCTCTAACTTCTTTTCGCAGGCGGTCATTCACCTGCTCGGCAATGGCCTCCTGATCGCGGGCGTGATTGCGCTGCTCTTCGGGATCGACTGGCGCGTTGGCCTGGCAATGGGCGGCTTCACGATCCTGGCGCTGGTGGGTTTGACACGCCTACGCGGTTTCGCCGTAAAATTCTGGACCGCTTACCGTCAAAAAGATGCCGAGTTCTTTGGCTTCCTGGGCGAGCAGTTAGCGGGTACGGAGGATGTACGGGCCAACGGGGCGAGCGGCTATGTGATGCAGCGCTTCTACCTACTTATGCGTCAGTGGCTGCCCATTCAGTACAGAGCCAGCATGGCAGCTTATTCTATGGGGGCTACAGCACTGCTGGTCTTCGCTCTCGGCAATGCCCTGGCTCTGGCGCTGGGAGCGTATCTGTGGAGCACCAGAAGCATCACCCTGGGCACGGTCTACCTCATCTTTTACTATATCAACCTGCTAAACGACCCGATAGATAATATCCGTGGGCAACTACAGCAATTGCAGCAGGCTGGAGCTGGCATTGAGCGCGTGAAAGAGCTTCTCCAACTCCAGCCCACCATCAGCGATGGCACCAGTTCCACGTTGCCAGCAGGCGCACAGACGGTCGCATTTCGCGATGTCTCTTTTAGCTATAACGCGGATGATGTGGTGCTTCATCATCTGAACTTTCATTTGCAGCCAGGAAAAGTTCTCGGTGTGCTTGGGCGTACGGGTAGCGGCAAGACGACGCTGGCACGCCTGATCCTGCGCCTCTACGATGTTCAGGAAGGGGAGGTATGCATTGGAGGCAGGCCGGTCCAAACTCTCAAATTGAGCGACTTGCGTCGGTATATCGGCATGGTTACGCAGGATGTCCAGTTGTTCCACGCCACGGTACGCGACAATCTGACGCTTTTTAATCACACCATCAGCGACTCGCGTATCCTGGCCGCGCTTGACGATCTGGGCCTCTCACCCTGGTACCATTCGCTGCCAATGGGCCTGGACACCGAGTTGGGCTCGGATGGCGAAGGGCTATCGGCTGGCGAGGCTCAATTGCTGGCATTCACCCGCGTCTTTCTGATTAATCCGGGTCTGGTGATCCTCGATGAAGCCTCATCGCGCCTGGACCCTGCTACCGAGCAACTGATCGAACGCGCCGTGAGCAAGTTGCTGGCCGGACGCACCGGCATCGTAATTGCGCACCGTCTCACCACTATTCAACGGGCCGACGAGATTATGGTGATGGAAAACGGCTGTATTATCGAGCATGGAGACAGAGCAGTATTAGCTGCCGATCCAGCTTCACGCTTTTATCACCTGCTGCAAACAGGACTGGAGGAGGTCCACGCATGAAAGCCTATCAATATCTGTGGCGCATGATCCGCTATCGTCCCTGGCTCTACGCCTTCAACGCGCTGTGCTGGTTTCTTATTCACATCGCGCCGCTCATTCCCGGCCTGATCGCGCAGCAGTTTTTTAATGCGCTCCCTAAGGCGGGCCATCTCAATTCCGCGCTATGGCTGCTGATCGCTCTGCTGGTTATGACCGCTCTAGCTCGCACCGTCTTGTTTCTTACCGGAGGATGGGTTGATAGCCTGCATCGTTTCTCTATGAGTGGCTTGCTGCGTCGCAATTTGCTGGAACGCATTCTGGAGCGACCGGGAGCGCGCGCCGTCCCGGAGTCGCCCGGCGAGGCGATCAGCCGTTTTCGCGACGACGCGAGGCAGGCCGAAGACGCCATTAGCTGGACGCTCGATAGCATTGGCGAGGCGCTCTTCGCCCTCTTCGCCATCATTATCATGTTCAGGATCAACATTACCATCACGCTGCTGGCCTTCTTCCCGTTAGCAGGTGTGGTAGCGATAGCGCAGGCAATGAGCAGCCGCCTGGAAAAATATCGCAAGGCCAGCCGCCACGCCACGGGCCGCGTCACCAGCGCCATCGGCGAAATCTTCGGCACGGTGCAGGCAATTAAGGTCGCCACAGCAGAACCGTATGTCATCGAGCATTTCCAGACGCTCAACGAGCGGCGGCGCGCCACCATGCTCAAAGATCGCGTGTTGGAGCAACTGTTGAACTCCACCTTTGGCAATACTGTTGGATTAGGCACGGGACTGATATTGATTCTGGCGGCTCAATCGATGCGGGCGGGGCAACTGGGCATCGGCGACCTGGCACTGTTCATCTACTATCTGGCCTTCGTGGCCGATTTTACCCAGTTTTTCGGCATGTTTCTGGCCCATTATTCTCAGACGAAAGTAGCCTTCCAACGCATGAATACCTTGCTACAGGGCGCGCCGCCGGAAAGATTGGTCGCCCCCAAACCGCTGCACCTGAGCGGCCCGGTTCCAGAGCTAGCAACTCCTACGTCAGTAGAGCAAGCTCTGACAAGCCTGGAAGTCTCTGGTCTGACCTACCGGTATCCCGATACAGGGCGCGGCATCGAAAAGATCAGCTTCGCCTTGCAGCGCGATACGCTGACCGTCATCACGGGCCGAATCGGCTCGGGCAAAACTACGCTGCTTCAGGTCTTACAGGGACTGCTGCCAAAAGATGCGGGTGAGATCCGCTGGAATGGGCAGTTCATTCCCGATCCGGCCTCCTTCTTCGTCCCACCCAGAAGTGCCTACACAGCTCAGGTGCCGCGCCTCTTCAGCGCCACTCTCAAGGAGAACATCCTGCTTGGCCTGTCGGAGGAGCCGGAGCGATTGGAGCTAGCTTTGCGCACGGCAGTAATGGAAAGCGACATCGCCGAACTGGAGAACGGCCTGGAGACGCTGATCGGCACAAGGGGCGTCAAGCTTTCGGGCGGGCAGGCGCAACGGACCGCCGCCGCTCGCATGTTTGTACGCGAGGCCGAACTGCTGATCTTCGACGATCTTTCCAGCGCCCTCGATGTTGTTACCGAACAGACCATGTGGGAACGGCTCTTCTCGCGACGGCAGCAGACATGCCTGGTCGTCTCGCACCGTCGCGCAGTATTGCAGCGGGCGCACCATATCATTGTGCTAAAGGAAGGCCGGATCGAGGCGGAGGGGCGGCTCGACGACCTGCTACAACGCTCAGACGAGATGCAGCGGTTATGGTACGGAGGGGTGGTAGATTGAAATGCCAGCAGGGCAGGGGCCAGCCCTGCCTCTACGTCGTGCGCAGGTAGGGGCAATCCCTTGCGGTTGCCCTTTACGGAGTGATTGACGGGGGACATATACTATACAGTTGAAGAAACAAAAGAGCTGGGAAGGACCATGCCCGAATTGATCTGGGGACGTAACCCCATTTTAGAGACGCTGCGTGCTAAACGGCGCATCAAACGCATTCTGCTCGCCGAAGGGCAGCGTGATGCGCCGGTCATCAATACTATCATGCAAGAGGCGGAGCAACGGTGCATCCCTGTCGAGATTGTGCCGCGCTCACGCCTCGACCAGATGAGCCGGGGCGCAACTCACCAGGGCTGCATCGCTCAGGTCGAAGAGCGTCAATACGCCACCACCGATCAAATTCTTGCCTACGCCGCTGAGAAGAACGAACTGCCGCTGCTATTGATCCTTGACGCCATCCAAGACGTCAACAATCTCGGCTCCCTGCTGCGTACGGCGGAGGCGGCTGGCGTTCACGGCGTCATCATTCCGCAACATCGCGCAGCCGAGGTCAACGCCACCGTCGTCAAAACCTCGGCGGGCGCGACCGAGCATCTGTTGATCGCTCAGGAAACCAATCTCACCCGCACTATCGAGTATCTCAAGCAGCAAAATGTCTGGGTGGTGGGACTGGCGGGTGAGGCCCAGACATTGTACATGCAGGCCGACCTGACCGGACCGATAGCCCTGGTCGTCGGCAACGAAGGCAAAGGCATTAGCAGGCTGGTGCGGGAACATTGCGACCTGCTCATCAAGCTTCCCATGCGCGGCGATATCAACTCGCTCAACGCAGCCGTCGCAGGAAGCATCGCGCTCTATGAGGTGTTGCGACAGCGCGAATGGTAGGGGCAGGGCTGGCCCCTGCCCTGCAACCCAACAGGGTGTTGCGACAGCGCGAATGGTAACATTAGTCACATTTGTGACATGTTTGAGAGGCTTAACGTTTTGAAATGTACTAATGCTGAGTTCTTTGGGGAGTTTAGGACCGTGTTTAAGCACCTTATTCATCATCTGACCATTTTATTTTCCTGTATCGCGGGACTTTTCATCATAATGTATGTCCAGCTACCATTTGCCTATGCCGCTAGTGCAACAACTTTGCCAGGGGCAGCGCCTCAGGTGACCGTCAGCCTGCCGGGAGGTGGGCCGCTGGTGGGACATCCAGGCACGAAGGTACATATTGCAGGCACAGGTTTCACCCCATCCTCAATGGCGGCACTTTACACGACGCCGACGAACGATCCGGCCAAGTGCAAGTCGGGTGCCGATCCGGCAGGGCTTGGACTGACATCCTTCGCCACAAAGCCCACCGTTGCCGTACAGGCTGATGGAACGTTTCAGGTCGATACCACATGGCCCAACAGCGCGGCTACCGCGACCACCCCATACTACGTTTGCGCGACCGATGGATCTGCGGCGCCAGGCTCCCCCGGTGCGCTCTCAGCTACCAGTTTTACCGTCGCGCAACCTGTGACCATTCAGGTCACGCCACAAAGCCCGACAACAGTTTTGCCTGGCAGCCAGGTTACCGTTTCAGGCACTCAATGGCTCCCTCCGCAGACGCTGACAGTAGCAATCGTCCCGCCGGGAGCGGCAGGGGTTGTCGTCAGCGATCATGCCACCCCTGATGCAAACGGGAACTTTAGCATTATGCTCACTATCCCATCCACAACTGCCGCAGGCACCTATTCTGTCAGCGTGAGCGCGGATGGTGAGCCAACGATGAAGGCCACGCTGGCTAATGCCGTGACGGTGAGCGCAGCAGCCACGCCCACACCTACCGCAACTGCCGCACCAAGCCCTACCGCGACAACTGCTCCCACGCCTACAGCCACCACGCCCCCTTCTACACCACCACCAACCAGTGGCGGAGGTAGCGGTGGTATGACAATCCTTATCTTCGCACTGGGAGGCATCGGCGCCGTCCTGATTATCGTCGGCATCGTGCTGTTCGCCGCCTATTCGCGAGCGCAGTAGGACGCATCGGGTTTGATACGATTTTAAGGGGATGGGTGTTGCTATTGAAGAGGATGGGCGTAAAATGGTAGAATAGCGGTGGCTCATCATGGAAGAGGGATTTCTCTTTGCAATTGCTGTCGGACGAACTTACGCCGGGCGCTATTCTGCAAGAACGCTACGAAATTGTCCAGAGGGCGGGCGGGGGCGGTATGGGAACCGTTTACCAGGCCACGGATCGCCGCGTCGCCGGACGAGTCGTAGCGATTAAAGAGCTGAAGCAGGGCGGCTTGGACCAGGAAAACCTGAAGAAGGCCAGGGAACGCTTTGAACGTGAAGCCGCTATCCTGAGCCTTGTTCAGCATGCGCACCTGCCCAGCGTGTACGACTCCTTTGAGGAATGCGGGCGCTCCTACCTCGTGATGGAGTTTGTCGAGGGGGAGACGCTGCATGAGCGTATGAAGGCTATGCGGAGACCTCTGGAGCCGCTGGTGGCCCTGAATTATGCGATTCAGCTCTGCGATGTCCTCGATTATCTGCATAACCGGCATGAGCCTATCATTTTTCGTGACCTCAAGCCTTCCAATATTATGATTCGCCCGGATGGGCAGGTGATTCTGATTGACTTCGGTATCGCGCGGCACTTCAAGCCAGGCCAAAGCGGCGATACAGAGGCTTTCGGCACGCTCGGCTACGTGGCTCCAGAGGTTGGCTACGCCCAGAGCGATGCACGCGCGGATATCTACAGCCTGGGCGCAACGCTGCATCATTGCCTGACGAATCAGGTGCCCGATTATGCCGATCTGAACAAGCCTTTTCCATCCATACTTGGTATCAATGCCGCCCCTCCAAAAGAGCTTGATGAGCTGATCCTCAAAATGGTCGAGCGTGATCCGGCAAAACGCCCGGCAAATATAGCTCAGGTGCAACAAAAACTACAGCGCATCCAGGCGCGATTATCTGCCGAATTAACGCAGCTCCTGGCAAGAGACACATCTCCCTCACTGGCTGCTACTTTCTATTCCAGTCCAACGGAGCAGTTGCACGCCGCCGCTACCTCGCCGCTTACCTCGCCACTCGTCTCTTTGTTGGGCCGCATCTCTGCCTTGCTGCTGGCGGGCGTGGGACTGGTCCTGCCCTCGTTTGAGCGCACGATTCGCAGTTGGGTGGCGTTGCTGGTAGTGCGAGATACGAGAGCAAAGATATATGACTGGTATCTGCATGCCCGCTTGCGCCTCACGGCAACGGGCATCTGGACGAGGTCGTTTTTGCTCTTTCTCGCGGGCCTGCTACTGGGGACGATGATCTTTTGTGTTGAGGCGTATGCCCAGTTTGGTCATTCGTCGTACCGCGTCGAAGCTGGCCTGGTTTTTGTCCTGTTTACCAGTATCATTCTCACGGGCAATCAGCTCCATGCGGCTGTTCCACGCAATATCTTACTCTGCTGCGGCTTTTTTCTCGCTGTCGCTTTCCTGGCGCTGCTGATCTCTCCCGGCTTCCAGACGCCCTCCGTCGGTACTGGGCAGTCGGTAATGCTCGATCTTCTGCTGATCTATGGCGTTGTGATCCTGGCGCTGATCGCCCTGGTCGGCAGCACGAGTATTAAACAGGCTGCCACCAACGCTCCTGCTCCTGCGACCGGACGGCACTGGTCGGCCAGCTTCAGCCATTTTGCGCTGCTGGGATTGACGGGAATCTGCTTGCTGATCCAGTTCAGTGTGGGCGCGCAAGAGCAGATCATCTTTGCCCCGGCGGATGTGCGTCCGTTTGCGCTTAGCCTGGATACGTCATTCAGCCTCAATAACGCTATCGTTTGCTTGCTCATTGCGATTGGCGCGATCTCGTATCTGCGCGCCTTTTTGCCGGTGAGATTTACCGGCTTTGACCGCTTTCTGGTCTTGCTGCTCTGCCTGCTCTACCTGCCCGCGCAGTACACTTTTGGCCTGTATGAATTTGGGCAGATGTTTCCCGGCCTACCCCAGGCGAGCGCGGTCGCGCTCAACCTGGTGCTGCTGGCATTCCCTTTGCTCCTATCCCTGCTATCGCTCTTTCCCCTGCCGAGCCACTTTACCTGGATCGGCCATTTGCCGCTGCTCGCGCTCACTATCCTCTATGGATGGTTGCAAAACGCTCTGGTCGGGCAGGAGCCGTTCCCATTGCTGACGCAAAGCCCATTCCAGGTGATTAATACCCTGCCCGGATTATCTCCGTCAGGGCAGATCGTGTTTTACGCGCTGGTCGCGGCCTCTCTGCTCTTATTGATGCGTGCCTTGTGGTTCGCCGCCGCCAGAGCGACCAGCGCCGGGGACCGCATCGCGCTGTTCGTGATTACGGTGGGTATGGGGGCGCTGCAATGGGTCTTCTGGCAGGAGGCCCAGGCCCTTCCAGGCTTCTCGCAGAACACAAGTCTGTTATATGCTTCTCTCCTCTCGCTCTTCCTGGGCGGGCTGGCGATCTGCTGCGCCTTTGCAAGCTCGGCCATAGCGGCATTTAGTGCGCTCTCCGAACGCTATGGCAAATACAACTGGCTCGCCAGACTGCTGATGGCGTTGGATCGCACGCTGGTGCTGGGCGTTACTATTATCAGCCTCCTGCTGCTGAACTTTTTTGGTGGTCAGGGGGGACCTCTGGCTTACGCCTTTGCTATTCAAGGTCTGGTCGGAGCGACTGTTACCACAGTATTAAGCGTCGGGCTGATCTTTACCATCGTGCTTGCGCTCTTTGGCTTCATCGCGCTTGTGCGCCTGCGTGCTGCTGTGGGCTGGCCTGAACGCGTGCTGTTGCTGCTCTGTGGAGCGGTGGGGGTGTCGCTGCTAACCGATCCGAACAATGTGCAACACCTGGGGATCTTCTCAGCAAACACGCAGGCGGTGGCGGGAAACCCGTTCTCGGCCCTGAATCTCGATCAGGTGGTTGCGTTCTGCATACTTATCGTGGCGCTGCTCTCGCTCTTCTGGCTGCTACGAACCAATATCCGCTCGGATCGCGTCCCGCTCGGCATCATCTTCGGCAGCGCCGCCTTTTTCGCGCTGCTCAATACCCTCTCCCCACTCCCCTTCTTCTTATTGACCGCGCTCTTTTTGCTATTGCTGGGGATGCCAATCGCCGCTCGCATCGAACAAGTGCGGCGCGGCGACGCAACTGTACCAATCAAATAAATGAATATAGACAGGAACGACCCCAGAACTAGTTTCCCAGGCAACAGCAAAACACGCTTGCAGCTACCCGGGAACAAGCCTGTTTTATACGCTTTTGGGATTGAAATGCCTGGAACAATATAAAAATCGTTCCAGGCATGGTATGGTTGATAGCCAATTTGACAGTCAATGGCGCTTACTTTGACTTACATCCTTTTACAACGGCATACAAAAACCTAATCCCATTGGCCCAGCTTGACGAAGCCTTTGAGCAGGGCGCGGGCGATGATGAAATGCTGAATTTCGTCGGTACCTTCGTAGATTCGGGTCACGCGCAGGTCGCGGTACCAGCGTTCGATGGGCATCTCGCGGGTGTAGCCCATGCCGCCGTGCATTTGCATCACGCGGTCAACGACGCGGTTAGCCATGTTCGAGCCGAAGAGTTTAGCCATGCTGGACTCGTGGCGGTTGTCCTCGTGGCGGTCGGCTTTCCAGGCGGCGTGGAGCGCAAGCCATTTGGTGGCCTGGATTTCAACGGCGGAGTCGGCGATCATCCACTGGATGGCCTGGCGGTCCGCGATGGGCTGGCCAAAGGTGACGCGCTGCTTGGAGTAGTCGATAGCCATCTGTAGCAGGCGTTCCGCCGTGCCAACACAGCGAGCCGCGATCAGCCAGCGGCCCTGACCAATCCACTGCATGCCGAGTCTGAAGCCCTGACCAACTTCGCCCAGCACATGATCTTCTGGTACGCGTACATTCTCAAAGAAGAGTTCAGCAGGCGACCAGCCGCCCATTGTCGGAACAGGCCGCGAGGTCCAGCCCGTCGAGCGGTCAGCCAGGAAGCAGGTCACGCCACCATTCTGGGGCGGCTTCTCGCGGTCGGTCACTGCGAACACCATTGCAAAGTCGGCCTCATTGCCTCCCGTGATGAACACCTTTTGTCCATTAATCACCCAATGCTTGCCATCCTTGACGGCTGTTGTCCGAATGGATGAGGGATCGGAGCCGGCTCCCGGCTCGGTGAGCGCGAAACAGGAGTGGCGCTTGCCCTCAATCGTGGGAATAAGATACTCTTGCTTCTGCTCCTCATTGCCAAGATAGAGAATGTTATCGGCGTTCCCTCCAAAGTTAAAGGGAACAAGCGTGCGACCCGTCTCCATCGCGATGAGGGCGGACATTACTGCACCCAGATTCGCGCCTCCGTACTCCTCGGGCGTGTTAATGCCCCAGAAGCCCAGCTCTTTGGCCTTCATCTGTAGCGAGTGATACAGCCCTGGTTCGATGCCGGTGGAGTACTTGCCCTCGTTCTGCATCATCTCGTTTTCGAGGGGGATCAGTTCGCGTTCAACAAACTGGCGTATCGTTTGCTGAACCATCTTCTGTTCATCGGTAAGGGAGAAATCCACGGTGGCCTCCTTTGGTTGACAAATGCCTGTAGAGCCGTCCTCCGGCTGATGTTCTACAGCAACCAGATATTGGTACGGGAAGTTGGTAGATGGGTATATTGTAGCATAATCCCAGGGGGTATTGATGGGATAGCGTATGGCGATACACAGGGCTTCTCAAACGTCGTCGCATGCTCTGACCGCTCGCGCCTTCGGCGCTCATGGGGGAGGAAGGTGCCAGGTGTGGGCCGTGCCCACACCTGGCACCTTCCTCCCCAGAACGGCTCGCATGCGAGCCGTTCTGTATGAAAAGACAACTTTGAGAAGCCCGGATGGCAATACAGGGCTGTTGCAACGTTGGGAATACCGTCTGCCAAGCGGGGGTCAAGGGGGCGGCTGCCTCCTTGCGGGGGGTGTCCCCACGTTTTCCTCTTCTCCCCGCCGCCGAAGGCGGCAAAAAAGACGTTGCAACAGCCCTGGATGGCAATATGTTGCCCTGGCGAAGAGCTTGGCTAAAAATGGTACAATAGACATCAAGTCTCTTTTTTTGAGCGGAGTGTTAGCGCAGGGCAGGTTGCTCTACGAGAGGATAAGACGTGTGAAAGATAAAAACCAACAGAATCTCCCTCCCAATTACTTCTATCATCAATTGCCCAATGGCATTGAGCTGATTGGTCAATATATGCCGAGCCTTAGCTCGATTACCTTCGGCTTCCAGCTAGACGCGGGTGTGATTCACGAAGCGGATGAGAAGCAGGGGCTGGCTCACCTGTTTGAATACATGCTTTTTCAGGGCACCAAACGCAAGGATGCGCGCGCGCTGAATGAGGCATTTGAGACGCTAGGAGCGCGCAAGGGGGCCAGCACGAGCCTGGAAACCTCAATGGTCTGGTCGCAGATTGTCCATAACAAGTTTGATGCCACACTTGAACTTGTCCATGAACTGCTGCTCCTTCCCACCTTTCCAAAAGACGAGCTGGAGCAGATGCGCAACATTATTTTGCAGGAAATTCGCCGCCGCGACGATGAGCCCATGAGCCGCATTTTCGAGCTTGTGCGAGCCGATTTCTATCGTGGCACCTCCCTGGGCCGCCTGATCCTGGGAACCGGTGAAAGCGTGCAGGGGCTGCAACGGGCGGATTTGCAGCAGTTCTGGCAGGCGCGCTATCAACCCAATAACGTGCTCTTCTCGATTGCCGGTAAGTTTGACTGGGAGCATGTGGTCGAGAGGATGCAGGCGCTTTTTGGTGACTGGTCGGGGACCGCAGCCTCTTTCCCTGAACAGGTGCCGCATCCGGGCAGCAGTGTCTCCGTAGAGTTGCAAGAGGGTAAGCAGGAACATATTGGCATGATGTTTCCCTTTCCCAACTATCTCGATCCCGACTATTATGCTGCAATGGTGATCAGTGAGGTGCTGGGTGGCAATATGGCTTCGCGTCTTTTCGTGGAGGTGCGCGAGAAGCGAGGGCTGGTCTACGGCGTCTCGGCGGGCCTGTCCGGCAGCAAGCATAGTGGCGCTATGCGCGTTTATGCCGGTACCACCCCCGAGCAGGCCCACGAGTGCATGGAGGTTATCGTCAATGAACTGCGCAAACTTGAGCAGGAGGGCATCACGGCTGATGAACTGGAGCGGGCCAAAGTGCAGTTGAAGAGCGAGCATGTCATGCGCAGCGAGGGCTCCGCTTCCCGCATGGGCGCGATTGCACGCTCCTGGTGGTACGAACGTAAGGTCAAAACCATTCAGGAAATGAAAGAGGCGATTGATGCCGTGACGCAGGAGCAGATACTTAACGTGCTGCACCGCTTCTCGCCGCTCAATCCCCTGACCGTCGCTGCCATCGGACCTCTGGAGAAAGAGCAGCTCGTCAGTGGTATATTGTAGCCTTTGAGAAGCAAGCGAAAATACTACTGATGTTGTTACAGGCTTCGTAGCTTGTAGCAGGATCAGTAGTATCTTTATTGTTGGAGAAGTTCTTCATGCAGCCTGCTAGACATAAAGCGCCACAACGCCCGTTAAAATCATGATGATCAGCACAGCTCCCAATACCAGGGGGCCGAGCTTGCGCACTAACAGCCCCTCTTTGCCCACGATGCCCGTGGTTGTGGTGGCAAGGACGACGCGCGCGGGCGAAACCATCGTCGCGATAGAGGCCGCGCCACACTGAGATGCCATGATCCAGTTAACGGGCAGGCCCGCTCGCAGGCTTGTTTCATACTGTAACTGAGCGAATACGGCATTGCTGCCCGCGCTCGATCCTGTCAGCCAGCCGCCCAGCGCACCGAGCCAGGGGGCGATCCAGCTATAGTTACGGCCAAGCGTTGCCGCCGCCGCTCCCAGCACGGCGATCATGCCGTTCGCGCTCATGACTTGCGAAGCTGCCAGGAAGCTGACGATGGCGATGGCTCCAGGCGTAAATTGCCGCGCTGTCTTGCTCAGCGCGGTACGAAATCCGGTCGCGCCCGTATGAAGTAGCAGTGCCGCAGCCAGAGCTGCCAGCAGAACATAGAAGCCGGGATTATACAGCAGTTGGAAGCGCAGCTCGATGGCCGGTATGATGAGCAGGGCATGATTTTGCAGCCATTGTTGGAGCGGAACGATCAGCCGCGTGATGAGCAAGGCCCCGATTAGAATGATATAGGGAGCCAGCGCGAGCAGGAAGCGGGGCGAGGAGATGTCTCCGGTCCGCTCCAGGGTAGCTTGAGAAGTCGTGTGCGCCAGATCGCTTTTGCTGTTGGCTTGTCGCGCAGCGAAGTGACCCCAGAGCGCCAGCAAAATGGTCGTTGGCACGCCTGCGAACGCTCCCGCCAGTTCGACGCCCGGCATCTGGCTGAAAAACCACTCGCCCGCAACCAGAACGATAGAAGCAGCTACTACAGCGAGCCACAGACGCTTGACCGCTGCTTTCCCACCGTAGATTGCCAGGGCCGCTATACCGAAGCCGATAGGGAGCGGAGCCGTTATCAGTGCCGTATAGGCTCCTATTACGCCCGAGTGGAGGCCGGTTAGTTCGGCTCCGAGCGTGATGCCCACAGCTAACCCACCCCAGGGGACCGCGAGCTGCCCTAAGAGACCGAGCGTGGCGGCTTGCAATGTGTCAAGGCCTAGCGCCATCAGCATCGGGATCACCACGACGGTGCCCACGCCGAAGCCGCTCACCGCTTCTATAAACGGCGCGAGGCCGAGCACTAAGAGCAGGATCTGCGTATCTCTATCGGGACAGAGGCGCGTCACACCTTGCGCTAAAACGATGATACTATCCGTGATATTTTGGATCTGGTAGAGCAACAGGGCAGGAAACAGCACATAAAGCACGGTTAATGATGTCCCCGCTCCTCTGGCTGCCGCCAGCGCGATTGCTGACGGTGACAGATGGAATGATGGCGCGAGCAATGTCAAGATGATTGTCGCTGCCAGCGTTGCCAGGCCCGCTCGCAGGCCGCTCTGTTGCAGCGCCACCAACAGAATGATCGCCACTATCAACGGAGCGGTTGCCAGCACGATATTCATAATAACCCTTTAGCCTGTATATGCAATGCGGTAGATTATACCCGCTTTATCATCACTGACGTAGAGGGCGCCGTCCGGTCCCACAGCGAGGCCAACCGGGCGTCCCGTCGTTGACTCGCTTTTCGTCAACCAGCCCGTTGCGAAATCCCGTACCGGTCCTGCGATCTGCCCTTTGTCGTTGAGCGGAACAAAAACCACTTTGTAGCCGGTAGGGACGCTGCGGTTCCATGAGCCATGAAACGCTATATACAGGCCGTGATATTGTTGCGGGAACTGCGCGGATTTATAGAAGGCCAGCCCCAGAGGAGCAGAATGAGCCTGCATTTTGACCAGCGGCGCTATCACGCCATTGCAATCGCCCGCGTGTCCGAAATCGGGATCGATGATATTGCCTGCGTGGCAAAGAGGCCAGCCATAATTGCCGCCATCCTGCAAAGCGTAGACCGTCTCAGGGGGGATATTATCCCCCATCAGGTCGCGCCCGTTATTGGTGGCCCAGATTTGATTGTTCCAGGGGTTGATCGCCAGGCCAACGGCGTTGCGCAGCCCTCGCGAATAGAGCCGCCCATTGCTGCCGTCGAGATGGTACTGCCAGACGGTGGCGCGCTGCTGATTCGTCTCGATACAGATGTTGCAGCTTGAGCCTATAGAGACGTACAGGTTGCCATCGGGTCCGATGAGCACCGTACGCGTGATGTGGCTGCCGCCGGTGGGAAGGTTGGGCACAACAACCTGCCTGCTACTCACTTTGAAATCGGGAGTGATGGTAAAGCGGCTAATTTGCGTGGCTTCCCCAACGTAGAGCGCGCCTTGATAAAAGTCCAGGCTTGTTGGATCGTTCAGTCCGCTCACCACCACGATCCGCTGATTGGCCTTCCCCGTGTGCTGCGGATCGGGCAGGGCGACAATGCTTCCCGCGCCACGTTCGGCAACGAAAAGCGTGCCATCGGGGCTGAAGGTGATCAAGCGCGGACTGGCCAGTCCTGAGTAAAAGACGCTGGAATGAAAGCCGGAGGGAAGCCGTACCGCGGCAACGCCCGCCGCGCCGCCGGTAAAATTGGAGCCGGTCGTTAAAGCGTTGAGCGTTCTCCACTGGCTCAGGATAATGCCTGATGCGATGACGAGCAGGGCGAATAAGACGAGCAATATCACATGCCAGCGTTTGAGGCGGCGACGTGGGTGCGTGCTAACTGTAGCATTTTCACTATTCTCCATCATGCCTCCGTCTATTTCATACAATTGTAATATGGCACATTATATATCAGGAAGAACGAGGGACTGCAAACTAGAGAGAGGAGTAACCATATTGATCTATTTAATTGGGGCACAAGGTTGATTTAGAAGCTGCTGATATAGATCGGAAGGAAAAATATTCCACCCTTATTTTTGAGGTAAAACCCCTTGACATTTCATAGCTATCCGCTTATATTCGTAGTGTACGAAAATTTTCGTACCATCTCTGACTTATTGAACTACCATAGACCTGGAATTGCATATGCCAACTGACGAACACCAGGAAATGCCGAAGCGAAGACAGGGCCTCATTGTTCAGATCGAGGCAAGCCTGGTTTACGAGTTCTTTCTGTCGCTATGCGTTTTTAGTGATAGTGGCAACTCGTGGCGGCCTTATGAAGTAGGTGAGGCATGGTTTGAAGCTATCCGGGGCAAGCTCGCGCCTGATTTATTAGAAATTATCAAGAGATTCGGTTTTCAAAGTCATGAGATGTGGGGACATATTTCGGCGTTGGCCTGTACTTGCCCGCCTCCCAGAGATGTTCCAGCGTTGCTGGCATACCTGAAAACGATTGATCCGCTTGAACTACGTTTACATCTGCTGGGATATTATGTTCGTCAGCATCGTCGCTCCACAGCGCCCGACGTGATCTATGCGGCGGCGCAGGGGGATGGGGAAGCGCAGAGAGAGCTTCTTCGCACATCATTGCCAGTTGATGCGAGATGGCAGGAGGCGCTGCGCTGGCATCTCTCTCGCGATGTGACCGAGACGAAGGAACGATTGCTTGAAATCGTACATGGCTGGTATGACAAAGTCTTTCGTGAACAGGAAATGCAGCTCTTACCGATTCTGACGCAAGATGCCGAGGCGAAGCTGGCGCTGCAAGCCGCTCATTCACCTGAGCAATTGATCGAAATATGCACTGGCTGGGAATATGTGCCAGAGCCCGGCATACGCCGCGTTGTGCTGATCCCTTCATATGTTATACGACCTTTTAATAATGATACGGAGAGTGGCGATACCCAGCTTTTCTTCTATCCAGTGACAGATGCAAGTATCCTCGCCGACCCTTCTGCGCCGCCTGCATATTTGCTGAACCTGGTAAAAGCATTGGGAGATGAACGC
The DNA here is from genome assembly GCA_035650355.1 of Ktedonobacteraceae bacterium. GTDB lineage: Bacteria > Chloroflexota > Ktedonobacteria > Ktedonobacterales > Ktedonobacteraceae > DASRHT01. The sequence continues at coordinate 58,080 of DASRHT010000052.1, forward strand.
CGCCTGCGCATCCTGAAAATGTTATCAGGCGGAAGCTATACATTGCAAGAATTGGCCGATGAGTTTGGGGTGGCGAAGACAACTATTCACCATCACCTGGTGCAGTTGCGCTCGGCTGGCCTGGTGCGAATGCGTATAAGCGATAAACGCTTCAGTCTGCGCCGATATCCTATTGATAATCTAGGGGAAGCATTGCGGAAGTATCTCAACTTTCAGTATTCTTGAGCGGATCGAGCATGGACCGTGGCTACGGCAGCCTCCTTGAAGAGTAATCAGGTACGCATCGATGCGATCAATGGAGTCCCTATAGATCGCGTGAAATGCATTAAAGGAGCATAGTGTATGCAGTCCAATACTCCTGACACGGAAGAACAGGGCCGTGTTCAAGCTTCCTGGCCGGTCATTGATGGCAGTTACCGCGTCGGCGATCCTACGGCTCCAGTAGCCGTCTGCGTCTTAACCAGCGAAGAACTGCTTGTCCCACTCGTTAGCATTCCCGGGGTTGCCATCGCCGGTGAAGTGCAGACGGCGAACCAGGGCATTGAGCGCATCATCCTGAATGTTACAGCGAACGCGGCTATTCGCTTTCTCCTCCTGTGCGGCAAGGATTCACGGCTCTTCCGTCAGGGCCAGTCGCTTATCGCGCTGATTGAGAACGGGGTAGATGAAGCCAGGCGTATCATCAATGCGGAGGGCTACGAGCCGATTCTGCGTATGGTAACGCCTCAACAAATCACTGCTTTTCGCCGACAGATCGAGCTTGTGGACTGGATTGGCGAGCGCGACCTGGCAACGCTGCGCGAATGCATTGCCAGCCTGGTGGTACGGGCTCCTGGCCGGTTTGAGGATATACAACAAGAGGACAGTTTGCCTCCCGTCGCAACTAACCTGCAAGCTAGTTTTATGCCCATCAGACCAGGAGGGCAACGCGAACCGCTTATCTACGACCCCAAAGGTTACTTTGTGATTACACTGAACCGCTCAGAGGGTCAGATCATCTTGCGGCACTATCTGCCCGATCACACGCCTACTCATGAAATGCGCGGGCGGACGGCAGAGTCGATGCTGCTCGGGCTGATTCGTGAGGGGCTGATCTCCCAACTCAGCCACGCTGGCTATCTGGGAAGCGAGCTAGCCAAAGCCGAGGCGGCGCTGCGTCTGGGCTACGGTGTGCGCTATGAACAGGACCGCCCCCTTCGTCGAGATACGCAGCCCAAAAAAGCTGAGGCATCTGCCAGGAATGCTGCACCATCCGGGTCGGTTGGCTGGGACCAGTTCAGTAATACTCCTCTGGGTCAGCGGGTGGACGTGACCATCGAGGTCACGTCTCTACCAGAAGAACATCTGCTTGAAGGCACGCTGGCAGAGCCTTCCGAAGAAGATCCGTGGCGTGCATTCCGGCGAACAGAGCATGTGCTACGCGTCCGTTGGAGTAGTGATATACAGGTCGCTATGGGCAATCCACGACATTTTCAGCCAGGCGCGCTGCTACGCGCGCTAGGGCCTCTCCGTTCGCGCGATGAAGTGGAGGCAGAAAAGATTGTCGTCAAGAGCCACGTTGCTACTATTCAATAGGCACCTCCATTGTACTCCAGCTATGGCAGTCACATGTAGAGATATCGATGAAGATTGAGCAGCAAGTATTTGCCTGCATAACTGCTTGACAGGGAGTGTCTGGCGTGTAAAAATGCTACGAAACTCATAAGAGCAGGTATATGTAATGTCAACAATAATCTATCCACTTGCATTGCGCTAGAGCGGTATCTGAGGAGCGGGTGTTATGGCAGAGCAGTCAGGCAACAAGAGCTATGAGCAGATCATGGCAACGATAGAAAAAGAGCAGGTTCGTTTCGTCAACCTGGAGTTTACCGATGTGGTAGGGATGGCGAAGTGTGTCACCATTCCCATAGAGCAGTTCGCCGATTGCGTGCAGCACGGCAAATGGTTTGATGGCTCTGCCCTGGAGGGGTTTGCGCGCATCGCGGAGAGCGATATGTATCTCTTTCCCGACCTGTCAACCTTTTGCGTGCTGCCTGGGGGCGTTCGCTCGTCTCCGGCGCAGGGATATCAGCATGCCAGCAACGATCAGGTTTTTGGCGAGGTGGTAGCGCGCGTCATTTGTAATGTACAAACGCCAGATGGCGAAGCTTTTGATGGCGATCCGCGAGCGACATTGTTACACGCTATCGAGATGGCGCATATGATGGGGTACGAGTTTGTGGTTTCCCCAGAGCTGGAGTTTTTCCTGCTGCGCTTCGAGAATGCTCTGCCGGTCCCGTTGCCTAATGATCGCGGAGGATACTTCGATCTCTCGACCGACCTGGCATCAACGGTACGCAGCCAGATGGCGGATGCGTTGCAACGTATGGGTATCGGTATCGAATCCAGCCATCACGAGGTGGCGGCAGGGCAGCACGAGCTTGACTTTGAAGCGCGCGACGCTCTACGGCTCGCGGACGAACTAATGACGGCGAAATACGTTATCAAGGCGATTGCGGCCCAGCATAGCCTCTATGCCACGTTCTTGCCCAAACCGTTCTATGGTGTCAACGGCTCCGGTCTGCATATTCATCAGCAACTGATCAGCCTCAAAACAGGGAAAAACGTTTTTGTTGACGAGCAGGGGGAATATGGACTCTCCGAAATTGGTCGCTGCTTTATTGCTGGGCAACTGGCTCACGCTCGCTCAATGTGTGCGATCCTTGCGCCTCTCGTCAACTCCTATAAGCGACTGGTGCGTGGCTTTGAGGCTCCCGTCCATATCAACTGGGGACGAGTGAACCGCCAGGCGCTGATTCGCGTGCCGCGCCTGAGTGCCGATCCGCAGAGTTCGATGCGTATAGAACTGCGCTGCACCGATCCCAGTTGCAACCCTTACCTGGCTCTGGCCGTGATGCTGCGCACCGGCCTGGATGGCATTCAGCGCAAGCTGAATCTGCCACCGGCGATGGATGAGAATCTCTTCCTGCAAGATGAGAGCGAGCGGCTGCATCCGCGCATGCGTCTGCTGCCCGCCACGCTCGGCGAAGCCCTGGAAGGATTGCGTGATGCTGCGCTGATTCGGGAAATCCTGGGCGATTCCATTTACGAGGGCTTCATCGATGCCAAAAGTCTCGAATGGATCGAATATCGCCAGCAGGTACATCGCTGGGAGATCGACCGCTACCTTTCAGTCTTTTGATGGGCGGATCAGCGACGCGAATACTCGCTCGTACTCATCCAGCATGTGGGCGAGCGAGAAGTTGCGCTCTACATGAGCGCGGCATTGCGTACGAGAGAGGGCGGCGAGTTCGTTGACCCTCATTGCTGCTTCTGTGCAATCTCCTGGTGTGACGAGAAAGCCGGTCTCTCCGTGGCGGATAATCTCCTGCGCAGCTCCACGCCGGAACGCGATCACGGGCGTTCCGCTCGCCATTGCTTCGACCGCAGCCAGGCCAAACGGCTCGTCCCAGGCAATCGGGAAGAGCAGCCCTGACGCTTGCCCCATCACCTGCCACAACTCCGCATGCTCCAGTTGTCCCAGATAGGTGGCGCGCTCCCTTGCTTGTTTGATCTGGGGAGCGATCTGCTGCTCGTAGTAATCCTGGTCATAGATGCCGCCCGCGATCAACAACCGGCGGCCCGCTCGTTCGGCAATCTCAATGGCGGCATCAACGCCTTTTTCAGGAGCAATGCGGCCAGCGAAGAGCAGAGGCGCATCCGGCGGTACCTCTGCGGAAAAAGGGATGGCGACAAGATCCAGCCCGTTATAGATGACATGATCGAACGGCGTGTAGTCAGCGTAGCTCCGGGCGCAGGCGTGCGAGACCGTAATCAGTGTGAGGGGATGGTTTTGATGGTGCAGGACGCGTAGCGCCTGGTTGATTTCCGGTGAGACCGCTGGCAGGTGGATGGTATGAACCACCGGAAGATCGTGGAGCAGCCTGCTACAGGCGAAGGCAGGCCAGTCAAAGGCGTGGGCGTGGACAAGATCAAATTCATGGTGGCGCTGCTGAAGGTGGAGGAAAAGCTCTAAGAAGAGATTGGCCTGAGCGAAAAAGCCCGGGTCGGCGGCTCGCTCCTGCGACGGAGCGGAAAAGCTGGCAGGCTGCACCGATGACGGGACAGAAATTTGCTCAATAGCGACCCCCGGTATCGACGAGCCAGCTCTGGCGAAGAGGGTCACGCTATGCTGACGATGCAACAGGCCCTGGGCAAGATCGGCTACCAGGGCTTGAGCGCCGCCGACGTAGGGCTGAGCGATGGGCGTGACCAGAGGCGCCACCAGCGCGATCCTCATGCGTCTCCTCGGTAGATCGCGATATTATTTTCAGTCTCGTGAAGCTTGACTTCGTAGAGCATGCCGCGGGGAAAGCAGCGTTCCAGGCGTTCCCAGAACTTGACGGCCAGCATCTCTGCCGTTGGAACCACCCCTTCCAGCCAGGGAACGTCGTAATTCAAATTTTTATGGTCAACCCAGTCGATTACCTGCTCTTTGGTAATCTTTTTCAGATCGGTCAGGTTGATTACCATCCCCGTCTGCGGATCGGGCCGGCCCTGGATAGTCACTTCCAGCGTGTAGTTATGTCCGTGTCCGTTGGGATTCGCGCATTTGTCGTACAGGGCAAAATTTTCTTGTTCGGAAAGATGGGCGTTCCAGAGACGATGGGCGGCGCTAAAGGTGGCGCGTCGTGTCAGGTAGACCATGACTGGCTATCTCCTCAATAGCTATACGTTTGGCTACGCGTTCGTGAATAGCTCGATATTACTGCCACTCAGCATCCTTCCAGAGTCATCTGCCAGAAACAGCAGTATCTCGGCCAGATCTTCGGGCGTCATGCCTGCTTTCAGGTGTGGAGCGGCCTGGCGCAGCATCTCGGTATCGATAGCGCCGGGGCTGACGGCGCAGACGCGGATATTGTGCGGCTTCCCCTCGACCGCGAGTATCTCCGTCAATCCCACCACCCCCGATTTTGAGACGTTGTACACGCTCAATCCGGGGAATTTCTCCACTCCTTTTACGCCTGAAAGAGAGGAAATGTTGACAATTACTCCCTGCTGCTGCGCTACCATCATACGGAATGCTTCGCGGCAGCAGAGAAATGTGCCGCGCAGGTTCACGCTCATCACCTGATCCCAGGTGGCTGTATCCATTTCAACAAACGGGCGGACGGCGACTATTCCCGCGCAATTAACCAGAATATCGACCCGCCCATAGCTTTCTCGCGTCTGTCGAAAGAGCTCCTGTACGTCTGCTTCTTGCGCGACATCGCCAACAATGGCAAGCCCTTGCCCCCCCACGCTGGTAATCGCTTGCAGGCTTTCGTCGAGCTGTGCCCGCGTGCGACTGAAGAGGACCACCTGCGCCCCTTCCCGTGCGAACAATTGGGCAGTAGCGCGCCCCACGCCCCGCCCCGCTCCCGTAATAATAGCAACTTTATTTTTTATAGCCATAAAGTGATTATAGCACGCTTTTGGCGGTGATGTGAGTCCCTACGATATCCCGAAGCAGGGCAAGCGCGAGGCCCCCGCCCAATCCCTGCCCCGCCCCTTGCCCCTACCGTACCCCCAATGTTGCATCTTCCCGCAAAATGAATCCGAACGGTATGCATGATGTTGGGCCGGAGGCGTAGGGGCAAGGGGCGGTGTGGAGAGGGGTGGGGGCCTTGCGCTTGCCCTTGTTGGGAATTATCGCATCGCGATTCTGCTTGCATGCATTGGCTTCTCATGCTATACTAACAACACAGCCGTCGAAAAGGGAGTTGACCTGCTTGCAGGCTTGAAACAACGGCAGGGGTATCTCAAGGTCATCCACCTCCTCCATCGAAAAGGGAGTGGACCTGCTAGCAGGCTTGAAACGGACCTCTCGGCGAATCGTGGCCAGGACTATTGCCGAGTCGAAAAGGGAGTGGACCTGCTAGCAGGCTTGCAATCAGTCGGGGTTATTTTTCAGAAGGAACCGGGGACTATCCCATCCCGCAGCAGGGCAAGCGCGAGGCCCCCGCCCAATCCCCGCCCCGCCCCTTGCCCCTACCGTACCCCCAACGTTGCATCTTCCCGCAAAATGAATCCGAACGGTATGCATGATGTTGGGCCGGAGGGGTAGGGGCAAGGGGTGGTGTGGAGGGGGGTGGGGGCCTCGCGCTTGCCCTGCTGCGGGTTGACACGATTTTGGGGCGGATGGCGGTGAACCGGACGTGGTAAACCGGGTCCCTACAACGTGTTCAAAACGATGCATGCCCCAGGATTTTTTTCCTCTCCGCCTCATCTTTAATCTGGTAGAGGTCAAGCACCCGCTCATCGATTTCTGCGTCAATACGTCGAATCTGATCCAGAAGTTGTGCGATTGTCCGCTTTTTTTGCTGCTCAGCTTCAAAAAGCGGAATGAGGGGATAACCAGGATCAGCTTGCTGTAGCTCCTGGATGAGCGTATCGTATGGAATTGCTATGGCAGTGCTGCCATCTTGTCTATGTTTGATGCTGTATCCCTGCTCTCTTAGTCGGTTAAGTTCGGCATGCCCGGCCAGAATTTCATCGACTAATGTGACGAATATGGTCTGTGTATCTTTATCGGCAGGATGGATGGGGAGCTGGCGAAACGTTGTGGGGTTAATGTTAACATTATCAAAAGTTCGCCCGTACCAGTAGTTGAGCAAAGATGAGTTAAAAAGCGCCAGAATGTATTTCAGATCGTAGTTGGGGTCTTTCGCAATAATATTGTTATAGTTGTCGCGATTAAAAAAGCCTGTTGCGTCATAGGTCCCTACGAGCCTTCTTTTCAATGCTTTATTTCTTAGCCTGACAAGCAGTATTTTGGGAGACTCGTAGTACTTTGGCACATTTGGCGTATAGAGCCATTTTCCGTATTTGAGGTAGAGACGCATCCTTCCCCAGCGCACTTCGTAGCGTCCGACGTAACTATTTCCATCCAGTAGCGGCTTCCACTCAGGTTCATCGACAGGAACGTCCCGTTCAGGCTTGATATAGACATTTGCCTGCCCTTCTTCCCTAGTGTAATAAGGAATGATCCCCTGGCTGCTATCTGTAACATCGCCTAATCGCTGCACCCTTGTCAATATACTGTTCTCAATCGGAATGCGGCATGCGTCCTCTATTTTCTGCAAAAGCGGCGTCCTACGAATGTTTATTTGAGAAGAAGGCTCGCTCATCCAGGCTGCCTGTCGTTGTACTAGCGCTTCCGCCCATTGCTGCGATGTCAATTTATCTAATGGATCATGGGAATTGAGAAGGTAAATCTGCGTCATCTGATTTTTGCGCTTCTCTTCTTGTTTCTCAGCAGAGAGGAAAAGTAAGACGCAATCTACCGTTGCGTCACGCCAGATCCCCCGTGGCAAGTCAACAATTTGCTCGATACAGGTGGATGTGAGTATTTTATGACGGAGTTTTGCTGTGTCGCGCCCCATCAGATACGTGTTAGGCGTAATAAAGCCAAGCCTACCGTTATTAGCCAGAAGATCAATGCCGAGTTTAAGGAAAAACGTGTAGGTATCAGGTTGTCCATAAAACACATCGGCCCAGTTATCACGCAAAGTCTTTTTGTAGGTATCGCTTAACTTTGCCCCGTAAGGTGGATTGGCGACCACAAAGGCGAAACCTTGCTCATAAGGAGTTTTAGCCGCGCGGCTTTTAATTTTATTAACCTGATCGCTCTCTTCTACCTGCAAAATGCTCATGGTACAATAAGCGCCGCTTGGACGAGCAAGGGCATCGACATTGTAGATGTTAAAGCGGTCAAGCTGAAATACTTTTTTCGACTCATTGATCTCTTTTATCAGGTCGAGTACCTGTATAAGCAAGTTCATCTCGGCAAGATAACAGGCGAAGGGGTTGAGATCAAAGCCATAAAGGCTTTGCTGAACACGAGTGAGTATTGATTGCGCATCACTTGCAGCTCCCTGCCGTGTTCGGTAAGTTGCAATCAGACGTTTAGCGGCTGTGACGAGAAATGAGCCACTACCGCAGGCGGGATCGATCAGGCGCTTATTCGCGCCGATCACATTGATACCGGTATAACCAACTTGATCAAGAATATAGTCGATGATCTTGGGAGGGGTATAATATTGGCCTTTGTTACGCTTTTCCTCGCGATTGACGTAGGTATTGTAGATGGTACCGATAATATCAGAATCGACATGTGAGAAGTTGAAGCGGCTTAACTGGTAGAGCGTTTTAATGAAACGCTCCTCGTTCAACTCGTACCAGTTGAAAAGTTCGCGCCCGGTAAAAAAGTGAGCATAGACATTCTGGGCATTATCGTAAGCCATGTTTAGCAAAGGTGAATAGCGATTGCCGCGCGCAAAAATGTAGTATCGCTGAATATCTTCTTGCCAGTGTTGCAGACCGCCATCAGAGAGAAAGCGGTGTTTGAAGACACCTTTGTCTTCGCACACACGGATTAACAGGAGCCGAATAAAAACGACGTACGCAGCCTGGAGCGCGAATTCGTCTCTCCGTTCTGCTTCGTCGAGCTTACCAAGCATTGTTTCTTGTACGAGTGACTTCCAGGTAGCATAGTCATCGTATACTTCGATATCTTTGCGATAGTCGTACCGTGATGCTGATATTGGCTCTATATCGGAGAGACGCGACGTACTCTCTCTATAAATATTGTAGCTCCTCAGGTGGTCGTCAAGCAGGCGGCGTGCGTCCTGTTGTAGTTCCTGTACAAGCGTTTGCAGCGAGATGACCATATCGTGCTCATCTTCAGCTCTCAACGGCAACGCGTGCATCGGCCAATCGTTGAGATTAGCGGCGATATCCTGCTCAAGGTGACATGGGTTGGTAAAACTTGCGAGAAAAGCAGCAAAATCTCCTGTGGCACCCATACCCTCAAACAACTCCTATGTTATCTGGTATTCGTTGTGATGACTTAGTATAGTAAAATTTGTTGGGAGTGTATAGAGGGTATTGCCGTGCATTTTTTAGTAAGCGGACGCTGGCTGCTCAATATAAGATGACTACCATCTGTATGCTATACTGGCCCCACGACAAGTAAATTGAGAAAGGGAGCATATGAAAGCATTGTTGCAGCGAGTGAGTTTGGCGAGCGTTACCGTGGATGGGCAGATTGTTGGTCGAATAGGGCAGGGGTTACTGGTATTGCTTGGTGTGGGGCAGGGTGATGGCGAGACCCAGGTAAAGGCCCTGGTCGAGAAAATCATCCACCTGCGTATCTTTGGCGATGACGAGGGCAAAATGAATCGGTCGCTGCTCGATGTCGGCGGACAGGCCCTGGTCGTCTCCCAGTTTACCCTCTATGCTGACGCGCGCAAGGGACGCCGCCCCAGCTTTAGCGAAGCCGCGCCACCAGCTCGCGCCGAAGAGCTGGTTGAACGCTTCAAAGCCGCTCTCGGCGCTTATGGAATCGAAGTCGCAAGCGGCATTTTTGGTGCCCATATGGATGTTTCGTTAATTAACGACGGGCCGGTAACAATCATGCTGGACAGCGAGCAGTTGGCGCGTTAGGTTTTTGAGCGTCGCCGTCTCCTCACAGGATTACACGCTCACAATCGTATAGGAAACGGTTACAGTCCAGGTGGCGGAACCTTTATGAAAAGTGATCGAGCCATTATATAAGCCGAGCTGCAAGCCGCTGCTCATCGCCTGAATCTGCACGGTCGCATTGCCGTTTGCGGCGATTGTTCCTCCCGATGGATGAGAACTCAACCAGGAGCCTCCGCCATTCGTTACTGCGGAGGCAGTCCAGCTTCCGGTGCTTCCCCCGCAATTGGTCAACGTCACGGCCTTAGGCGAGGGATTACCCATCCCGAGTACGGAGGTAAATGACAGCTTTGACTGAGAGCTATTGAGGCAATCCACATCAGGCGTCGGCGTTTGTCCGGCTGTCGGAGTAGGCGCAGGTGTACCAGGGACACTCGTGGTTGGAACTAGTTTGCTCCCTTTAGCAATCCCTGTTGGTATAACGCGTACCGTTGCTTGAGGCGCGGGAGTGGGAGTAGTAGATCGTCCTGCAATAGGAGTTGTAAGCTGTCTCTGATCTGGCCTGTGTCCAAAAGCGAGTAGATTGCTATACCATATTCCAACGCCAATCATCAAGGCCAGCAGAATAATCAAAGGCACCGCGAGCCTACGCCCTACAGAGCGATTGGCCGGTTGCTGGCGTCGCCTTGCTGAGGAAGCGAGGGATGCCAGGAAAGGATTGGTAGTAATCGGAGCGGAAGGTGTGCTGGTCTCTTCTGGAGTTTCTAGTCGTTGCGGGATGGTGCCAGACAGGGGAAGATGCTGTGGAAGGTTGGCAGAAGTAACGGGGGCCAGGGAGCTATCAGAAGATGGGGTTATTTGCTGCGCTGAACCTGGGTGCCCTGTGGAGATATCGGCCAGCACCGCAGGATTCCCCGTTTGGCTGTAGGCATCCCGCAAAGCGTTCGCGAAAGCTGTAACGTTCTCATAACGTTGGGTCGGGTCTTTAGCAAGAGCTTTGAATACAACTTGCTCCACCGCAGGAGGAAGCCCTGGCACTTTACAGCCCAGCGAGGGAGGAGGGTTTAGCAGGTGCTGGCTGGCAATTTCGGCAAAAGTGCCGGTGAATGGATGCTCGCCGCAGATCCATTCATAGGTGACGACGCCGAGCGAGTACTGATCGCTGGCAAAACGTACTCGTCCCTGTAGCTGTTCTGGGGCTGTGTAAGGGATCGTCCCGGCCAATTTGTGCTCCGCCTGCGAATTACCGCTTTGAGCTACGATAACCAGGCCGAAATCACTCAGCAAAACCCGTTCATGCAGTTCCATGAGCATATTTTCCGGTTTGACATCGCGGTGAATCAATTTGTGCTGATGCGCATAATCTAAAGCAGAGCCTGCTTGTTGCACAATGGGCACAATCCGTTCAGGCTGTAAGCGTGTCCCGCGAGGAGCAACGTGCCGTATTGAACCATTAGGAGCATAACTCATGACAAGATAAGGGTTTCCCTTTTCGAGTCCATAATCGAGGATGCGTACAATATTGGGATGATCCAATGCAGCAAGAACCTGCGCCTCTTGCAGAAAATTTTGTAACATCTTCTCGGATAGCTGAACATGTAGCATTTTGATGGCGCTTAGTGTTTTCAGATAAATATGCTCACCTAGATATACATCTGCGAACCCACCCTGTCCCAGCCAGCGCGTGAGGCGATAATTTCCTACTTGTTGCCCCAGGTGACGCTTTGTAAGCTCGTATGTCATTTCTCCCCCTTGCCAATTTTCCTGGTAATATCACCATCATATATGAGTGTAAACCAACACATTTAAAATTGCTTATATTTCCCGATCACCCATTACTAAAGGTATAAGCGCGTATTTGGCCTGTTTTCTGTGTTACCATAAAGGTTGAGATAAATACTTACTCCCCCTTGTCATCGAACGGGAAGAGATGGTATAGTTTGATTTAACATACGCTTAATATTCTGTTAACATTCACTTAACATTTTTCATGAGCGTCACCTTAATGGGAGCGAGGAGGGAAGTGACATGATTTCGATCCAGACATCGCTGCTGCGACTCGGTCTGGCTCTTTTGCTTGGGGCTTGCGTGGGATTTGAACGGGAGCGGGGAGATAGGGCGGCAGGTCTACGCACCCATGCGCTGGTCGCGCTTGGAGCTTGCCTGGTGATGATCGTCTCCGCGTTTGGCTTCGGGGATGTGCTGGGCATGCGCAATGTTTCGCTTGATCCTTCGCGCGTCGCGGCGCAGGTGGTCAGCGGCATCGGCTTCCTGGGAGCTGGAGCCATTTTGTTACGCAAAGAGATCGTCAAAGGATTGACAACGGCGGCGGCAATCTGGGTCGTTGCCGCCATCGGGCTGGCCTGCGGCGCGGGTATGCTCCTTGAAGCCATCTTCACCACCATCTTTACGATTGCCGTACTCACCCTGTTACAGCCATTGCGCCGCCGCATTCGTCGCCTGCCAGAGGTGCATCAGCTTCGCATCAAAGTCACGGCAGAGGAAGGGCTCTTGAGTCGAGTTTATGATATCTGCATGGAGGCGGGGGCCACGCTGGAACAGGTTGAGGTCCAGGCGGGCAATGGGCATGCTAAAATGGAGATCATGTGCGCAACGAGTGAAGCCAGCCGGCTGACAAAATCCCTGGTGGCACTGCGTACCGCGCCCGGGATGGAGACCATTGCGATCAACCTGCACAGCCCTGCCAATGACCTGGCCCTGTTCCCTCTGTTTGCTGAAGTGCAAACGACGATCAGTATGCCGCAATAAAACTCTGCTATAAATGCACGCCAGAGGTGAATACCCCTGGCGTGCATCTTTTTAAGAACCAATCTCGTGAAACTATGGAATATATAAAAATTTTGCAACTCTTGATTGTCGTGCTGATTTTCTTTTGACCCTCTATGATGGAGTGGTCAGCAAAGGAGCAATTATATGTCAGTGACGCCATCTTCCACTGTGGTAGGCATTTTTAGGGACCGCGCGATGGCAGAGGATGCTATCGAGGCCCTATATGACGCGGGCTTCCAGCGTGAGCAGATCCGATACTCCATGCCAGGGAATGCCGGCGGTTTTTTTGAAGACCTCAAGAATATGTTCACAGGAGCCAGCTCCACCGATACGAACGGAGACCATCTAGCTGACGACCTGACAGGAATGGGTCTGTCGGATGAAGAAGCTCGGTATTACACGGATGAGTATAACAATGGCAACACGATTCTTACCGTCCAGGCGGCGAACCGCGAGCAAGAGGCTTTGAGCATTCTCCATCAGCATGGAGCCTATAACTCGCGCGTGAGTCCCGGGGCCTTTAGCGAAACAAACGTCAACGAACAGCAGCCCGCAGACTATACGCGACAAGATCACGATCCGGCTCCAGGGCAGGAGACTGACATCGAAGATTGGGAGACGCAGCGGCTGCCTCGAACCGCCGAAGAACATCCTGTTCATAATGAAGAACACGATGCTGTTGGATCTGAGCAGGAGCCGCCAGTGGGTCCGGCGGGCGAGCATCCAGAGATGTCTGCTGTGCGCGCAAACGATATGTCGCCTGAGCAGGATACCAATTATCAGCAGGCTCGATCAGATGGAGCCACTCCCGAGTATAATCCTGCCTATCAAGCGTCACAGGCGAACGGCGTTGCCTCGGGGCATGAGGACGAGCTTCAGCAGTTACAGGCCCAGATCCGCTCGCTACAGCAGAAGCTTGAGGAGGCGAAGGCCCAGCTTCAGTCGGCCAAAGAGCATGAGACTCATCTACAGACGGCCCGAGAGCGGGAACAGCAGCTTCAATCTAGCCGCCAGCAGATGCAGGATCTTCAGACAGAGCTTGACGCCACACTAGCAGAATTGCGCGAAACCCAGTCTCGCATCGGGCAGTATCGCTAGCTCTCGGACGTAAGCGTATAGACGAAAATTGTATTCGGAGAAGGAACGGGTGCCGGGAGGTCCGGTAAGGATCTTCCAGCACCCGGTTATTATGTCAGGATTAGTCAAGAGCCATAAGGCGAAGCTCGTCTGGCTCTAGTTCTCCCCCAAGTCGTTTTTGTAACCTTGCCATTAGAGTATGAGATGATAAGTAATTTTTTTCGTGTGAAAGCGGGTACAAAGGCTCTTGTGATTTTCCTTGATGATTCTCGCCAGGTCCGTCCCAGGACTTTTCCGTGTTCCTCTCCTCTGACCCCTGCCGCCTGGGTTCGCGCCCCAAACGGGGCGCAGGAGCAGGGCTTGGCCCTGCGAGCATGACGACAACGGAAAAGCCCTGAGATCCGTCCGCTACAATTTGACACTCCTACAAGCCATCTACTATACTACAATGAATGAAGTAATGAGGGAGAGGCATCTATGAGTTGACTCTCTCTTTATTTTGACCTGTTTATTCGAAAGGATTGTGTAGTGCTCGTTGATAGCCACGCACATATGGATACCTCCCGCTTTCAAGCTGATCGCGAAGCTGTTATTCAGGCCGCTATTGCGGGAGGCGTGACGCGTATCGTTGATCCTGGCATTGATCTGGCTTCAAGCCGCTCTGCCGTCGCGTTGGCAAAAAGCCATCCTGGCACTATTTTTGCGGGTGTCGGGGTACATCCTCATGACGCAACCACCTATAGCGACGAAGTGGGTCTGCAATTTCGTGCGATGGCACAGGAACCGGAGGTCGTAGCAATCGGAGAGTTTGGACTCGATTATTACCGGATGCTCTCGCCGCGCGATGTGCAGCGCGCCGTCTTTTGCGCCCATCTCCAGCTCGCTCGTGAATGCGATCTGCCCTGCATTATTCATGTGCGCGATTCTCATGATGATGTGATAGAACTCCTGCGCGCACACGGTCAGGGCTTACGAGGTGTCTTTCATTGCTTCTCTGGCGACGTCGCCCAGGCGGAGGAATGCCTCTCTTTCGATGGCTTTTTGCTCTCGTTTGCTGGCCCGCTGACGCGCCAGGGGAACGCCCTCCCAGAGGTGGCGCGTATGGTCCCGCTGGATCGCGTGCTGGTTGAAACTGATAGCCCGTACCTGGTACCGAAGCCGCTACAGGCGAGGCGCAATGAGCCGCTTTTTGTGAAGCACGTCGCGGAAAAACTGGCCGAGATTCGCGGGATGACCCTGGCTGAGATTGCCCAGGTTACTTCTGCAAACGCTGTTCGTCTGTTCGGTCTACTTGCAGTACCCTCAAGCGGGTCGAGATAGCTATAGGCTCACGCTGCCACCCTTGAGGAACAATATAGGCGCCGGACACGGTAAATCTGGTTCCGACGTCGCGTGCAAGTGCTCTTAGGAGAAGAGAATGAAGCTGTTTAATACCCTCACCCAGTCGTTAGAAACATTTACGCCTGTCGATAACACTGTGCGGATCTATGTCTGTGGCGTGACTCCATATGACACAACCCACCTGGGTCATGCCTTCACCTATGTCTCGTTCGATACGCTGATCCGCTATCTGGAGTATTGCGGCTATACGGTCCGGTATGTCCAGAATGTGACCGATATCGATGATGATATTTTGCGTAAGGCCCGCGAGCTGGGCATGGGCTGGGACGAGCTGGGGAGACGAGAGACCGAACGCTTTTTGCGCGATATGGATGCGCTTAATGTGCGCCGTCCCGATGTCTACGCGCGCGCCACCGACGAGATTGCAGGTATTATCGAGATTGTGAAGGGCTTAGTTGACAAGGGCTATGCGTATGTCAGTCAGGGCTGTGTCTTCTATAGTGTGAAAAGCGATCCCGATTTTGGCATGTTGGGACGCGCAGTCGGGCTGAACGATTATAAAGCGATGCTGGAGGTCGCCAACGAGCGCGGCAATTATCCCGATGATCCGCGTAAGAAAGATCCGCTCGATTTTGTGCTCTGGCAGGCACAGGCGCCCGGCGAGCCTGCGTGGGAGAGTCCCTGGGGTCCAGGTCGGCCTGGCTGGCATATCGAGTGTAGCGCCATGTCGATGCACTATCTGGGGCCGCAGTTGGATATTCATGGCGGCGGTGAAGATCTGACGTTCCCGCATCACACCTGCGAAATTGCTCAATCCGAACGTTACACCGGCAAGATTCCGTTCTCCCGCTTCTGGGTGCATACCGGCATGGTGCATCAGGATGGCGTCAAGATGAGCAAGTCGCTCGGCAACCTCACGCTCGTCAGCGATTTGTTGAAAACGTACACCCCCGATGCCATTCGCGTGGTGTTGCAGAACCACCAGTACCGCTATCCCTGGGAATGTTTCCCCGATGATCTGCAAGTGGCAGCCGAAACCGTTGAGCTGTTCCAGCATGTGCGCTCCCTGGTTGGGCGCGAGCTCGTCGGAGAGAATACGACGCTGCGGAACCGCTTCAAGGCCGCGATGGAAACAGATCTCAATACGCCTGAGGCGCTCCTGTTGCTGCGCAAAGCGGCGGAAGCTGTGGTAGAGAACCACGATCTGGATACTGGAGCAGAGATTTTACTGCTAACCACCGTGCTCGGGCTGTGTATATAACTGTCTATCTTGAGAGCAGGGCTGCCGTAAAAGCAGCCCTGAAATCGTCGCTTCAGACTGTTGTAGCGGTTTCGGTCTCTTCCAGACGGAAAATGCCTCGTCAAGCCCCTTTTTATCCCTGTGATTTCCTAACGGCCTGTTTTTCGCGTTCATAATCGGGCTTTTGTGAACGTTCCCGCTTGTCTTTTGCAGAGGCCGGTTTCTCCAGTACGATGCGTTGCTTTTTCCCTATGATTTTATTGCCAAGCCGTATCCACGGTTGCTCGACCAGGAGATAGAACACGTACGAGAATGG
>DASRHT010000053.1:0-11005 GCA_035650355.1 Ktedonobacteraceae bacterium
AATGCACTAAAGACATTGACACAATGCGCCACTTAGGCTTACTATGTGCAGGATAGCCTGAGAGTGCTATGGAACATGCAGCGCATTTGCGCCCATTCTAGTCACGACACTAAGGATCATGAACCATGTCAGCCATGCAGAACGGCAAACACGAGACGCCTGAAGAGGGCGATCATGAAGATGTAGAACAGCTACTTTTACAAGGTGTCACACTGCACCAGGAGCCAACTCCAACCCCACCTTCACGAGAGGCTGCGGACGAGGACACAGAAGCTTTCCCAGACACCGATGTTCAGGGGTCGCTGGGACTTTTTGCGGAAGCAGCACAGGACATGGCGACCGCGACGGTAGAGCTGGGGCTGGGACGGCACTTCGCCTGCGCCGATTTCTGCAACCAGGCAGTTGAAAAAGCAGCGCAGGCAGTCAGTTTGCTCCGCTATGGTCGTCGCAGCCGGTACGACCACGATCTACGCGCACTGGGGACGCTTGTTGGCGCCCCGCCGCAGATCCTCGAAGAAATGGATATTTTAACGCCATTTCATCCCGAAACGTTCTACGCGGATACCCCGCCGGAAGAAGCTGACAGCATTATCAACGCCGAGCAGGCCAGTAGCTATGTTCAGAGCGCTCGCAAGGTATTACGTTGGGCACGAGGAATCGTATTACAAATGTAATGTACGGGAAAAGATGCTTACGGTAGCCCGTCACCATAGAGTTGGAGGAAGTTTTAATGACACAACAGGTTACACACGCGGGATTGGACGAGGCAGTACAACGATCACCGCGTAAATGGATCTATCTTTTTAGCGAGGGCAACGCCAAGATGCGCGACCTGCTCGGCGGTAAGGGCGCGGGCGTAGCCGAGATGACCAACGCCGGACTGCCAGTCCCCCCCGGCTTCACCATCACCACCGAAGCCTGCAACGCCTATTATGAAGCGCACAAACAGTTTCCCGCGGGCATGTGGGACCAGGCGCAGGCCGCGCTCAAGATCGTGGAGCAGCAGACCGGCAAGCAGTTCGGCAATAAAGAGAAGCCCCTGCTCGTCTCGGTCCGCTCGGGAGCGAAGTTTTCCATGCCCGGCATGATGGACACCGTCCTCAATCTGGGGATGAACGATGAGACCGTCCAGGGCATGGTCGCGCAAACGAACGATGAACGCTTCGCTTATGATGCCTATCGCCGTTTTATTCAGATGTTCAGCAAGATCGTGCTCGACACCGATCCGCGCGAATTTGAGCAGGTGCTCGACCAGTACAAAGAGCGCGCCCATGTGAGCAGCGACGCCGAGATACCAGCAGCCGATCTCAAACAGATGGTGGTCGATTTCAAACGCGTGGCCGAGCGCCAGTCGGGCGAGCCCTTCCCCACCGATGTCTATCAGCAGTTGAGCAAGGCTATCGAGGCCGTATTTTCCTCCTGGAACAACAAGCGCGCCATCGATTATCGCAATTTCAACAAGATCCCGCACGATCTGGGCACCGCCGTCAATGTGCAAAGCATGGTCTTCGGCAATATGGGCAACGATAGCGGCACAGGCGTCGCTTTTACCCGCAACCCATCAACCGGCGAGAAAGAACTTTACGGCGAATATTTACTCAACGCGCAGGGCGAAGATGTGGTAGCAGGCATCCGCACCCCTTCAAAGATCAGCCGCCTGAAAGAAGACCTGCCGCACGTCTATCAGCAGTTCCTGGATATCGCTCATCGCCTGGAGAAGCATTACCGCGATATGCAGGACCTGGAGTTTACCGTCGAAAAGGGTCGCCTCTATATGCTGCAAACCCGTTCGGGCAAGCGCACCGCTCAGGCCGCCGTTAAGGTCGCGGTAGACATGGTCGAGGAAGGTCTGATCACGCAAGAAGAGGCCGTCAAACGCGTCGAGCCGTCTCAGGTCTATCAACTGCTGCTGCCACGTTTCGACGAGGAAGAGAAAAAGCGGGCTGGGAGCGATGGTCGCCTGCTGGCTAAAGGTCTGAACGCTTCTCCCGGAGCTGCCTATGGCAAAGCTGTATTTGATGCCGACCGGGCGGAGGAGTTGGGCAAAGCCGGTACACCTGTCGTACTGGTACGTCCCGAGACCAGCCCTGACGATGTGCATGGTATGCTGGTCGCCAAAGGTATTTTGACCGCTCGGGGTGGCGCAACCAGCCACGCCGCCGTCGTCGCGCGCGGTCTGGGCCTGCCCTGCGTCGCCGGCTGTGAAGCGATCAGGGTCAACGAAGAAGAGCGGCTCTTCCGCGTTGCCGGAACCGATAAGGTGCTGCGCGAGAGCGATGATATCTCAATCGATGGCGCGACCGGCGAAGTGTTCGCGGGCCAGATCAAGACGGTCGATCCCGATTTTGACAAAGAGGTCGATCTCAAGAAACTGCTCTCCTGGGCCGATAAGTTCCGCAGGCTCGGCGTCTGGGCCAACGCCGACTATCCGCGCGACGCCCGACGCGCTATTACCTTCGGAGCTGAGGGCATTGGCCTCTGCCGCACCGAGCACATGTTTATGGAGCAGGAGCGACTCCCCATTGTGCAGAAGATGATCCTGGCGAAAAGCAAAGAGGAGCGCCAGGCTGCGCTTGATCAACTGCTACCTTTCCAGCGCAGCGACTTCAAGGGCATCTTTGAGGCAATGGTCAACCCCGCAACCGGCGAGGCATATCCGGTCGTGATCCGCCTGATCGACCCGCCGCTGCACGAGTTCCTGCCCTCGTATGAAGAGCTGCTCGTTGAGGTGACGCGCCTCGAAACGCTGGGCGGGCAAGAGCAGGAGCTGCAAGAGAAGCGCGAGCTGCTCGAAGCGGTTGAAGCGATGCGCGAATCGAATCCCATGCTCGGCCTGCGCGGCTGTCGCCTGGGGCTGCTCTATCCCGAGATCAATGTGATGCAAACCCGCGCCATTCTGGAAGCCGCCGCAGAGGTAGCTAAAACGGGCAAGAAGCCAAAACCCAAGATTATGATCCCCCTGGTCGGGCACGTCAACGAACTTAAAGAGGTACGCCGCCAGTTGGAAGGGGTGGCTCAAGAGATCGCCAGTCAGGCGGGTGGCCCGATAGAGTACAAATTCGGGACGATGATCGAGCTACCGCGAGCTGCGCTAACCGCCGATCAGATCGCTACCGTCTCGGACTTCTTCAGCTTCGGTACTAATGATCTCACCCAGACCACCTTTGGCTACAGCCGCGACGATGCCGAGGGCAAGTTCCTGCTGAAATACATCGATGGCCTGGAGGAGCCCGGACTGAAGGACAAAGTCAAGATCCTGCCGGTTAACCCTTTCCAGACGTTGGACCGCGAAGGCGTGGGGCAACTGATCCGTATCGCGGTAGAGAAGGGACGCAAGACCAACCCAGAGCTTGAACTGGGCATCTGCGGCGAACATGGTGGCGATCCCGACAGCGTCGAGTTCTGCCACATGGTCGGCCTGGATTACGTCAGTTGCTCGCCCTTCCGCGTGCCCGTCGCCCGCATCGCCGCTGCGCAGGCTGCTTTAACCAGCAGCGAGAAAGATAAGTAGACGATAGCTCTTATTCACAAGCGCAGGATGCACAAGCGACCGGTTGACCACGGTCAACCGGTCGCTTGTGCGCTTTTGCTGCTAAGGCAAACGCCGGGGAAAAGCGATAGCGATTTTGAATCAACGGAGCGCGATTGAAACTAGATTCAGAGGAAATATTGAATATCATCCTAGCCTTCATCGGCCAGAGGGAGAGTAAACCAGAAAGTTGATCCCTCGCCGCTGTGACTATCGACCCCCACCTGGCCCCGGTGGCGCTGGACAATTGCCCTGGTGATATACAGCCCTAATCCTAGCCCCCCGCCCGCCTCACCCGGCTTTCTCTGGCCTTGCTGAAAGCCTTCCCAGAGCCTGCCTTGATCAGGAGTTGCAATTCCTGGTCCCCTATCCTGCACAGAGACGCGGGCCTGCCCATGACTCACTTGCAAAGAAACCGTGATGGGTTGATCCACGCGAGAAAATCTCATGGCATTGGTGAGGTAGTTGGTAAGCGCCTGTTTGATGCGATCCACGTCGGCAATGACGGCGACAAAGTCATCGCGCGGCAGCTCCAGCTCAAATCTTCTCTGCGCCGCCAGTTCTTGCTGGCTGGCAACGGTCTCGCGCACGATCTCGACCAGGCTACACCAGACCGGCGAAAGCTCGAACTTATTGGCCTCGATGCGCGAGGCGTCGAGCAAATTCCCCACCAGCCGCATCTCCACACTCATCTGCCGCTCGGCCCGCGTTAGCAAATCCTGGAGTTTTAGCAACAGCTCAACGGCATTCCCTGATAAAGGAGCCTCCAGCATATGCCGGAGCATGCGGCGCGCCTGCTGGATCGCCCCACGCGTCGTTGTCAGCGGCGTATGCAATTCCTGGCCCACTATACTCATAAACTCCTCTAACGTCACCTGCGGCAGGGCATAGCGTTGCTGAGAGGAGTTAGTAAGCTGCTGGTGATGCCGCTGGCGCTGAAGAAGAAACGCCTGGAAGTCCGCGTCCTCAATACGATAGCCAGCGCGACCAAAAGGAGTCCCCTTCAGTTCACCGCTGCGTAACCAGCGACGAACCGTATCAAGACTGACGCCAAGACGTGTAGCGACATCCGCTGTCGTGAGATAGGATCGCATACGAGCCTCACTCTTTCACCCTAGCATGTTATCATAAGACATGATAAGCGGTTATAAGATATAGGACGGGGAAAAGTTTTTTGCTTTTCCCGCCTGAAATTCTCCCATACTCAAAGAAGGGAGCGTGTTGAGCGATGTCCCGAAAGAAGATGGTGCCTGCGAAAGGGAATCAATCTCATGCCCGCATTCCCCATCGGTCACCGGAGGTAGAGATCCTTGTGGATCAATTCCTGTCTACCGTGTGCGACACCAGTCGCCGTTACATCCTGGAACTGCTGGCAGAGCCAAACGAAACCGATCCATCGGCCCCCAACGAGCGGCGGTCAGGAGAAATTGCTGAGGAGTTAGGGTTGAGCAGCGCCACCGCCTCGGAGCACCTGCACCAACTGGCCGATCTCCATTTAGTGACTGCCCGCAAACAGGGAACTGCTGTCTACTATCGCCTGTCGAATCACGCGCTGGTCCAGGCGTTTCTAGACCTGTTACGAGCGCTGGATCGACACTATCAAAAATAAACATCCTGAAAGCTTTCTGGCTTCCTTCAGGTAGCATAGAGAGCAGTTCTAGCGCCCCCACCCTTATCCTCATATTAACCTCATCTTCTTCGGCGATAAACGAAATACCTATGTATACCTATGATACGGGCGAAACGCCGCTGCGGATTCTCGCTGCTTATCCTAAACCATCACACCTCTGTTAATTCCTTCGGTTGCCACCGAAATACTATTCTACCATATGCAACGAACAGCAACGGCGCGATAATAGCTACGAGAGGAAAAAAGGACTAGGAAAAAAGGAGGCAGAGCGACCAGCGGGAGGAAATTTCCACACTGGCCCTTCTCAGAGAGACAACGGTTATTCTGCCAACAAACTCTTCAGCATTTTCAGCAGGTCATCCAGTTCAAAGGGCTTGGCAATATACTGGAGATTGCGCCGTTCAAGCTCCTTCACAGGCGGATTGGCGCTGATAAAAAGCACCGGCACCGTTTTAAGCTCTTCTCTGCCCTGGAGGTGGTCATAGAGTTCAAGGCCATTCATCTCTGGAAGCTGGTAGTCCAGCAGCAAAAACGCTGGCGTCACACTGCCAATAAATTTCAGAGCTTCATCCCCATCTCTTGCCAGCAGTACATGGGAATGAATTTCATCTTCAATCGCGTGAACGAGAAACTCCCCAATATCAACATCATCCTCGACAATTAAAATAGTCCTGGCTGCGGGCAACTCTTCTACGGGTCTTGGGTCCGACATACCTATCCTCTTCCCAAATATTTCGCTAAAGGCCGAAAAAGATATCTCTGCATTATCACGATTGATTGGAACGGAGCGTTTCAGCAAGTGGAGATGAGGGGGAAATCTGTCATTCAGCTTTATATGAACTTGATAAAAATCTCTGAGAAACTTCAGAGTTTCTTCTCATGTGAGCCATTTACAACTGTGCTATACTGCTAACATTGTATTACACATCTAGCGCAGTAAATGTGTATTGGAGGCGAAATACTTGTGGGGAAACAAACGCTTATAAGTCTAGATACCAACCATATCAAGCAATATGTCTTTGCCACTGATCGGTTGAAAGACATCCGAGGAGCCAGCTCGCGTCTCGACCACCTCAATCGCAGAGCAATGCATGATGTGGCACAAGAGGAGCATTTGCTCGTAACGCCCGTTTACACCAACGGCGGCTCCGGCATGTTTCTGGTTGAAGGGGATCGCCAGGAGGCGGAGAGATTCGGACGACTGATCCAGAAAGAGTATACCAACCGGACAAAAGGAGGGGCGACTGTCTCCTTTGCTGTTCAGGAACTCCCGAACGGGGTTGATCCCTGGAAAGACGATATCCAGAAAATATTGGAGCTGTTAAACTTTCGCCTCCTCACGGCAAAAGCGCAATCCCAGGATCTCCTGGCCTTGCCCTCCCATCCTTTTATGCGCCCCTGCGATTCGTGTGGTTCACAGTATGCCGAAGGCCCAGATGTGAGAGAAGACCCAGATCCCGATGAGCAGAGGAAGCGATATTGCGAGGCTTGCCGAACCAAAAGGTTAGAGGATAACAGGGTAAGAAGGGGTATTGAAGGTATCATTAATGAGCGTATAAATACAGAACACGTAAAAAATGCGCCCAAACATTCGTATATCTGGGGGGAGATTATTAACAAACTTCCCCAGGAGTACCACATTCCTCCCAAAACAGAACGTCCCTCCGACTTCAACGAACTGCCCAACATTGGGGGCGGAAAGGACTATCTTGGCCTGATCTATGCCGACGGCAATAATATGGGCAAAATCATGGGTCAGTTGCAAAACCTAACCGATAGAAAGAACACTGCCGAAACCATCGATACAGCTATATTCACGGCGCTTAGCATCGCAATTAATACCCATCTCAAAGTAATCAAGACTCCTAAACCCATGTTCCCTTTTGATGTCCTGATGGTCGGTGGCGATGACATTATGATCGTAACGCCTGCCGCGGTTGCGCTCGATGTGGCGGCGACAATCGCAGAAGAGTTTCATAAAAAGACGGGGTATACGCTATCAGTCGGCGTTGTGCTCGCTCCGATCAAATATCCCTTTGGGCTACTTCAGGATCTCGCCGAATCTACCCTGAAACACGCGAAGAAAGAGGGAGCCAAAAAGCAAGCGGCGTCCGAACAGGACCAGAAGAGTACGAGCTACATTAATTTCCTGGTGGTAGCGGGCAGCACCAGTCATGATTTTCAGCAGGTTTATTCTTCTTTGCATAAAAAGCATGTACCGATCAGCGGCAAAAAGGGGGACGCGAAATTCTATGCAACCCTACGGCCATATAAGGTTGAAGAGATGAAGAAGCTCCTGAATACAATTCGTGAGGGCAGGCGCCTGTCGCTAGGACGCACCAAGCTGCACCAGATGCGTGAGGCTGTACTAAAGATGAATCTGACCACATCCGTCAGCGACGGGTTGGCGGTATTGCGCAATTGGCACACCGGACAGCGGGACTTTGTGCTAGAACAGCTTTTTACACTTGGAAAAAGCGAGGGGCAGCATAACATTGACGAACCAGGAAGCTGGTTCCCGCGCGTGACCTTCCCCTGGTTCGCGGACGGCGATGATACATACCGCACGTCGCTGCTCGACATTGTAGAGCTTTATGACTTTGTGGCAACGGAAGGAGGCAGCAGTGGCAACGAAGACTGATCGCATTCGCATCGAGTATGATCTCACTTTCGAGAGCCTGTGGCACTGTGGCACCGGCATTCGCGAGGTGCTGATAGACCGCACAGTTATGCGCGATAGCGAGCAATACCTCTATGTCCCCGGTTCCACGTTTAAGGGTGTTCTGCGCGAACATTGCGAGCATCTGGCCCGCTTCTTTGCATCGAATGGCGAGCCGATAGCAAGCCCTCACGATGCTGAAGCTGCTCTACTCACCATAGGCAGTACCAGACCCGATATGATTACACGCATCTTCGGCTCCCAGACCTCGCCGGGTCAACTTTTCTTCGATGATGCTCGCCACCAGGAGCAAAGTAGCCTGGCGCAGCATAATCCTGAGAAAGACGACTACAGGGGCAAAGGCACGTATAGGGGTATTCAGGTCATGCCATACACTCAGGTGCGAATGAATCGACCAACACGTACGGCTGTGCCGGGAGCTTTATATACCAGCGAGTTTGGCGCCAGCGAGCTTGTTTTTAAGGGCGTCATTCAGGGTTGGCTGACCTGCAATGCCATCCTTGCTGATGCTCACGCGGTCTTTGAGCAGGCAGAGCAAAATGGTTTCATGCCAACGTATTCTTTTTTGCTCCTGCTGGCAGGATTGCGCCTGATCGAACGGCTGGGGGGCAATAAATCGACGGGCAAAGGCAAATGCCTGTGCAAAATTACCAGGGTGGAACTCAACGGGACAGAGTGTGGAGAGAAGACATGGTTGGCATGGCTGGAGCAGATCGATGTCCTTGATAAATATAATCACCATAATCAATCGTCGGAGGGTTAGCTTGTGAAGTACTTTGCCCTCAACCTGACTGCAAAAGCTCCCCTATCAATCCGCGCCGATCATTCCCCGGAGGGAGCCGATACCGCTAAATATATTCCCGGCGCGACGCTGGCTGGAAGCCTGGCCGCAGTCCACCGCTCATATGACCCCGACAATACAGACGACTTCGAGAAGCTATTTATTGCCGGGCTGGTCCACTATCCCGACCTGTATCCCGCAACGCTCAAAGATCAAGACATGCAAAATGAGGATAGGGTCCCAATCTATCCAATTCCCAAAACTGCTCAAACCTGCAAACGCCATCCTGGTTTCCGCCACATATTCCCTGGTGAAGAAGACACAGTGGAAAAAGGAGAGCGTCATGGCGTGCGCGATAGCTTGCTGGATTGGGCACTATTCTCCCTGGTAGATAGAGGACTCGAGTCGCTAAATGATCAAAATACGGTTCCGACTTCTATATTGCTAACCCCATTGCAAAACTGTAAAGAATGCCAGACATGTCGCAATCTCATGGACCGCTTTTCCGGCTATTACCGACGTGATACAGATAGTGACCATATGATTATTGCCGATGCCAATACACGGCTGCAAACGCATACAGGCATCAACCGCGATACCGGGACGGTGCAGGAGGGTATTCTGTACAATCGCCGCGTTTTCGCTGAAAACACCCGCTTTTGGGGCATGGTCAAAGTTGCGGACGAGCTTGTGCGAACATTTAAGGATTTTATTGAGGAAATTGGTCACACAGGGCTGGTTCGGGTCGGAACGGGACGCACAAGAGGAATGGGGCAGGTAAATATCAGTGTCAAACAGATGGAAAACGAACAGGATAGTCCCCACGATTTCCAGGATCGTTTGCAGAAATTTGATGATAAGCTGAGTAAAGCGGTGCAAGCGTTCTCAGAGTCAGAAAAATTCCCGCTAGACTCTAGCCCTTTTTACTTCGCATTGACTTTGCACTCGCCTGTTATCCTACGCGACGACCTGTTACGTTATCGCGGCTCCATTAATGAAGAGGCGCTGGAGAAGTTGCTAAAACAGGCAGGACTATCAGAACTGCCTGCCGATCAATTTCGCCTGCTCTATCAGTCGGCAAGCGTCAGACGCGTTACCGGCTGGAACGATCTCTGGGGGACGCCGCGAACTAACGAGCTTGCTATCGAGACCGGCTCCGTCTTCCTCTTTGAGTCTCAGCTTCCCCAGAAAGACGTCGAGCTGGCGCTTTTCAGTATAGAGAGCGAGGGCATCGGTCAGCGCAGAGCAGAGGGGTTCGGGCGCGTCTGCGTCTCCGATCCATTTCACCTTGAGGGAGAGTTGCGATGAGTAATACCACACAAAGTAATGAGATGAAAGTTATCCGCGAAGTTGATATCCAGGCGGAGAATTGCTATCACGACGCCGTTGAGCTCGGCAACCATGCTGCACATGTGATTGGGAACCGGCATCGTTCTCAGATGACCGGGCTGGAAAACGTCGCAGAATCTAGCTTCAAAACGTCGGATGTCTTTGATTATATCAAGCGACAGACAGCTCGTCAGTCTTACTGGCGACAGCCATCTCCCGAAGGGAAAAATTCAGATGTAGGCTTCGGCGAACGCCTGAAAAACTATCTGGAGAAAGAGCTGACAGAGAAGCGGGCTATTATCTGCGACCACCTGAATATCGGCAATACCACTGATGAAGAGCGACAGGAGCGCAGACGCATCTATCTGCTGTTAATACGCCAGTTTATTCGCCATATGGTCATTCACTACGAATATCGCGTCAGCACTTCCCAGAACAGTCATCACAACAAAAAGAGGGAGTCCTGATCATGCCCTCGACAGCACAGTTGCAAAAAATCGCCTTGCTGAGCGATACGGTGCTCTATAACGAAGCCGTTGCCTTCATCAGAAAGCTTGTGAAAGAGCAAGATTGCAATCCCTTGCCAGCCAGCCAGGTCAATGGGCTGCTCAGCATCGCGGAATCGGCCAGTTATGACGAACTGTACCGCTTTGTCGTTCACCAGCGCGACCGCAACTGGCCGCCATCAAAAAGAGACATCAAGACATTTTACACCGCGCTCGAACAAGAGCTGTCGCTGATGTATCGCAAGCGGCTCAAGGATGAATTTCTCCTGCTTACGCAGCAGAGCGCCCAGGAGATCAGAAAAGAAGCCAGCGCCGTAATGGCATTGCTGGCACGCGAGTACATCCAGCATCTTGTGGCGGAAAACGGGGTATTGCAAGCCGAGGCAGACGATAAACGCAAACAGCATAGATATCAGAAACAGGGCAGGAGGTAAGATAGCATGGCAATCAGCGAGTCAAAACGCTACGAGCTACAGAACCGCTATATCTTTAAAGGCCAGATCGTGATGCAGACGGCGCTACACATTGGTGGGGGGCGGGTCACGCTCAG
>DASRHT010000054.1:0-23224 GCA_035650355.1 Ktedonobacteraceae bacterium
TCCTCCTTTGCTCCCCGTCTCGCGCGACGACCCACTGCCGCTGTCCTTTGCCCAACAGCGCCTCTGGTTCCTGGAGCAATTCGAACCGGGCAGCGCCGCCTATCATGTGCCCCTGGTCTTGCGGCTCACCGGGCCATTGCAGCGGCAAGCCCTGCATGAGAGCCTGCACCTGTTGATCGGGCGGCATGAGAGCCTGCGCACCACCTTTGAGAGCCAGAATGGTCAGCCGGTGCAGCGCATTCATCCTCCTGAGCCCCTGCCGATGCCCTGCCTGGACCTGAGCACCTTGCCCGCCGACCAGCGTGCTACCGAAACGACCCGCCTGGCGGCTCAAGAAGCCGAGCGGCTCTTTGATCTGAGCCAGGGACCGCTGCTGCGCACCTGGCTGTTGCACCTCGAGGAGCAGGTGCAGGTGCTGCTGGTCACGATGCACCACATCATCACCGATGCCTGGTCCTTGACCATCTTCTTGCGCGAGCTGGCCACACTTTATGAGGCGCAGGTGCGAGCCACACCGGTCGAGTTGGCCGCCCTGCCCATCCACTATGCCGACTTCGCCCTCTGGCAACGACGCTGGTTACAAGGTGGGCAGCTTGCGCGTCAACTTACTTACTGGCAACGCCAATTACAGAATGCTCCTGCAGCGCTCAACCTACCTACCGACCTACGGCGTCCCGAGGTCTTCAACTTCCAAGGAGCCACCCATCCGTTTCTCTTGTGTCCTACTCTTAGCAGGAAACTTAAAGCTTTAAGCCGGAGTGCCGGAGTCACTCTATTCATGACCTTGTTAGCAGCCTTCCAGACGCTACTCTGCCGTTATACAGCTCAAGAGGATATCCTGGTGGGTTCCCCCATTGCCAACCGCACGCGGACCGAGGTAGAAGGGCTGATTGGCTTTTTTGTCAATATGCTGGTGCTGCGCGCAGACTTGTCGGGCAACCCAAGCTTTCGCGAGGTGCTGGACCAGGTGCGCGAGACAGCCCTGGAAGCTTATGTTCACCAGGATTTGCCATTTGAACAGTTGGTAGAGACTCTCCACATCGAGCGGGAGCTGGATCGGCCTCCTCTGGTGCAGGTTGCCTTCGTGTGGCAGAATGCGTCCCAGGCTATACCGGATCTAGCAGATGTACACTTAGATCTACTGGATATGAGCACCGGCACCGCCAAATTTGAACTGACCTTGCTTATGGAGGAGACGTCAGACGGGTTACGTGGGGTGTTCGAGTATAGTACTACTCTCTTTGAGGCCGCAACTATCGCACGGTTGGAGGGGCACTGGAAGACCTTGCTGGAGAGCATCATATCTGACCCCACATGTCCAATTGCAGATTTGGCATTGCTGGCTCCAGTTGAGCGAACACAGATGCTGGAACAATGGAATGTTACCCAGGTATCCTACCCGCGAGATACCAGCCTCCATGAGCGTTTTGAGGTGCAGGTCGCGCGTAATTCCGATGCACTTGCACTCGTATGTGGTGAGGAACAGGTGACCTATCACGAATTGAACCGGCGGGCGAACCAACTGGCTCACTACTTGCAACGCCTGGGAGTGGGTCCCGAGGTACGTGTGGGCCTTTGCTTGAAGAGATCGGTGGAGTTGGTAGTAGGGTTATTGAGCATCCTCAAGGCCGGAGGGGCTTATGTACCGCTGGATCCAAGCTACCCAGCAGAGCGTCTGTCCTTTATACTTCTAGATTCTCAGGTGTCAGTGTTACTGACCCAGTCTGAGCTGTTAGAGCAATTACCTCCGCAAGGAAGGGCCCTGGTCGTATGCCTGGACACCACCTGGGCGCAAGTGACCCAGGAGCCAGGGACCAAGCCTACCAGTGGGGTGCAACCAGACAACCTGGCCTACATCATCTATACCTCGGGTTCCACTGGTAAACCCAAGGGAGTGTCCATTGAGCATCGCAATGTTCTGGCTTTGCTCTCTTGGGCGTGCGAGACATTCCCCGCTGCTGATCTATCGGGAGTGCTCTTGTCCACCTCCATCTGTTTTGATCTATCAGTCTTTGAACTTTTTGCTCCTCTCAGTAGGGGTGGGTGGGTGTTGCTGTGCGACAACGCTTTGCAGTTGCCCACTCTTGCGTTTGCTCCTACTGTCACCCTGTTGAATACGGTCCCGTCGGTGGCAAGCGAATTAGTGCGTTTGCAGGCCATTCCTAGCTCGGTACGTACGGTGAACCTGGCGGGAGAACCATTGCCTGCTCAATTGGCATGCGAACTCTATCATCTAGAACATCTTGAACGCGTCTACAATTTGTACGGCCCCTCCGAAGATACGACCTATTCGACGGCAGGACTGGTAGAGCGCGGGAACGCTTCAACACCTTCGCTGGGACGCCCTTTGCCGCACAAGGAAGGGTATGTCCTTGACAAGTATTTCCACCCAGTGCCTATAGGAGTACCGGGGGAACTCTACCTGGGTGGGATGGGGCTGGCTCGGGGCTATCTCAATCGCCCAGATCTGACTGCTGAGCGCTTCCTGCCGCATCCATTTAGTCAGCAGCCCGGCGCACGTCTCTACCGCACGGGCGATCTGGTGCGCTATCTGCCTAATGGGGTCCTGGAGTTCTTGGGGCGGCTTGATCACCAGGTCAAGCTACGAGGCTTCCGTATCGAACTAGGAGAAATCGAAGCTACCTTGCGCCAGCATCTTCTCGTGAGAGAAGCACTTGTTTTAGTACGAGAAGATGTGTCAGGCGAGAAGAAACTAGTTGCTTATGTTATTTTCCAAGAAGGAAAGCATCTTCCGGCTAGTGAACTACAACGTTTTCTCAAGCAGAAACTTCCTGCGTACATGGTACCCACGGCATTTGTCGTATTGGACTCATTCCCGCTTAGTGCGAACGGCAAAATAGAGCGTCGAGCCTTGCCTGACCCGTCCAACAATCGCCCACAACTTGAAAGTACCTACGTCGCGCCTCAGACCAGCACGGAACAGGCGCTTTCCATGATATGGAAAGACCTCTTGCGTTTGAAGGAGGTTGGTATACAAGATAGCTTCTTTGATCTAGGAGGCCATTCGCTTCTTCTGCTTCAACTTCAAGGAAGGATACGAGATGTGCTCTATAGAGAAATATCCCTGGTTGATCTTTTTAGATATCCGACTATACAGTCATGCAGCATGTTCATAGAGCAAGCTCTCCATACAACAGATATTTATGAGGATGCTCGTGAACGGGCCGAATCTCGTAAAGCAGCCCAAAGACAAATAGCCAAAAACAAGCGTAAAAGATAATAGAGGCAATATTGGGAGGAAGTATGAGCTATTCAGAGGATAGTAGTCAGCATATAGCCGTCATTGGGATGGCTGGTCGCTTTCCGCAGGCCGCCAATATTGAAGAGTTTTGGCTTAATATAGAACAGGGGATCGAATGCATTACTTTTTTCTCAAATCAAGAGGCACTAGCTTCGGGTGTAGATCCCGAATTGCTTTATAACCCCAATTATGTTAAAGCATTTGGGGTATTGGAAAATATAGAGATATTTGACGCGCATTTCTTTGGCTTCAGTCCCCGCGAAGCTCTTTGGATGGATCCCCAACAGCGCCTTTTCTTGGAATGCGCTTGGGAAGCACTTGAGCAGGCTGGCTACGACCCGAAAAGATATAAGGGACGTATAGGCGTTTACGCGAGCGCTAGCTCGAATAGTTATCTGACGGCTAGCTATCCTGAAGGAGCAAAAATAAATCCGCTGGATGAATTTCAGGTGGTGCTTGGCTCTCAAGAAGATTTTCTTGCCACGCATGTTTCATATAAACTTAATCTGAAAGGCCCAAGTATAGTAGTGAAAACAGCCTGTTCCTCATCTCTTGTCGCCACTCACCTTGCTATTCAAAGTTTACTGAACTTTGAATCTGATATGGTTCTGGCAGGAGGAGTTTCCATTTCTGTTCCACAGAAGTATGGCTATCTCTATCAGGAAGGGCATATTTTATCTCCCGATGGGCATTGTCGTGCATTTGACACGAAAGCAAAAGGAACGGTCGGAGGAAGCGGTATAGGCGTTATTCTGTTGAAGCGTCTGGCGGAAGCGCTAAAAGATGAAGATACGATCTATGCGATTATCAGAGGATCAGCGATTAATAATGACGGCTCGGCGAAAATTGGCTACACTGCACCTAGTATAGATGGGCAAGCAGCAGTAATCGCGGAGGCATTAGAGGTCGCAGATATAGAGCCAGAGACAGTGTCCTATATCGAAACACACGGGACTGGCACAACACTTGGAGATCCTATTGAGATCGCTGCTCTTAGTCAAGTATTTCAAGCAAAAACAATAAAAAAAAATTTTTGTGCCATCGGTTCTGTAAAAACGAACATCGGACATTTGGATGCTGCAGCCGGTATTGCAGGCTTAATAAAAACTATTCTCGCGCTCAAACACAAAGTATTACCTCCTAGCTTACACTTTACAGAGCCAAATCCCAATATTGATTTTGCCAATAGTCCTTTCTTTGTTAACACACAAGCCGTGCCCTGGCAAGCCATAGAGCATCCTCGTCGCGCAGGGGTAAGTTCCTTTGGGATTGGCGGTACAAATGCGCATGTACTTCTGGAGGAGGCCCCAGCCAGGACCCAGACCCATCCATCGGCACGTCAACATATATTGATGCTATCGGCTAAAACAGAGGCGGCCTTAAACGCGGCTACAGATAACTTGATTGCCTACCTTCGGCATCGTCCCGAGCTCTCCCTTTCTGATATTGCGTATACCCTCCAGGTCGGGCGCCAGACGTTCGATTACCGCCGGTTTCTTGTCTGCGCTAACCTGGATGAGGTTGCTGCCTTGTCAGGAGTTCGAAACTCCCAGCATGTATACACGGCCCGATGTAATACACAAAACCCTTCCTTAGTATTTATGTTTCCCGGTGTCGGCACTCAGTACCCTGATATGGGAAAAGGGCTGTACGAAACAGAAGTAACATTCCGCGAAGAGGTTGACCATTGTTTAAAACTCCTACAATTTTTAGGAGTTGATTTGCGCGACGCCCTGTACCCAGATCATTCAGATCTTGAAGGAGCAGGGCAACGACTTCAGCAAAGCTCATTAGCGCTTCCTGCCATTTTTACCATAGAATACGCACTAGCCAAATTGTGGATGTCTTGGGGAGTTTATCCGCAGGCGATGATTGGGCACAGTTTCGGCGAATATGCCTCGGCTTGTTTATCGGGGGTCATGTCTCTAGAAGATGCTCTGTCCATGGTTGTTCTCAGAGGGCGACTGATGGATACATTGCCAAAGGGGGCAATGCTTGCCGTCCCATTACCTGCTGATGAAATTGAGCCTTTGTTGAGTGAGGAACTTTCTTTAGCTGTTGTCAATGGACCTGCACTCTGTGTTGTTTCAGGACCTGTTGAAGCTATAGATGCTTTTGAGAAAACTCTTCATGCTAAAACAATAGAGACGCGCCGTATACATATCGATAGCGCCTACCATTCTTCTATGGTGACTCCCATTCTAGGGGAGTTCAAGTCTTTTATCGAGAAACTTTCTTTGCACGCTCCTACCATTCCCTATATATCAAACATTACAGGTACGTGGATTACGGCTACAGAGGCAACTAATCCAGACTACTGGACCCAGCACCTGCGTCAAACGGTCCGCTTTGCGGAAGGAATGCAAGAATTGTTGCATAAACCTTCCCGAGTTTTCCTGGAGGTGGGGCCAGGTCATGGACTAAGTAGCCTGGTCAGGCTCCAAATGGATGTTAATCAAAGGCAACGCGTTGTTTCTTCTTTACGTCATCCACAAGATCGCATGCAAGATACAATCTTTCTCTTGCATGCGCTAGGCAATTTGTGGCTTCAAGGTGTGGATATAGATTGGCAGGGATTTCATGCGCATGACCACCCCCAACGGATTGTCCTGCCAACCTATCCATTTGAACGCCAACGATACTGGCTCGACTCACGAACACAAGCGGACCAGGTAAAGAAACATCAATCCATGGAGGCGAAAGCCTCAAACATTGCAAGCTGGCTGTATGCTTCTTCTTGGAAACAATGCCCACTACCAGCTTCACTGAATGGAGACAACGTTAACTCAGAAGCATATTGGCTTGTTTTTGCAGGTACAACCAATGTAGATCTTCAGATTATAGAGCATATAGAGCAATGGGGGCAAAGAATTATTAAAGTCACAGGAGGAAAACAGTTCTGTAAATACGGGGAAGAGATATACGCTATCAATTTACAAGAACGCTCTGACTATGTAGTTCTGTTTGATGAACTGCTTTCGCAGAACAAACTGCCTCCTGCTAAAGTCCTCTACTTACAGAGCATTGATCTTTCCTCTTCTCGGGAGGCGATACAGGATTTTTCTAGCCTCTTTGTGCTCTTCTCCCTACTAGAAAAGATGCAGCAAAATAACCCTGTCGAGGTCATAATCATCTTCAGCAAGTCTTTGGTTTTAACTGATGAAGATCTCTCATATGCGGAACTAAAGGCGCCATTATTGGGACTTTGTAACAGTTTTTCATTGTTATCTGCAAAAAATGTCTATCGAGTAATAGACGTGGCACTGCCTCCAGAAGGATCTTGGCAAGAAAAACGCTTGATAAACAGACTGCTAGCTGAGCTATCACAAAGTACAACGGATCGAGTTACCGCCTATCGAGGTGATCGCCGTTGGAATCAGACTGCTGAGAGTTTAAGTCATATGAGCGCTGTGGCGCAAAGAAAGGTATCTAAGTTACGGCAGCAAGGTACTTATCTCATCTATGGGGGCTTCGAGGATATTGGTTTTCAATTCGCACGTTATATAGCTCAAAACGTCCATGCCACTTTTCTTCTTCTAGAAAATGCCTCGTTTCCAGCAAATGACCAGTGGGATCAATGGCTTGCAATTCATGATGAGGACGATAAAATAAGTTCTAAGATACGCCGCATAAGATTAATGCAGGAAGCTGGTGCAGAAGTGCGCGCTTTCAATATAAATACGCGTGATTACCATTGGCAAACGGAACTCCTGGACATTTTTCAGCAATATGGTGAGATCGACGGGATACTTTACCAAGACACCCTGGCCATAGATAGCCAAGGCGAGCAAGGCGAATTACAACTCCAGGAATTGCTTCAACACCTGCAATTGAGGAGCCGTCAACTCATTACTCTGGAGCGTGCCGTAGAGAATGTTTCTCTTGATTTTTGCTTTTTATCATTTGTGTCACCAACAACGGAGAACGCGGCTCAAGCCATCAATGCGATGGTTGTCGCCAGGCAAATAGAAGCGTTTGTTCAGCAACATAACTCGATGCATTCCAGGGCGTGGATGGGTATCCACTGGGATATCTCGTGTCTTGAGGAGGCACGGCTGGACCTTTCCTCGCCTAACGCCGCACCCGAAGAACCGGTCCTCTCACCACAGCTAATAAATGAGGTTTTTCAGCAATTGTTGGCTATTGAAGGTGTCCCCCTCGTGACTGTTTCAGCAAAGGCCCCATACACGCGGTTGAAATATGTAGCGCAATCGAGTGATGTCGAGGCGCAGTCAGCACAGCTCAGTGCGCAGGAATTCTCATCCTCGATTGCTACGTTGAGCCCTGGCAATGAAATCGAAGCTACCCTCGCACATATCTGGAAAGAACTTCTAGGTGTAGAACGGCTGCATAGAAATGATAACTTTTTTCTGCTTGGTGGACACTCATTGTTAGCAGCGCAGCTCAATGCCAGATTACGAGAGACCTTTCTACTCGATATACCTTTACGGTGCATCTTTGACAATCCTACGATTGCAGAGTTAGCTGCTGCTATTGAAGAGTTATTCTTGGAAACGGTAGCACAGTTATCTGAAGATGAAGCTCAACAACTTCTCAACAACAACTTCTCTGAGAATTTATAGAAGAGGAAAATGAGCGCATGCATAAAGATTCTAAAAACCAACAACAAAATCTTTCTACAGCCAAACATTTGCTTTTCCAAAAGTTGAAGCAAGGCCAACTGACAATAGCATCTCGCAATTCTCAAGCGATCCCTCGACGCCAACAATATGGCCCTGTACCTTTGTCCTTTATGCAACAACGCTTGTGGTTTATTGACCAGCTTGTTGCTGGCAACAGAGCCTATAATCTTTCTTTTACAATCCGAATTGTCGGTTACCTGAATATAAGTATACTCCGGGATAGCCTGAATGAGGTCATACGACGTCACGAAGCTTTAAGAACAACTTTCTCTGTGATTGATGGCCAACCTATGCAGGTCATTGCCTCTTCCTTAGCATTACAACTCTCATCCATAGATCTTCAATCACTTCAGTCAGAAGAGAAGGAGGCGACTGCACAGTCTATAATCAAGGAAGAAGCAAAACATATCTTCGACCTTGCTAAAGGCCCGCTTATTCGTCCTAAGGTTCTACGTTTAGCTCAAAATGATCATATTCTGTTTCTGATGTTACATCACACAATCTGTGACGGTTGGTCGCTTGGCATATTAGACCAAGAACTATGGACGCTTTATAATGCATTTCTACAAGGTCGGCATTCGCCATTGCCAGACCTTCCCATTCAGTACGCCGATTTTACCGTGTGGCAGCGTCAACATTTGCAAGAAGAGCGGATAAAAGATGAGCTTAACTACTGGATACAAAACCTGACAGGTTCCCCTTCTCTTTTACGACTGCCCACAGACCGCCCACGGCCTTCCGTACAAACATTTCATGGAAGGCACTACCCCTTTGATCTGCCCGAAAGTCTCACTCGGGAGATCAAGGTATTGAGTCAGCAAGAAGGCACAACTGTATTTATGACGCTATTGGCAGCATTCCAGCTCCTCCTTTCTTTCTATAGCCAACAAGACGATATAGTGATTGGGAGCCCTGTAGCTAATCGTCAACGCGTTGAAGTTGAAAGATTGATAGGCTTTTTCGCCAATACATTGGTATTTCGTACCAACCTTGCCGGTTGCTCGTGCTTTCGAGACTTACTCAGCCGTGTGCGTGAAGTCACGCTAGGGGCACTCGCTCACCAGAACATTCCTTTCGAACAATTAGTTGCGGCGCTACAAATTGAGCGAGATATGAGTAAAAATCCACTCTTTCAAGTTATGTTTAACTTCGGGAACGATGTTCCTCTTCAACCTGTAGCCCTCTCTGGCCTTCGCCTGGAAATAATGAATATGGACGTTGAAACTGCCATGTTTGATTTGTGGTTATCGATGTGGGAGGACGGCGATAAGTTGAAAGGAATAGTGGAGTTCAACACAGATCTTTTCGATCTCTCCACTATTCAGCAGATGCAAAACCGCTTTCAGCACCTGTTAGAAATCGTAACAGCCTATCCTAACCGAGCATTGAATTTCTCCCTCTTGACTTTATCAGAGCAGCAGCAGATTTTAGTGGAATGGAATGCTACTGAGAAGGAATATGGGCAGAGCACACATCTGCATCGTTTTTTTGAAGTCCAGGCTGAGCAGAATCCCGAGGCAGTGGCTGTAGTTTTTGGGGATCACTATCTTACCTATGGCGAGTTGAATAAACGCGCCAACCAACTGGCACATTATCTACGTGCATTAGGTGTAAGGCCGGAAGCGTTGGTAGGGCTTTATCTGGAGCGCTCATTAGAAATGGTAGTGGGAATCTTTGGCATTCTCAAGGTCGGAGGAGCATATATGCCTCTTGATCCGCTTTATCCTCAAGAACGGCTTGCTTTCATGCTCAGTGATGCACAGGTGCCTCTTGTGTTGACCCAGGACCATTTAAGACAATGTATTGCTGTAGAGAGCGTTCGGATGATCCCCCTCGATAGAGAATGGCCAATCATTGCCTGTGAAAGTTCCTCCTCTCTCGTCAATATCACTCGGCCCGAAAATGTTGCATACGTCATTTATACTTCGGGATCTACTGGTAAGCCAA
The DNA here is from genome assembly GCA_035650355.1 of Ktedonobacteraceae bacterium. Taxonomy (GTDB): domain Bacteria; phylum Chloroflexota; class Ktedonobacteria; order Ktedonobacterales; family Ktedonobacteraceae; genus DASRHT01. Next base: position 9,853 of record DASRHT010000054.1, read on the forward strand.
AGGGAGTAATGAACTCCCATGCAGGCATTTGCAACAGAATATTGTGGATGCAGGAGGCTTATCAGTTAATAAAAACGGATCGGATACTGCAAAAAACACCTTTTAGTTTCGATGTATCGGTTTGGGAGTTTTTCTGGCCATTATCTACGGGAGCGGCGTTGGTCGTTGCTATGCCAGAAGGACACCGCGACAGCGCTTATTTAGTGAAATTAATTGTCGAGCAACAAATCACTACCCTACATTTCGTGCCTTCCATGCTTGACATCTTTCTCAAAGAGCCTGGAATCGAGCAATGCCTTAGTCTAAAGCGCGTAATTAGCAGTGGTGAAGCGCTATTATCTGATACACTGGAGAGATTCCATGCCCGCTTAGGTGAGGTTGCCCTCCATAATCTCTATGGACCCACGGAAGCAGCGGTGGATGTAACTCATTGGTCGTTTCTTCAGAAAGGGTGGTCAAGCCAGAGCCATTTGGTTCCTATTGGTCGTCCTATTGCCAACATACAAATCTACCTGTTAGACAAGCATCTCAACCCTGTCCCAATGGGAGTTCCAGGCGAATTGTACATAGGTGGAATAGGCGTAGCACGAGGCTATTTCAATCGACCTGACATGACTGCAGAACGATTTCTTCCCCATCCTTTCAGTTCGAAGCCGGGTGCCCGCTTATACAAAACTGGAGATATTGCTCGTTATCTTCCTGATGGCTGCATTGAGTTTCTAGGGAGACTAGACCATCAAATAAAGCTGCATGGTCTTCGCATTGAATTGGGAGAAATTGAAGCAGCACTTATGCGGCATCCTTTTGTACAAGATACTCTTGTCACCATGCATACTGATGATAATGGTAGTAAACATCTTGTTGCGTACGTTGTTCCACTCTCACTTAGCCAACTTGAGGATAGTAACATTGCGATGCATGATCAGTCCGCTGAGCAGGTTACGCAGTGGCAGCAAGTGTTTGATGGGGCATACCATACAACCTTTTATCAGCTAGACCACACCTTCAATATTGCAGGTTGGAATAGCAGCTATACCGGACGTCCTTTCTCTGAAGAAGAAATGAGAGAATGGGTTGAGGGTACGATGGCACGTATTCTTTCTTTGCATCCTGATCATGTTCTTGAAATTGGTTGTGGTACTGGTCTGCTATTGTTTCGCATCGCCCCGTTCTGCACGGAATATATAGGGACGGATATCTCTGATACAGGATTGAACTACATCGACGAACAAATCAAATACAATGTACAGAAACTTGAACACGTAACTCTTTATCGGAAAGCAGCAGATGACTTATCGTGGATGAAGCCCAGCAGCTTTGATACGATCATCCTGAATTCGGTGATTCAGTATTTTCCGAATGTCGATTACTTGCTATGTGTTCTAGAACAAGCTATACGCCTGACAAAATCAGATGGACACATCTTTATAGGTGACGTTCGTAATTTGCAACTCATCGAAGAATTTCATACATCTGTAGAACTTTATGCTGCTCCTGCCGATATGTCTACTACGAGTTTATTGCAACGAGTGCGCCATCGCATAAATCGGGAGAATGAATTAGTTGTTGATCCAGCCTTCTTCGTTGCCCTGAAACAACGTTTTCCTAGTATCTGTCATATCGATCTCCAGCTTAAACGAGGGCATTACCATAATGAAATGACACGCTTTCGCTATGATGTTATCCTTCAAATCAATCATGAAAGGGAGCAAGAACAAGAAGAGGAACAAGAAACTCTTACTCAACTGGACTGGCAAAAACAACATCTAACTATACCTCGCCTTCTTCATCTTTTGAGGGAAGAAAAGCCTGCGGTAATGAGAATTATCAATATTCCTAATGCGCGTCTTAGCTCGGAAGTACAAATCAGCAGTATTTTTACCACCAGAGGCGATGCATTTTCATCTGTGAAAGAACTACGTCAGCTACTGCAAGAGCCTTCTTCAAGTGAGGTGGTTGAGCCTGAAGAGTTATGGGCGTTGGGCGATAACCTTCCTTATATTGTTAACATTGGCTGGTCAGAGATAGGGACCGACGGATGTTTGGACGTCACGCTTTATCGTCGCCTATCTTCCACAACAAAGACGGAAAAGTATACATACTATTTGCCCTGGGATAAACCAGGCGCTCATCGGCAGCAGTCATGGCTTCACTACACAAATAACCCGCTGCAGAATCAAAGCAAAAGTCAAATTGAGTCTCAGCTTCGTTCCTTTCTGATAAAACAATTACCGGAATACATGGTGCCTACTTTTATTATCGCTCTTGAATCTTGGCCGCTCACTCCCAATGGGAAGGTAGATCGCCGGGCATTGCCCGCACCGGATGTGACAAACGCTTTTATGCAAGAACATTTCATTGCGGCTCGTACAGCAACTGAGCAGACTCTTGTTTCTATCTGGTCACAAGTTCTGGGGCTTGAGCGCATTGGGATCAATCACAATTTTTTCTCCTTAGGCGGGGACTCAATACGCTGCATTCAGATCGTTGCTCGAGCTGGCCAAGCCGGTCTCCGTATGACGCCGAGGATGCTTTTTGAACATCAAACAATTGCATCTCTAGCGACGGTAGTACAGTCGGGAGCGCCTGTAGATGGAGAAAAAAAATCAATGGGAGATGTGGAGTTGTCAGTCACCTCTCCATTTGCATTAATAGATCAGCAGGTGCAACGACAGCTCTTAGAAGTTTGGGGCGATATTGAAGATGCCTATCCGCTCTCACCCATGCAGCAAAATATGCTCGTCCAGCGTCGCTCTACGGGAAACAACGAACTTTACTGGCTCACCACTGCGGCCATTTCCCTGCGTGGAGCGCAACTCGATATAGCTGCATATAAAGAGGCCTGGCAATTACTGACAGATCAACATCCCACGATGCGAACGTCTTTTGTTTGGGAAGGTTTAAAGGAGCCACAGCAAATTGTTCATAAGCGAGCAAAGATATCAACACATTACTTTGATTGGCGTGAGTTATCCTCTACTGTACAGCAAGCACAACTTGATGAATATATACGAGTCAAACGTCGTACCGGAAGCGACCTTTCTGCTCCCACTCACTCAGAGCTAGCAATATTCAGAGTAGCAGATCATGATTACTATATAATTCGAAGCTTTAACTATATGTTACAAGATGGTTGGAGCTCATCGCTTGTGGAGCGAGATTTTGATGCCTTTTATGAAGCATTGTGTGAGGGGAAGCGCGCTTCGCTGAAACCACCTCGCCATTACCGAGATTATATCAACTGGCTACAGAAGCAAGATCTTCATAAGGCAGAGGCGTTCTGGCGAGACAAACTTCAAGGTCTTACTTCAACAAGATATTTATTGGGTGAAAGTGTCTTGACACCGCCCCATGCGGCAACTCCTTTCTCTAAAGAAGTGCTCACGCTATCGATTGCAACAACGACGGCACTACAGGCATTATCAAGGCAACATCAGGTGACTGTTGCAACATTTTTGTACTCTGCTTGGGCCTTACTACTCAGTCGCTATAGTGGGAAAGAGGATATTGTTTTTGGATGCCTCTGCGCTGGCCGTCCTACTGATTTGCCAGGGTCAGAGTATATAATAGGTTTCTTTAATAATATTCTTCCATTAAGGATACAGGTAATGCCAAGTACAGAGCTATTGCCATGGCTGATGGAAATACAGACACAGATGATGGAATTGCGCGAGTATGAATACAGCCCGATAAAGCAAATAAAACAATGGGCTGGGATGCCCGATGCTTTGCCACTTTTCGAGAGCTATGTAGTCTACGAGAATTTTCCTAATTATCAATACAAGGAAGTTGGGAGGAAATCACATCGAGACCATGGTATATGGTCAGGAGATGCCAGAAAAGTTTTTGTTCCAACAGAATATCCTTTTCGGGTTGAATTTTGGCCGTTTCAACCTCTGCAAATGATGCTTTCTGGTTATCAGCAGTACGGCAGTAATGCTGCCCTTGCCCACATGCTTTCACAAATGAAAAACATAGTCGAGAGCATAGTGGAACGTCCAAACCAGTGTCTTGGAGATTTGATGCGGATCATTGACGTCAAATGGTGAGATTACCTGTTTTTTTGTGGAGGTGACTCTGGAGTTGAACTACATCAGGCAGTTATTGACAAGTGTTTCTGGCAATGATAGTCAGGCTCTTCCTTGCCTTGCTTGAAAGGAGCAAGCAGCATGTAAGACGCGTTATCTTTGCCAGACACACTATCCCCACTGTTGGACTATGCGACCGAAATGGTTCCGCCGTTTGAATGGTGTGTGCGGATATAGAGGGTAAGGGCTTTGCATTTCTGCCCGATCAGTTCCTGGTCGTAAGGCGGCTGCGGCAAATCGCGTAATTCATCTTCGATCATTGTATCTACTCGGCCAGACGTCAGGGGCTTCTTCTGCCAATCGATAATGGCTAAGTTTGGACGCAGTTTGGCTAGCAGGGAGCGCGCTATCTCTTTGGCCCTGAGGCGCTGCTCGTCGCTCAGTTCGATGTCAAGCGTGATCTGGTCGAGAATGGCGAGCTCCTCTTCGCTCAAACCCTCACGCTTATGGCGCAGCTCTTCCTCAAGCAGATCATCGAACGCCTCGATCATGCTGTCTTCGTACTCGTCGAGTAACTGCTCACCCCGATTGGCCGGATGCGGCTTGATCTTTTCCTGCGGATCGATCATCTGGGGATCGCTGGCGAGGTTGGCGCACCCTTCGTTGTAGCGGTCAATGGCGCGTTCAAGCTTTTCCATGTGTTTGACCCTCGTCGGGTTGACGTCGATCATGCGCTTGAGGCGTTCGTACATCATCTGGCGCAACTGTTCAAGTTTGATATGGCGGTGTCCAGTGCGCATAGTGGTTTTGAGGCCAGCGAGGTCGATGTCGCGTAGATCGAAGGTCCCTCGCGGCATGAGTGTGTCAGGCGAGAGACGCTCTTCGTTCGGCTCTACTGCGAGTGATTCGCGTACAAGCCTGGTAGCCCGTCCCAGGATGTCCGCGATGCCAGTTGGATGCATGACGGCGTAGATACTTTCTCTGATGAGCCGGTACAGATACACGGGAAGCGTGAATTCGCGCTCGGTAGGGTCCGGCAGGATGGCTTTGTATAGTTTGTTGACTTCGCCGGTTAATAAGAGCGTACGCAGCTTGAGGTCATCATAAGCGACTAAATGGTCGATGGCTGGATTGAGCAGCGCCATTTGCCGGAGTTTATCTGTTTCAGCAGCTAACTGTAGCTGGAGCGCCTGCACGTCAATACTTTGCTCTTGGCAGAACTGGGCGGTTTCTGCAAGTTTTTGGCGTAGCGCCTCTACCAGCTCACTTTTGTCGCCGATGGGCTTATCACCCTGCTGATAGCCGCTGCTGTCTTCGCGTGCATAGACTGCTAAAGCCTCGACGAGCGAGCGCATGTTGCTGGCATAATCGACGATGAGTCCGGCCACCTTGCCGGCGTGGACGCGATTGACGCGGGCGATGGTTTGCATGAGGGTGTGACCTTCGAGATGGCGATCCAGGTAGATGGTTGAGAGGGGAGGAACGTCAAAGCCGGTCATCCACATGGCGCAGACGAAGGCGATGCGCAGAGGGTGCGCATCTTTTTTGAAGTTTTCGGCCAGGTCCGCCACATCGACCTGCTGGAGATCTGCAAGAGTAAGCTTCTCGCCCGTCTCCCGCGAGACACGGGCGAAGCGTTCGGCGTCGCCTTGAGAATCTGAGATGACGACGGCCATCTCTGTCTTGTCCATGTAATCGATCTTCTGTTCCAGTTCAAGCACACGGTCGGGGTCGCGCTCACGGGCAAGCTGACTGCGCAATGCCTCTTTGTAGCGGCCCCATTGCTCTTTGACGCGGTTATAGGTGCGAAGGGCGGTGGTTTTGTTGACAGAGACGACCATTGCTTTGCCCATATAGCCACGATTCATAAAGTGCCAGACCAGATCGGCGGCAATCTGGTCGAGCCGCTCTCCTTTGGCGACGAAATTCTCGACGCGGGCATAGCGATCAATGATACGCTGCTGCTGCCGCTCGTCAAGCATGCCATCGGTGAGGATCTCGGTCATCTCTTGCGCAAAATCGTCGTTGATGATGGTGACTTGCGGCGTGCGGTTTTCGCAGTAGAGCGGGACGGTGACGCCGTCGTTGATGGCGCGACGGAAATTGTAGATGCTGACGTAGTCGCCGAATGTCTCGCGCGTCTGCTCCTCTTCGTCCATCAAGGGCGTGCCGGTAAAGCCGATGAAAGCCGCTCTGGGCAGGGCGTTGCGCATATTTTTTGCCAGCGTATCATACTGCGTGCGATGCGCTTCGTCGGCTATGACGATAATGTGCTCACTGTCCGATAGCTTTTCGTAGTCGTCGCCAGGATGCTCGGTGTGGAATTTATGGATCAGCGTGAATAGCAGCAGGTGCCGTTCTCTAAGCAACTGCTTGAGATGGTTGCCATTAGCAGCATGGACTTCCCTGACATCCTCGTTGATAGTTTTGGTATGGAGAAAGTTTTTGTAAATCTGGTCGTCAAGGTCTTTGCGGTCGGTGACGACGAGGAAGGTGTAGTGGTTGCCGATGGTGCGTTGGACAGCTCGCACGAAGAAGACCATTGAATAGCTTTTGCCGCTCCCCTGCGTGTGCCAGAAAACACCGAGTTTGCCGTGCTGATGGTCACCCTTCCCCTGTGACCCTCCTGCGGTGGCACCTTGCTCTGTGCCTCCTGTGGCGACGCGATTTATCCCGTCCGATTTATCGCTTGTCTGGTCCGATACGGCGCTAAAGCGGACGTCATCAATGTCGTCCCTATGGGCGTTCTCCAGAGAGCGGAGGGAGGCGATAGCGTTTTTGACGCCCAGGTACTGGTGATTGCGGGCAACGAGCTTGTTGAGGCCCTTGCTACTATCGAAGATGGTGAAGTTTTCTACCAGATCGAGCAGGCGCGCGGGCTGGCATGTCCCTTCAATCAGTGTGCTGAGCCTGGTGCTCTCGGCTTCTCGCTCGTCGCTGACGCGCTTCCACTGCGAGAAGTGTTCCCAGGTCGCGGTGAGGCTGCCCATCTTGCCCGTCTGGGTGTCGGCAACGACGATAAAGGCGTTGTACCAGAAGAGCGCGGGCAGGGTGGCTTTGTAATCGCTATCAATCTTGTTGAAGATGTTGCGCATCTCAGTGTCGGCAAGCTCCAGCAGGATCAGGGGCAGGCCGTTGACGAAGCCGACCAGGTCGAGGCAGCGTTTGCCCAGCTTGCCCTCAACCCAGAAGCTTGTGACCAGGGTGAAATCATTCTGCGCTAATTCACCCTCCCGCCAGTTGATGACTCGCAGCGTTTTATGGGTATCCTGGTCATCGCTTTCCACGATCTGCCCGCGCGCGTTGAGCTTGATGCCGTCTTTGAGCAGCGCGTGCAACTGTTCGTTGGCATGTGCCAGGCTGACCAGGCTGCGGTTGGTCGTTAACTCGTCGATGGCGGCGGCGATGAGGTCGTCTGAGCAATCGGGGTTGAGCGTGCGCAAGGCTTGGCGCAGCTTCGGCAGCAGCACAACCTCATCCAGGCGCGCCCGGCCAGTTGCGCTGCAATTGGGGACAGGGGCACCCGGCAGGGCAGGGGCAAGCCCTGCCCCTACATCCAGGGAGCCGTCGATGATGTTATAGCCCAGGTGTGCGAATTGCTGGATGGTCTGGCGGCGGATCTCGTTCTCGCTGCTAATTCTCTGCATCTGCTATTTCCTTCGTATTTCGCGCTTCCCTTTGAGGTAATAACTATTTTTGGTCATGGACGAGTCGGCATAGGCATCATCCAGCAGGTGAAGGATAGCCCAGGGGCTTTTAGGGTTGTAGACGAGCTTCTTCTTATTTCCCACCAGATCGACCTGGATGGGCAGATTGTAGCGGTTGATGGTCTTATGCAGATCATCGACGGTGAGCGTATCCAGGTAGGGCCTGGTGGAGATATTTTTGAGCTTGAGGATCTTTATTTTATTGTTCAAACTATCCTTTTTGAAGCGCTGGAAATTCTGGATGAAATCCTTCTTCTCCAGCTTCTCTAGCGTTTCGCGCGCGACCTTCTCTAGCTCGCCGATGCTGAAAATTTTGAAGAAGTTGCTTTTTTGCAGAATGAACATATGCTCTTCGCAACTGAAGCAATCGATGTGCCGTTCAAAGAGGAAGGTGGGCTGGTCGAGATCGTCATAGGTGTCGCGTTGCAGCCACATGGCGAATAGATGCGACCGGCTGAGCATCTGCGAGGGCGAGTAGTGCTGGTAGAAGTTGATCGCGGGCGAGGCTGGCGGCTGGATGCGAACCACGTAGAAGCGCATCTGCCTGATAAAGCCTGGATCGTCGTGCTGGAAGGCGTCCATATCCAGGTAATGATCAACCGGACTAATCTGTTGCTTGATCGAATCATAGGGCAGGATATTGAGATACTCGATCTCTTGCTCCGGCTTGGCAGTCTCGGCCACGAAGTCGCTCAGCTCGATATTGTCTTCTTCAAGCGCCTCGCGATACTGGCTCAACGCCTCCGCGACAGCCTCGCGAAACTTCTGCGCCAGCTTCTCCGACTGCATAACGCGCCGAAAGGTATAGATGTTCTCATCGGGATTGCCGGAGGCGATACAGACGGTGATGGCGCAGTTTTTCAGGTCAAGGGTCAGGATCGATGCGAGCAGGGTTGCCGGGTCCGTAAAATCCAGGGTCATGCCAACTTCTGCCTCTCTAACACATTTTTACTTAACGTCTTCGTAGGCGACGCGTATACCCTTCCTCTAAAGAAGCGACGGGGGCCATGCTTCATGCTCGATCCGCTTGCAGATACCGCAATTAACGTTTGCTTTCCAGATAGATATCTTTGCTCAGGGCCACAAAGCGTATCGCGTGATCGCGCTCCAGCCGCTTACGTGCAATGTAGTAGTGGGTACCCTGGCTATGCTCAATCTCGATCTCATAGAGCCGGTAGCCCACGACGTTAAGCATCGGATTAATATAGATCATATTAGAATGGACGTAGATGATGAGCAAAACTGTAAGGAAGATGCCCAGCGCAAAAATTTGCTGCCAGCTCCCCAACTGGAACGAGACAAACGGGATGAGATAGGATGCAATATAGCTCATCACCTCGCTATCACGCCTGGCGAAATTGACGACCCGCTTCTGCTCGACATACTGCCTGCGTAACATCCAGGAGAAGTAGACCCATGTCAGCGCCAGACTGCCCAGGCCGAGCGTGCAAAAGACCAGCGCAATCACCCACCACGGCCACAATCCGATTGCCAGGATGCTGATAATGAAGGTCAGTGGAAAGTATGAGCAAAAGAACAACATGACGCGCATGCCTATCGTAGTCACTGTCGCCTCCTTCCCACCTCAAACATATCATACCTCTTTATCGTATAATATACGATCAATCGAAAATCATCAACCCTCCAGGACAACCGCATCATGACAGGGCAACCGGTAGCTCCCCAATTCATCGTGGGAGGTACTCCTACCATCCTGCCAGATCCGCGACGGGATGCACGACATTGGACCGGAGGTGGTTGCACCTTGTTGGGCAAGCGCAAGGCCCCCACCCCATCCCCCATCCGCAACGGCATGCACCACGTTGGACCGGAGGCCGTAGGGGTATGCAGGCCGCTGCATGGGCAACCGCAAGGGATTGCCCCTACCATCCTGCCAAATCCGCACGGAGAAAATCATCAACCCTCCAGGACAACCGCATCGTGACAGGGCAACCGGTAGCTCCCCGATGCATCGTGGGAGGTGCCCTACCAATCCCCCCCATCCGCAACGGCATGCACCACGTTGGACCGGAGGCCGTAGGGGTAAGGGGATGGGCGTGGGTGGGGTGGGGCCTTGCGCTTACCCTGCTGGCCGGTTTGCCTGGCTGACCTTGCGCTTACCCTGCTGCTATTGCTCCCACAGCGAGCGCCACTCCAAATCATCCTGCCCCATCGGCTCAACCTGTGCCATCCCTCTCGCCTCAGCCACCCGCCTCCCCCTCATCACCCGCATCTCATACACCCCCACCTCCGTACCGACCCGATTGATCGCGTCCGCTTCAGCGCCCATCCTCCCCCACCCCAACACATCAATCTCCCCCCCAACCAGCTTCGGCAGCAGCATATCACGGGTGCGACGGAGGTTAGCATTCCTCATAGTAAGATTTAATATTTGATCAAATACAGGTGCTATCATGGTAGTAAACGCACCAATCAGTGCTAATGGCGGTTTAAGCACCTGCAACCATTTGAAGGTATCTACAATAATTGCCTCAAACACCGCTCCATTAGCAGTTTGTTTCAGTTGTCTGATACAATTTTTGAGATGCAAAAAAATAAAAAACTGGCTGATACCTCCTCGTCCTTCAAGCGCATAACAGGATTGATTCATAGCCATAGCTATAGCATTTAGGGCAATTCTGCCTACAGTGCCTCTAGCAGAGATAAATACCGTGTTTCGGGGGTATAGGTGGCTATTGCATGATTTCAAGCCCATTTCAGTGAGTGATTTCTCCGTCATAATAACAAAGAATGAAGAGGGAGCATCTTTGGGGGTATAAAAAGGAATATCTCCGTTCCAATAGGCAGGTTCAGCGGTTTTGGGGGTGCCTCCACTCAAAACATTGGCAATGTCGAAGAAGCTCACCACCTCCCACCCCTCCGGCACCATCCCCATCTCCGTCTCCACCATCCTCACCTCCTCATACCCGGGGAAGCGGAACTTGACGAACCACTCCTGGTAGAGCAACTGCGCCATCTCCTCCAGCAGCGCAATGCGTCGCGTGTTGTTCTCGATCAGGTCGTCGTAAGCGGAGAGAATGCTGGCGATGATGCGTTGGGTGGGGAGGGGAGGAAGATCAGGAAGAGAAAGATTTCGGATGTCCTGCATATTAAGATGGTGTACGGTTGCACCGTTTGATAAAGAATGTATCTTGGACTGCATTTCATTGCCTAACAAAAAGTAGACGAGATAATTAGGCTCAACAAGTTTTTTGTTTGGCCTGATAAGTACAGTTCTTTGGCCTAAACAAACTTTTATATTATTAGGAATAATGGCAACATTCCCAATAGGAGCTTCCCTTGCTAAAATCAAATCGCCAGCTTGCGGAACAGCTCTTTGTGTCCATTGCTTGTAAGTTTCCTCCGAAACACGATTTACTCCATCAAGAATAAGACGTCCTTTTCCTATATTGGGAGTTCTGATCGATGGATAGCCTTCAGGTTGGGTAGGAGCAGTCTTATGCTCACAGTCAACGATAAGTTCGCAAATATCAAGTAATACAAGCGAATTACCTTTCTGCATCCCTAATCTCCCATCTCCTCTAACAGCCCTTCCATATGTTCGTCGATCTGATCTTCCAAAGCGTGGGCTTCGGAGTTGAGGCGGGTCAGTTCTTCGTGGAGCTCCTCCAGCTTCTCTTTGAAGTCGAAGTCGATGGAGGCGCGTTCGGCCACGCCGACGTAGCGGCCAGGGTTGAGGCTCCAACCCTGGGCCTCGATCTCCGCCAGGGTCGCGACCTTGCAGAGGCCAGGGTTATCAATGTAGCGACCTGCGGGGAAATGCTCCTGCATCAGGGCCGCGCTCTCCTGCTCGTTCTCGGGCGCTTCCCCACGGTAGAGGCGCACGATGTTGGCGAGGAACTCGATCTGGGTGGGGGTGAACTCGCGATGGGCGCGGTCGATCTGCTGGTAGATGGAGCGGGCGTCGATGAAGAGCACGGTGTTGCCGCGTTCGCTGTCGCGCTTGCCCTTATCGAAAAACCAGAGCGTACAGGGCAGCGTCACCGTGTAGAAGAAGTTGGAGCCGACCGAGACCATCACATCCACCACGCGCTCCTGCACAATCCTGCGCCTGATCTCCTGCTCGGAGGCGCGGGCATCGCTGGCCGAGTTGGGCATCACAAAGCCTGCTCGCCCGTTCCCTTTGAGCGAGCTGTAGAAGAGCTGAATCCAGAGGTAGTTGGCGTTGTCCACACGCGGCAAGCTCAGGGGGAAGCGGCGGTTGGGGTCGAGCAGGCGCGCTTTATCCACGCCATCGACGTTGAAGGGCGGATTCGCCATCACGAAGTCGAACTTGCTCGTACTTTTGTGCGGGTCCTCGTAGTAGCTATTGGCGCTCTGGATATCGCCGGAGAGGCCATGCACCGCCAGATTCATCTTGCAGAGCCGCACCGTCTCGGTCGCCTTCTCCTGACCGTAGAGCGAAACCTCCTCGTTGGGATCGCGGCGGTGTCGCTGCACAAATTGCGCGCTCTGCACAAACATGCCACCGGAGCCACAGGCGGGATCGAAGATCAGGCCGCGATACGGCTCGATAATCTCCACGATCAGCTTCACAATCGAGGTCGGGGTAAAGAACTCGCCGCCGCGCTGCCCCTCTGCCAGGGCGAACTTGCCCAGGAAATACTCGTAGATTTTGCCGAAGAGATCGCCCTCGATATCCAGCGGGATGCCGGCAAAGGTTGCCAGCAGCGCCTTCAGCGTTTCGTTGTCCAGCCGGCTATAGACGTTGGTTGGCAGCGAGCCGGAGAGGCTCACGTTATAATCCTCGATCAGCTTCATCGCCTTATTGAGCTTCACATCCAGCTCCGTACTCGACCGGCGCAAAAAGTCGTAGCGCGCTTCAGGATCGAGGTAGATCGCTCCGGCGGCATGGTAGCGAGCGGGGTTTAGCGTCATGCGCCCGCCGGACTGGCGCACGCGTTCTTGCAGTGCTTGATCAACGAGGGCGAACTTCTGGTCGGCGAACTTCAGGAAGATCAATCCCAGCACAGGGACGGAATACTCGGAGGCGCGCAGGGGAGTATTGGCGCGCAGGTTATCGGCGGCCTGCCACAGCCGATCCGCGATATTCTGAAAGTTGGTAGCCACAGCACAATCCTTCTAGCGTGTCAGCCTCGTTTTGATGCAGATCAAGTATAACAAAAGGCCAGCAAGATGTGAAGTGGCATAGGACTGTCATGCTCGCAGGGCGAAGCCCTGCTCGCAAGAGGAGAGAGGTGCTGGCAACGCCGCGATGCGGCGTTGCCAGCACCTCTCTCCTCTTGCCCCGCGCCCCGTTCGGGCACGAACCCAGGCGTCAGGAGTCAGAGAAGGGGAACACTGAAAAGCCCTGCCTGCCCGCAGAGCTATTTAATTCTCTGAAGAAAAGGGGGTCAAGGGGCATAGCCCCTTGCAGGGCGCGGGGTACGTCGCGATCTAGCGAATTGTCCCCGCTCATTCTTCTCGCCCCCGAAGGGAGCAAAAAAGAAGAAGTAAATAGCCCTGGCCTGCCCGCAGGGCTGTTGCAAAGTCGGGAATACCGTCTGCCAAGCGGGGGTCAAGGGGGCGGCAGCCTCCTTGCGGGGGGTGGGGTGTCCCCACTTTTTCCTCTTCTCCCCGCCGCCGAAGGCGGCAAAAAAGACGTTGCAACAGCCC
>DASRHT010000055.1:0-23651 GCA_035650355.1 Ktedonobacteraceae bacterium
TGCTCGACTTGGTCAAATATGCTAAGGTTCACTTCAGCTATTCCCTGCCTTCATAGGTAGTTTATGATTTTCCTATTCTAGCAAGGAATAGCCTTCTTTTTCTCCCTTTTCGGGACTATCGGGTATACTCCAAAGCCCTGCTTTCCTATATCGCTATAGGCCCTCGCGCTTCTGACCTGATGGGAGCACAACATTTTGTCTGTCCACTTGGTCCGTTTGAGGCTTTGGAGCGGCTAGATGGAGGTGTGCTGCTGTTGGGTGTGGACCATACTGCCAATACAGCCATTCACCTGGCTGAGCAACGCCTGGGCCGGTCTTGCTTTTATCGTTACGCTAAGCTCGCCAATCAGGTCTGGATGGAACTCCCCAACATTCCCGGAAAGAGCCATCGCTTTGACGGCATCGAGCCGGAGCTGCGGGCGGTAACACGGGAAGTTATGATTGGCTCATGCCGCGCCCGGCTCATCCCCGTTCGGGAGGTGCTGGCAACCGCGGATCGACTGATCCGCGCCAATCCCGCCGCCCTGCTCTGCGAGCAGCCCGATTGTCGCTGCTACGCCGCCTTGCAGCAACGCCTGGAGACGATTGCCACCGAACAATGAGAATATGTATGAGCGTGACATCCGGCTGGGCTTGCTCAAACTAAGAACGAACAGGCAGCTCCTGTAACGACCAGCCGTTTCCGTCAGGATCGCTGAAAAAAGCGAAGGTTCCCCAGGGCATAACTTCAACGTCGCTGACTTCAGCCCCGCGCTTGATCAGCTCAGCGCGAACCGCTCTTACATCCGAGACCACCATTTGCAGCCCCTTGACCGAGCCAGGCGGCATGTCCGTAATTCCAGTTCCAATCGCTATCGAACAGGCAGAACCGGGAGGCGTCAACTGCACGAAACGCAGATTCTCGTTCACCTGGTGATCATGGTCAGCATGAAAGCCGACCTTCTCTGTATAAAAAGCTTTTGCGCGGTCTACATCCGAAACGGGGACCGCTACGAGTTCTAATTTCATTTCCATAGGCCAATTATATGGGTAGATCTCGCAATATGTCAAAGGTGTTACGTATATTTAAAAAGCGAGACTTTTCCGCTTTTCCGCTCGCTATATGGAATAACAAACGGAGAGGCTGAGCAATCAATCGCGAATCTCTCAGAAAGACCTTTTGCAAAACATCTATCGGGGAGACGCTCATGTGCAGAAATATCAGACCGCTTTTCAATTTCGACCCGCCCGCGACCGAAGAGGAGATTCGTGCCGCCGCGTTACAATTTGTGCGCAAGCTGAGTGGCTTCAATATGCCATCGCAGGCTAACGAAGAGGCTTTTTTTGCCGCCGTTGACGCCATCACCGCGGCCTCCAGCTCCCTGCTCAGCCAGCTTACAACGAAGGCGTCACCGCGAAACCGTGAAGAAGAGGAGACCCGGGCGCGAGCACGCAGCGCGCAGAGATTTTCCAGGTGATAGTATCACCACTATAATTTCCAGTTTCAGTACCCTCAAGCGGGTCGAGATAGCCACCGGCTCCCGCCGCTCCTCTTGAGGAGAAGCATACCTTCGAATCCGAAGATGTCAAGTGGAAATATACCAGAGAGAGAGAGACAAATGCCCCAATCAGATTTCGATGCACTCTGGGATTATGAGCACCCGGAGCGGACGGAGGCAGCATTTCGGCAGTTGTTGCCCCAGGCTGCGCACAACAACAACCCTTCATATTACCTGCAACTGCTGACGCAGATCGCCCGCACCCAGGGATTACAAAGACAGTTCGTTGAGGCGCACGCAACCCTCGATAAGGTAGAAGAACAGTTAAGCCCAGACCTGATCACGCCAACCATTCGCTATCGCTTAGAGCGGGGAAGGGTCTTTAATTCATCAGGGCAGCCAGAGGAAGCGCAGCAGAGGTTTCAACAAGCCTGGGAGCTGGCTTGTATGCACGAAGAAGAGGCTTTTTTTGCGATTGACGCAGCCCATATGCTCGCGATTGCCGCCAACTCGTTCACAGAAAAAGTCCATTGGAACAACATAGCTCTCCAGGCTGCTGAAGCTGCGACCGATGAGAAAGCGCGGCACTGGTGTGGATCGCTGTACAATAATCTGGGGTGGACATACCACGACCAGGGAGAATACGAACGCGCCTTACACTACTTTCACAAAGCCCTGCAATGGCAGCAGGAGCATGGAACAGCACGCAATAGACGCATTGCCCGCTGGTGTGTGGGCCGAACTCTGCGCTCCTTGCAGCATACGGCAGAGGCTCTTGCCCTGCAACAAGAGCTGCTTATCGCAGTGGAAAAAAGTGGAGAGGTGCAGGATGGGTACATATTTGAAGAAATTGCGGAATGCTTGCTCGCCACAGGGCAGGTATCCGAGAGCCGAGCCTATTTCGCGCAAGCCCATGCCTCGCTCAGCCAGGACCCCTGGTTGGTAGCCCAGGAGCCAGCACGATTACAGCGTCTGAAGCAACTGGGCGAACAAGAAGGAGAAGGGGTAACTCCTCAACAATAGCTAAAGATGTGCTATAACGTATAAATACAATGATGATTGTACACGTCTTCAAGTCATCCAATGACAGGCATCAAGGAGGAGTTCATGGCTCTTGAGAAGACAAACTTGCTTACCCGGTCGGCGCTAGACCTGGCGGAGCTGATCCGCTCCGGTCAGATCAGTTCCCGCGAACTGGTGGAGGAGGCGCTGCAACGCATCGAGGCCAATCAGGACATCAATGCCTTTACCCTGGTCAATGCCGAGGGCGCGCTGGCCGCCGCCGATGCGATCAAGCCTGGGGATACGCGTCCCTTCGCCGGCGTGCCCATTGCGATCAAAGAGCTGGCACGCGTCGCGGGCGAACGCTTCACCCTGGGTTCGGATCTGACCGGCGATTATGTCAGCCCTATTGATGATTTTGTGGTGCGACGCCTGCGCGATGCCGGTTTTATTTTGCTTGGCCGCACCAACTCCCCTGAGTTTGGCATTGTCCCCACGACCGAACCCAGACGCTTTGGCCCTACGCGCAACCCCTGGAATACCAACCTCAGCCCCGGCGGCTCTTCCGGGGGCGCTGCCGCCGCCGTTGCCGCGGGCATTCTGCCGGTTGCGCACGGCTCAGATGGCGGCGGCTCGATCCGTATTCCCGCCGCCTGCTGTGGCCTGGTCGGGCTCAAACCCAGCCGGGGGCGAATCTCACCAGGGCCGGCTTTAGGCGAATCGTTCCTGTCCACTAATGGGGCCATTACCCGCAGCGTCGCCGATTCGGCTGCACTATTAGATGTGATGGCAGGCTACGAAACAGGCGACGCCGCCTGGACACCCCCGCCTGCTGAACCCTTTGCCGCCACCGCTGCTCGCCCGCCACGTCGCCTGCGCATCGCCATGACGGTCAGCTCGCCCATCGGCTCGACTGTTGATCCGATGAATATCCGAGCGGTACACGATGCCGCGAAATTGCTCGCCTCGCTGGGCCATCACGTTGAAGAACACACGCCGGAAGGCATGGTTGCAACAGAGTTATTTCGAGCTTTCAATGTCCTGTATGCCGGGGGCATCTCCTCCAACATTAGCTATGCTGCTGAATTAGGCGGACGCGCGGTGGAACCCGAGAGCATAGAGCGGCTCTCGTGGGGCTTCTATGAACTCAACAGGTCACTTACACCCGCTCACTATGTTGGCGCGATGGCCCGCGTCCAGCAGCAGGCGCGCACTATCATTCGCTCTTTTTCCACCTACGACGTTTTACTGACCCCCAGCCTCGGCCAGCGCCCGCTGCCACTGGGCACAATCGATATCAATTCCGATTGGCAGGGCGAATTCCGCAAGGCTGGCGTGTTTACTCCTTTTACCGCCATCTGGAATATCACCGGACAGCCAGCCATCTCGCTGCCACTCTACCAGGGCGAGGACGGCCTGCCGCTGGGAGTGCAGGTGGTGGGACCGCCGCTGGGTGAAGGGTTGTTGCTCTCGCTGGCAACAGAACTTGAGGCCGTGTGTCCCTGGGCCAACCGCCTGGCCCGCCCCTGATACGTCACGCGAAGAAGCCGTTCCAGATTCCAGAAGAATGAGATTTTCTCCATTCTCCTGGAATCACCTTCCACATCAGATAAACAGGCGAAATTATTGGTGCATCCGGCAAGTACTATGGGTGTGCCGCAACCAGATCAGCTCATCGCCTCCAGCTTTTTCTCTTTTTGTCTCTGCCTTCTCGTCGAACTGCACCGCAACGCCATGCACGAAATCACCATCATCAGCGTCTCTCCTCATCACATCATGCCCTATTATATTCCTCTTTTCAGCAGGCGTTTCCTAATAATAGCCCTTCTGGCTCCTCCCGCAGTTTGCTTTTACGTTTCCTTTGATGCTGGTACTTTCTTGCCTGAATGTCTGCTTATTGCTTTTTGTATGCTACTATAGCAGTGTCTTCCACTTTTATAAGGAAATGCTTTGGTCATGTGTAAAGGGTTTCTCATCAGGGGGATGCGTCTCCGCCCGAAACGCTCCTGTTCGATGATGGTCCTTCGCTTCATGTCATCCTTCTCTCAACGAAATATTGAGAAAAATGTATGAGGTTTTTCAGCGAATTGATGAGGCGCTTCTCTTCCGGTCAAGGTATGCTTGTCTTTAAAAGCAAGAGGCGTGATGTATGGAAACTGGAGTAGCGTGATGAACTATCTATTGCTAGTGCAAATTGGGCCAGTGCAGGATTTTATTGCGAGCGCCCGTCGCACGCGCGATCTGGCCTTCGGCTCATGGTTCTTGAGCGAGCTTTCACGCGCCGCGGCGCGTGAGATTGTCGCTCAAAATGGCCTGAGCAGTCTGATCTTCCCCGCACCTGCGCGCGAGGAAATGCTACAGCCCAACAACGGGGATTTCGTTGTGCCCAATAAAATCATTGCCGTTGTGCAGCAATCACCCCAGACGTTGGGAGAACAGATACAACAAGCGATCATGGAGCGGCTTCATGCCATTTGTGATCAAGCGTATCGCGCTATTCATTTCGCAGGCGACATGCGCTCCATCGCGGATGCTCAGGTTGAGGAACTGGTCGAATTTTTCTGGGTCGCGCTCTCCTTTCAGGATGAGGCGTATCAGCACACGCGGGCGCAGTTGGAAGCCATGATGGCGGCGCGCAAGAGTACGCGCAATTTTTCCCAGGTCAGTTGGGGAGATGCCGTGCCAAAGTCGTCGATCAATGGTCAGCTTGAAAGCGTCATCCCCGAACGAGAATATCCTTCCCCCGGAGCTTCAGAAGAGGCAAAGCGGAACATCCTGCGCAGGCTCTATAACAACTATGGCGCAGGTCCAGCAGAACGCCTCTCGGGAGTTGATCTGCTCAAACGCCGGGGCGTCACTGCCTCTGGGGAGCATTTCCCCAGCACCTCGCATATGGCAACCATACCATTTCTTCAACGGCTGGAAATCCTCAAGAATGGGCATTTGAGGCGGGTGCAGGACGCCTGGGAGAGCTACATTGAGATCGTCAAGGAGAAGGCGTTTTCGCCACAGCTAGAGCGCGTGCCCGATTGGTATCCAGATCATCCCCTTCTCGGTCGCTATGAAGGGTCGATGCTGCTAGAAGGTCGGCTGGTCGATGTCCTGTACGCGCCTGGCGAAGATATGAGCAGGAGGAGTGCGCCCATACAAATGGCAAAGCTGGCCCTGCAACATTTCTATGCAGTCCTCGACGCACAATTTGATGTGCTTCGTCTCCCCAGGATGCGGCCTGACCTCTACTACGCTTTTTTGCAGGCCGATGGCGATGGCATGGGAGAGATTATCGACGCACAAGCAGCGCATGGCGAGACGCGACATCGCCAGCTCTCACAAACGCTCTCGGATTTTGCGGGCAAGGCCAGAACTATCGTCCGAGAGCACCAGGGGGCGATGATCTATGCAGGAGGAGACGATGTGCAGGCATTGTTGCCCCTGCACACGGTACTGGAGTGCGCCAGTCAGCTTGCCAGCGCCTTTCGCGACACTTTGCAGGAGTTTGAGGATCAGGCGGGCCGCAAACCCAGCCTCTCGGTTGGTATCGCTATCGCCCATCATCTCGATTCGCTGCAACGGGTGCGGCGTCTGGCGAAAAACGCCGAAGATCAGGCGAAAGGGATCGAGGGCAAAAAAGCGCTCTGTGTGACGTTGAGCAAGCGCAGTGGGGAAACCTATACCATCGCAGGCCATTGGGACAATCTGGATCGCAGCATGCAGCGGCTGGTCGATTTCGCTCTGAGGGGAGCCATCCCTCATGGAACTCCCTACGAACTGCGTGACCTCGTGCTCCGCCTCGGCCTCTCTGCCGAGGAACCGGCGCAAAGCCAGCCAGATTATCCCTATGCAGCCGTGATCGAGCTGGATGCCCTGCGCATTCTCAAGCGAAAATTGGCTGTTCCTAAAGGAAAATTCCCGCCAGATCAGGTGGAGGAAATAGAGCGGTTCTTCAAAGCCCGGCTCGGGATAGAGCAAGAGCCACATCCTGAAATAGGGCGGGTACAGCCGGTGTTCATCGGCGAACTGATTCACGAATTGATCGTTGCCCAGGTGCTGGCAAGCGCCAAACAGATGGCTCAGTCGGAAAGGGAGAGAAGCCGCGTATGGCTGCACAGATAACGACCTGGATTATGGAACCGCGCGATCCTCTGATCGTTCGGGATGGGCGCCCCTTCGGGTCTGCTCCTGGCGCGCGGGCGATATCGTTGCCATTCCCCTTCCCTTCAACGATTGCTGGCGGCATTCGTGCGCGAGCTGGCATCAATGAGGATGGGGTCTTTCAATATAGCCCGAAAGAAGATGAAGCAGCCCTTGAGCACATCAAAAAATTGCGTGTCCGTGGGCCGCTGCTCGTGCAGTTGACGGCTGACGGCGGCAAGATCACCCCTGAGAGCTGGCTCGTTCCTGCCCCCCTCGATGCGCTCCTGCTGCCATCAAATGTGAGCGGATCGACCCGCGTGCAGCAGCTCGTCCCCTTGCAATTGCCGCTCGGAGGAGAGACCGACCTGGACCAGCGAGCGTTACTCTGTGTCGGGCAGCAGCGCAATAATGACCCTGGGAAACCGCTCAAAGAGCCGCCAGCCTACTGGTACTGGCAGCAATTTCAAACCTGGCTGCATAACCCCACTGAGCTGGCAGGAAGAGAACTGCCCCTGTCTCAACTGGGCTTGCACGGGCCGATGTATGAGCGCAGGCAGCATGTCAGCATCGAGGACGACACAGAGGCTGCAAAAGACGGCATGCTCTTTGAAACCTCCGGCCTGGAATTTACCGCTCCTGGCTCTGGCCGAAAGCGCTTCGCCGAAGCGCAACGGCTTGCCCTGGCGGTGGTGATTGACGAGCAGGGCTACACCATGCGTCCCGGCCTGACCAGATTCGGCGGAGAGCGCCGCCTGATCACCTGGCGGCGCAGCAGCGCGGATCTCCCAGGCTGTCCTGAAGCATTGGAGCAAGCAATAGTCGATACCGGCCATTGTCGTCTCTTCCTCCTCACGCCCGCCTGTTTCGACCAGGGATACCAATCGCGCTGGTTGCAGGAGCAGGCAAGGAGCTATGGCATGAACATCACCCTGAAATCCATCGCCATTCAGCGGCCTAAGGTGGTCTCCGGCTGGGATCTGGCGGAAGAGAGGCCCAAACCGTCGCGCCGCCTCGCTCCCGCCGGAACCGTCCTGTTTCTCGCTCTTGATGGCAAGGAAGACGCCATCAGGCAATGGATCAGGAGCATATGGATGCAGTGCATCAGCGACAACGACCTGGATCGGGCTGATGGCTTTGGATTAGCCGTCCTGGGCACCTGGTCTGGAGAGCCAGTCCCTATGGAGAGGAGCAACAGGCAATGAGGAAACGTCCCACCATTGAGCCTCCGCAGACGCTCACGCACCGCGAACTTGATTTGATCGAGCAGATACGTGAGTACAAACTCATCACGCCTCTGTACGGTGGCGGTGTCACTCCCGGGGAAGCTGACCCGGTAACCGTCGTACGCGCGACCGAGATTCGCGGCCACCTGCGCTTCTGGTGGCGTGCCACCCGTGGCGGCCAATTTGGCCATGACCCGAAGGCCATGAAAAACAAAGAAGATGAAATCTGGGGTAAAGCGCATACAACAGAGAAAAAGGGGGCCACAAGCGAAGAACAGGAGAAACACGAAAGTGAGAACACTCCGTTCAAGCAACCGGTGCAGATAGAGGTAATGCTCACACATGCAGGCGAGAGCAAAAAATCATTCTCCCTGGAAAGAAATACCAGAGGAAATCTGATTCCTAAAGGGAATGGTATTCCTGACTATGCCGCCTTTCCCATGCGTCCGCCCCAGGAGGACCTGCGACGAAAAACGCAAAAGCAACTCGAAGAGGAAATAAAAAGCGTCCGGCATCACGTACAATTTACGCTCAAAATCATCTTTTCTCGGACGCATAGCGACGATGTTCAGGCAGCTCTCTGGGCGTGGGAAACATTTGGGGGCATAGGAGCAAGAACACGGCGTGGATTCGGAGCATTACGGCTCCTGATGGTCAATAGCAAGAAAAATGACGATCTTCCTCCCTCCAATCAACGAGCCGATGTGAGAAGATGGATCAACGAGCATCTGGAAAAATTCGTTGTTGCAGGTGCCTGGCCCAGCGACGTCCCTCACCTGGAGCAAAAACTCTTCTTTGAGCTCGCCTATCCTGCCACAAATACATTTTATCCCTGGAGGCAACTCATTGCCCAATATACGAACTTTCGTCAATCGAGAACGAAAGGCCGAACCGGACGCAGCAACTGGCCGGAAGCGGAAGCCATTCGAGAGCTAACAGGAAGAAGACACTATACAAGTCTTGATCACCCACAAAAATTTCCCAGAGCAGCTTTTGGCCTGCCCATCCTCTTCCATTTCAAAGACGAGGACGACCCCAAAGACACCACGCTCCAGGGAGCGAATAAAGAGCATGAACGGCTGGCCAGTCCACTCATTTTGCGCCCGCTCGCCTGCAACGGTGAGCTGGCCATAGGGTTGGCCGCAATTCTCAAGGGCTCCCGTATTCCTCCTCTCATGCTAAAAGAAGTGGATAAGTCTGTGGAAGCCCGGCTGAATAAAGCCGATGTAGCCCGTCTTTCCCAACTCGATAATGACAAACTCAAAGGTGAGACAGACGTTTTACGAGCATTTCTATACGATCTTGGAGGCGATAGATAACCATGCATGCACGAATCACTTTTCTCCACGCCCTTTCTCTGCTCCATGCTGGCACGGGCCAGGGAGCAGGCGTAATTGATCTGCCCATTGCGCGCGAAAAGGCGACGGGCTTGCCCTTTCTGCCCGGCTCATCGCTCAAGGGCAGCATACGCGCCAGCTATGATATGCACGATCCCGAGCAGGCGCGGGAGTGTCGCAAGGTCTTTGGTCCCGATGTGGCGGATATGAATGAGGATGGTTATGCCAGTTCCGTCCAGTTTTCCGACCAGCGTTTGCTGCTGCTGCCCGTGCGCAGCCTGGCAGGCACCTTCGCCTGGGTCACGTCGCCCTACGTGTTGCGGCGGCTTGCACGCGATAGCGAAGATGCAGAAGCTACCCTCCCAACAGCGCCTGTGCCAACCGTTCAGGATGAGGAGAACTACATTGTCATAGGCACAACAAGTAAAATTCTCGTCGATGCAGAGGTCTATCTTGAGGATCTCGAACTCAAGCATGGCCAGCCCGACGATAGTCCTGCTGCCAACTCTTGGGCGAGCTGGATCGCCGAGCGCGTGTTTCCAGACGATACCTCCTGGCAAACCACGCTCCGAGAACGTTTCTGCATCATCCATGATGATGTATTCAGCTTTCTGTTGGATACAGCCACCGAAATTACCGCCCGCATCAAACTCAAGCCAGAGGCGAAAATCGTTGAAGACGGCGGCCTCTGGTACGAAGAGGCGCTGCCCACCGAGACCATTCTCTCCGGCATCGTCCTTGTCGCGCCAACAAAAGCCGCAGACATCAGGCCAGATCGCGTCTTCGAGATTTTGGAGAACCGTACTCAGAAAACGCTCCAGTTCGGAGGAAAAGCGACCGTCGGGCGCGGTCTCTGCCGCGTGCGGCTTGCGGCTAACAGTGGAGAGACAGGGAGAGGAGCTTAAAAGATGCAAACACTTGACCAGCAATATGCCGATATTATCCGTCGGCAAGTTCTTGTCATCGCAAAGCAGTCAGATTACAAAAAATACGGCGCGATGGCCCATAAGCTTCCGATCCTGATCCATACTGCCGGGCTGCTGCAAGCCCTGGAATTTGTCAATTCGCGCGGAGAGGATATCCAGAAACAGATCCTTGAGGATCTAGCAGTGACGATTGGGCAACAAAATACAGTCAGGCTGCTGGAGGCTGTCCAAAAGGCAAATTTGAGTGCGTATATGCGTCTGACGCGACATATCCTGGGGGCGCTGCTCTGGTATAAGCGTTTTGCGCAATCAATCCTGGGAGTTGAGGCTGGTGAGGATACCGCCGGAAGTGGGAAAGACAATGATTAATCAGGTTGAGATACGCAAAAAACTTGCCAATACGCATGGCAAGAATGCGAGCCTATGGCTCAACAAATATCTCCAGGACTATACGCGTGATGAGAGCCGCAAGGAGCTCATAGAAGAGGCGGCACGCATTCCCGAGCCACCCGAGTACACCGCGTATTTTGAACGCTGGCGGGAGACTCTCACGAATGGCTATGGCGCGCAAACGCGTTGCGCTCAGGTGAAAGGGCGCATGATTGTCGGGCTGGGCAGCGAAAGTGTGCTGGAGACCTCCATCTGCCTGCATCGTATCTACGGCGTCCCCTACATTCCTGGCAGCGCTCTGAAGGGGCTGGCGGCCAGCTATGCCCACCAGAGGCTGGGTGATGAGTGGCAAAAAGGTGGAACATTCCACAACATTGTTTTTGGCAATACGGACGATGCCGGATATATCACCTTCTTCGACGCCCTCTATCAGCCTGGAACAGGATGGCGCAAACAGGCCCTCTATCCCGACGTGATTACGGTCCATCATCAAAAATACTACCAGGATGCAGGCAAACCGCCGACGGATAGCGACGACCCCAATCCGGTGCCCTTCCTCAGTGCCACGGGGAGCTACCTGCTGGCGCTGGCAGCTCCTGATTTTCAGCAACCGACGCGTTGGGTTGATATCACCTTTCAGATCCTGGCCGAAGCCCTGGAACAGTTCGGCATCGGTGCGAAGACCTCCAGCGGCTATGGACGCCTGGAACTGCTCGATTCACCAATGAGATCGCTAAATCCTGCACTCAAAAGTCAGGGACACCTCCAGCCAGTACAGGGACCGCACGCCCTCAACGAGCGCATTCGTGCTAAATCTGCGCAACTGCGAGCGGGTCAGGAGATCAAGGGAAGCGTCATCCCATTGACTGATGAACTCCGCTCTCGCATACCGCCTGATATCACAGCCGTGCTCAGCTACGAATCGTTCCCCACCACCGAAGTGCTGATCGCCCTCACTGCCGAGGAAGCAGCGGCCTGGAAACCTGGTGAGATGCGCATCTGCATTTTTGAGCGTGAAGCAGTACACAACGGCCTGACGATCTGGCTCTGCAAGCCGCGCGTGAAGAAGGATAAGAAGAAATAAGTCGAGAAACATATGGAAAAGAAAAAAAAGCACTGCTTGTAGTAGCTGGGGGACAGAATGGGATTGGATATTTACCGTCACATCGGCACCCAAAGTTTTAGCAATTGCAGCCTACGAAGTTGCCAAAGAAAAAGGTGTCCCATGCTGGCATTTTGACGCCGAGCCAACGACAGAGCGTTCGGACCGAAACCTGTGGCATCTGCTCCCGCACTTGCTCAATTAGCGCATGCCGTTGCTCGAGGGAAGCAGATGCAAGGCTTTTTTTAGCACAGCATTCTCCATCGAGCGTTGCCCACAAAATCGCTCTAGCTCGGCAACGCGCGCTTCTAACACCTCAACCGAGTGGTCCTGGACCTCTGGGGAGAAAAAGGCGGTTTCTCCCTTGCTCTGATACGCTTGCCGCCAGTTGCTAATCGCGGTATGAGACACTTTGTATTCTCGACTCAACTGGCTCAGGTACTTCTCCCCGCTGATCAGTTGACGCACAATGTGCAATTTTTCTTCTGGACTGAACTGTCGTTGCGTCATGATTTGCTCCTTGCTTGCTTCCTCCTTCTCAGAGTATCCCTCTCAATGGAGGAATTTGAAATCTGAGCTGGAGTGGCCTTTTGGGAGCAGTCCAATATTCGCGTCTCGCTGAGATAACGCTTTTGACGCTACCGCTTGTTTTCTCTCATTTCAGCACCTGGTAGCGGAGAATAACCACCCCGGAACGCAGCGGCCTTGCTTCTAGTAGCGAAAGCTTCACCGCTTGCTCGAAAAGGGGCACGCCGCTCCCTAACGTCACAGGATGGAGCCGAATAAGAAATTCATCGATCAGGCCCAGGCTGGTAAACGAATGGATCAGGGTGGGACTCCCATCTATGACCATATTTTTCCCCTCCTGCTGCTTCAACCTGTTCACCTCTTCGACCACATTGTCGCGCACAATCCTGGAATTGTTCCACTCGGCCTTTTCCAGTGTCTTTGAGAAGACGATCTTGGGAAGCGAGTTCATCAATCCGGCATGATCAGGATCTTGCTTCACGCCTTCATTGGGCCAGAACTGGGCAAACCACTCATAAGTCACACGTCCAAATAACAGCGTATCTAGGCCTTCTAATATTTCCTTGACAAAACTGGCCATCTCTTCGTCGAAATAAGGCATATTCCACTCGATTTCTCCCTGTGGCCCGGACATCAAGCCATCCAGGGAGGTAAAGGGGGAGGCCACGACTTTTCGCATTTTTTCTTCTCCTTCTTTTGTCATTCCCTCCATTTTACTCTGGCGCTTCTGGTCCATCAAGGGACTCACCTGAGTCGCAGGGTTTCTCAAACGTCGCTGCACGCTTTGACTCCTCGCGCTTCAGACTCAGCCACAGGATGTAGTGGTTGAAACAGTTGATTTGGATGGTCTCCCAGCGGAATGGCTTATTCCTGCTGCCTCGCTTCCTGATCGCGTCATTCTCTACTTTTCGCCTCGCCGCTCTATGCCGATCTGCACGGCTTGCCACCGCTATTTCTTCAGGTAGGACAGCGCGAAATCTTGCACGATGACGCCTATCGACTGGCTAAACAAGCAAAGGCATGTCAAAGCAGGGCAACGTGCGTTACCTGGGGCAACATGTCTCATGGTTGGCATGCCTTTGCTGATATGCTCCCAGAAGGACAACTTGCTCTTGAACAAATTGCCGCATATTTTGAGAAGTGTTTTTCTCTTGTTAAAGGAAACTGGCCGGATGACACCATTTCCCGTTCATAAAGGGTAAGCAAAGAGTTCTGGCGGAAAGTGTATCGGGGGAGCGGGTCGGGGGCCTGGGCGGAGGAGGTGGGATTCGAACCCACGAAGGCTATTCACCTTACACGATTTCCAGTCGTGCTCACTAGACCACTATGAGACTCCTCCAGGTTGGCGGAGAGAGTGGGATTCGAACCCACGAGGGCTTGCACCCTACCGCTTTTCGAGAGCGGCACATTCGACCACTCTGACATCTCTCCGCCGAGAGTATAACATATCTCTTCTGGGGTGGCAAGCACTATATTTCACTTATTTCGCCGTGTTCATAGAGCCATCGAACAAAATGTGTACGCAAGTCATCAGCCATGCGCTGGCGCACTTCGCTATTCTCATACAGGTGTTCACGCATGCAAAGCAGCTTGACCGCCTCCTCCCACTCAAAGCCCGACTCCATCAGATAATCCAACTGCACCTGCTCTTCCTGCGCATGCTCGCTACTGCTGCCCGTTCTAATGTGCTGTAAGAGCCGCTCATTGTGCTCAAAAGGTCCACCGGGTGGTTGTCTATTTTTCATAGAGCTCTCTCCTCAGATGAATCGCATAACAGAAGTTCGATGTTCAGCCGTGTGGGCTGGCTGCCACTCCCTCTCACCTGGAATTATCTATCGACCCCCTCCCATGAAACTATAGCTTCCCAGCGGCTTAGGACCTCTGTTGATTGAACGGGGGACCTGCGTCAATATTCCTCAGCTTACTATCCTACTACACTCTACTCATGCGATGGATCGGGGGGTCTGTCTGGCATTGTTGAAAGGAGTGTCATATGAGGGCATCAGTGTCAATGAGCGATACCTGGACAGAGTTTATCGCTACCAAACGTCCGGCGTTGCGGGAAGAGTTGATTACTGAATACGCGCCTCTTGTGCGTTTTGTCGTCGGGAGGTTAGGGATACCGCCTACCAGTCTCTTAGATGCTGAAGATCTAATTAGTTATGGCATGATCGGGCTGATAAACGCCATTGATCGCTACGATCCGGCGCGTGGGGTGCGCTTCGAAGCGTTCGCCACTCCGCGTATTCGCGGGGCCGTCATCGACCAGTTGCGTTCGCTCAACTGGTTGCCGCGTTCGGCGGTCGCACGCGTGCGACAGATCGAGCAGGTGTTAGCCGAACTGGAGCAACGGCTGGGACGACCAGCCAGAGAGGGGGAAGCCGCGGCAGCGATGAGCGTCTCGATAGAACGCTACCGTCAAATGCTGCTTGAGGTCAGCGCGACTGTGCTCTCGCTTGACGCGCCGTTGAGTACGTTGACTCAGGACGATGAGGCGACCTCGCTGAGCGACCTGCTGGAGGATCAAAGCGCGCCGGGGCCGGACCTCCAGGTGGAGCGAGGGGAACTGGTAGTGTTGCTCGGGGACGCGATTGATCGTTTGCCAGAGAGGGAAAAGTTGCTGCTTTCCTTATACTATCAGGAGGAACTAACGATGAAGGAGATCAGCAAAGTGATGCGCGTTTCCGAGTCCCGCGTGTGCCAGTTGCACATGCAGGCAATTATGCGCTTACGCGCCGCCTTGAGGCCATATCAGTTTGATGAGGCCAGGGATATCCATGAAACCAATAGCGGTCAGCGTGTCGTGGAAGGTGTGGATAGCTCGGAAACGGCTGCTCATGAAATCAGAAGATCGAATCATCAGAAGGCTATAGCTAGTAGTGGTAAAGGGAGACGTTCCAGGCAAGTGATTTCATAGTCAACATGTATCATTACTATCCCTGTTGAGTCGCTATTTCAGACCGATAGTACAGTGTATATCCAGTATCCTCAAGCGGATCGAGATATTTCTTTTCCGCGCTCCGTAGGGGCCTGCCTTGCCGCCCGCCTGAGCGAAGCTAGACGCTTCCTTACCGAACGACTGAGCGAAGCTAGACGCGCTAGCGGCGTTGGCGGGCGGAATTGCAAGACCGAGAGCGGCGTTGGCGGGCGGAATTGCAAGATATCCCTTGCGGTTGCCCTGTCGCTCCCCGATTGATCGTGGGAGCGCGTCAGCAGCGTGGGAGTGCGGAACATTTCAAGGTAGCCACGCCTTCTCGCCGCCTCCCTGGGGGCGCTATACATGCACTGCCCGGGGATGTCAAGTGGAAATGCATCATGGATGATTGCGAGTGATTGCTAGAATGTATCACCAGTAGAGCCACAAAATTTCATAGTGGGAGGGAATTCCATGAAAATAGGCACGCGTCACCTGGTTCGTGCGAAAAAACAAGTTCGGACGGTGGAAGACGCTTTACCCGATTCTCAGATCACACCCTGGCTCGATTGGATTGCTCATTCGGAGCGGCAATCGATGATTCGGCGTGGTATGCGTGCTGCTCAGCTCGGTTCTGAAGCACGCGCAGCGCGCATCGAGCAACTACAAGCGCAAGTTCAGGCCGGTACCTATACTGTTACTAGTAGGGTTCTTGCCGAACGACTGTTGACGAACGCGACCCACCTGATGGACGAGCAGGAAAGGTAGCTTTATTTAATTATCCTGAATTGTACCCGCTCTGCGCTAACCTGGCGTCTAGACAACGTAGTAACTCTCTAAGCGTTCGCTATTCAATTTTATGTGGTGGTTTACGTTGAAAGATGCGCCCTCCTGTCGGTCGCCGCGCAGGGACGCCTGGGACATGCTGCTAATGAAGGGAGCCTTGCATGTTAGTATTGCGACGAAAAGTTGGTGAAAGTATTGTGCTGGCCGGTGTAATTAACATTTCGGTGCTGGCGGTTGAAGGCGAGCGTGTTAAAATTGGCATTAGCGCGCCACCAGAAATAACGATTGTGCGCGAGGAATTGTTACGTACTGCTACAACGAATACAACCGAAACAACTCCTGATCAAAATGCTCCAGTACAACATCGTTAGAAGATGAGCAACAATAAAACACGGTGATGATGGTAGCGAGGGACGCAGGACATCTCGCGGGGTGTCCTACGTCCCTTTTTCACTCCCCCTGACCTATTCGGTTTTGGCTTCCGCTTTATGTCCGTTCGCCTGCTCCTTCACAGTATCATCCTGCGTGGGAAGAGGCACTTCCTGGATAAACGCTTCGGTCATTTCTCGGGCAATATCATCATGATGCTGCACCGGTGGCGACTTCATCAGGTAGGCGCTTGGCCCTTCCAGCGTACCGCTCAGGCCGCGATCCAGTCCGAGTTTGACCATGCGCAGCGCATCGATGACCACGCCTGCCGAGTTGGGTGAGTCCCATACCTCCAGCTTGAGCTCCACATTGAGCGGAACATCGCCGAAGGTGCGGCCCTCCAGGCGGATATAGGCCCATTTGCGGTCGGTCAGCCACGGGACATAGTCGGAAGGCCCGATATGAACGTTGTCTTTGCCAATCTCATAATCGAGCTGGCTGGTCACCGAGTTAGTTTTGCTGATCTTCTTCGACTCCAGGCGTTCACGCTCCAGCATATTGTAGAAGTCGGTGTTGCCTCCCACATTGAGCTGCATCGTGCGCTCCACCTTGACGCCGCGTTCGCGGAAGAGACGCGTGAGCATGCGGTGAACAATAGTGGCCCCGACCTGGCTCTTGATGTCGTCGCCAATCATGGGCAGTTTTGCTTCTTTGAAGCGATCCTGCCAGTATTGCTCGCGCGCAATAAAGACGGGGATACAGTTCACAAAGCCAACGCCGGCGCGCAGAATTTGCTCAACGTACCACTTCGTCGCCGTCTCGGAGCCGACGGGCAAGTAATTGATCACCACGTCAGTGCCGGTATCATTGAGGATCTTCACGATGTCGTTGGTCCGTCCAGGCGCTTTATGGATAACCTGGGAGAGATACTTGCCCAGCCCGTCATGGGTCATGCCGCGATAGACCTTTGCCCCCAGCTTCGGCACCTCGGCGAAACGATAGGTATTGTTCGGGGCTGTAAAAATGGCCTCGCTGATATCCTTTCCCACCTTACCGGCATCTATATCGAAAGCTGCGGAAAACTCTATGTCCCGAATATGATAGCCGCCCAGATCCACATGCATCAGGCCCGGCACAAAATCGTCTGGCTGCGCCTCCCGGTAATACTGGACGCCCTGTACAAGGGAGCTTGCGCAGTTGCCTACACCTATCACCGCTACGCGTACTTTCTTATTTGCCGTCATGGTAAAACTCCTTTTGCTCGCACTATACCTGGTTCGAAGCTCTGCAAGGGCAGGGGCCAGCCCAGGACCTACAGCCTGGCCCTACAGAAGAATCTGCGATATCTGGAAGGGCAGCCCAGGTCCTACAGCTTAGCCCTACAGAAGAATTTGCGATATCTGGAAGGGCAGGGGCCAGCCCTGCCCCTACAGAAGAATTTGCGATCTCGCATTCTTAACTATACTGCCATTTCCAGACAATTGCTATGCACTGGCTTACAAGCGGGGTGTGAATTCTCTTACAGAAGTATCCGATATTCTTTAATAGCGGGACCCTGCTTAAAGGGGTTCGGTCAGTTTTTGCTAAGAACGTGTCTGACGCTGAGTGTGTTCGCCCTCTCGTGGCAGCGTTGGCGCGGCGAAGCCGCGTAAGGGAGGAGGAGCAAGCGCTGCAGGCGTGAGCGTGCGCTCCTGCTGAGAATCAGGCGAGTGCGCTGCAATTGATATCTGCCGATTGGCGCAAATATTACAATTATAAAGGCAGAGTACTGTTGAATAACCATAACAGGCCCCGTGAGATAGATAATCAATGCTAAACCGTTTGGAAGCATGTCATTGTAGTTACATATGATGTGCTTCGCGTGGAAGATGTATTTCAGGTTGAAAGGCTTCTACTAGTCATGAGTCAGCGAAAAAAAGTCCTTGTGATTGGTCTGGATTGTGTAGAGCCGACGCTGGTCTTTGAGCAGTGGCGTGACGATCTACCGAATTTCAGGCGGGTGATGGATGGCGGCGTGTGGGGGCGGCTGGAGAGCTGCACCCCGGCTATCACCGTTCCCGCCTGGAGCTCGATGATGTCAAGCCGTGACCCGGGCGTACTTGGCTTCTATGGATTCCGCAATCGCGGCGATTACTCATACGAGAAACAGACGCTCGCTAATGCTAATTCTGTCAAAGTTGATCGCGTGTGGGATATTCTTTCACATGCAGGCAAGAAGGTCATCACCATCGGTGTGCCGCAAACCTATCCCCCTAAACCGGTCAATGGCATCCAGGTGGGGTGTTTTCTCTCGCCCTCGACGACGAATCCTGAGCGTCCTTACACCTATCCAGCTTCCGCTATGCAGGAAATAGAGTCGCTGGTTGGAGAATACCTGGTTGATGTCCCCAACTTCCGCACCAATGATAAAGATTTCCTGCTGCGCCAGATCTATACCATGACGGAGAAGCGTTTCAAGCTGGTGAAACGCTGGATAGCGGAAAAAGACTGGGACTTCTTCATGTTTGTTGAGATGGGAACGGATCGCATTCATCATGGATTGTGGAAATACCACGACCCCAGCCATCCCAGGCATGAGGCGCACCCGGTCTATAGCAAGAGCATCCACGACTATTACCTCTATCTTGATACCGAGATCGGCCAGATCTTAGAGCTTGTAGATGACGACACTACCGTTTTCATCGTGTCCGATCACGGCGCTAAAAAGATGGATGGCGGCATTTGCGTCAACGAATGGTTGATGCGCGAGGGCTATTTAACGCTCAAAAATAAGCCAGAGCAACGCACCTCCATCGATACCTGCGGGATCGACTGGAGCCGCACAAAGGTCTGGGGCGATGGCGGGTATTATGCTCGCATCTTCCTCAATGTTGAGGGGCGCGAGCCGCAGGGCATCGTCAAGCCCGGCGAGGTGGCGGCCTTGCGCGACGAGCTGAAAACCAAACTTGAGGCCATTGTTGACCCGCAGGGAGTCAATATCGGCACTAAGGTTTTCAAGCCCCAGGAAATTTATCAGCAATGCAATGGCTTCCCGCCTGATCTGATCGTCTACTTCGGCGATCTCTTCTGGCGCTCGGTGGGCACCGTTGGCTACGATTCGATTTATACGTTTGAGAATGATACCGGTCCCGATGATTGTAATCATGCCCAATATGGCATGGTCATCAAGCGCGATCCGGCGCTCGATGAGGGGCCAGGAGGGCGAGAGCTGTCCGGGCTGCAACTGATGGATATGGCCCCAACAATCTTACAACACTTAGAAGTCCCTATCCCGATTGATATGCAGGGGAAGCCGTTTTAGTTGGCAGCAACAAGCGGGAAGTAACTATATTTATTTCTGCTGAAAAGCTATGAAGGAAGTGTCTTGAAATTCCGAGCGACAACGACGCGTTAGCGTCGTAGCTCCCCGATTCATCGTGGGAGCGCTCAGTCGCTCGGCAAGGAGGTATTCATACAATGTCAGATACCGGCTTTACTATCTGGTTTACCGGCCTGTCAGGCGCGGGCAAAAGTACGCTCTCCGAGGTGATTGAGCAGCGTCTTAGAGCACGAGGCCGCAAAGTGGAAGTGCTTGATGGCGATATTGTGCGCACCCATTTGAGCAAGGGGCTTGGCTTTAGCCGCGAGGATCGCGATATCAACATTAAGCGTATCGCTTTCGTGTGCAGTATGCTGACCCGCAATGGCGTTGTCTGCATCTCCGCCGCCATCTCTCCCTACCGGGAAGCACGCGAATGGGCGCGTAAAGAAATCGGGAACTTTGTTGAAGTCTATGTGAAGTGCCCGCTTGATGTCTGTCGCGAGCGCGATGTCAAAGGTCTGTACAAACTCGTTGATGAGGGCAAAATCAAGAACTTTACCGGCGTTGACGATCCATACGAGGAGCCGGAGCATCCAGAGCTGGTAATTCATACAGATAAAGAAACGGTTGAGGAGAGCATTCAGCGTATTTTTGCCAAACTGGAGCAACTGGGCTATCTTGAGCCAGACGACGAGGCAAAGCACGTAACAGATCGCCTGGCCGCTTTAGGATATCTCTAACGTTGAAAGATGAGCGTGGCGGACGCGAGAAATCGGGTCTCCACGAAAGAGGATACGAGAATGGTGACAGATGGTTTGATCGCCCCTCATGGTGGCGCATTGATATTGAATATGGCAAGCGAGGGAGAGGCTGCCGAGCTGAAGAAAAAAGCTAGCACGCTGCCCAGAATCGTCGTGGGCTCGCGTCAACTGGCCGATCTGGAGATGCTGGCGATAGGCGCGTACAGCCCGCTCAAGGGGTTTATGAACGGGAGCGAGTATCGCAGCGTCGTGAAAGAGATGCACCTGAGCAATGGCCTGCCCTGGACCATACCGGTCACGCTTCCTGTAACCGCAGACCAGGCGTCATCGCTGCACATCGGCTCTCAGGTAGCTCTTGTCGATGCCCAGGATGCGCTTCAGGCGGTGATGATGGTTGAAGAGAAGTTCGATTACGACAAACGGCTTGAGGCCCGCCATGTCTATCGTACAGAGGAAGAAGCCCATCCAGGAGTGAAGATCGTCTATCAGCAGGGCGACGTATTGCTGGGTGGCGCAGTGCGTGTTGTCGCGCTCCAGGAGCAGCACTTTGCCCGTTACCGTTATACGCCCCAGCAAGCGCGCGCCCTGTTTGCCGAGCGTGGCTGGCAGCGCGTGGTCGGGTTTCAGACGCGCAACCCCGTGCATCGCGCGCACGAATACATCCAGAAGTGCGCTCTGGAGACCGTCGATGGCCTCTTCCTGCATCCTCTGGTGGGCGATACCAAAGGAGATGATATTCCCGCCGCCGTACGCATGCGCTGCTACGAGGTGCTGCTGGAGAACTATTATCCTGCGGATCGTGTTCTGCTCGGCGTCTTGCCTGCTGCCATGCGCTATGCTGGTCCGCGCGAAGCGATCTTCCACGCCATCATGCGCAAAAACTATGGCTGTTCACATTTTATCGTAGGTCGTGACCATGCAGGCGTCGGCAGCTACTACGGCACGTATGACGCGCACCATATTTTCGCCGAATTTGACTCTGCCAGGCTGGCAATCACCCCGATGTTCTTTGATCACACCTTCTTCTGCAAGGTTTGCGACGCTATGGCCTCGCAGAAAACCTGCCCGCATGGCAGCGATCAACACATCACCTTGAGCGGAACGAAGGTGCGCCAGATGTTGCAGGCGGGCGAAGTGCCACCACGCGCCTTTTCGCGTCCAGAAGTAGCGGCAGTATTGATCGAGGCGATGCGACAACCTATCGGGTCGGGGTCGTAAATATTCGGGCCGGGAAAGGGTAGGGGCAGGGCTGGCCCCTGCCCTCCAGAGGAAGGTAGAAGAGATGTTAATTGCCAGGGCGCCGATGCGCATCAGCTTTGGGGGTGGAGGAACTGATCTGGAGGCATATTACGCTCGCTACGGTGGAATGGTGGTGAGTAGCGCGATCAATAAGTATTTTTATACCATTATGACGACCGACGAAACTGATGATCTTCAGGTGATCTCGGCAGATTATCGCTCGCTGTTTCGTCACACGCCCTACAATGACCTCTTCTGGAATGGGGATCTCGCGCTGCCCAAAGCAGTGTTGCATCATTTCGGCATTCGTCGAGGCGTGAACCTGTTCGTCGCCAGCGAGGTGCCCCCGGGTACCGGTCTGGGGTCATCGAGCGCCGCAGCCGTCACGTTGGTGCGGGCCATCTCGACCTTGATTGAGCAGCCCATGACCAGGCAGCAAACCGCCGAACTGGCCTCATACATTGAAATCGGCAAAATGGGCATGCCTATTGGGAAGCAAGATCAGTACGCCTCCGCCTTTGGTGGCTTAAATACCATCACCTTTGCCAGCGAAGGGGTGACGGTTGAGCCGCTACAGATCGATCCCGAGGTGCGAGACACCCTGGAACGCCGCCTGCTGCTATTTTTCACCGGAAGTTCCCGCGAGTCAACCTCCATTCTCAAGCATCAGCGCAGGTCCACCGAAGAGCGCGACGAGGGAGTGCTGGAAGCGTTGCATCGCATAAAGCATGTCGCCGGTGAGGTGCAGCGCTGCCTGGAGCGTGGCGATTTAGAAGAATTTGCCAGCCTCCTGCACTATTCCTGGCAAGAAAAGCGCCGCCTTGCTCCTAACCTCTCAAGCCAGTTTATCGACGAGTGTTACGAACTGGCCCTGCAACACGGCGCGTCGGCTGGCAAAATTACCGGTGCGGGCGGCGGTGGTTTTCTTTTACTGTATTGCCGGGAAGAGGCCCAGGAGGCCGTTACCTGTGCCCTGGAAGAGCGAGGATTGAAGCGCATGAATTTTCGCTTTGATCATCAGGGAGCAACTGTGGTGCTGAACGTCGCTAACTTCAGCAGTCGCTGGATCATTCCTTATAGCCCGACTCTGTTTTCAGTATCCTCAAGCGGATCGTGATAGCCACCGTCTCCCGCCCTTCTTGAGGAGAAGTATACCATCGAGTCCTAAGATGTCAAGCGGCATGCATTATGGAGAGAAGGAAATACCGTCTTGGAGAAAATTAATACCTATTTTGGCGAATTAGAACATATGATGCGCAGCATCTCACTGGCCGGGCTTCAGCGCGTTTTGCAACTGTTAGAGCAGGCATACTATAATAACCACCGTATTTTTGTGATGGGCAACGGAGGGAGCGCCGCGACCGCCTCTCACCTGGCGCTCGATCTGGCGAAAAATACGATTGTGCGCGGCGCGCCTCGTTTAAAGGCAATCTCACTAACCGATCATGTGCCCTTGATTACCGCCTGGAGCAATGATACCGCCTACGAGCACATTTTCGCGGAGCAACTGGCGAGCTTAATCGAGCCGCACGATGTCGCAATTGGTATCAGCGCGAGTGGCAACTCGCTGAATGTCATCAATGCGCTCCTGCTGGCGCAACGGTCGCAAGCCTATACCATCGGCCTGCTTGGCGCTCAGGGAGGCAGGATAAAAGATCTTGTGGATGCCTACGTGCTTGCCCCAGGTCAGAATATCGAGCAGGAAGAGGATGCTCATATGATTCTGGCTCATGTTATCACGCGCCATATGCGTGAAGTGGTACGCTCCTATGCCCAATCTCTGGAAGCGGCAGGCGCCAACTAGCCTGCTTGCGGGGGCGGCTCGCCATAGCTGTGACGAGCCGCCCTGTTATTATAAGGTATCAGGGAAAGCAGCTTGCTATACAGCCGACCAACGCCGCTCTCGGTCTTGCAATTCCGCCCGCCAACGCCGCTAGCGCGTCTAGCTTCGCTCAGTCGTTCGGTAAGGAAGCGTCTAGCTTCGCTCAGGTCGGCTGCAATGAATGGCACCCTATTGATTCTTAAAGAACTCGACCGTTTTCACAATACCCTCTTCCAGAGAGACGGACGGTTTCCAGGAAAGGACGCGTTCGGCTTTGCGACAATCGAAGTAGGCGATAGCGAGATCGCCGGGGCGTTTGGGCGCATGCACGATTTCCGG